>NZ_AP026671.1:635300-1270600 GCF_027946175.1 Nitratiruptor tergarcus DSM 16512
CCTTATTGACATTGATTTGGCTTGATAGAGTATATGTTCCTTTCGCCACCCATATCTCATCTCCATCTGATGCAGAATCTATCGCTTTTTGGATAGTGGCAAATGCATCAGTCCATGAAGTTCCACCGTTTGTATCACTTCCATCTGTTTTTACATACCATGTAGCAGCCATAGCTGAAGATGTAAAAATAAAGAAAATTGCAAAAACTAACAATCTTGCTGTTTTCATAACAGTCTCCCTTGAAAATTTTAAATTAATACATTGTATAATAAAAAATTTATAATAAACTTAATTAATCTTCTTTTTTTAGATTGATAAATTGGTCATTGAGTTTTATTATATAATTTACATTATAATTTACATATTATATTTGATAGTACTGCATGTGGAGTAGCAATTAAAATGCATTATAATTACAAGAGTTGATTCATGAAGCTTAATAAGATTGAAAAATTAAAACTTTCACTCAAGCCAGCAAAGTTTTATCAAAAAATAGAGAAGCTAGATCCAACAAATCTCACTGAAGCAGATAGATTTTATTTAAAAAATTTTGGGATCTACAATACTAAATTGCGTCCAGATAAATTTATGCTGCGCCTACGTATACCAGGAGGGCGTATTACAAAAGCGCAACTGGATGCAATATTTGAGAGTGCAAAAGAGTTTAAACCAAAAATTTTACTTACTGCGCGCTCCCAAATAGAGCTCCATGATTTAGATTTTTTTCAGCTCCTCGCAATCCATAAAGAGTTAGAAAAAAGAGGTGTAACCTCTTTTCAAACGCTCACTGATAATTTTCGCAATATCATCACACATCCTCTTGATGGAGTAGGGGAGGATAGTATCATTGAAGTCTATCCACTTATTCTAAAGATGCAAGATCTTTTTTTGAAGAAAGAGGAATTTATAGGTATGATTCCAAGAAAATTCAATACAGCAATAAGTGGAAATCTTTCCTCTCCTCAACCATTTTTTGGAAATGATTGCTATTTTGCATTAGCATTAAAAGATGGTGTGTATGGATTCAACCTTTATTTAGGAGGAAAAAACAGTGAATTAGCACAAGATGCAGACATTTTCGTACCTCCCCATGAGGTAGCGGATATTTTTGGTGCAATAATACAAGCATTTAAAAAGTATGGTTTACGAAGCTCGCGTACCAAAACGAGGTTGTATCATCTCTTACAAGAAATAGGTATAGAAGGTTTCAAGAGTAAGATGGAAGAGTTCTATAAAAATAATTTTCTTACAAGAGGCAAGGCTTTAGTAAGAAAATATAAGAATACTGAAGATTTCTTTCAACTTAAAGATAATACGTTTGCCTTTCGATGGAAAACAAAATTTGGTGAAATCTCTTGGGAAGAGTTTGAAAAAGTATTAACATTAGCACAAAAGTATGAAGTAAGAATAGGCATAGATCAAAATGTCTATTTCTTACATCTACTACAAAAAGAGAGACTCCTTTCTCATCGCTCACAAAATAGTACAGTTTTGGTTTGTGCTGGGGAGCGCTATTGCATCTACTCGCTTTTTGATACAAAGAGTAAAGCTGCTGATTTACCGTTAGATCTTTTAGAAAAATACAATATTAGAGTAGGGTATAGTGGATGCTTAAAGGGGTGTGGAAGACATATTTTGGCTGATATTGGACTTGTGGGCATACGCACAAACCTTTTTGGGGAGATTGAAAGAGGTGTAAGACTCTATCTAGGTGGAGAATATACTACAGGAAAAAAGGCTGCAAGATTGATATTTTGGGCTGTTCCACTGCGCAATCTTGGAATTATGTTGAGAATAATAATAGAAGATTTTTTGCAAAGTGGATATGATGATTTTGAGCAGTTTTCCAAAGAGAGACTTAATAAATTTAGTGAAGCTGCGATAGCTTACTACTATCTCCAAAAATTCTTACATAAAGATGTTACGTTGTGTGAATTTAATAACTATGAGACTATTAAACTATTAGAGCAAGAAGCTTTCAAGCTTCCGTAATATGCTCCTCTTTTTTTAAATTTATGTATTGATCATTGAGTTTTTGGATGAAGTGTTTTGAAGCATTAATAAGAGAAGAGAGCTTTTCTTCAATCTTTTTTCTATTGAGAAAGCTACCTGCAAGTAAATAGGGTTTTACCCAACGTGTATGTTTTATAAAAGCCTTTTTTATTGTACTATTTTCTATTTTCTTACTCATATAAGAAGATATTACAGATTTTAATTTAAAATGTGCTGTAAGAAATATAAGAAAGAATAGGAAAATAAAAAGGTAATTGCTGTAAGAAAAATCGATTATGTTTGCAAGATAATAAGAAATTCCGCCAACTATTACTATAAGAACTATATCAATAACAAGCATTGTAATTTTAAAAGTCGAGAGTTTTTCTTTTAAAGGTTCAATCTGCTCAATGATCTCTTTTGCTCGTGTTTCAATATTTTTTGCTATCCGATAAGCCCTATCGATAATAACTTTTTCCATTTTTTCAGTTATTGCGCTGAGATCTTCATCCTTTTTCTTTTTAAGCCGTTGGGCAAGTTCTGGATCCTCTATATGTGCTAATGACTCATTGTAGATTGCATAAAACTTTCCGCTTACAATTCCTTTTTGACTCAGTGCTCTTTGCCAAGCACCTATAATCTCTTCAAGATTATCCTCTTTTGCACAGGTATCAATCTGATTGAGTATATAGAGAACTTTATCTGCATCAGTATGGGTAATAGCTGTTTGTACAAGATGATTGAGAGTGTCACGCATAGCACCAGGTTCTGGATGACGAGCATCAAAAAAGATAAGCACTAAATCGGAGAGATCTATTATATGACTTGTAATACGAAGGATTGCATCTCTTTGCACATCTGCATCAAATCCAGGAGAATCTATGAGGATTTTTCCTTTGATTTTGTCACTCTTTACAGCTTTAAGTTGGAGGTAGCGATTAATATTTTTATCATTTGGATCAAGCTTTTCTATCTGCGTCGAGATATTATAAAAAGGAAAACGGGGATCTGCATCTAGGGCTACTCCAGGAAGAGTCGTGATCTCCTCGTTTTTAGAATAGCAAATAACAGTAAATTTATCATCTACTGCTTGATTTCCGGTATTTTGCACCTTTTTCCCAAGATATTCATTAATAAAACTTGACTTTCCTGCACTAAATGTACCAAGTATTGCAATCAGAGGCCACCAAGATATTGATGCAGTATATGTTTCATTTTTATCTAAAAAGCCAATACTCCTCGCAATAGTATCAAGATCTCTATATCTATCAATGACCTCAACAAGAAGAGGATTTTCCTCAGCTAAATGCTCTTTGAGTTTTATATAGCGCTCTTTTGGAGTCATTTACTTCCTTTTTTGTTTTAAAGTATAGCAAAACGATAAATCCGATGCAATTTAGTAATTTAATGAAGAAAACTTGATACAATATGACTAAATATGATAAAATCTTCAAAAAAATTTTGAGGAGGTGTATATGGCAAAACACCATTTTGAAGCAGAAGTAAGTAAACTTTTACATATTGTTATTCACTCACTCTATACTAATAAAGAGATATTTTTGCGAGAACTCATCTCAAACGCTTCTGATGCAATCGATAAACTGCATCTATTGAGTCTAACTGAAGAGAAATATAAAGAGTTTGTTGCTGAGCCAAAAATTACAATCACTTTAGATGAGATTGAAAAGAGACTTATTGTGAGTGACAATGGTATAGGAATGGATGATGTAGATTTGATTGAAAACCTCGGTACAATTGCAAAGAGTGGGACAAAGAAATTTTTGGAAGAGTTAGAAGAGAATAAGCAGAAAGAAAATCTTATCGGCCAATTTGGAGTAGGGTTCTACAGTGCTTTTATGGTTGCAAAGAGAGTAGAGGTAGTATCAAGAAAAGCAGGGGATGAGAAGGCCTGGATATGGGTGAGTGAGGCAAGTGGTGAGTTTGAAGTTGATGAAGCAAAGCGAGAAACTCACGGAACCGATGTAATCCTTTATCTACGCGAAGATGCTAAAGAGTTTTTGGATGAGTGGCGTATTAAAGAGATAGTCAAAAAATATAGCGATCATATCCCATATAAAATCTATCTCAAAAAAGGTGACAAAGAGGAGCAGATTAATAGTGCAAAAGCTCTTTGGAAACTTAATAAGAGCGAAATAAAAGAAGAGGAGTATAAAGAGTTTTATAAAACTTTATCCCACGATATGCAAGATCCACTCTTTTGGATACATACAAAAGCTGAAGGAACATTGGAATATACTACACTCTTTTATATTCCAAGTGTAAGACCATTTGATCTTTTTAGAGCTGATTATGAGCCTGGAGTAAAACTCTATGTCAAAAATGTTTTCATTATGCAAGATAGAGACCTTCTTCCAGCATATCTTCGTTTTGTAAGAGGGATTATTGATGCTGAAGATTTACCATTAAACATATCAAGAGAGACTTTACAGTACAATGCTGTTTTGAGTAAAATCAAAAAAGCTTCTATCAGAAAAATTCTTACTGAACTCAAAAAACTCAAAGAGAATGACAAAGAGAAATATATCAAGTTTTGGGATCTTTTTGGAAAAGTGATAAAAGAGGGGATTTTGAGTGATTTTGACAATAGAGAACTCATCAAAGAACTCATCCTCTTTAAAACAAGTAAGAGTAATTCTTATATAGATTTTGCAACCTATGTAAAAAATATGAAAGAGCATCAAAAATCAATCTACTATTTAATTGGGAGTGAGCAAAAAGATTCTCCACTCCTTGATAGATTCAAAAAAGAGGATTTTGAAGTAATATTTTTCAGTGATGATATAGATTCTCTTATAGTACCTGCACTAGAGAGTTATAAAGAAAAAAGACTCAAATCTATTGCGAGTACAGAAGCAGATGAGGATTTTGAAGAGGTATCTTTGGATGAAGCGAAATATAGTGATTTGTTAAGAGCATTGAAAGAGGGTCTTAAAGAAAAAGTAAAAGATGTAAAACTCTCAGCAAGATTAACTGAATATCCTGTATGTCTTGTGTATGATAAAAACGATCCAGAGTATCAAACTGCAATGCTCTTGCAGCAAATGGGTGAGTATGCAGTGAAACCGCAGCCGATTTTAGAGATAAATCCTCATCATGAAATATTTACAAAGCTTCTTTTGAAAAATGATATGAAGAGTGTGGAAAATATAGCACTGCTACTCTATAACGAAGCAAGAATATTAGAGGGTATGGAAGTAGATGATCCTGCAAATACCGCAAAAGCTCTCAATACACTTATCTCACAATCCCTTTAAGGCCTCTCGCCTTTCTTTCTTATAAGATTTACTTGCTACTTCTTATGTTATAATGAAGAAAAAAAGAGGTTTGCAATATGGAATCTTATGGAGATCGTATAAAAAAGATACGGCAGGAATTAGGACTATCACAAAGTGAACTAGCACAAAAGCTTGGTATTCATAAACAGATGGTAAGTGATGTTGAAAGAGGCAAACAAAAAAGTTTCAATCCGCAAATAGAAAAAAAACTCATATCCCTTTTTTCACTCAATCCCCATTGGCTTTTAGAGGGGAGGGGAGAGATGTTTATGAAAGATGTTTCCTCTTCCGAAAATGGGAGTACGCAAGATACCTATGAAACATTGAGTGATGAAGAGAGAGTTTTACTGCGATACTTTCGCGAGAGTCCAGCACACGAGAGACTACAAATCCTTGCATGTATCATGCAATGTCTCGCACAACATAAAAAAAGTTAGCAAACTTTACTTTAAAGATATTACTAAATTTGATTGATTTAGACTAAAATTTTATGTTATAATCACAATAAAAAAATTATGAGGAGGATACCATTGAGTAAAAGTTTATATGAGACATTGGGTGTCTCTCCAAATGCCTCTGCAGATGAAATAAAAAAAGCTTATCGAAAATTAGCACGAAAATATCACCCAGATATCTGTAAAGAAGCAGAGTGTGAAGAGAAATTTAAAGAGATTAATGCTGCTTATGAAATTTTGAGCGATCCTGAAAAACGTAAGCAGTATGATCAGTATGGTGATGCAATGTTCGGTGGTCAAAACTTCCACGATTTTGCGCAGCAGAATTTTCAAGGGGGAGTAGATCTCGATGAGATTTTGCGATCTATTTTTGGAGGAGGTGGATTTGGCGGATTCTCCTCTGGAGGCTTTGGAAGATCTAGTGGTTTTGGTGGTTTTGAAGAGTTTGTACATCCTGACCTTGATATTCATGCAAAAATCACTATCCCTTTTCGAACGGCAATTTTGGGGGGAACGCACTCAATAAGCATAAATGGCGAGACCTTTGATGTGAGAATTCCTCCGGGCGTGAAAAATGGGGATACATTGCGCATTCGTGGAAAAGGTAAAAGTTACAACGGTAAAAGAGGCGATCTTTTACTCAAAGTAGAAGTTGCAAAAGATCCTGAGTATGAGCGCATAGGCAACGATCTCTACAAGCGTATAGATATTCCTCTTAAAACTGCTATGTTTGGAGGGAAAGTAAAAGTTGATACACTTGAAAAAGAGATTACCCTTAAAGTTCCAAAGAACACTAAATGTGGCCAAAAATTTCGTGTAAAAGGCCTTGGAGCAATGGATAGGAAGACAAAAACAAAAGGAGATCTCTATTTAGAAGCCAATATTGTATTACCAAAAGTAGAAGAGCTCGATCCTGAGCTTGCAAAAATGATGGAGGAGAAACTTCCAGGAGGTGAAAATGCATCCGTATGATGAACCGGTTTATCTTATAAGTGTTGTGGCCAAAGTACTCAATATTCATCCACAAACCCTCAGGCAGTATGAAAGAGAAGGGCTGATATCCCCATCAAGAACTGAGGGTAAAACAAGACTCTATTCACAAAAAGATATCGATAGAATCAAAACAATCTTACGCCTTACAAGAGAGCTTGGGGTTAATTTAGCTGGAGTGGATATTATTTTGCGTCTTAAAGAGCAGATGCAAGAGATGGAAAAAGAGATAGAGTATCTGCGAAGTGAGCTGCAAAAATATGAAGAGGGCATGGCAGTTCCCAAAAATAGGGCAGTAGTAAAGAAAAATTATAATACAGAAATAATTATTTTTGAGGAGAAAGAGTAAGATTTACTCTTTGAGCCTTTCAATATCTGCCCCAAGCCTGCTGAGCTTAGATTCTAATTTTTCGTATCCGCGATCAAGATGGTAGATACGGTGGATATTGCTCGTACCTTGTGCTGCAAGAGCCGCTAAAACAAGGGCACTACTTGCTCGCAGATCTGTTGCCATAACATCAGCCCCATAAAGCTCCGTAGGGCCTATAACGGTAGCAATGTTGCCTTTGAGTTGGATATTTGCTCCAAAGCGTCTTAGCTCACTTACATGCATGAAGCGATTTTCAAAAAGACGCTCTTCAATGATAGATGTGCCTTGCGCTAAAAGAGCAAGAGCCATAAACTGCGCTTGCATATCGGTTGGAAAGCCAGGATATTCACTTGTAACAATTTCAATTGGATTGACTTTGGAGGCTGGAAGAATTGTCATATTTGTATCTTGAATCTCTATTCCAAAGCCCATCTGTTGGAGTTTGATTGTAATGCTTTCAAGATGCTCGGGTAAAACGTTGTGGAGTGTAATAGGAGAGTTTGTAATCGCACCAGCACATAGATATGTTCCAGCTTCTATGCGATCAGGGATCACATGAATTGCATCTATTTCAAGCAGTTCACCATCAGTTCCAGTAATCTGCAGCTCATCACTTCCTATACCTTCAATCTCTACACCACTTTTTTGTAAAACTTCACATAGTTGTACTACCTCTGGCTCTTTTGCTGCATTGATAATTGTAGTTTTTCCTTTTGCTAAGGCAGCTGCCATAAGGATATTTTCTGTACCAGTGACGGTGATCTTATCAAATACTATATGAGTACCTTTTAGTCCTTTTGGAGCTAGAGCGTGAACATATCCACCTTTAATTGAAATTGAAGCTCCCATTTGCTCAAGAGCCTTGAGGTGAAGATCGATAGGTCTTTGACCTATAGCGCATCCTCCAGGCAAACTTACTTCACAATGGCCAAAACGAGCAAGTAGAGGTCCCAATACGAGAATAGAAGCACGCATAGTGCGTACAATATCGTAAGTGGCTGTAGTGGAGTTAATGGATGTAGTATCAATGAGTGCACTGTTGGTATTGTAGATATACTTGGCTCCAAGATTATCTAAGAGTTTAAGGAGTGTACGAATATCACGTACATCTGGAAGATTATCTATTTTGACGCTTTTTTTTGCTAAGATTGTAGCTGCTATAAGAGGTAGCGCGGCATTTTTTGCTCCAGAAATTGCTACACTTCCTTGTAATTTTTTACCACCTTTAACCCTTAAATAATCCATAGAGCCCCTTTTTTAAAGGAAATTATACTACAATACTGCTTGATATTATTTAATATTATGGAGAGAGGATGGAAAGTATCAAAAGAGTAGAGGAGCTTTTGAGCTCTTTAAAGACGACAAATAGTATAAGAATAAAAAACAAAAAGAGAGTATGTGAGCTTTTTGAAGAGTTGGGACTTAACGAAAAGGTAGTGGATTGTGATGAACTTTTCAGTTTTGTTGCAATAAATCTTATGGGAATTTCTTTACAAAGAGAGACCCTTGGAGAGGTTCAGCCGAAGCGTTATGCACAGATCATTGGAATTAAAAAGAGCGATAAAGGAACAAGAAATATAAATCTTCGCTATTTTGGTAGAGCGGAATTTATTGAAGAGATACTCAAAGATAAAATAGTTGAGTTTGTGCTTCGTTGGAGATTGGAAAAGAGTTTTAGGAGTGTAGACCACTATAAAGATCTTTTAGGAGTAAAATTTGAAAAGTAAATGGGATGCACGATATAAAAACGCAACTACAATGCCACAGATAAATGATTTTCTTAAAAGATTTCTCCATAAAGCTAAAAAAGGGGTAGCACTTGATATAGCTGCTGGAATGGGGCAGAATGCTCTGTTTTTAGCTGAGCATGGTTTTGAGGTGGATGCAGTTGATATTTCTGCAGTTGGATTACAAAATATACAAGGCATAGAGAATATCCACTGCTATGTAACTGATATACAAAAGTTTGCATTTCCAAAAAATCATTACACTGTCATTTTAAATCTCAATTTTTTAGACCGCAGTATCTTTCAAGATGTAATTATCTCATTGCAAGAGGGTGGTCTGCTCTTTTTTCAAAGTTTTACACAAAAGTCACATATGAATCTTCTCTTTTGTGTGGAGAAAAATGAGCTTTTGCAACAATTTAGTGATTTAGAGGTTTTGTATTATGAACTTTTTGATGATGAAAAAAGAGTTTTTATGTTGGCTCGAAAGAGTTGATACATACCCCTTCCCAGAAAAAATCTACATGTTTTTCAAATATTGTTGATAGGTGTGTAGTAGATCTGTTTTCCATTTTAAATAGAAGTATTTGGATGCGAAAATAGAAGAGGGGAGCAAAAAACTCTTGGGCAGTGAGCATAGGATCTCCACTTCTGATAAGCCCTTTTTGCATCATGAGAAAAAAAGCTTCTGCAAGATTTTTTATATTTTTATCAAAAAAGTGTTCCAAAAACATCTTACGTACTTCGCTATTTTCCATAAGTTCCCAAAGTACAATGCGAAATAGTTTTTCATGTTTTGGATCAAAGCTAATGAGCTTGATAGTAGCAACATATTCATATAGATAGCGTTTACCTCTATGTGCATGCTCTTGAGGAGGTTTTTTGAGAAAAAAATTGTCAAAATCTGTTACAAAAAGTTTTTGCATTATCGCAAAAAATATCTCCTCTTTGTTTTTATAGTGATTATAGATGGCACTCTCTCTCAAACCAACCTTTTTTGCTATCTTTCTCATGGAGGCTTTTTGATATCCCATTTGTGCAATAAGCTCTAAGGCGGCATCAAGTATTTTTTCTTTTGTGGACCCCTTTTTAATTGCCTCTATTTGCGCATCCATGGCCTTCCTTTAAATAAATGAACACTTGTTAATAGCTATATGAACAACTGTTAATGAATATATTAACGATTGTTAATTCATATATTAACATAAGTTCACTTAATGAGAAAATAGAGAATAGTTGTTATATAATAATAATAGGAACAGAAATAAAAGTTTGAAAATTATAGTTTTCAATACAAATATTGTAGAGAGGAATCTTCATGAAATATGCTCTCGATTTTAAAGATGATTTTGCCCAAACTCTTCGTTTTTGGATTGAGAGATATATACGATTTAAGCTTACTTCTTTGTCCAATAGACAAGTAAAAGATCAAGAAAAACTCTCTCAAGTTATACGTGCACTTACACTTGGTACAAAAGATATGGATGAACTTACAAAACTTGCTAAAACTGCAAGAAACGCTGGACTTATTGGAGTTAATACCTATTTTAAGCCATTAGAAAAGCTCTATTACTATCTCAATAATCTTGGTTTAGCTTCTATGAAAGAGATTGATGAAGAAATGATAATAGACTTTTTGACCTCTACTACTGGAGGTTTAAGCGATGCTACAAAGAAAAACTACCGTATCGCGATGATTAATTTTTTTGCTTATATTGATAAGAACAATGAAGATAGTCATATCTATGCTATTGAATTAAAAAACTGGGGAGGACTAAGAGGCAAAGCTGGGCAAAAGCTTCCAGTATATATGACTGAAGAAGAGATTGCACGATTTCTCCATGCATTGCAAACCTACCCTTTTAGAAGTGATGTAGCTGCGAGAAACCGCCTGGTAATAAAAATTATACTTTATACTGGAATTCGTGTTAGTGAAGCTATCAATTTAAAGGTAAAAGATATTATTCCACAAGATAATGTATTTATGCTCAAAATAGTAGGCAAAGGGAATAAAATAAGAGTTGTTATGATAAAATCGGATAAAATTAAAAACGATCTTGATGAGTGGATGCAAAAGAGAAGATGTGAAGATGGGTTATTATTGTGTAATAGTAGAGGAAAACCACTTACACAGGCATATATAAGCAGAATTGTAGAGCAGATACTTTTAAGTTGTGGTATCAAAAAAGAGAAAAATGGTGCGCATATGTTGCGTCACACTTTTGCTACCCTACTCTATAATAAAAGCAAAGATCTGGTTCTTGTGCAAGAGAGTTTGGGGCATGCAAGCCTTGATACCTCTCGTATATATACCCATTTTGATAAAGAGAGGCTCTATAAAGCTGCAAGCATACTAGATGATATTGAATAATATGAAGGAGAAAAGATGGAAGTGAAAAACTGTAATAGTTTGGAAGAAGTACGTGATGCTATTGATAAAATTGATGAAGAGATTGTAAAACTTATTGCCTTGCGAAGTAAGTATGTCAAGCAGGCTGCAAAATTTAAAGAGAGCGTAGAAGAGATTAAGAGTGATGAACGAATTAATGATGTGCTCAATCATGTGCGCCATCTTGCTGCGACTCTTGGAATTTCGCCAAATCTTGTAGCAGATATATTTAAAATTCTCATAGATAAAATGGTGGAGATGGAGATTGAGGAGTTTAAAAATGGAGGGGCCTACTGAGGCTTGTCAACTTCGATAAGAATCTCTACCCTATTGTTTCTACGCTTTAAAAGTGGATTATTCCATGTGTAAAGCGGTTTGGTGTCCCCATATCCAGTTATGAAAAAGCGTGATGGTTCGACACCCTTTTGCATAAGGTAGAAAGCAACCTGCTCTGCTCTTTTGATAGAGAGATCCCAACTATCTTTTATATCAGCCGGAATTGGATCATCAGTTAAAAATGCATGTCCTTGGACTTTGATTTTAAAGTTTTTATCTTTTTTTTGTAGCTCTTTAAGCACCTCTACCATAGCATCGAGAGCCTCTTTTGCTTTTGGTAGCAACGTATAGTTGTTTGGCTCGAAAAATACATCATTAAATAGTCTAATCATTGCATATTTCGTAGTGACACTCAATTGAAAAGCGTGTGTAGGAAGAAGCTTTTTAATGCGTTTTTTTATCTTTTTCACTACATCAGTCGTAAAGGGGACTATTGGTGGGACGACATTTATTTGCAGAGGCTTATATTTTGGTTCGCCCTGAAAATATGAAAGAAACTTTAAAGCTTTTGTAATATCTACTGTACTCATCGCATATAGCAGTATAAAAAATGTAAGAAGAAGGGACATAAGGTCGCCAAAGCTTACAAGCCATCCAGGTATACTGGGGCACTCTTCTTTTTTCTCTCTCGCCATTACCCTACTCCTGGAATATCTATTACAAACTCTACACGTCTATTTTTAGCTCTATTTTGTGGAGAATCATTGGGCGCTATAGGGTCATATTCTCCCCTTCCCTCTGCTGAGAGCAATCTTTTATCGTATCCGCATTTAATAAAAAGACGCAAGATATTGATTGCTCTATATGCAGAAAGTTCCCAATTGTTTTTGAATTTTTTCGAACGTATGGGAGTGTTGTCTGTATATCCTATGATATTGACATGAAACCCCGAAGATTGAAATCTTTTACAGAGTGAAAGAAAATGCGCCATTGCTTCCCTTGTAGGAAAAGCACTGCCAGGAAGAAATATATTATCGCTAAAAATGCGCAAAACTACTTTACTGCCATGATCAACCACTTCTGCTGCAATATTTGCATGTTGTAGTGCCTCTTTTATTGCATTGAGCTCTTTAAGGACTTTTTTTTCTTTTTGATTCTTGGGTACATATTTTTAAATTGCAGTTCGAGGTTGTTTTTGATGAGAGTCCTGGCATCCTGGGTCATTTTTCTTCCACCAAAAGCTTCAGTAAGTCCTCTTATAGATTGATAGAACTTTTCTAAAGAGACGGTACTCATTGAATAGAGAAGAATAAAGAATGTAAGAAGAAGGGACATAAGGTCGCCAAAGCTTACAAGCCATCCAGGTATACTGGCGCACTCCTCCTTCTTTTTCCTAGCCATTTTTTATCCTGTTACCTCTACTCCAAAAAGTGCAGAGAGCTGTTGTTGCAATGAGTTAGGATTTACACCTTTTTCGATGCTTTTTATAGTGATAATGTATGATTCTTTATAAAGAAGCAAAAGGTCTTTATAGTATTTGAGCTTTTTTGATACTGGTATACAAAGTACATTGGCTAGTACTGCACCATAGAGTGTTGTAATCATTGCAACAGCCATTCCAGGACCCAATGCTGCAGGATCTGATAAGTTTTGGAGCATCTGAATAAGTCCAATGAGGGTTCCAATCATTCCCAATGCTGGGAAGAGCTCACCTAGCGAATCCCAAACTTTCACTTCAGTATCAAGTTTTTGATCCTCTTGTGCGATGGCATTTTCAAAATTGCTCTCAATCTCTTCAATACTTTGACCATCGATCAGCATGCGCATGAGATTGCCAAGAATTTTATCTTTTTCATAGAAGCTGTCGATATCAGCTTCCAGCGCCAAGATGCCCTCTTTTCTTGCTTTTTTCGTAGCATCTACTAAAAAATCGATAAGTTCCAGGGGATCTGGCAGTGTAGGCTTAAAAACTTTACCTATTGCTTTAACACCAGTTATGAAGTCTTTGAGGGGAAATGCTGCTAAAGAAGCTGCAAACCCTCCCCCTATAACGATAAGAATAGATGGACCATTTATGAAAGCACCTGGGCTTCCCCCTAAAACTACAGAAATGATAATAAGTAGCCAAGCGCCGCCAATCCCTATGAGTGTACCTAAATCCATGGCTATCCTAATAAGAAGAGTTCTATGTTTGCAAAATTATCGGTAAAAGGGGTTATTTTTTGAGATCGTTGTAGAGTTTTGTAAGATGTTCCATCATTTTGTCATAACTATCGAAATATACCTCTTTTTTTGTGCCATTTTTATAAAGGAGAATGAGGGCAAAACTTATTAATGCCACATCCTCTTTATTTTGCTCATACCACTCTAAAGATATAGTAGTCTGTGTCTCACCATGTTTGACGAGTACACTAGGATAGATGTTTATGAGATCTTCATACATTTATCGGTTGGGCTCTTTTTCGATAATTTCTCTACAGATGATGCAATATTTAGCGTATGGTTTGATTTTAAGTCGCAGGGTCTTTATTGGCTCTCCACACATTTCACAAATTCCATAGTCTCCATTTTTAATCTTTTTGAGAGCATATTCTATCTCTTCAAGCTCTTTGAGCTGCTGGTCTTGTATTGCATATTCTATCATATTATCTGCACAAACAGAAGCATAGTCTCCATCATCATTAACTTCAACATTTTTGAGATCTTGAATTTCCATTTTTGAAGTATCGAGGTTTTTTAAAATCTGCTCTTTTCTTTCTAAAAGGAGTTTTTCAAAATATTTTATTTCCATGCTGCCTCAACCTTACTGAAATTTTTGGGAATTTTAGCATAAAAAGCTTTTGGAATTATTAATATTGATATAATTTTTTCTTAATTTCGCTATAATTTCGAAAAATTTAAAGGAGAGCAAATGAGTCTTAAAGAGCAGTTGCAAAATGATCTTAAAAAAGCAATGAAAGAGAAGGATACTTTCACACGAGATACAATACGCTTTCTTATGAGTGCAATTAAGCAAGTAGAGGTTGATACAAGAAAAGAGCTTAGTGATGCTGATATTATAAAAATCATTCAAAAAAGTGTCAAACAAAGAGAAGAAGCAGCCAATCAATATAAAGAGGGAGGCAGAGAGGATCTCTATGAAAAAGAGATGCAAGAAGCCGAGATTCTCAAGCGCTATTTACCAAAACAACTCAGTGATGAAGAGCTAGAAGAGGAGCTTAAAAAGATTATTGAAGAAGTTGGCGCATCTTCGCTCAAAGATATGGGAAAAGTTATGGGAGTTGCAACGAAAAAACTTGCTGGAGTGGCTGATGGCAAACGCATCAACCAAACCGTAAAAAAGCTATTAGGTTCTTAAGCTTTTCCTTTGATATCTTGTACTGCCAGGGCGATATCGTCTTGGCGCATGAAATGCTCACCAATTAAAAAGGCATCTACTCCAATTTCATGGAGATTTTTTACCTGCTCATGAGAGTGTATGCCACTTTCTGCTACAATGATTTTTCCTTTTGGTATTAAAGGAACAAGTTTTTCACTTAAGCTCAAATCTATTTCAAAAGTCTCAAGGTTTCTATGATTGATGCCAATAATATTGGCTCCTGCAAAAATTGCCTTTATAAGATCCTTTTTATCATGAATCTCAACCAATGCTTCCATTCCTAAATGCCAAGTATACTCTAAAAGCTCTTTGAGCTCTTTGCGGCTAAGAGCCTTTGCTATAAGCAGTACGAAGTCTGCACCATATACCAAAGCTTCTACAAGTTGGTATTTATCTATTATGAAATCTTTTCTTAAAAGTGGCATAGGCACATAGCGTCGTATCTGTGTAAGGTATTCAATATCACCTTTGAAAAAATGGGGTTCAGTAAGAACAGAAACTGCGTTTGCCCCACCCTTTTCATACTCTTTTGCGATAGCAACAGGATCAAAATCTTCTCTAATAATACCTTTACTTGGACTTGCCTTTTTTACTTCTGCAATTATTTTATATGGATCTTCATCACTGCTTCTTAAAACATCTTCAACAGGGCGTGGAACAAAGGGGTTGTATGCTAGACTTCTACCTAACCATTCCAAGGGATACTCTTTTTTTCTCTTTTCCAAATCCTCTTTTGTCTTTTTTATTATTTCATCAAGTATCAATGCTTTTCCTTTACACACTTTTTGATCTTTTCAAGATGTAATTTTATCTCATCATCTTTGAATTGCAAATCGTAATATACTTTCTTTATAAGTTTAAGAGCTTCTTTGCATTTGCCTATTTTATAGTATCCCCACGCAAGAGAATCAAGATAGTAGGGAGAGAGAGGATCTGCTTGTAAAGCCTCTTTAACAAGTGCAATCCCCCTTTTGATATTAAGTTCATGATCAATATAGAGATACCCTAGATAATTTAAAAAGATAGGATCGCGGTTTTTTTTGATAGCTTTTTCTAATTTTTGTGCTACATCTTCGAGGAGTTTGCGATCTTTTTTTGGATGTGCTTCATATTCGAAAATAGCTGCTTGAGCAAGATATTTTGGATCTTTTGTTTGATTATAGAACTGCATAGCAAGTTCATAAGCTTTTTTAAATTTTTTTGTTGTTTTATACAAAGAAAAGAGTAGCTCAGTATCATTTATTTTTTTTGCCCACTCTATTGCTTTGCTGAACTCTTTATTGTAGATATAGAGTTCTGCAATTTTTTTTGCGTAGGCAATATCGTTATATTTTTGATAGAGTCTTTTATATACTGATATGAGTCCATCAATATTATTATTGAGACTGTAAAAAGATATGAGCGTTCCACACACCTCTTTGCTGCAACCATAGAGCCTTGTATGTGTTTCTAAATAGGCTATCGCCTCTGTTTTTTTGTCGAGATAAAAAAAGAGTATATATGCGATGGTGTTGATTGTTTTTGGTGATGGGTCGAGTGCATACGCACCCTTGTAGTATTTAAGAGCGGCTTCATACTCCTTCTTTGCTAAGAGAATTGAGCCTAAAAAAGTTAAGTTTTGAGAAGTTTTTTTGATTGATATCGCTTTTTTTATATAATCGATTGCTCTATCATAATCAGAAGTTGCAAAATATATTGCTGCAAGTTGCTCGTAAAAGATTCTATTTTTTGGGAACTCTTTGAGAGCTTGTTTGGCGGTGGCAATTGCTTTTTCATAGTTTTTTGCACGGTAATAGTTATTAATTATTTTTTGTAAAAGAATAGGATCGTGTGTAATTTTGTATGCTTTTTCATATATTGCATTTGCATTAATATACAGTCCTTGAGACTCCAAAAGCAGAGCCTCAACTAACAAACTATCAATTTGATGATTGGGTATTGTACTTTGCTGTTTCAAAGCACATCCACTTACAATCATTATCAAGAGTAGTGCAACAATATACCTTTGCATTCTTGGCATACCTCACTTATATTTTTTTTATCTTTGTATCTCTCCCAAAAAGGATAGTCTCTACACTGTTTTGGACGTACAGGATAGATGCTACATCCTCTTCCCTCTTCAAAAAAGATGCAAAAATGCTCCCCTTTTGATTTTATCTCTTTGATAGAGTATCTATATCCCTCTTTTTTGAGATAATTGGATATAAAATCTTGAGTAGATAGTTGTAAAAATTGCGCTATTGCTTCAATCTCTTGTTTGCTCACCCATATATATCCACTCTCACCTCTACAGCATGCTCCATTACAGGAAGCACACGCATTAGGATCAAATGCAAATGAAAATCCCTCTTTTTTTATTACAAGCTGCATTTTATACTATGTACTCCTACTTTTTTAAATATCTCATGCGTATGTTTGGCATACTCACCTTTTTCGTTAAATACTACCAGAGGTGGGAAGATTTTACATAAACTCTTCGAACTTTTTTTGGCATAAATCATAACAAGTGATGCTGGTTTTGTCGCATGTGGATGGACAAATTTCATAGCTTCTATTTGAAATTTATATAGTGAAAGTTTACTCATTAGCTCTTGGACCTGTTTGGCATCATAGCAAAAAATAAGTCCTCCTTTTGGTTTGAGTATGCTGTTTGCTTTTTGCAAAAATTTTTCAAAAGGTAAGTGTCCAGAATACCTTGCAAAGTCTATCATCTTATTATGGCTTCGTAATACATTATGATGGTAAAATGGTGGATTGCTTATCAAAAAGTCAAATTTTTTTTCAAAGACCATATGCAAAAAATTTCCAAAATAGATAGTTATATCCTTTTTATTTGCTTGTGCGTTTATTTTGGCATATTTGACAAACTCCTCTTGAATCTCTATGGCATTCACTTTCGCATCATAATCTCTTGCTACCAAAAGTGCCAAAATCCCGGATCCTGTTCCAATATCGAGCACCTCTCCAGATATTTTAAAATTTGTAATAAAATCGTATAAAAAAATAGTATCACTATTGTAGCAATATCCGTGAGGGGGTTGATATATAATCATTCAACTCCTTTATTTGCTATAATTTTATCTAAAAAAGGGATACTGTGATAATTATTCCAGCACGTATTGCATCTACAAGGTTTCCTCGCAAAGTTTTGTATGAGATAGATGGCTTACCTATGGTGATACGTACCGCATTGCAAGCTAAAGAGGTTGATGATGTAGTAATAGCAACAGATTCACAAGAGGTTATAGCAGTTGCAAAAAATCACGGTTTTGATGCTGTTTTGACAAGTGCAACACATGCAAGTGGAACCGATAGAATTAATGAGGCAGCTACAATTTTAGGCGTGGATCAAACTGAAATTATTCTCAATGTACAAGCAGATGAGCCCTTTATAGAGCCAGAAGTTATTAAGACACTACAAGAATTGACGCAAAAACATCGTGACTTTGAAAATGTTATGATGTGTACACTCTATAAGAGTGAGCCTTATCAAGCAAAAGATGATCCAAATAGAGTCAAAGTTGTAGTCGATGGGGCTGGATATGCACTCTATTTTTCCCGCTCTCAAATACCGTATCCGCGCTCCTCTTTAAAAAATATCAAAATCCATCTTGGTCTTTATGGCTATACAAAAAAGATGCTTGAGCGTTTTTGTGCATTACAGCAAGCCCCATTAGAAGAGATTGAAAAACTCGAGCAGTTACGGGCACTCTATCATGGCTATAAAATAGCTATCAAAGAGGTCAAGTCACAAAGTATTGGAATTGATACACCTGAAGATCTTCAAAAACTCTAAATCCTCTTTTTCTTCTTTTCTATGAGATCCTGTGCTAACGCAGCGATCTCTTTTTTTGTAAGTTTTTGCTGTTTGGATTTATGCTTTTTATTTTCATCACTTTTTTGCATTTTTTCTGACTTTTTTAAGCTCTTTTTTGTATTCATAATAAGATAAAGCAGTGCCCCAAAAAAGAGACTCCACTTTCCAAAAAGAATATAGGGCATATACTCTATTTTCTTTGCCATCTGGAGATATTGGACTATATCACGATATATAAACTCTATGAGAATTAAAAGTAACAAAATAACAACAGTTTTGAATAAAAGGGATCTATAGCGGTAAACATATGTCCAAATGATTGCAGATTTAAGCTGTCTAAACATAACTTATTCCTAAAAAAGACTCAGTCCCAATGCTGCAAGGAGTGCTATGAGTCCTTTTGATTTAAGCTCATCATAGAGTTTAAGCCTCTCATCTTGGTAGATAATATCTAGTTCTTGGGGTGTAAACTCTTCTTTTTTGAGGTGATGCTGCGCTAAGCGTGCTTGCACACGAAGCTCCACCCTCTTTTCAATTGCTTTTTTGATCTTTTCTCTAAGCTTGTTTGTTAAAGCGAATTTATCCAGAAATTTCATACCATCTTCTCTTTTTTATTAGTAATTTTTTGCAAATAGTCACTGATATTGATGAGACTGAAGGTAACAAGAAATATCATGAGGCCTGGGAAAAAACTAACCCACCAGGCAATATCTATGACCTCTTTGCCTTCACTGAGAATCGAACCCCAGCTCATCTGTGGTGGTAATACACCAAGTCCCAAAAAGCTGAGCCCCGATTCTGCTAGTATCGCTCCCCCTACTCCAAACGTAAATCCAATAAAAAATATTGGTGCGATGAGAGGCGTAAAGTATTTTAATATTATTTTATATGAAGGAGTATGTGCAATTTGTAAAATTTTAATAAACGGCTTTTTTGCAATAGCAAAACTCTCACTGCGAATCATCCTTGCATTGCCCATCCACCCAGTTATTGAAATAACTATAATGAGTACCAATGAAGAAGCAGGAATATAACTCACCAACGCTAAGAGCAAGAAAAATGTAGGAAAAGTCAAGAAGAGATCTACTACTATCACAAAAAATTTATCCACAACTCCGCGAAAAAAGCCTGCGCTCACACCAGCAATAAGCCCAATCAAAGAAGCTATTACTGCACTGCCTACTCCAATGATAATAGAGTTTTTCCCCCCTTCAATAATGCGAGCAAGAAGATCTCTGCCAAGTCTATCCGTTCCTAAAGGGTGTTCTAGTGATGGCGGCAATAAAATTGCACCTGGATTTAATTGGTAAGGTGACACTGTATATATGAACTGACCAAAAAAAGTAACGAGCAAAACAATACTCAGTACAATAATACTTAAAAGTGGCTTTTTCATTGAAAAAAACTTAGTGTGCTCTTACCATATTTGCGTTTTTTCACAAGTTGATAGTTTCCAAGTTGCTCATCAAAATCGTGACTGCTCATATGCTCAATAATAATTGCTTCAACAGCTTCTTTTGGAATTTTTTTAATAAGTTCACTCACCTGCTCATAAATATCTTCATACCCTTCTCTAATGCTAAAGGGAGGATCGAAGTAAAAGTAAGCTTTCTCTTTTTTTCGTCTGAGATCTTCTATTACATCCCAAATCGCTTCAAAGGCATCACCAAATCGCAGTTTACAAGATTTTTCATCAATAGAAGCGATATTTTTTTTCAACACATTGTAAGAGTTGCGATTTTTTTCTATAAAAAAGACCTCTTTTGCTCCACGGCTCAGTGCTTCAAGCCCAACACTCCCACTCCCGCCAAAAACTTCTACAAAGTTTTTGTCAACTATATCAAATTGTAAAATATTAAAAAGCGCTTCTCTTAACATATTTTTTGAACTTCTCGTAACACTCTTTTGTGGCAAAAGTATCTTTTTGCCCTTATATTTTCCACCAATTACACGCGTACTTAGCTCTTTTTTCATGCTGCCCCTTTAGGAAATTTTAACATAAACAAATTTTGGATAGAATTATAAAAAATTTTTTAAAAGGAACTAGATGGGCAAAAAGGTCAATAAGGTAGTTTTGGCTTATAGTGGTGGTTTGGATACATCAGTAATACTTAAATGGCTCCAAGAAACTTACCAGTGCGAAGTGGTAACTTTTACTGCTGATATTGGTCAAGGTGAAGAGGTAGAGCCTGCGCGACAAAAAGCACTACAACTTGGAATAAAGCCTGAAAATATCTTCATAGAAGATCTCAAAGAGGAGTTTGTACGTGACTATGTATTCCCTATGTTTCGCGCAAATGCCATTTATGAAGGGGAATATCTCCTTGGAACATCTATTGCAAGACCACTCATTGCAAAGCGACAGATTGAAATAGCCCAAAAAGTGGGAGCAGACGGTGTTGCGCATGGTGCGACTGGTAAAGGAAATGACCAGGTACGTTTTGAAATCGCTTATCTTGCACTCAATCCAGATATTACAGTAATCGCACCATGGAGAGAATGGGAACTCAACTCTCGTGAAAAACTTCTCAAATTTGCTGAGAGTCATGGAATTCCTATAGAAAAGCACGGCAAAAAAAGCCCCTACTCTATGGATGCTAATCTTCTCCATATCTCCTATGAAGGGGGAATACTTGAAGATCCTTGGAATGAGCCAGAAGAGGATATGTGGCGCTGGACAAATTCAATCGAAGAAGCACCAAATGAACCAGAGTATATAACGATCGATTTTGAAAAAGGTGATCCAGTAGCTATCAATGGCGAGCCACTCTCACCTGCAAAGCTTCTTGAAGCTCTCAATGAGTATGGTAAACGTCATGGTATAGGAAGAATCGATATTGTAGAAAACCGCTTTGTCGGGATGAAATCACGAGGCTGTTATGAAACTCCAGGTGGTACCATACTACTCAAGGCTCATAGAGCAATTGAAAGCATTACACTTGATCGCGAAGAGGCTCATGAAAAAGATAAACTGATGCCAAAATATGCTGAGCTTATCTACAATGGCTTTTGGTTTAGCCCAGAGCGGGAAATGATGCAAGCTGCAATCGATAAGACGCAAGAAAATGTCAATGGTACAGTACGCTTGAAGCTTTTTAAAGGAAATGTATTTGTCGTGGGGCGCAAATCACCAAATTCACTCTTTGCACCAGAATTTAGTACTTTTGAAGAGGATCAAGTTTACAATCAAAAAGATGCAGAAGGTTTTATTAAACTCAATGCGCTACGATTTATTATTGAAGGTCATGTAAGGAGAAAAAAATGAAAGTATTATTGATAAAAGATGTAAAAGATCTTGGAAAAGCGGGAGAAGTCAAAGAGGTAAAAGATGGATATGGAAAAAACTTTCTCATAGCACGCGGTTTTGCCAAGTTAGCTACTCCAGAAGTTATTGAAGCATGGGAAAAAGAACAAGCTAAAAAAGCTGAGGAAGAAGCAAAAGAGATCGAAAAACTAAAAAAGCTCCAAGAAAAAATTGAATCTATTAAGCTTACTATCAAACATAAAGCTGGAGCAAATGGAGCCCTTTTTGGAGCAATTACCAATAAGGAGGTAGCTGAAGAACTTAAAAAACAAGGTATTGAAATAGATAAAAAGCATATCGATATTCATCCACCTATTAAGCAGGCTGGTGAATATAATATTGATGTGAAGCTTGGACACGGTATTCATGCAACACTTGATTTGGTAGTAGAGGCTGAGTAATGTTCGAAGCTACAACGATACTTGGGTATAAAGGTGATGGAATCGCTGTTATTGGCGGAGATGGCCAAGTCACTTTTGGCAATACTGTCTTGAAAGGTAATGCTACCAAGATTAGAACACTCTATAATGGCAAAGTACTTGCCGGATTTGCAGGAAGTACAGCAGATGCATTTAATCTCTTTGATATGTTTGAAAATATTTTAGAGAATAAAAAAGGGGATCTTTTAAAAAGTGTTATCGAATTTAGTAAAGAGTGGAGAAAAGATAGATATCTACGGCGTCTTGAAGCAATGATGATAGTGCTTAATACAAAAAATATTTTTATTCTTAGTGGAACAGGCGACGTAGTTGAGCCAGAAGATGGCAAAATAGCAGCAATTGGAAGCGGCGGTAATTTTGCTCTTTCAGCTGCAAGAGCACTTGACAAGCACGCCTCTTTGGATGCAAAGAGTTTGGTAGAGGAGTCCTTAAAAATTGCAGGGGAACTGTGCATCTATACAAATACAAATATTAAACTACTCACGTTGGAGGATTGATGGATCTTACACCAAAAGAGATTGTGAAGTATCTCGATGAATATATAATTGGACAAAAAGATGCAAAAAAAGTTATAGCAATCGCACTGCGCAATCGTTATAGACGTATGAAACTCCCTAAAGATTTGCAAGATGAGATTACTCCTAAAAATATTCTCATGATAGGAAGCACAGGGGTTGGAAAAACAGAGATTGCTAGACGTCTTGCCAAGACTTTGGATCTTCCTTTTGTAAAAGTAGAAGCGAGTAAATATACGGAAGTGGGATTTGTAGGTCGCGATGTAGAATCGATGGTGCGAGATCTGGTAGCAAATGCAATTGTTCTTGTTAAAGAGATCCACAAAGAGAAAAACAGAGAAGCAATTGAAGAGTATGTAATAAAGAAAATATTAGAAAAGCTTTTGCCTCCTCTTCCAAAAATGGCTAGTGAAGAGAAAAAGAGCGAGTATCAAAAAACTTATGAGAAGATGCGAGAGCGTCTCATTAATGGAGAACTTGATAATCTTAAAATTGAAATAGAGATACCAAAAAGCTCTATCTCTTTGGATGATTCAAATCTTCCGCCAGAAATTGCAAAAGCACAGGAGTCTATTGCGAAGATTTTTACTATTGGCGTAAATAAAGAACAGATAAAAAAAGAGGTGAGCGTAAAAGAGGCAAAAGAGCTATTGAAAAATGAAGCGAGCGAAAAACTGCTCGATATGGAGCAGATAAAACTTGAAGCTTTGCAAAAAGCGCAAGAAGAGGGAATTATTTTTATCGATGAAATCGATAAAATTGCAGTAAGTAGCAAGACAAGTGGAAGACAAGATCCTTCTAAAGAGGGTGTGCAGCGCGATCTTTTACCAATAGTAGAAGGAAGTACAGTTAATACTAAATGGGGACCAGTAAAAACAGATCATATACTTTTCATCGCAGCTGGAGCTTTTCATCTCAGTAAACCAAGTGATCTTATTCCTGAACTCCAGGGACGTTTTCCTCTGCGCGTAGAGCTTAATTCTTTAGATGAAGAGATTCTCTATAAGATCCTCACACAAACTAAAAATTCATTAATCAAGCAGTATCAAGCACTCTTTGAGGTGGAAGGTGTGGAGCTGGAATTTAAAGATGAGGCACTTCGAGCTATTGCAAAGTATGCCTATACGGCCAATCAAAAACTAGAAGACATAGGAGCAAGACGCCTCCATACTGTTGTAGAAAATCTTCTTGAAGATCTTAGTTTTGAGGCTGATGAGCATAAAGGTGAAAAAATTACTATTGATAAAGAATTTGTTGATGAGAAACTAGGTGAAATTGTAGAAAATGAAGATCTGGCTAAATATATACTTTAAGGTCAATAATGAATAATACAAAATCTGGATATGTAGCTTTGGTTGGAAGACCAAATGCTGGAAAAAGCACCCTCCTTAACTGGCTCCTTGGCGAAAAAATCGCCATGGTTAGCCATAAAGCACAAGCTACAAGAAAACGGCTCTATGCAATTGTGATGCATAAAGATGCGCAAATTATTTTTATCGATACACCGGGACTCCATGAAAAAGAGAGACTTCTCAATAAATTTATGCTTGAAGAGGCCCTCAAAGCAATAGGCGATTGTGATTTGATTCTTTTTTTAGCTCCTGCTACCGATGATATTAAATACTATGAAAGATTTTTAGAGCTCTCAAAAGGTAAACCCCATATCTTAGTACTTACAAAAATTGATATGGTGAATAATGCAAAACTGTTGGCCAAAATAGCTGAATATCAAAAATATCAAGATCGTTTTTTAGAACTTGTTCCTGTATCAGTGAAAAAAAATATAGGAAAAGAAGAGCTTCTTGATGCAATAGTAAAATATCTTCCCCACCATCCCTATTATTATTATGATCCAGAACTTTTGACCACAGAAAATATTCGAGATATCTACAAAGAGCTCATACGAGAAGCTATTTTTGAAAATATAAGCGATGAAATACCGTATGAGAGTGATGTTGTTATTGAAAAAATTGAAGAGACGCCTACTCTTGACAGAGTCTATGCAATGATTATTGTTGAAAAACCCTCCCAAAAAGGAATTGTTATAGGTAAAAAAGGTGAAGCAATCAAAAGGATTGGAAGAGATGCTAGAAAACTCCTTGAGCAGTTTAGTCAAAAAAAGATTTTTCTTAATCTCATAGTTGTTGTAAAAAAAGGTTGGACAAAGAACAAAAAAGAGCTTGAAAAAATTGGTTATATCTTCTAAGAACCCCCGTAATTAGCCTATATTAAAGTAACATTCAGTTTGCCTGTGTTAGAATTTTTAAAACTTCATAAAATGAGGTAAAATGAAAATTGAGGCATATAAAAGATTTGTTACTATCGATCCCTACAATCATACCTCTTATATATTAGAAAATAATGTCCTCAAAAGTTATAAATCTCTCAAATTTAATAATAAAAACTTTTATATCTCTTATCTCCAAGTAAAAGATACAATTATTACTACACTTGAAATCAGTAGAAACATTCCTCCAGAAGATTTGAGGGATGTTATTGAGATTAAAGCATATGAGGAACTGGATCTTGATGAAGTTAATGAATATAAAATAGAATTTATTGAAATCCCTACCCCACTCCATGAAAAAAATAGAAAATTTCAGTTATATATCACTGAAATACAAATAATCCGTGATGTGTTTAGAGAGATTACTAAAAAAATTGAATATATTGATTATATTTTACCTGCACCAGTTCTTTTTAAATCTCTCTATGATGAAGAGATTCTTGATAATACTGAAATACACCTTTTTATCTATTTTCAAAAAGATGATGCTTTCGTAACTTTATATAGTGAAGGATCACTGGTATATGCAAAATCACTCAAGTACTCTTTTTCTGATATTGCTGAAAGGATTAGTGAGCTCAAAGGCGAAAATATAGATGTACAGACTATCATGCAAACCCTTGCAAAAGATGGAGTAAAAATTGCAGATCCAGATGAAATCCAATTCTATATGCAAGTTTTTAGTGAAATTTTTATGCATATCAATGATATATTGATTTATGCGAAACGTGTACATAAGATTGAAATTGTAGATAAAATTTTTATAAGCTCAGATATAGGATATATCAAGGGAATTGAAGAGTATTCACGTACATATTTAGCCCAAGATGCATTTGATTTCAATTTTGATTATCCAATAACCTCTAATGAGCCGTATGTAGAGGATTTACACTTTCTTTTGGCATTAAGTGCAAAAAATATTGTTGAGCGTTTGGAAAGATTACCAAATCTTACGATTTTCCATCGTCCACCACCTTTATGGAAAAGACCTAGTGGCCATCTACTTGCAATTACTCTTGTTACATTACTTTTAGCTTTAGCTTATCCAGCATATAACTTTTTTCTTACTTATAAATTACGTTATGAAACAACGTTACTGCATAATAAATATCCTTTAATTCATGCAAAGAGAGTTGCATTAGAGACACGCATCAATGAACTTAAGAAGCAAATTAAAGATATACAGAACAAAATAGTTCGAGAGCAACAAGAGTTGCAAAGAATAAAAAATATTCTCTTGCAAATATATAACAAAAAAGTTCATTATGTTATGAAAGCTTCAACAATTGCTGAACTTTCTCAGGATATGGTGCATCACAAAATTAATCTTATAAATATTGATAATAATGCTACCTCTTTTGATTTCAATGTTACAGCAGTAGACAATAAAAACATTACGCGATTTATCAAATATATTGCCGATAATAAAAGCGATAGATATGAAGTTTCTACAAAAGAGATCAATAAAACAGATATAAATAGCACTGTGTATGTGAGTAATATAGAGGTAAAAATCAAATGAGTATGCTAAAACAGATTGACAATTTTTTTCAAAATAGAAAAAGTAGCGAGAAGATACTCATTTATTTCACCATCGCAATAGCTATCTTTGCATTTTCGTATCAATATTTTTTTCCTATGAGCGAAAAAATGTATAAAAATGCAGCAGAGCAAAAAAAGGTAATTGAGACAAAGATAAATCTTGATAGAGCTTATATTAAAGCTGTGACTGTCAATGGTGATGAGAATTTCTATATAAAAAAATATGACAAAGATCTTCAAAATCTAAAAGAAAAATATAAACAAGTAATTGATAAAAAACGATATATTGACTATAAAATCAAAGAACTCTCCTATCTCTTATACAACAAAAAAAAGTGGGCAGAATTTTTCGATAGTCTAACGCAAATAGCCACACGTAACGGGATTGAGATCAATTATATTCTCAATAATTTTCTCGACGCAACAAAAACTTTTGGGCATGTTTTAGAAGTTGAAATTTCATGTAAAGGGGACTTCAAAAACATTGTAGCGTATATTAACGATATAGAGCAAAGCGATCTTGTTGTAGATGTTTACGCACTGCATATAAGCGGTAAATCGCCACTAGAATCAATCTTTAAGGTTTCGGTATGGGGTATAAATTATTAATTTTTGTAACATTTTTCTCTAGCTTCATTTTAGCTAACACGCAATATCCAGATATTGATAGATTGATTGAACAAGTAAAAACAAAAAGAGTTGGTTTATCTAAAAAAGAGATAGAAAAGTTGCAAAATCCTTTTATTAATGAAAAAAAACTGCAAAAAATAATAAAAAAACAGAAAGTTGCTAAAAAAAAGCCAAAAAGAAGGATTCATCTAAAACTCTATTCGATTTTCAATAATAGAGCAAAAATCAATGGAAAATGGTATACAATTGGTAATACAATATATGGTTATAGACTAGTTAAAATCGATAAGGGTAAAAAAAGAGTGATACTGTTCAAAAAAAAGCGAATGCTTGTTTTATATTTGAACAATGTTAACAAGAGAAAATTCAAACTCTTGAAAATGTAATGGAGAATTTATTATGAAAAAAATCATAGCTACTTTATCTGTTTTTATTACACTACTATTTGCACAAAATAGTTGTGAAACAAGATTTTTTACCCTTGAAAGCAAACCAGGTATTTCGATAGGTGAAATTATTAATAATATTAGTGATGAGTGTGATTATACTGTTTTATTGAAAGATAAATTCGCAAAGAAGAAAATGAAGGAGAGACTGGGTAAATTATCTTTAAAAAAAGTTACACTTGATACCCTCTTAAATGTAATATTGCTAGAACATAATTTAGATTACACTCTTGTAGATAATATACTCTCTATTAATTATCTTATAACAAAAACTTTTAAAATAGATTATGTAACAACAAAAAGAGTTGGACAAGCAGTGACAGATGCATCTGTTGATATTGGAGGTGTTTCTCAGGCTGATGGAGGTGGAGTATCAGCAGGAACTTCTACAAAAACAAGAGATGTGAATATAATTTCATCAAAAGATGAGTTTGATTTTTGGAAAAATATTCAACAAGAGATTTACGATATTCTCAATAGACCTTCTGATGAGTATAATGCACCTAAACCTATCGTTAATGCAAACGCAGGACTAGTTACTGTAACAGGAACAAGAAAGCAGATTGAAAGAGTAGCAACATATATTGATGAATTAGAAGATCGTATGCATAAAGAGGTGCTTATAGATGTGTCTATTTTAGCTGTATTTCTCAATAAAAATATTACAACAGGAATAGATTGGAGCCGCTTTAGTCTTACGCTCAATGGGGAGTATGATGCAAACGGTAATTTTTCTCCAACAAATCCACTTGCTACTTATCAAAGTGTGGGGGTTGGTACAAATTTTAAAAATATAGATTATGCAAGTACTGCAACAGCAATCATAAACTCTTCATTAAATCTCTCTGGACTTATAGATTTTTTACAAAAAGATGGAAAAGTTGTTACTCTTTCAAATCCAAAAATTCTAACTCTTAATAATCAACCTGCTATTATTACAATAGGTGATAATATAAACTATAATGTTCCAACATCTATTACCATTGGCACACAAGGTGATCTTGGAGAAAAAGCGTATACTCCCTCTTCTATCTTTGTAGGAATTTTACTAAATATTACTCCTGAAATAACTGATGATAATGAGATAATTTTGCGCATCAATCCATCTATTTCGGAGCTAAGAAATCCTGATGATTTAACACTTAAAGGCACAAGCTCTTTCAGAGAAATTGCTCCTGATACAAAAGAGAAAAAAATATCATCGGTAGTCAAAGTAAGAGATGGCTCTACTCTAATACTTGGGGGGCTCATATCAAATACAAAAAATTTCATGATAAATGGTGTTCCTCTTATTAAAGATATACCTCTATTTGGTAATCTATTTAAGAGTAAGAAAAGAGAGAACCAAAGATTTGAACTCATTTTTGTTTTGAAACCTAAAATTATTAAAAGCAACAAGGATATGGATATTTCTTTGAAAGATTTAGGATATCGAAAATTAACATATGAAAAATGATAATATTTATGAAAAAGCAAAAAGAATTTTTGAAGAGAGTAATGATCCAAAAGATTTTGTAAAGATTGAATCTAATATTGCTTGCCTTGAAACACTCCATTATTGCATGGAAGAATCTTTCAAATTCATTTTACTCTATGGACCTCCTGGTATTGGTAAGTCTATGCTTTTGCGTAGATTTTATTATGAACAACATAGCGAGAGCCTCTTTTTCTATCCGGCACCATTTCTAAGTAGAAAAGAGCTTTTTTATCGTCTATCTATGGATCTGCTTTCAAAAAAGGTAGGAAATTTCATTCAATCTATTTCACAAATACCTAACAAAACTTATACTATCTTAATTGATGAAGCACAAATGTACGACGAGAATATGCTTGAAATTTTTAGAATACTTGCAGATACCAAAAAGATTCGCTTCATTCTTGCTCTTCATACACAAAAACATGATGCTATTCTTGCAAAAGAACATTTTAGTACAAGAATATATAAAGATATTGCCCTTACACCCCCTACACTACGTGAATTTCATAGTTATCTACAAAAAAAGCTTTTCCAAAAAGGGTGTAATGAACTAGCTGTTGCCATGCAACTCTCGACGGCTAAGCAAATCTATAAATTTACACAAGGTAACTTCCGCCAAACTGATAAGTTTCTCTATGTGCTTTTTGATATAATGGCATACTTTAGCAAAAACTATCCATCTAAAATCAAAAATGGCAAAATAGAGAAAAAATTTATAGAGATGAGTGCAATTCATTTAGGATTGATTAATGCATGAGTATGAAAGATTGGAACAGCGATGGAAAGTATATAATTTTAAAAAAAATTTCAAATCATTTTTTTTACTATCTATTCTTTTTTTATTGATTGGAGGAGCCTTTTATATCCTAAAAATGAAAAGCTCTTCTTCATTAAAACCAAAAAATATATCTTCAAACCAAAAAACTATCAACAATGTATCTCATAATAAAAACTTTTTAGCTCCTGCTTTGGATTTTGAAAAGAGACTGCTAAATAAAAAAGTAATAAATAAAAGTCAGAAAAAAAGTAATAGAAAACAAAGTAATAACAAAAAAAAGGTAACAGATAAGAAAGCAACAAAAAATAAACCTAATATAAAAAATAGATCTAAAAAAGACACCTTCAAAATAGAGACACAAACATTGAGTCTCAAAGAGATGATACGTAATTTTAAAAAAAGACCAAGTGCACCACTTGCTTTACTTATAGCAAAAAAATATTTTACTAAAGGGGAGTATAAGCATGCACTTGAGTGGAGTATAAAATCGAATGAATTGGATAAAAATTTAGAAGAGAGTTGGATACTTTTTGCTAAAAGTGCTTATAGAATAGGCGATAAAAAGCGTGCTATTAAAGCGTTACAAATAATTATAAGGAAAAATAATTCGAAAGAGGCGAAACGCTTATTAAGAAAAATATCTCGGGGCCAAAAGATATGAAAAAAATATTGCTTCTCTTACCTTTCATTCTTTTTTGTGGTGAAATCTCTGTGAAAAAACTTATTGACAACTATCAACGAGGGCATTACAAATATGTGTGTCTTGAAGGATATAAGAATTTTAGAATATTGGAAAAGGATGAAGATCTTCTCTCTATGTATGCATTTTCCTGCCTACGAAGTGATTATATTGATCGACTTGCAGTTCCTATTTTAATACTTGGAAAAACAAGAGAGTCACGTAAAAATAGAGCTTACTTCTCACTTATTTTAGCACAAAAAAATATACTCATTTCTGCATTGACAGATGGAGAAAAGTATACCAATTTGCATGTGCCAACAAGTGACCATATAATATCAAAAGTCTTCAATCTCTATTTTCAAAAAAAATATAAAAAGATCGATAATATCTATGAATTTTTTGATAAAAATAATAAAAACTGTATATACAGGGTTTATATACAGTATAAGAAATCTCGACCTTTTCTTGTTATTGAAGAGATTCAAAATAAAAGCAAAAAAATCCATATATATAGGTGAACTATGAATGAAAGACTACTCAATATTATCCTTTCAAGTTTAACTCTTGATGAGCTTGATATAAAAAATATTAAAGAAAATCTTACAAATATAAAAAATGTTATATATTTTCTTGTCAATCGTGAATTTGTTAAAGAAGAGGAACTTATAGAACTTTTAGCAAAGAGACTGCGGGAAGGAAAGCTTTCTATAGATGATCTTGATGATTTGCCAATGGAACTAACCGAAAAAGTCCTCAAAAAATATGCAAAAATTCTCAATATTGAGTATGTGGATCTTGATACATTTGATATAAATATGCGACTACTATCTCGTATTCCACTTAATCAACTAAAAAAATTCAAAGTTGTACCTTTAAAAGAGAGCGAAATAAATATCTTGGTAGCAATAAGTGATCCAATAGATATTGCTGCGCAAGAAGCTGTACAAAGGATGTTTCCCAAAAAGCCTGTAAAATTTGTACTCGCTTCCAAAAAACAGATTGAAAACTTTCTCTACAAAGTAGAGCTCAATGAAAATATTAAAGAGTATATTAATGAGATTCGTCAAGATTTGCTCACAGGTATAGAAAAAAAGGGAGGAATAGAAGAATCAAGCGCTGTTTTAAAACTTATTGAAGCCATCCTCAAAACTGCGATACTTTCGCGTGCAAGTGACATTCATATAGAGCCTACAGAAAATAGTTGTATTGTACGCACGAGAGTCGATGGAATTTTGAATGAAAAATTTATATTTGATAGAGATATTTACCCTCCTCTCTCTTCTCGGCTTAAGCTCATGGCCAATCTTGATATAGCAGAAAAGAGAAAACCTCAAGATGGTCGTTTTTCTGAAACCATTATGAATAAAGAGTTCGATTTTAGGATATCTACTCTTCCAATTATCTCTGGAGAGTCAATAGTTATGAGGATTCTTGATAAATCAAAGGCTTTGATTCCTTTGGAAGAAGCTGGTATGAGTAATTATAACTTCACAGTTTTTACTAAAGCTCTCAAAGTTCCATATGGCATTATTCTTGTCACAGGTCCAACCGGAAGTGGTAAATCTACCACCCTCTATGGTGCGCTTAATATGTTAAGAAGTGTGGAGAAAAAGATAATAACTGTAGAAGATCCTGTCGAATATCAAATTAATCATGTACAACAATCACAAGTAAACCCAAAAATTGGTTTTACTTTTGCCTCTGCTTTGCGCTCTATTTTACGTCAAGATCCAGATATTATAATGATAGGTGAGATTCGTGATCAAGAAACTATGCGCATAGCTGTGCAAGCTGCCTTGACAGGTCATCTCGTTCTTTCAACTCTACATACCAATGATGCAATCAGTGCAATTAACAGAATTATAGATATGGGTATAGAGCCCTATCTCGTTAGTGGAGCTCTTATCGCAATAGAAGCACAAAGGTTAGTAAGAAGAATATGCCCATATTGTAAAACTGAAATAGAACTAGAACCAACAGCGTATAATGACATCAAACCTTATTTACCAGAAAACTATAGATTCTATAAAGGTAAAGGTTGTAGACATTGCGATTATACCGGCTATAGTGGAAGAGAAATGATAAGTGAAGTTTTGCGTGTTGATGAAGATATTGCAAGAATGATTGCAAAGGAAGAGAGTAAAGAAAAAATTACGCAGACAGCTTTAGAAAAAGGGTTTAAAACTATGCTAGAAGATGGCATAAATAAAGCGATAGAGGGCTCTACTACTATAGATGAAGTTTTGAGAGTTACAAGGTTGTAGGGTGAAATATTTTAATGTGTTAGTTTTGAGTAAGGGGAAGAAAAATAGCTTTCTCATTCGATCAGATTCAAAAAAAGAGGCAATTGAAAAAGCAAAACTCAAAACTAATGGAGTAGTTCTAAAAATAGAAGAGACATCTCAGCCATTAGAAGAAAAAGTTGAAGAGTTTAAAAACTATCTCCTTTCATTTAGAAAAATTAAAATTAAACGTGCCAATCTCATTGCTACTATGAGACAGTTAGCTGTTATGGCAAATGCTGGTATCCCTCTCCATGATGCTTTGAATGAAATAGCAAACTCCACAAATGACAAACAACTACAGATAATTTTGAAAGATATTGCAGAGAGTATAAATGCTGGTATAAGTCTCTCCCAGTCTATGGAAAAATATAAAGATGAACTAGGCAATCTTACAATAATGATGATTAAACTTGGAGAGCAAACGGGCGATATGGCCTCAGCACTCTTTACTTTAACTAACATTTTGGAAAAAATTGATGAGAATGTACGCAAATTCAAAAAAGCGATTCGCTACCCTCTTATAACTTTAGGGGCAATGGCTATCGCTTTTACTATTTTGATTGTTTATGTAGTTCCAAAATTCAAAGAGATCTTTGAAAGATTTCATGCCAAACTACCCCTTCCAACAAGAATTTTGCTTAATATCGAATATATTTTTACACATTATGGTCTTTATATTCTACTGTTTTTAATTGCATCTACTATTTTTGTGATATTTTTATATAGAACAAACCCCCAATTTAAAAAAAGTATTGATACTTTTCTTTTAAAGCTCTATCTGCTTAAAGATATTATCTATTATGCGCAGCTCAATCGTTTCATGCTCGTCTTCTCTGAACTTGTGAAAGCTGGTATTCCTGTTATTGATGCATTGGAAAATTCGATAAGCCTGGTAGATAACAGTTACTTACAAGAGAAGCTAGAGATAGTAAAAACTATGGTTGAAAAAGGATCTTCTATTGAAGAGGCTTTTGCACAAACAGGACTTTTTGAAAATATGATTTTGCAAATGATTGCAGCGGGTGAAGCGAGTGGTCAATTGGATAATATGCTACAAAAAATTACAGAATATTATGGTATGAAATTTGATTACATCCTCGATAATCTTTCAAGTTATATTGAGCCTATTATGCTCGTTATAATTGCAGCTATGGTACTTCTTTTGGCTCTTGGAATTTTCTTGCCAATGTGGGATATGGCGCAAGTTATACAAGGGCGAGGCTAATCTACAAGCCCTGCTTCTTGCAAAAATCTTGAGGGTAAAAACTCTTGCTTTTTTACCCTGTCATATTTTGCATAACTCAAATAGAGCATCTCTTTTGCTCGTGTTACTGCTACATAAAAAAGTCTGCGCTCCTCTTCGATAGATCCGCCTTTGCTAACTAATTTGAGATTGGGAAATCGTCCTTCCATGAGATCGAGCACATACACCTCTTTAAATTCCAGCCCTTTACTTGCATGAATGGTCAAGAGATTGACCCCTTCTCCTTGTACCATTTCACTACTACCAAGAACCATTGCATTATAAAATTTATATATATCGTTATGGTTTTTTGCGATATGTACAATTAATGCTGCACGCCTCTCTATTTTATGTATCGCTTCATTATACAAAGTAGGATCGATACTCCCATCTTTTCTTTTTGCTCTTTGCTGTGCAAGTTGCTCTTTAATATTATTAAATATGAATGAGTCTACTATGTGTTCAATAAAACTTTGTGGTCTTTTGAGTCGTAGCCGCAAAAGTTTTGCAAGTTCATTGAGATACAACGCTCCATCTTGGGAGAGTTTTGGATGTTTGAGAACTGGATTATCTAAAATGCTTAACCCTTGAAATCTTGATTTACTTCCTAATTGTCCCAAATCATCAAAGAGGCCCAACTGATAATTTCTCGCTCTTTTTGTGAAGGGATCTTTTAGATCTTTTGGATTGAGAAGGCCTTTTTTAAGATCTCCCTCTCCACATAGTACCAAGGCTTCATAGAGATCTTTAGCAATATTTGCTCCAATGCCTTTGGCGTACTCTAATATATGAATAAAGGCTAACAGATCTTTTGGGTTGATAAGAATAGCTAAGAGATCGAAAATTGCTTTAACCTCTTTAAGATCAAAAAGATTGGTTCCTCCTTTTCTTTTACATCCTATTCCCTGCTCTCGTAATGCAGCTTCAATTCCATCCGCGCTTGCATTATTGCGATAAATAACAGCTATTTCATTGCGGGGAGTCAAAGAAGCTCGAATTCTCGCAGCTACACCTTCATATTGTGCATAGAGATCTTCAAATGCCAAAAGTTTCGGTAAGATAGCATTTTTTCTATTCATTACTTCAAGATTTTTTGGATAAATACGCTCATTGTTTATTATTACTCGATTGGCAAGATCTAGAATATATTTGGTGGATCGATAGTTTTTGCTTAGATTAAATACATTTACTGGATGATAGCGATCTTTAAAAGTTGCTATGATATCTATATTGGCGCCATTAAAAGCATATATACTTTGATCATAGTCTCCTACACAAAAAAGCGAATCAAATTGAAGAGCATCAATGAATTTTCCTTGAAGATTGTTTGTGTCCTGATACTCATCAACAAGAACTTCCTTAAATTTTTTTATTGCATTTTTATTTTCTATTATCTTCAAAAGCAGATCATTGAAACTTAAAAACCCATATCTATTTTTAAGCTCTTCATACTCCAGGACAATATCTTCATATATTGGCGCAAGTTCTTTATGCTCCTGATTCTTTAGGGCTATCCATTCACCAAAGCTTTTTATAAATTCGCTATTTTGATACAAAGAGTAGTAATCATAAAGAGAACTTGCTGCATATGGTTTGATCTCTGTAACTTGAGAAAAATCTCTGCGCTCATATATACTTTTAAAGAGTGTTTTAAGCTCTTTTGGTTGTTTGAGTACAAGACGTGAATCTATATTTTTAAGCCAACGATAACTGACAGCATGAAAAGTTCCAGCTTCAATATCCTTAGCCTTTTTGCCAAACTTTTGCTCAAGCCGTTTTATCATCTCTGCCGCAGCTTTATTTGTGAAGGTGAGCAGTAAAATATCTTGAGGCTCAACTCCCTCTTCAAGTAGTCTCGCAATGCGTGCTACTATAGTGGAGGTTTTTCCTGTTCCAGCACTTGCAATGACAAGATTGTACCCATAAGGGGCGTTAACGGCTGCAAGCTGTTCAGGATTTAACATCATATTCCTTAAAGTTAAATTTTGGTAAAATTGCCCTAAATTTTTATAGCTTAAAGGTCACTTAAATGAGCAGATATAACCCTCAAGAAATAGAAAAGCAATTTTACCAAATATGGGAACAAAGAGGCTATTTTGAGATAGATGGAAATAAAAAGATCCAAAAAGGTAAAAACTTTTGCATCATGATGCCACCTCCCAATGTTACTGGGAGACTCCATATCGGTCATGCTCTCACATTCACGCTCCAAGATATTATGGTGCGCTATAAGCGGATGGATGGCTACAAAACTTTGTGGCAACCAGGGACTGACCATGCTGGAATTGCTACGCAAAATGTAGTTGAAAAGCAATTACTAGCTAAGGGAATAAAAAAAGAGGAAATAGGTAGAGAAAAGTTCTTAGAGTATGTGTGGAAATGGAAAGAGGAGTCTGGTAATGCCATTGTAACGCAGTTAAGACTTCTTGGAGTGAGTCCAGCGTGGAGCAGAGAGCGCTTTACTATGGATGAAGGGCTCAAAAATGCTGTACGAGAAGCTTTTGTGAGACTATACAACGAAGGGCTTATTGTCAAAGGCAACTATCTTGTCAACTGGTGTACACACGATGGGGCTTTAAGTGATATTGAAGTGGAGTATGAGGAGAAAGAGGGAGCACTCTATCATATTCGCTACCCACTTGTTGAAGAGGATGGGTATGTGGTCGTTGCTACCACAAGACCTGAGACATTCTTCGGCGATACCGCAGTGATGGTCAATCCCAATGATGAGCGCTACAAGCACTTAATCGGAAAGCATGTGCGTTTGCCTCTAATCAATCGAGAGATTCCTATCATTGCAGATGAGCATGTAGATATGGAGTTTGGAACAGGTGTTGTGAAAGTTACTCCAGCGCACGATCCAAACGACTATGAGGTAGGTAAACGCCACAATCTAGAATTCATCACCATCTTTGATGAAAAAGGTATTCTCAACGAGCATGCAGGAGAGTTTGCAGGGCTTGAGCGTCTAGAAGCAAGAGATAAGGTAGTACAAAAGCTTCAAGAAGAGGGATTTATAGAAAAGATTGAGCCACACCGCCACCAGGTAGGACACTGCTATCGCTGTGGAAATGTAGTTGAGCCTTACATCTCTCCACAGTGGTTTGTAAAAGCTGAAATTGCAAAAGATGCCGTACGTAAGGCAAATGAAGGTGAGACAAAGTTCTATCCGCCACAATGGCTCAATAACTTCAATGCTTGGATGCGAGAGCTTAGAGACTGGTGTATAAGCCGCCAACTATGGTGGGGGCATAGGATCCCAGTTTGGTATTGCAAAGATTGTGGCAATGAGTGGGCAAGCAAAAAAGAGCATGAAGAAAAATGTCCAAAATGTGGATCGACTAATATCTATCAAGATCCAGATGTGCTCGACACCTGGTTTAGCTCTGCTCTTTGGCCATTCTCTACACTTGGATGGGGAAATGGTGATTGGGGAAAAGGCATAAAGTGGAATGAGACAGATCTTAAGGAGTTTTATCCAAATGATCTTCTCATTACTGGATTTGATATCCTCTTTTTCTGGGTTGCTCGTATGATGATGATGGGAGAGCACTTCTTGCATAAACTCCCTTTCAAAGATGTCTATCTCCATGCACTTGTACGCGATGAGCATGGCCAGAAGATGAGTAAATCAAAAGGAAATGTAATCGATCCAATCGATACAATCAATGAATATAGCGCCGATGCAATGCGCTTTACTCTCGCAATCCTTGCAGTGCAAGGGCGCGATATACGTCTGAGCAAAGATCGCCTCGAGCTCTATCGCAACTTCACCAACAAACTCTACAATGCAGCAAGATTTTTGCAGATGAATCAAGAGAAGTTTGATGACTTGCAAAATACTCAGATCCAAACAGAACTAGGACGCTATATATTGAGTAGATTCAACAACACAGTCAAAGAGGTGCGCGAAAATCTTGATAGCTACCGCTTCAATGATGCAGCTACCACGCTCTATCGATTTTTGTGGGGTGAGTTTTGTGACTGGGGAATTGAGCTGAGCAAAGCTGATAAGAGTAGTATCCCTGAGCTTGGTGCAATTTTCAAAGAGTCTATGAAGCTTCTCCATCCATTTATGCCTTTTATTACTGAATATCTCTACCAGATGCTCAGTGGAACAGATCTTGAATCAAATGAATCGATTATGATTATGGAGTACCCTGTAGCTGGGGAGCGTGATGAAACAATAGAAGCTGAGTTTGCAAAGATTATCGATGCGATTGTGACAATTCGCCGCGCAAAAGCGCTTATCGATATGGCAAACAAAACTATTCCAAAAGCCTATATCAAAGGCCAAATGAGCGATGAGGCCAAAAAATATATCCAAAAGCTTGCAAAAGTTGAAGAAGTTCTTTTCACACAAGAAGCAATAGCAAATGCAGTAGCAGATATTGGTGATGAGGTAGAAGTCTTTATTCCTCTTGAGGGAATTGATCTCTCACCTATTATTAATCGTCTGACAAAGCAGAAAGAGAAAGTGCAAAAAGAGATTGAAAAGCTCTCTAAAATGTTAAGCAATGAAAACTTTGTCAAAAATGCACCAGCTCAGGTAGTTGAGCAAAACCAAAAAGCGCTTCAAGAAGCCCAAGAAAAACTATCTAAAATCGAAGAGGAGTTAGGACGTCTCTCCTAACCTCTTTTGCTACATATCAATTCTAAAGGTTCATATTTGTCTTTACAAAAACGTTATAACTTCACAACAAATCCAAAAAATGACATATTAAGTGGGACTGTCGTAGCAGTCGCTCTCATACCTGAAGCAATCGCATTTGCACTTATCGCAGGTTTGAGTCCGCAAATAGGTCTCTATACTGCATTTATTTTAGGACTTATTACTGCGCTTATTGGTGGAAAGCCTGGTATGATTAGTGGTGCTACGGGAGCTGTGGCAGTAGTCTTGGTAGATCTTGTTTTAAAACATGGCGTAGAGTATATGTTTTGGGCAGCAGTTCTTGCTGGAATCATACAGATCCTCATAGGCCTTTTTCGTCTTGGAAAATTTATACGTCTCGTTCCGCAGCCTGCAATTTATGGCTTTGTCAACGGTCTTGCTATTGTGATTGCTACAAGCCAAATCCCTCTCATTAAAGATAGTAACCTCATGACTATCTTTTTAGTGCTACTCACTATGGCAATTATCTACATTTTACCACGATTTACCAAAGCGATTCCTGCAAGTCTTGGAGCGCTCATTGCGATAACTGCTCTTGTACTTACATTTAATATTGATACAAAGCAGATTAAAGATCTTGCAGATATTAGCGGTTCATTTCCAACTTTTCATTTACCAGCTGCACCTCTTAATTTTGAAACACTCAAAATTATTCTCCCCTACTCCATCATAATTGCTTTGGTAGGTTTGATTGAGTCACTCTTAACGCTTTCAGTGCTTGATGAGATGAGTGGTGAGCGAGGTAGTGGCAATCAGGAGTGTATAGCACAAGGCGTAGGAAATATGACTTGTGGTCTTTTTGGGGCAATGCCAGGATGTGCGATGATTGGACAATCGATGATCAACTTCACCAGTGGCGGAAAAGGACGGCTATCAGCTCTGACTGCTGCTATTTTACTTATTCTCTTTGTTGTGGTACTGAGTAAATATATTGCTCTTATACCTCTTGCAGCACTTGTTGGTATTATGTTTGTTGTTGCCATTGCTACTTTTAGCTGGAGCAGTTTAGGACATTTCAAAAGAATGCCAAAAGAGGATCTGTTTGTGATGATTGCAGTAACAATTATTACTATTTTTGCAGATTTGGCAATTGCAGTTATTGCTGGAGTTATTATCTCTGCACTTGTCTTTGCCTGGAAGCATGCAAAGATCTATGCAAGGACTCACATGGAAGGTGAGCGTAAAATCTATGAGCTTGAAGGTCCCCTCTTCTTTGGCTCAGTCCACTCCTTTTTAGAAAAGTTCGATCCAAAAAATGATCCTTTTGAGGTAGTTATAGATTTTAAAAATGCTCGCGTGTTGGATCAAAGTGGTGTAGAAGCTATTGATAAAATTACAAAAAAGTATAAAGAGGCCGGTAAAAGTATTGTGCTACGTCATTTAAGTAATGAATGCAAGGAGCTTCTTACTGAAGCTGGTCCATACTGTACATGGGAAGAGGACGATCCAAATTATCGGGTAGCAATAGATTATTAAGGAGAAAAAATGGAAAAAATTTATGAGATGTTACAGCTACAAAATGAGCTCAACAATGATACAAATGGCTTGCAGTGGCGGGAAGGTATGACAAAAAATGGAAAAGTAATTAACTGGAAGCGTTGTATCTATATGGAGAGCGCCGAACTCATCGACTCATTCCCATGGAAGCACTGGAAAAGTATTGATGCACAACCAGATTTTGCAAATATCAAAATAGAGCTCGTTGATATCTGGCACTTTATTATGAGCTATCTCTTACAGTACAATGATTTAACGCAGGCTGCAAAGCTTATAAATAATTCTAAAGATAGTATGAGCGATATAAAGATCAAAGTATGGGATAATGCAAAGGTTGATGAGTATCTTGATATTTTTGAAGAGCTCATGGCACTAGCTTTAGTGAAAAATGATAGTGAAGCACTGCAAGAGTCTCTTTTGGAAACCTTTTTTAAAGCGTGTGATAGTGTGAATCTCACATTTGCTGAACTTTATAGCCTCTATATTGGCAAAAATGCACTCAATCAGTTTCGCCAAGAGCATGGATACAAAGAGGGAACATACAAAAAAATTTGGAATGGAAAAGAGGATAATGTAGTTATGCAAGAAATTTTAGCTGCAAATCCTAATATTACATATACAAAACTCAAAGAAGAACTTGCTACTATGTATGAGGATTTATAGAGGCGCAGCTGTAAGCCGAGTTCTGTCTTGGATAGCAATTTATCTAGGCTTTATGTCACCATAAAGCTCAAGCGTCGCACTCGTAACGTGAGGCTTCAACCAGGTGCGACTTGCTGCGGGTTGGGTTTACACTGCCTTCTGTGTTACCACAGAAGCGGTGAGCTCTTACCTCACCCTTTCACCCTTGCCTGTGCCAAAAGGCCATCGGCGGTTTATTTTCTGTTGCACTTTCCCTCGGCTTTCACCGGCCACCCGTTAGGTGGAACCCTGCCTCACTGCAGCTCGGACTTTCCTCTTGGATTTCCAAGTAGCTATCCGCTGCGCCAGTGAAATTATACCTTAAATATAACTTAATGTAAAGATAGTGTATAAGTCCAATACATATGGCACTCATAATGATTTTCAAGAAGGTATTGTACCGGAGATTTAAAATTAAGAGAAGAGTGTGGTATTTTGGTATTGTAATCGATGAGCCATTTTGCTAATTTTTTATTGAATTCATCCAAATCTGTAAAGAGTAAATCTTCATAGTATTGAATAAATTGTTCTTGAATTGTTCTATTAAATCGTTCATTGTGTGCATTCATTTTAGGGCTCCTTGGATATGTCCAGTAGTGTGTAAAGCCTTTTTGTTCAAGCAGAGCATCAAACTCTTTTTTAAATTCACTGCCATTATCTGAAAGAATTGCAAGTGTACGTTTTTGTTTGATGGAAGTTATTCCATCAATTAAAGCTTCAAGAGCATATGCAGTATGTTTTGCTCTTTTGGAGGGAATTGCTACTGCGAATGCAATACGTGTGAGTGGGTCAATCATAGTAAGGATATATCGTTTTATACCGTTTGATACTATTTGGATGGTATCGACTGCCCACAGTTCAAATGGTTTGGATTTGAGGTTTTTTGGTTTTCTGTTTTTTTGTGTCTTCTTTTTTGGTTTCACTTTTCCTTTTGTATCGATGCGGTAGGGAAAAAGTCTCATTGTATCTGGTGCTGTCACCTGCAATGTTAAAATACACCACAGACGCAAGATGAAAATGTACCATCCATGAGATGAGGAAATATAAAAGAATATAATCGCTTCCAAAAATATTTGGAGGCAATAGTGATTACATACGAGGAGTTTGTGATGGTACATACACTTTACAGACAAGGATACAGCATAAGAGCTATTGCAAGGATGACAGGACTTGATAGAAGAACCGTATCCAAAAGACTCAAAGAGGATAAGCTTCTGCCAAGAAAACCGAGAGTTTACAAATCGAAGCTTGATCCATACAAAGAGTATATAAAAAAGAGAATAGCTCAAGGGTTGCCGGATAAAATTCCTTCAACGGTAATATACCGGGAGATTACAGCCAAAGGGTATGAGGGGAAGATAAGAATATTGCAGGCGTTTATGAGCGGGCTTTATAAAGAGCATATGAATGTAAAAGAGGAAGAGGTAGTGCGATTTGAGACAGATCCGGGCGAGCAGGCGCAAGCTGACTGGACGGTGATACGAAGAGGGAAGAATCCCGTTTATGCCTTTGCGATGATTTTGGGCTATAGCAGATACGCATTTATCTGCTTTACAGACAATATGCGCTTTGATAGTTTTATAAATTGTCATAAAAAGGCTTTCGCCTTCTTTGGGGGAGTGCCAAGAACCATTCTTTACGACAACCTCAAAAGCGTGGTGATAGAGCATAACGCTTACGGGAATGCAAAACACAGATTTAATGAGAGGTTTTTGGATTTTTCCAAAGAGTATGGATTTATTCCAAAACTTTGTAAACCCTACAGGGCAAAAACAAAAGGGAAGGTAGAGAGAGTTATAGGCTATATGAAAGGAAACTTCTATATTCCTTTGAAAGCAAGACTCAAAAACTCTTCGCTTGTTATAGATACAAAGCTTCTTAACAGCCAGATATTTCAGTGGCTTGAAATCGTTCATAATAGAGTGCACGCAACAACGAAGCAAAAACCAAAAGAGCTCTTTATAAAAGAGCAAAAAGCTCTGCTGCCGCTAATAATTTCAGCCAAGCCAAAAAGCTTGCATAACAAAAATGAATATGACAATTGCATAGACAAAAAGCTTTCCTTGTCAAATAAAAAGTATAAAAACAGCATAAACATACATAATACAGCTAAGAGTTCTTTAGAGGAGTATGATGCGCTTTTGGGAGTTTGCCATGCATAAAGAGATACACAGTATAAATGAACAGATACAAGAGTATGCTGCGCTTTTTAAACTTCCTGCCATTAAAGAGAGCTTTTCATCCATAGCTCAAGAAGCAGCTAAAAAGAATCTTTCATACAGTCACTTTTTGCTTGAGCTTTTTAGATATGAACATCAAAAGAAGATAGAGCGTTCAAAAGCAACAACACTAAAAATGGCAGGCTTTCCAAAAGTAAAGACTCTGGAGATGTTTGATTTCTCATCTTCTGCGGTAGATAGAAATATTATTAATGAACTTTCTACTTTAAGATTTATAGAGAATGCCGAAAATATCCTGCTTATTGGACCAAGCGGTGTTGGGAAAACCCACCTGGCCATAGCTTTGGGATATTTGGCTACACAAGCAAGAATAAAAACAAAATTCATCACTGCAGCAGATCTGTTATTGCAACTTGAGATAGCCCAGCAGACAAACAGATTGCAGTACTATTTCAAAAAGGTTATCAATACAGTAAAACTCTTGATTATCGATGAATTTGGCTATATCAAGCTCAATGAAAACCAGGCCAATCTCTTTTTTCAGGTAATCAACAAAAGATATGAAACAGGTTCAATTATCATTACAAGCAATCTATCTTTTACAAAATTCAAGGAGGTGTTAAACAATGATGAAGCGTTAACTACTGCTGTTCTTGATAGACTTATTCACCATAGCCATATACTCAATATCCAAGGTGAAAGCTACAGGCTTAAGCAAAAAAGAAAAGCTGGTGTCCTTACTGGACTCGATAACAATTTTTAGTTTCAAAGTGGTACATTTTCACTTCGCATCTTGGTACATTTTTAGGTTGCACTTGACACGGTAGGGAAAAAGTCTCATTGTATCTGGTGCTTTTGCGATTATTCTTCCTATTGTGGATTCCGAGGGAGTTTTAAGTTCTTTTTCTTCACAAAAAGGTTTAAGCAGGTGGTAGAGTTTTGCTTTGCCGATATTGGGATACTCTTTTCTTAATCTTTTTATCTCATTAATAACTTCTCTTGGTACTTTTGACTCTCTTACTCTTTTTGGTCTTCGTGATTTTGGATTTAAGGCTTTTATATCGCCATCTGCATCATTGAAACTCTTTTTCCATCGAAAGAGTGTTCTTCTGCTTACTCCAAAAGCTTCAGTTGTTGCTGCTAGTCCATATTTTTCCCAAAACTCCAATATCTTTTTTCTTCTTTTTGCCTCTTCGCTTATCATAAGCGAATTGTAGTATATCCTCTCTAATCTTTTATATCCTTTGAGCCCTGGCAACGTGTATTTGATTTGCACTCCTCACTCTCCCTCTCGGAGTGCCATATGTGTTTGAACTTATGCAGATAGTGTATAAGTCCTCTAGACATGGAACTCCTAATGAATTTTAACTATGATTCATATTGTAATTAAAATTAATTAAGCTTATGTCGATTAAATATATCTCGATTTTACTTTAATTAAAAACTGGTGACAGTTTAATGCAAGAAATATTGCGTGTTTTTAACATTTGCTTCGATAGTGCTATAATTACAAAAAGGAGTATAAATGAAAAAAATAGTAATTGCTCTTGCAACTCTAGGCTTTTTAGCTCTGCAAATTTATTTAACTTACTATACAAGAAGTGCTTGGATAATATTAGGTTCTTTACTTTTAATGGCATATTTTATTATTACAAACTTTAAAGAGTTGGCTTTAGCAATAGTTCTAGCAATATTTGGATATGGTGGTGTCCTAGCTACCATGAAACATCAACAATATATATCGAACAATATTACTGTTAAAGACAATATTGTTTATGATACTCAGAGTGGGAAAAAATTTCAAATTCTTTATGAGGCATACCATACAAATGAGAAAAAAAGCACAGCAAATAAAATTTTAGTGTGTGAGCAGTATATTTTATTCCATAAGCCAACAAAAGACAAATTTTGCTATTTAAGAGAAGGTAGTAAACTTTATAGAATAGAAGAAAAAGCCTAGCCAAAAGGCTAGAGCTTATACTGCACAAATATCTTTTGCTTTGAGGGCTTCTGCTTCTGCTACAGTTTTGATTCTGCCCTTCTCTTTTGCTTCTCTTGCATATTTTACACCAAGATTGTATGCAGTTTTATTAAGTTCAACAAATTTAGGCGGAACTTTGGAGATCATTGTCTCATACACGAGCTCTTCAGGCAATACTTTTGTCATCTCAATGGTTACACCTAGAGCAACTACAGATTGCGTTACAACATTTCCTACTTCTTCTTTTGCAATAGAGATAATAGGAATCGCATACATCTCCCATCTATCGAGATCTTCTTGGGAAGGCGTTACAAGGTTTGGCTCAAATACAATGATACCACCATCTTTTACACCACTTTTAAACTGATTGTAACTTACTTGTGCAGTTGAGAGCATATATTCTATTTCACCCTCATTTGCGTAAGGGTACAAAATCTCTTCATCATCGAGGATGATATCCACTTTTGTAGGACCACCTCGCACTTGAGATGTATATGTTGCAGCTTTTACACCATATCCGCCAGCTTTAATCTTTGCAGCAGCCAGAATTTCACCTGCGAGCAAAACACCTTGACCGCCAACTCCGGTAAATCGTAATTGATGTCTCATAGTCAACTTCCTTTGAGTTTGTTTTTGTATTCTAGTGAATAACTACTATGAGTGTAGCAATTCAAAGGGGCGAAGCCCCAGATTAGAATGGTTTAACCTGAACAGGAATATCCACTTTTTTCTTATTCTGTGCTGCTTCAATAACAAGATCGTAAGCATCACAATATTCCATTTGATCTGTTACATGGTGCAAGATTCCAGTTGGAAAATAGTTGATTTTTTCCTCTTCTGGAAGCTTATCATATTTTGCTTTTGACATTGTGATACTATCGATCCAGTTTTGATTTTGAATCGCTTCACCCATTTTGTTTTTTCTTCCCAAGTTAACGTGACAGTTACTAAATACATCAAAGAAACTAAATCCTCTGTGTTGAAAACCTTTAATAAACATTTTCTCTAGTTTTTTTGGATCTGTTACAGTCTCTCTTGCAATAAAAGTTGCCCCTGCACCTTTTGCAAGCTCACATGCATCAAATGTTGGATCAACGTTTCCATATTGAGTAGTAACTGCCCACATTCCTTTTGGTGTTGTAGGACTTACTTGTGAGTTTGTAAGACCATAGATGAAGTTATTGATCAAAATGAAATTAAGATCGATGTTTCTTCTACAACCGTGAATAGTGTGGTTCCCACCGATAGCAAGTCCGTCACCATCACCTGCTACGACGATCACATGTTTATCAGGATTTGCCAATTTAATTCCAGTTGCATAGGCAACGGTTCGTCCGTGTGTGGTATGCACAGTATTACAATTGAGATATGAGCTAAATCGACCGCTACATCCGATTCCAGAAACTACACATACATCATCCATATTCCAACCAAGACTGTCAATTGCTCGAATTACTGATTTAAGGATAATTCCATCACCACATCCCCAACACCAAAGCGTTGGCATCTTGTCCGTTCGTAAATATTCATTGTAATTAAAAGCCATCTTCTCCCCCTTTTATATACCCATCTCTTTGAGTTTTTCTATGATTTCAGCTGGGCTGATTGGACGACCGTTTGCTTTATTGAGTGCCACAGGTCGCTTTTTCATAACTCGTTCTACTTCATCGATATATTGACCCATATTGAGTTCTGGCATCAAGATTTTCTCAGCTGGGAATCTCTCACCAATCTCTTTCATCTTCTCTTCTGGACTTGGCCAAAGTGTAATTGGTCTAAACATACCAATTTTTACACCTTGATCTCTAAGTCTATTGATAGCTTCTCGTGCACTTCTACTCACACTTCCATACGCAACAATGAGCCACTCTGCATCATCAAGCATATACTCTTCATAGCTATCGAGAAGATCTTTTCTTCTGACATCGATTTTTCTATGAAGTCTCTCAATCAGATTTTGACAGATCTCTGCATCCTCAGTTGGGAATCCTGTAGGCCCGTGGTGGAGACCAGTAAGGTGGAACCTATATCCCTGGAACATTGGAGGAATTACAGCCGGTTTATCTTGCGGAACATCAAAAGGTTTGAACTCCTCTTTTGGAATTGACGGATCAGGTTTTGCGCGATCAACAATCGAAGCTTGTACCTCTTCTAAATCTGGAAGCACTGCTTTTCCATGCATATGTCCAAGAGTCTCATCCAAAAGTACAAATACTGGAGTCATAAGCTCTTCTGCCACATTGAAAGCTCGCACAACTTCAGTGTAGCACTCTTCAAGGCTACCTGGACAGAAAGTGATAGATTTATAGTCACCGTGTGTTGGTGCTTTTGCTTGGTTGATATCACCTTGCTGCACACGAGTAGGAAGACCAGTTGATGGACCACCTCTCATTACGTTTGTAATTACAAGTGGAGTCTCTGTCATAAAACCAAGACCGATCTGCTCAGCCTTAAGACTGATACCAGGGCCTGAAGTATTTGTCATAGATTTTACTCCACTCATACTAGCACCTAGTGCTACCGCAATACCACCGATCTCATCTTCCATCTGGATAAATTTTCCACCAACTCTTGGAAGTAGGACACTCATCTCATGTGCTACTTCGCTCGATGGTGTAATAGGATATCCTCCAAAAAATCTACATCCTGCATCAATTGCTGCTTTTGCAGCCAATTCGTTACCACTTGATATTACTTCTCTTGCCATTACCTCTCCTTACGCACAAAGTGCTTTGATATCTTCTTCACGAGCCATATAGTGATTTTTCTTAATTGCTTCTGCTCGCTCTTTCGCTTCTTTGCTGAGTTTTGCAAATTTATACTCTTTTCTATCAGCCACCATAATTGCAAAGTCTGGACACTCAAGCTCACAGTCATTGCATCCAATACAACTATCTGGATAAACAACCTTTACCATAGCACCAAGAATAGTTTTAGGCTCAGGAACCATTGCCAAAACACCTGCTGGGCAATAAGCAACACAAAGGTCACACGCTTTACAGTTATTCTCTTCAACCCATACAGGTGTGTTTTCAGGGGCTTTTAATAATCCCATATTATTCTCCTTTATCTAAAGTAAATTTTCCAACTGCACAGCTCACAAAACTTTTTGTTTTGAGGCCTAATTTATCCATTGAGGATAATTTTTGATCATATAAAGGATAACCTAGACCTATTAATATCTCTTTGAATTTCTCTTCATCGGCCTCATTTTGCAACTCAACTGTTACGATTCGAGGCTCTTTTGTAAGATTAACATCTATGAAACTAAAATGAGGAGAAAGCGCTTTTTTGATACTATTCGCGCACCCCTCACATCGAATATTTGCTACTGCAAAACTTTTTTTCATTATTTGCCAAGTGCCTTTGCTACAGTTTTGCCGATATCTGCAGGTGATTTGACAACATGTACGCCAGCTGCTGCAAGTGCTTCCATCTTCTCTTGTGCAGTTCCTTGGCCACCACTAATAATCGCTCCGGCATGTCCCATACGTTTGCCTTTTGGAGCAGTCTGGCCAGCAATGAACGCTACAACAGGCTTTGTAATATTTTCTTTGATAAATTCAGCGGCCTCTATTTCTAACGTTCCACCAATCTCACCAATCATAACAATTGCTTCAGTTTCAGGATCTGCTTCAAACATTGGCAGAAGTTGCTTGTAGCTAAGTCCGATAATCGGATCCCCTCCAATTCCAACAGCAGTTGTTATACCAAGCCCCTCTTTTACTACCTGATTACTTGCTTCATAAGTAAGTGTTCCAGATTTACTAATGAGACCTACTGGTCCCTTTTTGAAAATAAATCCTGGCATAATTCCAATTTTACACTCTTCAGCGGTAATGATTCCAGGACAGTTTGGTCCAATAGTTTTCATTCCATTTTTTGTAGCATACATTTTTGCATACATCATATCTTTTACAGGTGCACCTTCAGTGATGATGACAGCAAGCTCAATGCCAGCTTCTGCTGCTTCCATCACAGCATCTGCAGTGAAGGCAGGTGGAACGAAGATCATACTTACAGTTGCCCCAGTAGCATCAACTGCTTCTTTTACAGTATTAAATACTGGCCTATCAAGGTGTGTCTGTCCACCTTTACCAGGAGTAACACCACCAACTATTTGTGTACCATATTCAATACACTGCTCACTATGAAACGTTCCCTCTTTTCCAGTAAAACCTTGGACAATAACTTTTGTATCTTTGTTTACCAAAATACTCATTATAGCTCTCCTTTCGCAGCTGCAACAGCCTTTCTTGCACCATCAGCCAAATCAGTAGCAGGAATGATGTTTTTGATATTTGCATTTTTCAATATTTCTGCCGCTTCCTGGGCATTGGTTCCATCTAGTCTGACAATAACTGGCACATTGACTTCTACTTGCTGCGTAGCTTGTAAGATACCATTTGCAATGCGGTCACAGCGAACAATTCCACCAAAGATGTTGACAAAAATGCTCTTAACATTTTCATCACTCAAAATAAGCTCAAACCCTTTTGCAACAGTATCAGGATTTGCGCCACCTCCAACATCAAGGAAGTTTGCAGGCTCACCCCCTTCATGTTTGATAATATCCATTGTAGCCATAGCTAGCCCTGCACCATTTACCATGCATCCAACGTTTCCATCAAGATTAACGTAACTTAATCCGTATTTAGCAGCTTCAAGCTCAACAGGATCTTCTTCACTTAAATCTCTCATCTCATGAATATCAGGATGTTTATAAAGAGCATTATCATCAAAGCCCATTTTTGCGTCTAATGCCAAAAATTTGCCATCACCTGTTTTAATAAGCGGGTTGATTTCTATGAGGTTTGCATCTTTATCCATATAGACTCTATAGAGAGCCTCAGAAAACTGAATAAATGGTCTAATCTCCTCTTTTGCTAATCCCAATCCAAACGCTAGTTTTCTTCCATGAAATCCTTGAAAACCGATTGTAGGATCGATTGCTACTTTGATGATCTTTTCTGGAGTCTTCGCAGCAACCTCTTCTATCTCCATACCACCTTCAGTTGAAGCCATCATTACTGGCATTTCGCTGCTTCTATCAAGCACCATTCCAAGATAGTACTCTTTTTGGATATCTGCGCCCTCTTCGATGTAAACTTTCTCTACTTTTTTCCCTTCAGGACCTGTTTGGTGAGTCACGAGGGTCATGCCTATCATCTCTTCAGCAATTTTTTCTACTTCATCAAGGCTTCTTGCTAGCTTTACACCGCCAGCTTTACCACGACCACCAGCATGAATTTGTGCTTTTACAACCCAGAGGTCACCACCTAGTTTTTGTGCTGCTTCTCTTGCTTCTGGTCCAGTAAAAGCTACCTCTCCTCTTGGAACAGGTACGCCATACGCACGAAAGATCTCTTTAGCTTGATATTCATGTATATTCATTCATTACTCCTTTCTTATACTTTTGCCCACTGTTTTCGACCCTCTTCATAGAGATCGTTACCATAGGTATCATTGACCACAACGACCGGAAAATCTTCTACTACAATTCTGCGAACCGCTTCAGGGCCAAGCTCTGGATATGCTATTACTTCAGCATCTTTTATGCGTTTTGCTAAAAGTGCACCTGCGCCCCCTACTGCACCAAAGTAGACAGCTTTATATTTTTTACATGCCTCTTTAACTGCATCGTTTCTTTTTCCTTTGCCTATCATACCTTTGAGGCCATGCTCAATTAAAATTGGAGCGTAGCTATCCATTCTATAACTTGTTGTAGGTCCAGCACTTCCAATTACTTCTCCTGGCTTTGGGGGAGTTGGTCCCACATAGTAGATAACTGCTCCATGCAAATCAAAAGGAAGCTCTTTACCTTCAAAAATGAGGTCTACAAGCCTTTTGTGCGCAGCATCTCGTGCAGTATATATTGTTCCAGTAAGATAGACAATATCTCCGGCTTTGAGTTTTTCGACATCTGCATCACTCAATGGTGTTTGTAATTTGTATTCAGCCATTTTTATTCCTTAAATGGTTATATGTGCATGACGTGAGCTGTGACACTGAATATTTACTGCAACTGGGAGTGAAGCAATATGGCACATTCTACCTGGTTTATATGTTTCAATATGAACAGCAAGTGCAGTCTGTGTGCCACCCATACCCATAGCACCGATTCCGAGCTTATTGAGTTCTTCTAAAATCTCTTTTTCAAAGGCATCAAGTTCTGGATCAGGATTTGGAGTACCAATATCACGAAAGAGAGCATGCTTACTCATAACGGCTGCATAATCAAAGCTACCACCTATTCCAACACCTACAACAATCGGAGGACAGACATTTGGCCCAGCATCACTGACAACTTGCTTGACAAACTCTTTTATTCCCTCTTTTCCCTGCGCTGGAGCAAGGACTCTTGCACGGCTTCCATTTTCACTTCCGCCACCTTTGGCAGCAAACTCTATCTCTATTTTATCGCCTGGAACAATATCAAAATAGATAACCGGAGGGAGGTTGTAACCCACACTATCTTTAAGATTTGCTCTGGTAAAACAGTCACATGTAGAAGCTCTTAGATATCCTTCTTCATATCCTTTTTTTGTTCCTTCAAAAATTGCTTCTTTGAGACTACCGCCTTCTACTTTTACATCTTCTCCCATTTTGACAAAAAAGATTGCAAGTCCTGTATCTTGACAAAGTGGCTTATTTTCGTTTGCTGCAATTTCTGCATTTTCTAACAGTTGCTCTAAGACTGCTTTACTAACTAAACTCTCCTCTTTTTCTAGAGCCTCTTGTAAAGCCTTATGCATATCTTCACTTAAATGTGTGGTAGAGTAGATGATGGTATCTCGAATTGCTTTAACTATATCACCATATTGCACGGTTCTCATTTTTTTTCTCCAAAGTAGTCTTGGCTCTCTAAGATATCAATGAGTTCTTTAACCGATGCCACACTCCTATCAAACTCCTCACGCTCTTTAGGTGTAAGTTGCAACTCAATTATCTCTTCAACTCCATCAGCCCCAAGAGTTACAGGTACACCATTTGGAATACCATGTACGCCATATTCTCCCTCTAAAAGTGTTGAACATGGATAGATCTTTTTAGAGTCTTTCAAAATTGCTTCTACCATAATTGCTGTAGCTTTACCAGGAGCGAAATATGCGCTTGTTCCCATAAGCTTGACAATTTGCGCACCACCTTTTTTTGTTGCTTCAACTACTTCTGCAAGTTCTCCAGGAGTTAACAGGTCAGTTATTGGAATGCCTGCGACTGTAGAGTAGCGCGGAAGTGGTACCATATAATCTCCATGGCCACCTATAACAGTAGCACGTATTTGACCAGCACCAAATCCAAGTTTTTCATAAATAAAGTGGGTCATTCTTGCACCATCAAGTATCCCAGCCATTCCAATAACTCTATTTTTTGGAAATCCACTCTTTTTCAAAGCAACATACGTCATTGTGTCAAGGGGATTTGTTACAACAATGATAATGGAGTCTGGAGCATGCTTGACAACATTCTCTGTTACCTCACTCACAATATCAGCATTTGCAAACAAGAGATCATCTCTGCTCATCCCAGGTTTTCTAGGAAAGCCAGCAGTTATAACAACAACTTTTGAATCAGCTATATCTTCATAACTCTCTGCTGCTTTCACAACTGAGTGTGTTCTAAGAGCTGCTGCAGCTTGGTTCATATCAAGTGCTTTCCCTCTTGCTCTATCCTTATCACGATCTACTAAAATAACTTCATGTGCAAGTCCTTGCATTGCAATAGAGTATGCAACGATACTTCCAACATTACCACCTGCACCTACAATTGATACTTTTGAACCTTTTGGCATTGACATTCCTTTCTTTGAGGGCAAAAGCCCTCAAGTTTTTTAAATATTATCAATAATTTCGTTAAATGTTTTGCTTGGTCTCATTGCTGCAGATGCTTTTTCATCATCTGGATGATAATACCCGCCAATATCGGTAGGTTTGCCTTCAGCAGCTCTTATCTCTTCTAAGATTTTTTCCTCATTCTCTTTGAGTTTTTGTGCAACCGGAGCAAATTTGGCTTCAAGTTCGCTATCTCCACAGCTTGCAAGCTCTTCAGCCCAGTATGTAGCAAGATAGTAGTGACTTCCTCTGTTATCAAGCTCACCTACTTTTCTTTTTGGAGTTTTATCATTGTTAAGATATTTACCAACAGCTCTATCAAGAGCATCTGCAATGATAGTTGTTTTTTCACTTGCGCCTTGTTTTACTGCAAGTTTGAGTGATTCAACAAGCGCCATAAATTCACCAAGACTGTCCCATCGTAGGTGCCCTTCTTTTAAAAACTGCTCTACGTGTTTTGGTGCACTACCACCTGCACCTGTTTCAAATACACCACCACCTGCTAAAAGTGGAACGATTGAAAGTGTTCTCGCACTTGTACCAACTTCTATGATTGGGAATAGGTCTGTGAGGTAGTCTCTTAATACGTTTCCAGTTACACTGATAGTTCCCTCACCTGCTCTAAATCTTCTAAGCGTATAGCGCATAGCTTTTTCTGGAGCCATAATGTGATACTCAACACCGTTAAGATCTTCATTTCTAAGAACATCAACTACTTTTTTAATTAAGTTTGCATCGTGTGCTCTGTTGCTATCAAGCCAGAAAACGATTGGATATCCGCTCTCTTTTGCTCTTCTGACGGCCAACTTTGCCCAGTCTACTACTGCTTCATCTTTTGCACTGTATGCTCTCCAAATATCTCCTTCTTCTACCTCATGACACATCAATGTATTGCCATCTTCATCGATTGTTTTAATATATCCATCTTCTGGTGGGAAGAAAGTTTTGTCATGACTTCCATACTCTTCCGCTTTTTTTGCCATCAAACCAACATTTTGTACAGTTCCAACTTTTGCAGGATCATATTGTCCATTTTTAACAATGTCAGACACAATTTCTTTATACATTCTTGCATAAGTTCTATCTGGAACAGTAATTACTGTATCAGCTGTATTTCCATCTGGTCCCCATCCTTGCAAACCATTTTTGATAACAGCTGGAATAGAAGCATCGATAATTACATCATTTGGTGCATGGAGATTTGTGATACCTGCATCACTATCAACCATATACATGCGAGCATTTTTTTGTAAAATCTCTTGAATTTTATTTTTAATATCTTGTTGCACGCCATCAGGAAGTTTAGAGAGTTTATTTTCCAAATCTACTAAACCGTTATTTGGATCAAATCCAATCTCTTCAAGCTCTTTGCCATACTCATCAAATAGCTCTTTAAAATATACTCTGATCGCATCTCCAAAGAGCACAGGATCAGAAATTTTCATCATTGTTGCTTTTACATGGAGAGAGAAAAGAATATCTTTCTCTTTTGCATCATTAATAACACACTCATAAAATTCTCGAAGTGTTTTTCTATTAAGTGAAGCTGCACTGAAAACCTCACCTTTTTTTACTTCAACCTCTTTCAAAACTTCTGTTTTTCCATCTTTTCCTTCAAATACAAGTTTTACAGTTTGATCTTTATCGCTAATGAAAGATTGCTCATTTTGATAAAAGTCATTTTTATCCATATGTGCAACATAGCTTTTACTATCTGGACTAACTGGTCTCATTTTATGTGGGAATTTTTTTGCATACTCTTTTACTGCTTTACTAAGGCGTCTATCAGAGTTTCCTTGTCGAAGCACAGGGTTTACTGCAGATCCAAGAAGTTTTGCAAATCTGTTTCTCAGCTCTACCTCTTCAGCAGTTTTTGGCTCTTCTGGGAAATCCGGAATGTCATATCCTTGAGATTGTAACTCTTTGATAGTTGCTACAAGCTGTGGAATAGAAGCAGAAATATTAGGAAGTTTAATAATATTTGCTTCTGGCTTAAGTACTAGTTCGCCAAGATATGCAAGCTCATCAGCCTGTTTTTTATCTTCAGGGAGTCTATCGCTAAATTCAGCAATCACCCTTCCTGCAAGTGAGATATCTCTTAGCTCAATATCTACGCCGCTATCTTTTGTAAAAGATTCTACAATTGGAAGCAACGAATATGTTGCTAAAGCTGGTGCTTCATCTATCTTTGTCCAAACCACTTTCGCTTTTGCCATTTTTTCTCCTCTTGTTCAAAATTTATTACATTCATATAGTAACAATTAAATAATTTAACTTTTCTCAAGAGAGACTATGAAAGAAAATCTCACAAAGTTTTTGTTTCATTTTTGCACACGTTTGATATTTTGCAAATGATTTTTATAAGTTTTGCTAAATTTATGTCGTCCTTTTGAGATACGGACAAAGTAGAGATAGGAGGTTTTTGCAGGAAATACGGCAGCTGCGATTGCTTCTTTGCTGACTATACATACTGGATAGGGTGGAAGTCCGAAGAATTTATATGTATTAAATCTGCTACTATCTTCTTGAATACGTTTTGGAGATACTTTAATATGAGAATATTGTCCATAGTTGAGTGTACCATCCATTTGTAGAGGCATACCTTTTTTGAGTCGGTTATAGATAACAGAGGCGATAAGTGGCATCTCTTCTCTATTTGCAGCCTCTTTTTGGATGATGGAAGCAATAGTTACAATTTTTTCAAACCAAAGTTTTTGATTATATGTGCCATAAAATTTGGACGAGAGCTTTTTATGTCGTGCCAGTGAAAGATGAACCAAAAGCTGTATAACTCTTTTGGGTTCCATATTTTTTGGGATCGCATAGGTTTCTGGAAAAAGTACACCTTCAGGGTATGGCGCCACACTATTATACTCATTTTGTAACACTTTTTGTGACACATGATATCTCTTTGCTAGTTCATCAATGATAGTATAAGTTGTTTCACCTGGTATCAGTGTAATTTTTATAAGAGCAGCTTTCGATTTTGTTAATAAGTAGAGAAAATCTAGCCTTCTTAGTTTTCTGTGATGCAAATCTATCCATCCACTTTGCGGATAGCCAATGAAGCGAAGTGTAAATCTATCTATAAAAAAACTATCTATCCCTCTTTTATCTAGGTATGATATAATCTTGCTTATTGTCCCTCGAGGTATATAGATTTGAGAGCTTTGTAAATGAATTGGTTCTGCAAAGTAAAAGAGTAGTGAAACGATGATAATTAAAACAGTTTCTACAATAAAAAAAATCGCTTTAACTATTTTTCTGACCACAATTTTACTCGCCTCACTTTTTTATTTTCTTCTCCAAGAGGGAATAACAATAGAACATCTACGACTTCCTCTTTTCCAAATTGGAAAATTGTATCTCAAGTTAGATAAAAAACTAATAGTTGAAGGAAATGATATATATCTTCCTGCTTCGCAATCAAAAAAAACTGATATTGGCACTATCAGCAAACTATTAGAGTATTTACCAAAATTTTTTCAACAAATAACATTACGCGATATCCATTTTGATAATAAAAAAGCAACTATCATATATAAAAAAGATATTTTTCTAGCAAAAAGCGACAATTTTCAGACACTTTTCCGTCTCTATCCAACTAAAAATGTGATAAGAGCAAAAGTAGAGAAATTTTATTTCACTCCTTACAATCTCCGTCTCAATGGTGATCTTGTAATACAAAATAATCATTTAGAATTTAATGGATTCTATAATTTTGAAGGAGTAGAAGGCTCATTACAAGTAAGAAAAGAGGGAACGCAACTCTTTTGTCTTGCCAACAGTAAACCTTTTACCAATAAAAATCTTCGTTTAATATTTCGTCATTTCTCATTACATAATGATATAAAAAAATGGAGTTATGAGTATATCAAAGCAAAAGAGTATAAACTTCTCTCTTTCAGACTACATCACAACCTCAAAAAACCTTTTACTCCAAATTCTTTTGAAGCTTTAGCGGAAGCGAAAGGTGTAGTAGTAAAATTTCATCCAAAACTCTCGCCAGCTTTTGTAAAAAAAGTTCATTTACATTATAGTAAAGATACTTTAGACTTTAAGCTTTTTGAACCTCATTATAAAAATAAAGATCTTCAAGGCTCATATGTAAAAATTTCAGATTTATCCCATTTTGCAAAATCTCGTATTTTGATACATTTGCAAACAAAAAGTAGACTTGATAATACAATTAAACAGGTACTTCATGCATATAATATAGATATTCCGATTGAACATAAGAAAGGATCTATAGATGCTAAGCTCTCCATTCTTCTCTTTTTTAAAGGTAATAAACTTGATATTGTGGGAGACTTTTTTGCTAGAAATGCATTAATATATTTAGAAGGAGTTAAATTTCATTTTATTGACACACTTTTCAAACTCCATAATGATACCCTCTATCTTAAAAATGGCAATGTAAAAATAGCTGAAATTTTAGATACAGATACAAAAGGCTTTATAGATTTTGCAAAAGATCAATGTAAATTTTTTCTTCATATCAAACAAGCTTTTCTCCAAAAAGGGTATAGCACTATTATTGATGCCAAAAATGTAAAAGATGTAATGCTATGCGATCTTCAAAAAAAGTGGATCCATTTGAAAAATGTTAATATTGATATAAAATTTGACAAAGATAAAGAGATTATCATTTATGATCTTCCTGCTTTAAAAAAATACTCTCCACTTTTGCATCAGCTTTCGCCAAAACAGGGAAAAGCAAACATTTTTATTAAAAAAGATGGAATTGATTTTGAAAGTTTTTTTCTCAAGCCAAATAGATTTTTTAGTGAAAATGGAAAATATATAGAAAATTTTTATGTGCGGGGAACTATCAAAAAAAATGTACATATTTCTCTTAATAATTTTTTAGATGCAGTTATTGATAAAGAGATCGCCATTGCTATAAAAAATGTAGACATAAATCTTACGTCAGGAAAAAAGAGTGATACTCTCAACAAAAAAATAAAACTATCACTTTTGCATACAACACTCTATATTAAAAATAGACCACTCAAAATTGATAGCGCCCAAGCTACTATATACAATCACAATATAATTTTTAATGGAAAATATAAAGAAGGAGAAATAAGTTTCAAACAAAAAGGCAATAGCTTTTCGCTTCTCGCTACTAGGCTTTCTGACGATTTTGTAAATACATTTTTACAAAAACAGTTTTTTAGTGGAGGAACATTTTCTCTTATAGCACATGGAGACAGAGACAATTTTCGTGGAAAAGTTACTCTTTCACAAACCCATATTAAAAATCTTAAAGCCCTTAATAACATATTTGCTTTTTTAAATACTGTCCCAGCACTCGTCACATTCAATGATCCTGGATTTAGTACACAAGGACTTTTTGTAAAAAATGGATATATAGATTTTGCATATGTAAATGGCAAAATATTTGTTAAAAAACTCTTTTTAGTTTCAAACTCCCTTACTTTTGATGGATATGGTATTGTCGATTTACCAAAAGATACTATTACTATGCAAATAAAACTCATCACTTTAAAATCTGTAACAAATATTCTCAATAAAATACCAGTGGCAGGCTATCTCTTATTTGGAAAAGATGGCTCAATTGCAACTACTCTCTCTTTAAGTGGCTCTCTTAAAGATCCCCTAGTAAATACGCAGCTCACAAAAGATACTCTGCAAGCGCCTTTGAATATTATTAAAAGAACTTTACAAATGCCATTCAAGATTTTTCAATAACGCTTATTCGTTACGTAACACTTCAATAACATTGATCTTTGTAGCTTTTCTTGCAGGATAAGTAGCAGAAAGAAGAATGATTGCAATTGCACCAAAAATAATAAGAGTAAGATCTTGTAAGCTCAAATCCACAGGAAGCTTGGCTGTACCATAAACATCTGCTGGGAGTTGAATAATATCGAAGTTTTGCAATATAAAGAGTCCTATAAATCCAAATGCTACGCCAAAAAGAATTCCTACTCCACCTATAATTGAGCCGAGTTTGAAAAAAATTGATCGGATCTCTTTTGGAGTGGCACCCAAACTGAGCAACAGCGCTATCTCTTTGCGTCTATTCATTACAGTCATCAACAAAGAGCTAACGATATTGAGCGAAGCTATGAGAATTATAAGCATCAAAACTATAAACAGAGCCCGTTTTTCCATTGCAAGTGCTGCAAAAAAATTGCCATTTTGCTGCCACCAACCAACTATTCCTATACTATTTGGTAATACCTCTTTTATCTTTTGCAAATCTTTTTGAGGATTCGGTGAATAGATATGAATGCCAGAAAAAGTGTGGGGAGGAAAACGGAGTACTTTGCGCAGACTCTCCAATGTGGTATAAGAGTAAGCTTTGTCATATGCAATGAGACCAGAAGAGAATGTCCCTACTACTTTAAATCTTTTAAAAATCGGTGTAATAGAAAATCCACTGGGCTCACTTTTGGTAAATAGTAAGAAGATCTTTTCTCCAAGAACAAGATAGAGTTCATCAAAGAGCTGCTTTCCTACGACAATCTCAAATTTTTGCGGCACTTTTTTTAAAGAGGATACCAATACGTCGTTGATTTGTCGCTCTTTTGCAAAATCTACACCAAAAACAATCCCCCCTTCGAGTTTATCACCTTTTTTATAAATAACTTGTGATGAGATATAGGGACTATAGCGCAAAGAGGGAAACTCTTTTTGCAAAGTCTTTAAAATATCTTCATAAAGATAAGAAGAGTATTTTGGAAACACTGTAAGAGGATAATTCATAGTAAAGAGTTTTTTTTCAAACTCTTTATCAAAACCATTCATTATCGCCATTGCGATAATGAGTACCATCACACCAACCATAATGCCTAAAAAGGCAAGGAGAGCAGATAAGAAAATAAATGGCTGCTCTTTATCAAAACGAAGATATCTTCGAACTATATAATTGACAAGTTTTTTATCCATTGGCTGCAGTTGCTAAGACGCCTTTTTTGGGCCCACTCTTGCCGCAGCAATGCTTATATTTCTTACCACTTCCACATGGGCATGGTTCGTTACGCGCTGGCTTTTTTGTACCTACCAAAGGTTTATGAGAAGATGATTCTTCTTGCTGCATATCTTGGCCATGTTGCAATACAGCAGCCTGTTTGACCTCCTCTTCCATTTTAGCAAGCTCTGCTTCTAAACGACGCAGCTCTTCCTCTTCAGCTTCATCACGCAGCTGTATCATATGAAGTGTCTTAATTGCTTCAGATTTTATACGGTGAATAAGCTCTATAAAAAGATTGTAAGACTCTTTTTTATACTCAACGAGAGGATCTTTTTGATTATATCCACGCAAACCTATACCAGTTTTCAAAATATCCATCTGATAGAGATGCTCTCTCCAAGCATTATCAAGGACTTGTAGATATAAAATTCTCTCAATTTCGCGTCTTTGAGCATTATCTAAACGGCCCATCTTCTCTTCATACTCATTTTCTAATTTTTGGAGAATATAAGCTTTGAGATCTTCATAATCTCTATTTTGCAACTCTTCTTGTGAAAATGAAGCATTGAAGTCTTCTTGAATCTTTTTTACCAATTTTTCAAGTTTGAAATCCTCTTTTGGCATCTCAGGAAAAATTTCACACTCATGCAAGATATCTTCAACAATCTCTGCTCTATTTTCTTTAATTTTGCTATCTATGTCATACTCTGGATTGAGAAGTTCTTGACGAAATTTATAAATTGTCTTTCTCTGCTCATTTGCAACATCATCATATTCAAGAATATGTTTACGTGATTCAAAATGGAGATTTTCTACTTTTTTTTGCGCTTTTTCAACAGCACGGGTTACCATTTTTGATTCGATATGCTCGCCCTCTTCAATTCCTAGGCGATTCATAATGTTTTTGATTCTATCTCCACCAAAAATGCGTAGTAAGTTATCTTCAAGACTCAAGAAAAATTGGCTCGCACCTGGATCCCCTTGACGTCCAGCACGTCCTCGAAGCTGGTTATCAATCCGTCTACTCTCATGACGCTCTGTACCAAGAATAAAGAGGCCTCCTAACTCTCTTACTTCATCATCGATTTTTATATCAACACCACGTCCTGCCATGTTTGTTGCAACTGTTACGGCCCCTTTCTTACCAGCTTGTGCGATGATTTCTGCCTCTTTTTCGTGATGTTTGGCATTGAGAATCGTATGAGGAATCTTCTCTTTTGTTAAAAGCTTATGAAGCAATTCATTTTTTTCTATTGATGTAGTCCCTACAAGTACAGGCTGACCCTTTTTATGAAGCTCTTTAATTTTTTTGACTACTGCATCAAACTTCTCTTTTTCTGTTTTGAAAATGAGATCATCTAAATCTTTTCTAATGACAGGTCTGTTAGTTGGAATTGAGATAACTTCAAGGCCATAAATCTCTGCAAACTCTGTCGCTTCGGTTTGCGCAGTACCGGTCATACCTGCGAGTTTTTTATAAAGTCTAAAGTAGTTTTGGAATGTAATATCAGCGAGCGTTTGACTCTCTTCTTGGATCTGTACCCCCTCTTTAGCTTCTAAAGCTTGGTGCAAACCTTCGCTAAATCGTCGCCCTTCACTCAGTCTTCCTGTAAACTCATCTACAATGACTACTTCACCATTTTTAACAACATAATCTACATCTTTTTGAAAAAGATGATTAGCTTTGAGTGCCTGATCAAGGTGGTGAGCTAGAATTGCGTTTTCCATGCTATAGAGATTGTCTACACCAAAGAGCTCTTCTGCCTTTGCAATACCCTCTTGGGTAAGAAGGATAACTCTATCTTTTTCATCAACAGTAAAATGCTTATCACGCTCGAGCTGCTTGGCAATTTTATCAGCTTTTATGTAAGTATCAAGTTTTCTATTGGTTGGACCAGAAATAATCAGAGGGGTTCTTGCTTCATCAATCAAAATGGAGTCCACTTCATCCACTATTGCATAGTTATGCCCTCTTTGTACTATCTCATCAAGAGAATATTTCATATTATCTCGCAGGTAATCAAATCCAAATTCATTATTTGTACCATAGGTGATATCGCATTGGTACTGTTTTTTACGCTCCAAATCATCTTGGATTTCACTGGTAATACATCCTGTGCTATAACCTAAAAATTCATAGAGTTTGCCCATTTCAGTAGCATCACGCTTTGCCAAGTAATCATTCACAGTAACTACATGGACACCTTCTCCAGTCATTGCATTGAGGGCTACTGCAAGAGTTGCAACGAGGGTTTTTCCCTCTCCTGTTTTCATCTCTGCAATTTTTCCTTCATGCAGTACCATACCACCGATCAGCTGTACATCATAATGACGCATTCCAAGAACACGCTTACTTGCTTCCCTTGTAATTGCAAAGGAGTCTTCAAGTACTTCATCCATAGTAGCTTCGCCATTTTTTACTTTTTGACGTAGTTCATCAAAGGCTTTTTTCAGTTCTTCATCACTCAATTTTTCATATTTAGGTTCAAGAGCATTTATTTTTTTCACACGTTTTTGATAACGTTTAAGTTCTCTATCGTTTTTTGTTCCTATAATTTTATGGACAACACTCTTTAGCATTATTCCCTATCCTTTCAAATTCGTTTTGCCATTTTAACACAATTTGGTATATAATCATTTTTCATCAAGGAGGATTCCATGAAGAAATTATTACTATTATTTATAGTAGTTATAGCATATTCTTTTGCGAAAATCAATATCAACACATTTCATAGCAAATTTTTGCAAACAATTACGAATGAGCAAAACAGGACTCTTCAATATGAAGGAGAAGTCTGGTTTAAAAAACCTCTTTTAGTCAAATGGATTTATAAAAAACCTCTTTATAAAGAGATCCATATAATTGCCAACAAAGTAGTAGTTATTGAGCCTGAACTGGAACAAGTTACAATCAATCATTTACAAAAAGATTTAAATCTTTTGAAAATTTTAGAGAATGCTAAAAAGATTGAAAACGATCACTATAAAGCAGCTATTGAAAAGAAGAGTTTTGATATCTATTTTCATAATGGAAAATTAAAAAAGATTAGCTATCGAGATGATCTAGGAAATCTTAACGAGATACTTTTTTTGGATCCGGAGCAAAACATTGAATTAGAAACAAAACAGTTTGGATATAAAATAAACCCTGAATGGGATGTGATTCAAGAGTAACAGCGCCAACAGGCGCTGCTTTTTATACATATTTATGGATCATCTCTTCTAATAATGCATCATCAATCTGATCAAAGTTGAGATATGTATAGACTTTGTCCTCTTTACCTGCTAATTTTTTCGGAACGATTTCAAGATACTCCTCTTTTGTAGGGATTCTTCCTAAAATCGCTGTAACTGCTGCAAGCTCAGCACTTCCAAGATAGACTTTAGCATCTTTACCCATACGGTTATCAAAGTTTCTAGTTGAAGTAGAGAATACTGTTGCACCGTCACGTACACGAGCTTGGTTACCCATACATAAGCTACATCCAGGAAGCTCTGTTCTCGCACCTGCTGCAGCATAAATGGAGTAGTATCCCTCTTCAATAAGCTCCTCTTCATCCATTTTTGTAGGAGGAGCTATCCAGAGTCTTACAGGAACTTGTCCTTCACCTTTGAGTACTTCACCAAGGGCTCTATAGTGACCAATATTTGTCATACAGCTTCCAACAAATACTTCATCTATTTTATGTGGTCTGTTTGGATTAGCAAGTACTTCACTCAAAGTTGCAACATCATCTGGATCGTTTGGACATGCAACAATTGGCTCAGTAATTTCATTTAAGTCAATCTCAATAACTGCAGCATACTCTGCATTTTTATCCGCTTTCATAAGTGTTGGATTTTTAAGCCACTCTTCCATTTTCTTTTTACGTCTCTCAAGCGTTTTAGCATCTTGATACCCGGCATCAATCATTTTCTCAATAAGCTTGATATTTGATTTAATATACTCAATTACAGGCTCTTCATCAAGCTCAACTGTACAAGCAGCTGCACTTCGCTCAGCACTTGCATCGCTTAGCTCAAAAGCCTGCTCAACTTTGAGAAATGGAAGTCCTTGGATCTCAAGGATTCGTCCAGCAAAGATATTTTTCTTACCCTTTTTCTCTACTGTCAAGAGTCCTTGTTTGATCGCAAAGTAAGGGATCGCATTTACAAGGTCACGAAGCGTGATACCAGGCTGTAACTCACCGCTAAATCTCACAAGTACAGACTCTGGCATATTGAGTGGCATAGTACCAGTAACTGCTGCAAATGCTACTAGACCAGAACCAGCTGGAAAACTAATACCTATAGGAAATCTTGTATGTGAATCACCACCTGTACCCACAGTATCAGGAAGCACCATTCTGTTAAGCCAAGAGTGAATAACACCATCTCCAGGCTTCAAGCTCACACCGCCTCTGCTTGTAATGAATTCAGGAAGAGTATGCTGCAACTCGATATCTGCTGGTTTCGGATAGGCAGCAGTGTGACAGAAACTCTGCAGCACAAAATCTGCTCCAAAGCTAAGAGCTGCAAGCTCTTTAATCTCATCTCGTGTCATTGCTCCAGTAGTATCCTGGCTACCTACTGTAAGAGTCTCAGGCTCTACATACATACCAGGGCGCACACCTTCCATGCCACATGCACGTCCTACCATCTTTTGAGCAAGTGTATATCCAACACCCTCTTTGCCTTCTGGTTGCTCAGGTCTAGTGAAGAAATCCTCTTCTGGCATTCCAAGAGCTGCTCTTGCTTTTCGTGTCAGGCCTCTACCAATAATCATCGGGATTCGTCCACCTGCTCTATACTCATCAGGCAATGTATTAGGTTTTAGTTTAAACTCACTAACAACTTCACCATTTTTGAGGATTTTTCCTTCATATGGTCGAATCTCAATAACATCACCTGTTTCAAGATTATCTACTGGAGCTTCAATAGGAAGTGCACCAGAATCTTCTGCCGTGTTAAAGAAAATTGGAGCAATAATACCGCCTATAATGATACCACCTGTTCTCTTATTAGGAACGTGAGGAATATCTTCACCAATCCACCACTGTACAGAGTTGATACCAGACTTTCGGCTAGAACCTGTTCCCACAACATCACCAACAAATGCTACAGGAAGCCCTTTTTCTTTCAGTTTTTTAATAGTCTCTTGCGCATCTGGCATCTTTGCTTTGAGCATTGAGAGCGCATGCAAAGGAATATCACTTCTACTCCATGCTTCACTTGCCGGACTTAAATCGTCTGTATTAGTTTCACCTGGTACTTTAAAAACTACCGCTTTGATTGATTCTGGCAGGGGTTCTCTGCTAAAAAACCACTCTGCATTTGCCCACGATTCAAGAACCTCTTTTGCATATTTATTTGTTTTTGCTTTTTCTACTACATCATTAAATGCATTGTATACGAGAAGTGTTTTTTTGAGTGCATCTGCAGCTGCCTGGGCAACTTCTGGATCTTCATGATCAAGTGCTTCTACAAGAGGTCCCACATTGTATCCACCAAGCATTGTACCAAGAATTTCAACTGCATGCTTTGGACTAATAGCAGCAGTTTGCGCATGTCCTTGTACAATATCACGTAAAAATGCTGCTTTTACATACGCTGCTTCATCAACACCAGGAGGAACACGGTTGAGGAGAAGATCCATTAAGAACTCTTCTTCTACTATTGGTACTTGTTTCAAAAGCTTAATGACTTCATTTACCTGTTCAGCAGTCAATGGTTTTGGCGGAATCCCCATAGCTTCACGTTCAGCAGCCGCTTTTTTGTATTCTTCAATAAATCCCATACCTACTCCTTATTGTAAATTATAGTTGTGTCGAAATTGATCAATTCTCTTTTGAAACTGTTGCAAAATATGCTCAAGTCGTTTGAGATGAACCTCTTTTTCATGAAGAAGGTGAGATTTCTCTTCTTCAAGTTTCATCTCTTCATCAAGAAGTTTCATCTCTTGCGATGTCATCTCCTCGTAACGCTCTTTGAGTTCCTCTATAATTTTTTTATGCTCATCAAGCTCTTTTATAAGTCGTGATCTGTCTCTTTCAAGCATCTCAATTTCACGCTCAGTTTGTGCTTTGAGTGTGGCTTGTTGAATACGTTTCAGATGATTGAGAATATCATGAAATCTATGCTCATGCTCTCGTAATTCACGCGAGATTTGCAAAATCTCAGACTCCAAAGAAGCCAACTGCTCTTTTACTTGAGTGAGCTTAGACTCAAGTTGGGCAATCTCCTCTTTATCTTTTTCAACAAGCTTTTCGAAATGTTCGATTTTTTGCTGCATTTTTTTGAGAAACTCTTCCATATCTCCTCCTTATAATTGTAATGATATTCTAACAAACATCCAATAATGAACAGTGAAAATGTTACTAATAGTATCAGTGCAAAAAAAGAGTGTAAAGAAAAGTAACACTATAGAAGAATTTCTCTGCTACCTTTTACATTTGGGGCGGAGAGAACTCCCATGTTTTCAAGCTGTTCAATAATTCTTGCAGCTCTATTGTAACCTATTTGCAAGCGTCTTTGAAGATAGCTGATTGAAGTTTTTCTCTCAGTGAGTATGATCTCTTTTGCTTCTTCATAAAGCTCATCGAGCTCTTCGCCCGATGCATTCGTAGTACTTGTAGAACTGCTTTCAAGCGTTTCAGCCAAAAATCTCTCTTCATATTCTGGTTCTCTTTGAGCTTTAAGAAAGTCTACTATCTGCTCAATCTCTTGCTCACTCACCCATGGTGCATGCAATCGAATAATCCCTGCAGCCCCAGGTGGTGTAAAAAGCATATCTCCTCTTCCAAGAAGTGACTCAGCCCCGATGCTATCTAAAATAACTTTACTATCTATTTTTTGTCCAACGCGAAAGCTAATGCGAGCTGGCAAATTTGCTTTAATCAGTCCTGTTACAACATCAACGCTTGGTCTTTGTGTAGCAACTATGAGATGAATACCACTTGCTCGTGCCATTTGAGCAAGACGTGCAATGGAGTATTCTACATCTTTTCCACTTGTCATCATTAAATCAGCCAATTCATCAATTATAACAACAATATATGGAAGCTCTGGCAAACCCTCTTTGCTGGCTTTTTTGTTATACCCTTCAATATTTTTTGTCTTTAATTGGCTCATAAGCTGATAGCGACGCTCCATCTCTGCAACCATATTACTCAAAGCTACTACAGCCTGTTTGGATGAAGTAATCACTGGAGTAAGAAGATGTGGAATATCGTTGTAGATACTAAACTCCAACATCTTTGGATCTATCATAAGAAGCTTCAAGCGATCTGGAGAGTTTCTATACAAAAGGCTGATAAGCATAGAGTTAATACCTACACTTTTACCACTTCCTGTTGTTCCTGCAATGAGAAGGTGAGGAAGTTTTTTCAGATCTGTTATAAAAGGTTTGCCAACTATATCTTTTCCTAAAGCGAGTGTAAGAGGCGATGCAGCTTTTTTAAAGATATCACTATCGATGATTTCTCTTAAATAAATTGTTTCAAATTCACTATTTGGAATCTCTATACCAACAACATCTTTTCCTGGAACTGGTGCTTGGATTCTGATCGTTTGTGCACGAAGAGCCATAGCTAAGTCATCAGCCAGATTCAAAATTTTTGATACTTTAATATGCGGTGCAGGTTTGAACTCAAATGTTGTAACAAGTGGTCCAGAATAAGTGCGTACCACATCCCCTTCAATTTTAAACTGCTTAAGCTTACTTATGAGCTCTGTAACCTTGCTATCTATTTCAGCTTCATTAATCTCTTGTTTCTCTTTTGGAGGGCTTTGCAAATACTCAATTGGAGGGAGTTGAAAATTTTCTGGTTTGTCAATCGCACCTTTTTCAATTGATGCAAGAAGCTTTTCATTCTCTTCTAATGTTTTAACAATTTTGACTTCCTGTATTTTTTTATTCTCTTTTTTTATATTTTTATCTTGAAGGGGTCGTTCTTTATCTTTTTGAATACCGTTTATTAAAGTCGACGGCGATTTTTTCTCTTTTTTAGTAATATTTATATTTCTATTCTGTTTTTTTGTTGGTTTTGAAGATATATTACTTTCTAGTGGATTTTTAACAAGTTTTATTGAAGATTTCTTCTCTTCTTTGTGAGATTTCACTTCATTTTTTTCAGCTACTGTTTCTGAGGTTTCTTGAATCTCTTGCTCTATCTTTTCTTTAATAATGACGGCATTATTATTTTCGTCTATAATTAGTTTTTCTTTCTTAACGTTTGCATTTAATAAAGCTTTGAGTCTGTTTGAAAAGAGAAGATAAATTACTCCAACGAGCATGAACCAAAAGAGCCATACTCCAGCAATACCAATATAAGGTGAGAGCATATTAATAAAACTATTTGCCAGTTTTCCGTTATGAGGGGGAGTAAAAAGAAGAGCTTGTAAAAGGAGTAGTGCTAGAAAAATTAAAAGTATTGCAAGAAAAAAGTTACCCAACTCTTTTGCAGTTAAATTTTTTTTGTAAGCAAGCCAAAGTGGCAGTAAAAGCAAAAAGGGATAAATATATGAAAAATATCCAAAAATCTCTCTATTATATTTTCCAAGGATTGCTCCAAATTTTCCTACAAAATGAAAATCCATAAAAATTGTTGAGATACCTAAGTAAATAAGCAGCATGAAAATAAAAAGAGAGGAGATTTTTTTCAAAGCAAGCCTTTTATTTTTTCAAAATTATACAAAAATTTGTAACTTAAAGAGCAAATCACCCTATTTTTGACACTTTTTTTGAAAAAAATGGCATAAATTCCTTGAATTTTTTAAAAAATATTTGTAGAATTGAATTGTAATCCAATTTTATCAAAAGGAATCACAATGAAAAAGAGTGAATTCATCCAAGCGGTTGCAGAAAAAGCTGGGCTTTCAAAGAAAGATACACAAAAGGTCATTGAAGCTGCTCTAGAGACAATTACAGAGGCACTCAAAAAAGGTGAAGATGTAGCATTTATTGGATTTGGTACTTTTACGACTTCGATGAGAGCAGAAAGAAAAGCAAAAGTTCCTGGAACAGACAAAGTTGTTACTGTACCAGCAACAAGAGTTGTAAAATTTAAAGTAGGAAAAAAACTTAAAGAAGAAGTAGCGAAATAATCCAGGAGCTTCGGCTCTTAGGATTAAATTTTTTTTAATCTTTTTTTTGTTACTATTTCGTTCCCGAAGCCGGGGTGGTGAAACTGGTAGACACGCGAGACTCAAAATCTCGTGGGCTTTTGCCCGTGAGGGTTCGAGTCCCTCCCCCGGTACCACTGCGGGAGTAGCTCAGAGGCTAGAGCACCTCCTTGCCAAGGAGGGGGTCGCGGGTTCGAATCCCGTCTCCCGCTCCACGTTTTTCTCCTGAAGGTTTATTATTGAAAGTCGCTGTCGCAATCTCAGGTGCAAGTGGTGCACAACTAGGTCTAAAAGCATATAAATATCTCCCTACATCTATAGAAAAATATCTCATAATTTCAAAAAACGCAAAAATAGTACTGGAAAAAGAGAATAATCTCTTTTACACTGATGAGATTTGGGCAGGGCCGGCTAGCGGGAGCTTTGGTCTTGACGCACTCATGATTGTACCCTGCTCAATGAATACATTGGCGAAAATTGCTGTTGGTATCGCAGATAATCTTGTAACTCGTGCTGCAAGTGTTATGATAAAAGAGCAAAAAAAATTACTTCTTGCTCCACGAGAAATGCCTTTAAGCCCTATAGCCCTTGAAAATATGCTTAAACTCTCCAAAATAAATGTTATAATTGCCCCACCAATCATGGCTTACTATTCTAAGCAAAAGAGTCTCAAAGAAATGGAAGAGTTTTTCATTGGCAAATGGTTTGATCTACTTGGTATAGAACATAATCTATATAAGAGATGGGAATGTTAAAAAAAGTTATCTATCCAGGAACGTTTGATCCTATCACAAATGGGCATCTTGATATTATTAACCGTGCTGCAAGAATTTTTGATGAAGTTATTGTAGCAGTTGCCCTTTCCCAAGAAAAAAAGCCAATGTTTGATATTGCAACACGAGTCAAAATGGCAAAACTTGCTACGCAGCATATACCAAATGTTCGCATTAAAGATTTTGACACGCTACTTGTCAACTTTTGTCAAAGAGAGCAAGCAAAAATCATTATAAGAGGACTTAGAGCAGTAAGTGATTTTGAGTATGAACTGCAAATCGGATACGCTAATCAATCCCTTGATAAAGAGCTTGAAACCCTCTATCTCATGCCAAGTTTACAAAATGCTTTTATTAGCTCATCGGTTGTACGTGCTATTTTAAAATTCAAAGGTGATGTATCACATCTTGTACCACAAGCTATTATCCCTCTTTTAGAGAGTAGATAGATGTATATCCTCTTTGAAGGTATAGATAGAGTTGGTAAAAGTACACAAATAGCACTTTTACAAAAAACCTTTCCTCATGCTATCTTTACCAAAGAGCCAGGGGGTACACCATTAGGCAAAAAAATTCGTGAACTCATTCTTCACACTCAAAATCCTTCCACAATCGCAGAACTTTTCTTATTTTTAGCTGATCGCGCTGAGCATATAGAAAAAGTTATTATTCCTAATAAAGATAAGCTGATAATTAGTGATCGAGGATTTATTTCAGGTATTGCCTATGCTAAAACAAAAACATCTATGAGTATTGAAAAACTTCAAGAATTAAACGCTATTGCTTTGCAAAACACCTATCCCGATAAAATTGTATTTTTAGAGATTTCACCCCAAGAACTAGAGAGGCGTTTGAGCACCCAGCCACTTGATAATATAGAGCAAAGAGGTATTAAATATCTTTTGGAAGTGCAAGAAATAATGAAAAATTTGGTAATTCATAGTAAAATTGCATACCTCATTCTTGATGCGGCTGCATCTAAAGAGAAGATATTTGAAAAAATAGTTCAATTTATCAAGGAAAAATAATGGCCATCAAAGCGTTACGGGGTATGAAAGATATTTTACCACCAATAAGCAAAAAATATATCGCATTTATTCAAAAAGCGTCACACATTGCACAAAACTACTCTCATGAGTATATTGAGCCTCCTTTATTAGAAGAAACAGTACTTTTTCGTCGTAGCGTAGGTGAAAGTAGTGATATTGTAGGTAAAGAGATGTATCAATTTATCGACAAGGGTGGTAATGATGTCTGTTTGCGTCCCGAAGGGACTGCTGGTGTGGTACGCAGCTTCATTGAGCATAAACTCGATCGTCAAGGAGGCGTACATAGGTTTTACTACTATGGTCCTATGTTTCGCTATGAAAGACCACAAAAAGGAAGACTCCGCGAATTTCACCAATTTGGCGTAGAGAGTTTTGGTGAAGCAAGTGTGTATGAGGATGCATCAATTATTCTCCTAGCAAAAGAGATATTAGATAGTTTTCACATTTGCTATGAACTTAAAATAAACTCTCTTGGCTGCCCTCAGTGCTTACCTTCATATCGTAAAAAACTCATTGATTTTCTTTCTAGTAAAGAGGATATCTGTGAAGATTGCAAGAAAAGAAGAGAGACCAATCCTATTAGAGTACTTGATTGTAAAAATGCACATTGCCAAGAGATTTATGTGAATGCCCCAAAACTTTTAGAACATTTATGTGATGAATGTAACAGAGATTTCTCCCAACTGCAAGAGATTTTACAAAGTGAAGGAGTAGCATTTACAATAGATGAAAACTTGGTGCGAGGCCTTGACTATTACACAAAAACAGCGTTTGAGTTTGTAAGTAGCGATCTTGGTGCGCAAAATGCAGTTGCTGGTGGAGGAAGATATGACAATTTAGTGGAATTTTTAGGGGGGCGCCCTACTCCGGCAGTCGGATTTGCTATAGGAATTGAAAGAGTCTTGGAGCTTATTCAACTTGACGAGAACAAACGTGAAGGTTTCTATTTTGGTGTAATGATAGCTGAAGCAATAGAGAGTGCATTTTCTCTCACTATTAAAAAACGTAAACAAGAAAAAGTCTATTTTGAACCTAAACCTAAAAGCCTCAAAGCCCATCTCAAAGCAGCAGACAAACAAAAAGCTCGCTATGCTTGTATAATAGGCGAAGAAGAGTACCAAAATGGCACTGTGTGGATAAAAGATTTAGAGCAAAAAAGTGAAAAAGTTGTTACTTTCGAAGAGTTTATGGGGATCCAATGACAAATTACGGAATCCATTTATGGTCAAATGGGGATTTTTTCATTGAGGAGGGATTTGTAAAAATAAACTATAAATCTAAACCCTCACTCTACGAAATTACACAAAAAATTCGAGACACAGGAATTAGAGGTCCTATACTGCTGCGCTTTCCCCATCTGATTAGAAAACAGATCGATTCTCTTTTTAGTGAATTTAATAGGGCAATTAAAACTTTCAACTACAAAGGAAAATTTCAAGCAGTCTTTCCTCTTAAAGTCAATCAGTTTCCCAATTTCGTTACAAGCCTTGTCGATATTGGAAAACAGTATAACTATGGATTAGAGGCAGGGAGCAAAGCTGAACTCATCATTGCGATGGCATTTAATAATAAAAATGCTCCCATCACTGTTAATGGCTTTAAAGACAAAAGCATGATTAGCCTAGGTTTTATTGCAAGAAAGATGGGTTTTGATACCACATTAACAATAGAAGGACTCAATGAACTAGAAAATATTATAGAAGCTGCTAAAGAGTACAAAGATCCTATTCCCAATATTGGCCTTCGTATACGTCTGCATAGCTCCGGTATAGGTATCTGGGCAAAAAGTGGTGGTATCAATTCCAAATTTGGTCTTACATCTACAGAACTTCTTGAAGCTGTAGAGCTTTTACGCAAAAATAGTCTCCTTGATAAATTTACTATGATCCACTTTCATATTGGAAGTCAAATAGGAGAGATAAATCCTGTCAAAAAGGCTCTACGCGAAGCTGGAAATATCTATGCTGAACTTAAAAAGATGGGCGCAAAAAATCTCAATAATATCAACCTTGGAGGTGGACTAGCTGTAGAGTATTCCCAACATGAAAATATACATAATCGCAATTATACTCTTACTGAATTTACAAACGATGTTGTCTTTTTACTTAAAGAGATTGCAGTCCAAAAAAACGTGGAAGAGCCCAATATATTCACAGAATCCGGACGATTTATCGCCGCTAGCCATGCCGTACTTATTGCACCGGTACTAGAGCTTTTTAGTCAAGAGTATACAGAAAAAGGACTCAAGCTTAAAAAAAAGAATCCTCCTTTAGTTCAAGAGCTTTACGATCTCTATAAAAGTATCAATCCCTCTAATGCTATTGAATATTTTCACGATAGTCTCGATCATATGGAATCACTTTTGACCCTTTTTGATCTTGGTTATATTGATTTGCAAGATCGTAGCAATACAGAAATACTTGTGCATCTCATTATCAAAAAAGCAATTGAGCTTACAAAAGATAAAGATCGCTATGAACTTAAGCGGATCCAAGATAGAGTCCAAGAGCGCTACCTTCTTAATTTTTCTCTCTTTCAAAGTTTGCCAGATTTCTGGGGTCTTAAACAGCGCTTTCCTGTTATGCCTCTCAATAAACTCGATCAAAATCCAACAAGAAGTGCTTCATTATGGGATATTACTTGCGATAGTGATGGAGAGATTGATTTTAATATAGATTATCCTCTCTTTTTACATGATGTAGACTTAAGTAAAGAGGAGTACTTTTTGGCTTTTTTCCTCGTTGGTGCTTATCAAGAAATATTAGGTATGAAACATAATCTCTTCACACATCCAACAGAAGTGACAGTTGTTTTTGATGAGCATGGCTATAAACTTGAAAATATTGTAGAATCTCAGACAATTTTAGATATTCTCTATGATATGGATTATGACATCAATGAAATTCAAAGTAGACTGAAGCAGTATATTGCAAAAAGTGGTTGCAAAAATAAAGAAAAAATCTTAGAAAATCTCCATCTACTCCTCCATGAAAATAACTATCTCAAAATCTCTCCCAAAAAGGTAGCAACATGAAAGGGATCTCCTTTTTTCAGTTAATAAAAGAGGATTTTTCAATAGTTTGGGAGAGAGATCCAGCAATTCACTCTAAATTTGAACTTCTTACAAACTATCCAGGAGTATGGAGTATTTTTTGGTACCGTATTGCTCATAAACTCTATTCATGGGGACTCAAACTTCCAGCACGTATACTCATGGGCATAAATCAAATCTTTACCGGAATTGACATTCATCCTGCTGCAAAAATTGGTCGAAGAGTTTTTATCGATCATGGTATTGGTGTTGTTATAGGAGAGACAACAGAAATAGGAAATGATGTTCTTATATATCAACAAGTAACATTAGGAGGAGTCAGTCTTTCTCACGGAAAACGGCATCCAACTATTAAAGATGGTGTTGTTATTGGTGCAGGAGCAAAAGTGCTTGGTAATATTACAATTGGCAAAAATGCTAAAATTGGAGCAAACTCTGTAGTAGTTAAAGACGTTCCAGATGAGTCTACAGCTGTAGGTATTCCAGCACGTGTGGTGAGTAAAGGGTTTGATCGTGGAAAACTCTCTCACAACAAACTTCCTGATATAGATAAAGAGTTGTTCGAATATCTTTTGAAACGTTTTGCGCTCCTTGAACACGCTTATATGTCTGGAGATAAAGATCTTCTTAAAAAAGAGGAAGAACTTGATAAAATATATCAAGAGTTTTTAAAATCTATGAAATTAAAGGATTAATACATGCTTGCACGCAGAATAGATCAATTGAGTGAATCTCTTACTATGGCTATAACTTCATTAGCTAGGGAACTCAAAGCAAACGGTAAGGATGTTCTGAGCTTTTCAGCTGGAGAGCCAGATTTTGATACACCGCAGGCTATCAAAGATGCAGCTATTAAAGCGATAAATGAAGGATTTACAAAATATACAGCTGTAGATGGTATTCCTGAGCTCAAAGAAGCAATAATTGGAAAACTTCAAAGAGATAATGGTCTAAGTTATAAACCGGAACATATAATAGTAAGCAATGGGGCTAAACAGAGTCTCTTTAACCTCACACAGGTGCTTATTGATGAAGGTGATGAAGTTATAATTCCATCTCCCTATTGGGTAACCTATCCTGAACTTGTCAAATATGCTGGAGGCAAACCTGTTATAATTCCTACTAATGAGTCAAATGGATTTAAAATAACTCCAAAACAGCTCGAAGATGCCATAACACCAAAAACAAAACTACTTATTCTTACTACCCCTTCCAATCCCACAGGCGCAGTATATACAAAAGAGGAGCTTGAAGCATTAGCAAAAGTACTAGCTGGAACGAAAATTTTTGTAGCTAGTGATGAGATGTATGAAAAGTTAGTATACGGTGGAGCAAAATTTACAAGTGCAGCAAGTATTAACGAAGATATGTTTGAACGCACAATCACAATTAATGGTCTGAGTAAATCTGCAGCAATGACTGGCTGGCGGTTTGGCTATCTCGCTTCATCTCAAACAGAACTTGTGAAAGCTATGAAAAAATTACAAAGCCAAAGCACATCCAATATCAATTCAATAACTCAAAAGGCTGCTATTCCGGGACTTGATGGAACTATAGAAAATGATATTGAGATGATGCGCAAAGAGTTTGAAAAAAGGCGTGACAGAGCAGTAGCACTTCTCAATGCAATTGATGGCATTTCAGTTCTTAGTCCAGATGGAGCCTTTTATCTCTTTGTCAATCATTCACAAATCGAAAAAGATTCTATGCTTTTTGCAAAAAAGCTTCTCGAGCAAGAAGGCGTTGCAGTGGTTCCTGGTATCGGATTTGGGAGTGAAGGGTATTTTCGTTTTAGTTTTGCTACAGATATGACAAGTATTGAAGAAGGAATAGAGAGAATAAAACGCTTTGTTGCCACATATAGGGCTTAATTACGAGCCCTATTTTCAGAATTGTGTTGTTTTATATTTTTTTCTCTAATAATTTGTTTACCTATGAGAAAAAAAATATAAATTATTCCAGCTAACCACATAATAATAGAAAAATGTCCAAGCAACATAGCTACTAAACCTGCCATTATAAATAAAAAACAAAGTACTAACTCTTCCACACTATTTTCCAATTAATTGAAATATTTTTGCATCTTTGTCAAAATGCACTGTTTTAAAAAGAGTTTTATCAAGATCATTAAAGAAAAAAGCACGGAAAAAAAAGCTATTTATATATTTATAACAACCTATAATATATTTATTTTTATAAATTATAATAGCAAGATCATTTTTCCTATAGTTTAAAATATTTAAAATATGTTTTCCATCAATAACATAAAAATTTCCTATTTCATCTTTTCCTTTTGGAGTGTATAAAATTCCATTTTTTAGGTTTATCCTAACATTGTCACCAATAATTATCCCTTTTGAAGGAGAGTAAGCGCGAAGTTTAGTTATCCAAATAAAACCTCTTTTTTTCTCTCCTTTCAGATAAGAAAAACTTTCTATTACTGGAAGTTTTGTTAGTATCTTGTCATCAAAATAGTAATAAATATTATATTTTTTTTGTTTTTCTGATAAATTTAATTCATTATTATATAGTTTCGTTATAAGTTCATTTAGTGGTATCTTTTTTATTACTTTTGGAAGAATTACGCCAGGATATACTTTATCGTACTGTTTTATAAAATATTGATCGAATCTTTGAATAAAATTTTGATCATAAGAAAACAGAGTTTTTGCTACTATATATGTATCATATTGATATTTTCCATTATCTATCAGAGTTCTTTTATTTGTATAATACCATAGTGGCCATCCATAATCCCACCATGTAAGAATATATCCTTTATCATTTTTATTAAGATGTTGAGCTATAGCTTTTAATTCTCCTTTTATAAAAAAAGGAGATAGCATATGATTATATTGGTTTAATATATTAAGGTAATAAATAAGTAAGAATGTCGCTGGGACATAATAAACATATTTTGAAAAAAACCTATTTTCTAATTTTTTATAAAAATACCAAAAAATATAAAGATTTCCCATAATTATGACGGGGACTCCAAATGTAGTAAAACGTACTCCTGTTTTTATAGACAAGAGGGCTAGTAAATAGGGCAAAAGTAAAAAAAACATAGTACGAAAATGAAAAATTAGTAATAACAAACCTAATGAACCTAAACAAAAGAAAATAGAAGAGCCGCTACTATATGTAAAAAGTTGATTAAGAGTAATTCCTTTTGACTCAGCAACTGTCTTAAGTGTAGCTGCTATTGCTATTTTTTTACCACTTTTCTCCTTGAGAATGTATACATCTTTTTTTATTAAATAATCTAATGCTCTATTGTATATGTGGAATCTTATAGCAAAATAAGTAGATGCTAAAGCCGCTATGATGAATAAAGCCAAAAAAATTTTATACGAAATTTTTATATTTTTTAAAAGATAATAAAAAATGAATGGTACAATTGCAATAAATCCTATTTTTAACAAGACTGAGATTGGAAAAAATGCTGTACTATAAATAAAAAATGCAAGATATGCAACATTATTTTTACGATCAAATAGAAGAAGATAGAGTACATAAAATCCAAGAAGTGCAAAAACTAAAGGTCTTGCTGAGTGATACCAATAAAGAAAAAAAAGCATGCTTAAAGCCCCAGGTATTGACCAAAAAATTTTTTTAGTTTCTACTGTACCAATAAATGAGGCAATGATCATGAAAAATAAGAAAAAATTTAATATATCTGTATCAGTATATCCTAAATGGGTGCGAAAATAGTAATTCATAGCTATAGAAGAGATAATAGCACTCCAAAAACCTAATTTCTCCAATTTGATAAAAGCAAAAATTAAAAAAATAGGAATAACAATCAAAGAAGCAAAGAAAGCAGGAAGAAAAAAAATCACACTTTCTAAATCAATATGAGTATATTTTACAATCCAAAAAATTACATAACTTAAAAAAGTCTCATTATTTAAAGGATGATATACTCCATGGAGTAAATCTTTTGCATAATGACCATAAAGTCCAGCATCAGCAGTCCATAAAGCAATAATATGATTATTGAATAAAAAATCAGGATTATTATATGCTACAACAAAAAGTAACAAGCGAAAAAATAAAGAGAAAATATAAGCAGTAAATATATATTTCAGCCAATTTTTATACATTATTTTTATCCATACAAAATATTTTCGGATTATAATTAATAATATTTATCAACCAATATAACATCATTCAAACCTTTCATCTTTTTTGGTTTTACATATACCGCCTCATAAACACCAAGTAGGATTTGTTTTAAATCAATCAATTTTGACACAATGGTGCCATTTCGAATTATCTTGAATTTTAATTTATATATAGGCTTATATGATAAGAAAAATATTTTATCAAATGTTTCAAAAATAAGTACTTCATTCAAATTTTTAGGATTTTGAAAAATCAAAAGTCTAGGACAATTCTTACAACCATTTTTAAAATCCTGTTTCTGACCAGTTTTATAATAAAAATATCTATTCCAATAGTTTTTATTTAATCTCATTATAGAGTATTCATGAATATAAAAAGATGAAATATCTATAGGTTGATGAATATTTTTATATATTTTACTTTTAATAAATGTATTCATAAGTTTCCATTTTCCACTAGATAAATATAAATACTTATAAATTCCCCTATTTGCATATGAATTCATTAATGAAATGAAAACGATCACAACAACGCTTACTTTTATATGATTATTATATTGTACATAAGATGAAGATTGTTTAATATATAAAAGTATAAATGATAAAATAAAGATATTCATAGCTATTATACTATAATGAGTCGTAACATAATGGAAATTTAAATGTTGTGCCCATATTTGGTATTTTTTAGTTAATGAGATCGGCAAATTTGGCAAAAATATATAAATAAAGCTAATAATTAATGTCATGTAAATTAAATGCGATGATATTTTTGTAAAATCAATTTTTTTAAGGAAGTAAAAAGATAAATATCCACCTATAAATGCTTTTATATAATCAACAAAATGTAAGTAAGGTAATTGCAAATGAGGAAAATGATATTCATTGTAGTGTTTTATGATATGTTTGAGATATAAAATATTAAATAAAGGAAAAGCGGAAGAGGTATGGAAAATAAGAGATTGGACTACAAGTTTTAAAGAGCTGATATCAATTTTTGTTCCTGCATATCCTCTAGGATAATGTGTCTTCAAATAAAAATCTAATACTATCAATATAAAAGAAAAAAGTAAAAAAGGAGAAAAATAAAAAATAATTTTTCTTACCCTCTTTACAAAAGAAATTATGATTATAAAATATAAAACAACATAAATAATATGCATTTCATACATAAAAAGGGGAATAACAAAAAAAAGAATACTTGAAAAATAATAATAAATTTCTTTTTTTATAAAAAAATCGATTAAAAATACCATAGATAAAGCTAAAAGCGTAATAGCAAAATGAAAATAAACAGGATAAGCAAAAAGTATATTATGTTGAAATGTAAATTGCATGAAAATGAAAAACAAAACAATATAAAGATAACTTATACTTTTTTGTTTAAATATTTTAAATAATAAAAATGCTACACTTAATATTGAAAACACAAAAAATGCTATTTGAACACTTTTGATATAAAAAAAGTTATCAACTAAATAAGGTATTTGCATAATAAAAGGAAAAAGTGGCCTTGTTCCTACATGTGTAATATACTTAAAACTCTCTTCAAAAAGATTTGGATGTTGAATATAAAAAAGATAAAAATTTGCATCATCATTAGTAGTAAACAGAACTTTATAGAGTGGTAAAATATAGAATAAGCAATATAATACCAATAATATAGTTACAAAATAATTTTTTTCTTTTAATTTTTTCATAATTTCACTACAATTTATAATATTTTCAATATTTTCTATAACTTAAAACAAACTATGCTTATTTTTATTAATTTTTAAATAAGGAATTATAATGTACGTTAAAAATAAGTTTATTTTATCATTAGAAACTAAAGAAGAGCTAAAAAAGCTTCCAGTAAGTTTTGGATTCGGACTTTTTAGTGAAGTAGTGTTTTATCGTAGCTATAGTCGAATAAAACCAGATAGTTCTAATGAAAATTGGAAAGATGTAGTAATTCGTGTTACTGAAGGCGTTTTTTCAATCCGTAAAGACTACTATATAAAACACCATCTCCACTGGGATGAAGAATATTGGCAAAGCTTTGCCAAAAAATTTGCAATAGCTATGCATCAACTCAAATGGCTCCCTCCTGGTAGGGGACTCTGGATTATGGGAGCGGAATATATGTATGAAAGAGGAAGTGCAGCGCTGTATAATTGCGCAGCAGTAGATAGCTCTGATCTTGCTCTTGCAGCTGAGTGGGCAATGGATATGCTCATGGTTGGTGCAGGAGTAGGATTTAATACTGCATGGGATGGGAAAGCTTATAGGCCTGATAAAAAAAATTACAAACTTTATGAAATAGAAGATAGCAAAGAGGGTTGGGTAAAATCTGTGAGACTTCTTTTGGAAAGCTATACTAAAAATAGACCATTTTATCATTTTGATTACTCTCAAATAAGGCCAGCAGGAACGCCTTTGAAAACATTTGGCGGCGTTGCAGCGGGTCCAGAACCGCTGCAAAAACTCCATAGAGCACTAGAAAATACTCTTGATGATTATCTTGATGGAAAAATTGATAAAACGCGTGCTATTGTTGATATTTTCAACCATATAGGCGTATGTGTTGTCTCTGGAAATATTCGCAGATCTGCTCAAATTGCAATTGGAGACCCAGATGATGAAACATTTCTCAATCTGAAAAACTATGAGCGCTATCCTGAGCGAAAAGAGTATGGATGGATCTCTAATAATTCAGTAATATTAAAAAATATCAACGATTTTCATCATATTGATAATCTCACAGAACATATTTACCAAAATGGAGAGCCAGGTATTTTACATTTAGAAAATATGCAAAAGTATGGAAGATTTGGACAAATCATAGAAGATAAAGCATGGCTCAGTAATCCCTGTGGCGAAATAGCACTGGAGAGCTATGAGTTATGTAATCTTGCAGAGATCTTTATCTCAAAGTGTGATAGCTTAGAAGAGTTTTTAGAACTGGTTGCGTATGCTACATTTTATGCATCAACCGTTAATCTTCTTCCTACACATAGAGAAGAGACCAATGCGATAGTAGCAAGAAATAGAAGAACAGGTGTAAGTGTCTCAGGAGTAGCAGATGCAATAGAAAAAATTGGTTTCGATACTCTTATCAAATGGCTTCGTAAAGGCTACGAAAAAGTGCGTAGTATCAATACTTCCTTGGCACTTGAAGCTGGAATCCCTCCCTCTTTGAAAGTGACTGCAGTAAAACCATCAGGTACAATTAGTCTCCTAGCTGGCACAAGTCCTGGAATGCACTATCCTCTTGCTCCCTATTCTTTACGCCGCATAAGAGTAGGGCTTCATACACCTTTAGCACAACTCCTTATACAAAATGGCATGGAGTATGAAAAAGATATTTATGATCCACAAACTGCTATTTTTGCATTTCCTCTCCACTATAACAATCCTAGATCTTTGCAAAATGTAACTGTTTGGGAACAGATGATGGTACTTACAACGCTTCAAAGAGAGTGGGCAGATAATATGGTCTCTAATACTATTGAATTTGATCCAAAACAGTATCGACCAAAAGATCTTGCAAAAATTCTCAAAATATTTCTACCAATGCTCAAATCAACTACCCTTATGCCAAAAGAGAATGCGATTTATCCACAGCAACCTTTTGAAGCGATCACACAAGAAGAGTATGAAAAGAGAGTCAAAAAAATTCCAAAAATTCCATGGAATGAATTACGTCACCATAGAGCAGTCTCACAAGAGTACTGCAGCCCTAAAAGCTGCAGCCTCTCTTAGTCTCCACCAATTCCTTCCTCATTGTCAAGTGGCGTAGCATGCTCACTTGGAACATAGTCTTTACCAAACTCTTTTTTTGCAAGTTCTAGCGCTTCAATGAGATCATCAATATTTTCGTAAGGGATATGCACCTTCCATTCTGGATCAAGAGCATTACCTTTCAAAGAGATCCCTATACTCACAACTGGCTCGCTCCCTTCCCCATAAGGCTCAGTAATGTGTGCTACACTTACAACTCCATCTTTTGTTCCATGAAGATGGAATAGTTTAATCTCACTATGTGTTTTTGCCATATCGCCCTCCTTTATTGTTTACAACGATTATAACAAAAACATCCGTTTTTCAATGATACTTTTCTAGCAGTTACCTCTTTTAAGAAGTCGAGCGAGAAGTGCTTGAAGTTTGAGCCACTGTTTATGCTCCATGAGAGGAAAACCGGAATAGACTTTTCCGCCAGGAATAGATTTTGTTACTCCGCCTCGTGCCGCAATGACTGCATAATCTCCAATTGTAAGATGTCCTGCAGTTGCGGCCTGTCCCCCAATAGTAACATTTTTACCAACAATAGTAGATCCAGAAAGCCCGGACTGTCCAGCCATGAGAACATTTTCACCTACAATACAGTTATGTCCAATTTGTATGAGATTGTCAATTTTTGTGCCTCTTTTTATGATGGTTGATCCAAAAACTGCCCTATCAATTGCACAGTTTGCCCCAATCTCTACATCATCTTCGATAATTACATTGCCGTTTTGATATATTTTAACGTGTCTTCCATCTTTTGTATGAGCAAAGCCATATCCATCACTCCCTATCACGGTTCCTGCATGAATGATGCAGTTTTTTCCTATTTGACAGTCACGATAGATTGTAACATTAGGATAGACGAGTGTATTATCGCCTATTGTTACATTCTCTCCTACGACAACTCCGGGCATTAAAGTGACATTATCGCCAATGACAGAATTAAATCCGATGGAGACATTTTGAGCTATAGTGCAGTTATTGCCAATTTGAGGCTCTTTTCCGCTTTTACTCATAGGCTCTTTTGCAAAAAGTTTGGAGATATAGGCTAAGGTGAGATAGGGCTCTTCACTAATAAGAGCACTTACCCCTTTTGGCAAAAGGGATAATAACTCTTTTTTTACAATAACTGCACCAGCTTGTGTTTTTTTGAGTGCATTGAGGTACTTTTTATTTTCTAAAAAAGAGAGTTGATCTGGCTTAGCATCTTGCAAGGCTGCAAGAGAGTGGATCTCTTTATCCTCTCCTACAAGTTCAAGATCAAACTGTTTTGCTATATCACTTAATCTCATCGCTCTATCGCCACAACACCGCTTCTTACTATCTCTTTTGGATTAAAACGTTTTAACGCACTAATAAAGTTTGCAATCCTACTTGGCTCATCTGCTGCCATAATAATAGCGCTATCTTGTCCTATATTTACAATATTACCATTGTATGCACGACATAAAGCTTCAACATCTGAAAGCCTCTCTTCTAGAGGGATTTTTGCCATTACCATCTCTTTTTCTACTAGCTCACTATGTTCAATAACTTTATATACTGGTATGAGTTTGTGCAGCTGCTTTATGATCTGCTCTATGACACGAGGACTCCCACTCGTTACTATTGTCAAACGTGAATATTTGCTGTTTGGAATAGGTGCAACAGTCAAGGTCTCAATATTGTATCCCCTTGCTGCAAAAAGCCCGGTAATACGTGTAAGTACGCCATGCTCATTCAATACGATTACCGAAATTACTCTTCTTTCACTCATTATCAATCCTTATACTCTAAAAGCATATTGTAAAGACTTCCCCCAGCAGGAACCATAGGTAATACATTTTCATATCTATCGATCACAACATCGATAAGTGCTACAACGCCTTTGCTAATAGCATCATCAAGCGCTTTATCAAACTCATCTTTCGTTTTGACGCGATACCCGACTCCTCCAAAGCTCTCAGCCAATCTCACAAAATCTGGCTGCATAGAGAGATCGGTTTCAGCATAGCGTTTATCGTAGAAAAATGTTTGCCACTGACGAACCATGCCCAGATAGTTATTATTTAAAATAATATTAATAACTGGCAATCTATACTCCACTGCTGTCATAAGCTCTTGGATATTCATCAAAATTGAACCATCTCCGCTGATATTGACACTTATTTCATCAGGTATACCCTTTTTCACCCCCATAGCTGCTGGGAAACCAAACCCCATTGTTCCCAGTCCACCACTTGTAATGAACTCTCTTGGGCGCGTGAAAGGGTAAAATTGTGCAGTCCACATCTGATGCTGCCCCACATCAGTAGAAATTCTTGCTTTTCCTTTGAGTTTTTCTCCAACTCTTTGGATTACCCATTCAGGTTTTAGCACTTCATCACTATCTTCATATGTTAAAGGATGAAGCTCGTTATAGCGTCTAAGTATATCTCTCCATGGCTCATATCTGCTTGGATCCACCTTCTCTTTTGCTTGAGGCACCATCTCTTCAAGGACTTTTTTGAGATCCCCAACAATTGGATAGTCTACATGTACAAGCTTTCCAATACTACTTGGATCAATATCTACATGGATGATTTGTGCATATTTAGCAAATTCTGAAAGCTTTCCTGTAACTCTATCATCAAAACGCGGCCCTAAAGCTATCAAAAGATCTGCTTCGCTCATCGCCATATTTGCTGCATATGTTCCATGCATACCAACCATACCAAGAAGCAATTCATCATCATAGCGAAGAGTTCCTCGAGCCATGAGAGTCTCAACAGCTGGGATCTGTGTAGCTTGGACAAGTTCACGCACTAAATCTGCACTATTTGAGTGAATAATACCACCACCAAGATAGAATACCGGTTTTTTAGCTTGTGCAATCGCTTCAATTGCCTTTTTTATCTGGCGTGCATTTCCTTTGATGGTTGGCTTGTAGGTTTCTAGCTTTATCTCTTTTGGATAGTTAAACTCGGCTATCTGTGCAGTAACATCTTTTGGAATATCTACATGTACCGGACCAGGTCTTCCCGATCTTGCAATATAAAAAGCCTCAGCCAAAATATGTGGTAGCTCTTCAGCACTTTTGACTAAATAGTTATGCTTCGTACACGGTCTACTGATACCTACAGCATCTATCTCCTGGAATGCATCTGTCCCGATCATAGAAAGGGGTACCTGTCCACTCACAACTACTAAAGGAATAGAATCCATATATGCTGTTGCAAGACCTGTTACTGCATTGGTAAATCCAGGCCCACTTGTGACAAACGCTACACCAACTTTTCCTGTTGCTCTTGCATAGCCATCTGCTGCATGGACAGCTGCTTGCTCATGACGTGTAAGAATATGTTCAAAATAGCGATGTTTATAAATCTCATCATATACATTCATGATTGCACCACCGGGGTATCCAAAAACTACTTCTACCCCCTCTTCTCTCATGGCTTCAACTACCATCTGTGCACCGCTCATCTGTGCCATATGTTCTCCTACTCCAAATTAACTTTTTTTAATTTTATCCAATTTGCGAAAAAAATCAAACTAATTTTCTCCTATTTTACACATTTCCAGGGCAACACCTTCACGCACACCCTCATCAATCACTACCATTTCACTATATCCAGCTACTTTACAAAGCTCTTCAAGTATAACAAGACCTGCTACTATTGCATCTTCTCTTCCTGTTCCCACAAGTTTTGCTCTTTTGCGAGGATCAAGGCGTATAAGCTCATAAAAAGCCTCTTTTATATCATCAATATTTATTATTGAACCGCTAACTTTTGTAGCATCATAGGTAGCATACTCCATACCAAGCTTCAAAGCTGCTACTGTTGCAGGTGTACCACCAGTACCTACAAAAATTTTTGGTTTTCCAAAAAACTCAAAACTATCTTGCAAAAACTCCCTTATAGCTCCCATCTGCTTTTTAATTCCTAAAACAATCTCTTCTCGACTTTTATACAGAGATATTGTAGTTAAAATTCCCAAGGGGAAACTATGAAAGAGTAATCTGCTTCTATGTTTGAGAATTATTTCTGTAGATCCACCTCCAATATCAGCCATCAAAAATTTCTCTGTATCTTTACCGGCATTTCGAAGACCAAAGCTTACACCCTGCACACTGTAAAAACACTCCTGTTCCTCATCTATGATCTCTACATTGATACCAGTTGCTTGTCTAATTTTTTCCACTGCCTCTTTTGCATTGTTAGCTTTGCGAAAAGCAGCTGTTGCAACCGCTTTGAACGGTTCATCAAATCTAATTTTCTCTTTTGCTTCTTGTAAGGCATCAATAATACGTTTCGTTGCAGCTTCAGAAATTTTTTTTGTACTTGCAAGTTCTTCAGCAGTTCGTACTACCTTTTCATACTCAGCAACTTTTTTTAGTGTTTCACAATTGATTTTGACCACGCGAAGAGAGTTTGAACCGATATCAATACCAATTGCCATCACTTCTCCTCATAGAATCTAAATCCATGACGAGTGAGAAGTTCGCGGATCTGCTCTTGATGCTCCTTGCCTTTTGTTTCAAGCCCAATAGAGACATTGGCATCTCCATAGGCAAGATTTGCTGAAGTTCTATCATATCCGATCTGTACAATATTGGCACTTACACTTGCTAAAATCTCTGTAAGCTTCATGAGGCTTCCAGGCTTATCTACAAGTGTTACAATAAGTTTCATCTTACGATAGGATTTGATAAGACCTTTTTCAATAATGACACTGAGCATTGTTACATCAATATTACCTCCACTAAGTACTACTGCAATATTTGCATTTTCAGGAAGAGTCAATTTTTCATACAAAAGCGCTGCAACTCCAACAGCTCCAGCACCTTCTACAACAAGCTTTTGGTTTTCAAGTAAAAACAAAATTGCATCTGCAATCTCTTCATCATCAACTTCTACTATATCATCTACTGTTTCTAAAATTATTTTTAGAGTAACTGGAGAGGTGTCACGTACCGCAATGCCATCTGCAATAGTGCGTACTTGTGTAGAATCAACAGGACGTCCAAGTTGGAAAGATTCACGCATCGCAGGTGCTCCTGCAGCCGTCACACCGATGATTTGAATTTTTGGATTTATCTGCTTAATAGCACTTGCTATTCCTGCAATCAATCCACCACCACCTATTGGCACTAAAATAGCATCGAGATCTTTTGCTTGATCTAAAATCTCTAAGGCTATTGTTCCCTGCCCTGCCATCACATCATAATCAGCAAATGGATGGACAAAGGTTTTATTATGATCTTTTGCATACTGCACTGCATAAGCATAGGCTTCATCATAATTGCTGCCATGAAGGATGACACTAGCACCATAAGATTTCACACCATTGACTTTTGTCAAAGGTGTATTTTCTGGCATGACAATTGTAGCTGGAATTTGAAAGTAGTTGGAACTAAAAGCAACTCCTTGAGCATGATTGCCCGCACTTGCTGCCACAACGCCTCTATTTTTTTCTTCTTGAGAGATTTTTGCAATTTTATTAAAAGCACCTCGCAGTTTAAAAGCACCTGTTACTTGCAGATTCTCTTTTTTTAAAAAGATTTTATATCCGCATTTTTTACTTAAAATCGGTGCATACGCATAGGGAGTTTTACTCGCTACTGACTCAATACGCTTAGCAGCTTGTTGGATATCTTGTAGTGCTATCATTGCGCACCAAAGAGCATTTTATGATCTACCATTGTGCAGCGATTTTGCACTACTTTCATACCAGCTTCTTGCGCCTTTTTGGCAGCTTCATTGTTCACGATGCCTTTTTGCAGCCAAACTGTATCGATATCTCCTCTTTGGATAGCAGCCTCTACAATGGGCATTACAGCAGCTGGTTTACGAAATATATCGATCATATCTATCTTGAAAGGAATTTCTGCAAGAGATCTGTAGACTTTTTCTCCCAAAATCTCATCTTCTTTAGGATAGATGGGAACTATTTTAAAGCCAACACTTTGTAAATAGGCGGCTACTCTATGACTATCTTTGGTAGGATTTGGAGAGAGACCTACTACAGCAATTGTTTGAGTCTTTTCGAAAATAGCCTTTATTTCATCCATATTTGCATTGATTGTAGGAAATTCGCACTCCATAGTACTCCTTTATAAATTGATGCGATTTTAACAAATAATAACTAAAATCTCCTTGAGCAATCCCGTTTGATGGTAATAAGTTCTTTTATATATTTACGTAAAGCTTCTATCCGGTGTTCGTCAGATGGATGGGTAGAGAGAAACTCTGGGACTTTTTTCCTGCTTTGCTGCATCATTTTATACCAAAACTTTATTGCTTCATAGGGGTTATAGCAAGCCTTATACATAAGATAAAGTCCAAGTTTATCAGCTTCATATTCAAATTTTCTACTATATGGGTAGAGAACACCATACTGTGCCGTTACACCATAGGCAAGATCAAAAAGTGGTCCCCATCCTCTCTCATTAATATTCAAGCCTTGTGCTAAGAGTTTCTTTCCAACTTCACCAATCATAGCCATAGATACTCTCTCACTGCCATGACGCAGTATTGCATGTGCTACTTCATGGCCTATAACAGCTGCTAGTTGATCTGGATTATCAATAAGCTTTAAAAGTCCAGTATAGACAAATATCTTCCCACCAGGAAGACAAAAAGCATTTACTTGTGGAGACTCTAATACATAAAACTCCCATCTATATCCTGGATGAAATTCCTCATCCGCAACTTTAGCAATACGCGTTGCAACCTCTTTGACAAGACGATTGTAATAGGGGTTGTGAGAAACTTTTGCTCTTTGAAGTATCTGCTGCTTGGCATTCAGACCTATCTGGATCTCTTGCTGTGGAGATATGAGAATGAGTTGTGATCTATGTATATAGGGGTTTTTAGTACAAGCTACAAACAAAAGAAGTACTGTAATAAGTGCAAAAAATTTTTTCACAGAAAATCCTTTAAGGATTTTCTGCAATTATACTATATGTTAATACCCAAGGAGTGCTAAAATATTATAAACTCCAAATGCCATAAGCCAAGCCAAAACATTTGGATAGATGGTATAAAAAGTTCTCCATGCCCATTGTGGTATCTCTGCGTAAAATGTACTCATAGCAGCGACACAAGGACTATAGATCATTATAATAATAATGAGAGCGATAGCTGCTTTGAAATCCACATTTTGACGAAGTTTTGTAATGAGTGTAGAGCTCTTCTCATCTGCCTCACCAACTGCGTATAGTGTTGCAAGCGTGGATACAACTACCTCTTTAGCAGCAAGCCCACTAATAACAGCCACACTCATTCTCCAATCAAAACCTAGTGGAGCAAATATTGGCTCAATGGCCTTTCCAAACTCTCCAAGATAGCTATTTTCTAGATTTTTTGCTGCCAACTCATTTTGTAATTGAGTTTTTTCCTGCTCGCTCTTTGCAAGTTCAATCTTTTGCTCATAAGTTGTCACTAGCTTTTCATTTACCGGATAACTGCTTAAAAACCAGATAATCATCGCAGCTCCTGCAATGAAAGTCCCAGCTTTTTTCACAAAAAGCTTTGTTTTAATCCAAAGCTCCATTGCCAGTGCTTTCATTGATGGAAAACGATATGGTGGCATCTCCATGACAAATGGCTCAGGCTCACCTTTAAAAAGGACAATGCGGAGAATTTTTGCAACAATAAGACCCAAAATAGCTCCGCCTATATAAATAGCAAAGAGTACATTACCTGCACTGTGTGTTGGAAAAAAAGCTGCTATCAAAAGCACATACACAGGTAGTCTTGCACTACAGTTCATAAATCCAAGTACGAGCATAGTAATAAGTCGATCTTTTGGGTTTTTAAGAGTTCTTGCTGCCATATAGGCTGGAACAGTACAACCAAAGCCACTTACAAGTGGTATAAAGGCTTTTCCTTGTAGACCAAACTTCTTTAAAAAGCCATCAAGTAAAAATGCAGCTCTCGACATATATCCTGTCTGCTCAAGCAAATTAATCCCCAAAAACAGAATCAAAATATTTGGCAAAAACATAATAATCGCACCAACAGCTGGAATTACACCATCAGTAATGACAGAATTAAAATCTCCTGGAGGAAGTATTCCTTTGAGCCAATCAGCAAAATTTGTAACTGTCTCATCTATATAATCCATTGGAATAGAACCAACTTCAAAGGTAAGTTGAAAGAGAGCCCACATAAAAAACAAAAATATCGGTAAACCAAAAATTGGATGAATTAAAATTTTATCGATTTTATCTGTAAGAGACTCTTTGCGAGGCGCTTGCATGACCTGCATTACAATAGATTTTGCAATAGAGTTTCTCTCATTTGCTATGATGTCAGCTACACTCTCCTCATCAAATTCTAGTTGCAAACGATGCATACTTTTGCCTAGTGCTTCATGAAACTCTAAAAATATTGGTAGATCATGCACCTCTTTATAGACATCCTCATCTTTTTCAAAAAGACGAATAACATAAAATCTCGCGCGATCTTCATCTGTAAAATGGGGAGATTTCAGTAGAATTTTTTGCAATGATGTGATCTCATCTTCTATTTTTTCATTATAGAAGATTTTTCTTCGCTCTTTTGGAGTATTATATTCATCAATAACCAAATCTATAATATCATCTATTCCCCTTTTCTCTTTTGCAGAAGCCAAAACTACAGGACGACCGATTAATTCAGAAAGTTTTACTGCATCAATCATGCCACCTTGCTTCTCAACTTCATCAATCATATTAACAACAAGTATCATCTTCGGATTCATATCAAGAAGTTGCAAAGTGAGTATAAGATTTCTTTGCAATACATTCGCATCAACTACATTAATAATAAGATCGTAATCTTCATATAATAGATAGTTTTTTGTTACCTGCTCTTCAGGAGTATAAGCATTGAGTGAGTAGATTCCTGGAAGATCCACTATATTTATATCATACTCCCCTTTTTGGAGTCTCACCTCTTTCTTTTCTACTGTTACTCCAGCAAAATTCCCAACGTGCAATCTTGCATTGCTCATAGCATTTATAATGGAGGATTTTCCTACATTGGGCTGCCCTACCATTGCAACTTTTATCTGTTTCATTGCTCCACCTCAATAGCTTGTGCTTCTTCTTTACGCAATGCTACACGTGTACCTTCCACATCAACTTCCCATGTCTGTTTCTGTAAGGTATGATCGAGTAGTTTTATTTTATTGCCTTTTGCAATTCCCATAGATACCAACCTTGCTTTAATAACATCATCAGCTTTTATCTTTTTAATGATTGCTTCATCACCTATTTTCATATCAGTTAATTTCATACAACACTCCTAAAAACTTTTTTTCACTATTATGCGAAATATATCTCTGTCTTCCCCATTTGGTAATTTATCATCAATAGAAGCATAAACAATTTCACTCTCTACTCCAAAAATTTGCATAGTAGCATAGAGATCAATTTCATCTGTATCAAATTGCGATTTCTTTTTTGCTCGAAAATTTCCATACATTACACCAAAATCAATGCTCTCATTATAACTATATGAAGCACCTAGTACAAAACTTCGTGCTTTTTTAGCATCTACAGCATCAATAGTGAAATCTTCCATGGAAGTAAAAAATGGTCCTCCTCCAAAACTTGACATACTAGGTGTATTACCAAATTCTTTATTTGCTGCTAATTGCAATGATATATTTTGATACGTTGTTTCTAAAAAGATACCAAAAGTTTTAGAATCTAAATTTCCTATTAAACCATCACCTGTATCAGTTGCTCTATCAAACTGTATTGATGCAAGAAGTGAAAATTTGTTCCAGATAAAAGTATGTGACAACTCCCCATACAAAACATTGGCTATCTGATCAATATGATAATACCAAAGGAAAGCTCCGTTATTCTCATCTTCATACCCTATACCGGTAAAAAACATTCCATCAATTTTTTTATTTATTCCAAATACTTCACTAAGACGAACAAATTTTTTTATATCACCTCCATTTTCCCATCCTGCCATTTTGGTAACATATCCAGCTTCAATATTTACATTATCCCAACTCTTTTGATAATGTACTCCTTCAAAATAGTTTGGAACCATTCTAATATCATCACTATCAGCATGGGGTGTATCTATACTCATACGCCCTACTTGTAACATATTAGTTGCATCACTATATTTAATATATGATTGCCCCAAAAAAGCAAAACCTCCATCGTATAAGCCAAAGAAATCGCTATTACTCCCTTGTATTGGAGCCACAGCATAAATCATAGCACCAATTTGTAATCCATTAAATGATGGTGTATCAAAATGTATATGTCCACCAATCGCAGCTGCACTTTTGTCACCGTCTATATACCCCACTCGCAATTCACTTTGCATGTGTCGCTCTTCATCAGATGCACCAAGTTGCTCACGCAAAGACTCTTGTGCCATAGCCATGACACAAATTATGCTAAAAGTTACTACTTTTTTCATTTCAGTCCTTTTTCTCTTTTATTCATGCACGAAATAATAGAAAAATATTGCTTACAGGTAACTTAATTATGATAATCGTTATCGTTATTGATAGTTTTACTATTTCATCACATATCTACTTTTTTCGATTAGTTTCTTCAAAATTAAAAAAACAAAAATTTTATATTTGTACGAAGTAAAAATGATGCTTTGTAGAAGCAGTTTGCTATGTTTGTTCTATTTGATTGTAATATGCCATTAACTTAGCGCGCACATCAGCTATCATTTGAGGCGTTGCTTGAGGAGACTCGAGCCATACTGCTTGGAAATTCTCTTTTGACGTTGTATAGACACACTCATTCAAAAATGCACTATACTCCTCTATCGTTTTGCAATAGCGCTCTTCACCAGTTTCTGTATTGACACAGCGAATCATCCAACTACCAAGTCCGTTAGGTACGATTTCAGCCTCAACTATTAAAATATCCTCTTTTGGAATATTGTTTTCACTCTCCATATTTAACCTTTGCTATTTGTTGTCCAAATTTTACTGTAGTATTTGATTGTACCACAAGCTCACAAAAATCTTTCTCAAAAAAGAGCAATACCGTCGATCCCATTTTAAAATATCCTAAAAGTTCTCCCTTTTGTAACCAAAGATCTTTATACTCATATATTGCAATCTCTTTTGCTCTATTTGTCTCTATGCGACTCTCAAATACTAGCGTCATCTGTCCAACATTTAAAGCACCTACTAAAACAATAAAGAGAGTCTTTCCCTCTTTAGTTTCACATTCTAGTATTACACGCTCATTTTCTATAAAGAGATTAAGTTTTTTACGCAGGTAGCGCAAGTTTACTGGATAGAGTTTTCCTGGTACATGTACAACCCGTTTTATTTGTAGCGTATATGGCATATGGTAGCGATGATAATCACGGGGAGAAAGGTAGCAGTTGACATACTCTCCATTATATACACGCGAAGCATCACACTCTATTAAAAGCTCATCGATACTATACTGCATTCCCTTTATTTGCAGTGCCCTATTTTGTTCTAATATCCCTGCATGCGTTATCAAAGAGTCTGTTGGAGCTATGATGCCTTCTTCTATATCTCTTCTTTTTTGCAATGCTCTAGTAAAGAGCGCATTGAGACTCTCATACTCTTTTGGATCTCTAAACTCCTCCATATCGAGCTTGAGGAGTTTAACATAAGAAGTATTAATAAACTTTTGTAATAATGGATGAAATCTGTGGCTAGCAAATTTTCCAAATCCACGGGAAACTATATTTGACAGTACCCTCTTTTTCAATCTTTTCCTTTTAACAAAATTTATATTACAATTGCACAAACCAAAAAAGGATAAAGATGCTTAGATTTGCACCAAGTCCAACAGGTGATATGCATATTGGCAACTTGCGTGTTGCGATTTTTAACTTTATTGTAGCAAAACAGCGCAAAGAGAGATTCATTATACGTATAGAAGATACAGATAAAGAGCGTAATATCGAGGGAAAAGATAGAGAGATTCTTGCAATTTTAGATACTTTTGAACTAAAATACGATGATGTTGTCTATCAAAGTGCCAATTTCTCTTTTCATCGCAATTTTGCATATAAACTCTTAGAAGAAAAAAAAGCCTTTGCATGTTTTTGTACACCTGAAGATCTTGAAAAAGAGCGAAAAGAAGCAGTAGAACAAAAACGAGCATATCGCTATAGTGGAAGATGTGAGAGCATCACTTTAGAAGAGGCGCAAAAAAGAGATGAGCCATTTGTAGTTAGAGTAAAAAAACCTGAGCGTGCAATAGCATTTCAAGATATTATCAAAGGCAATTTACGCTTTGAGCCAAATGAAGTTGATAGCTTTATCATTTTACGTATTGATGGCACTCCAACATACAATTTCGCCTGCGCTATTGATGATATGCTCTATGATATCTCTCTCATTATCCGTGGAGAGGATCATCTCTCTAATACCCCCAAACAGATTCATATAAGAAATTTGCTAGGATATGACAAAGAGATTGAATATGCCCATTTGCCAATTATTCTCAATGAAATGGGCAAAAAAATGAGCAAAAGAGACGAAGCATCTTCTGTAAAATGGCTTTTAGATGAAGGTTTTTTACCAGAGGCTATTACAAACTATCTCATACTTCTTGGTAATAAAACACCTAAAGAGATTTTTACCTTAGATGAAGCAATTACATGGTTTGACCTCAAAAATATCTCCAAAGCTCCTGCACGATTTGATATGGAAAAACTGCGATTTATCAACCGTACACATTTAATGCAAAAAGATCCTCAAGAGCTTGCAAAACTCCTTCAAATCCACCCAAGTTTAGGAGAGCTTGCAAAACTTTACTTAGAAGAGGCAAGTACACTCAAAGAGCTTAAAGAAAAACTTGATAAAATATTTTCAAAACAAAAAGATTTCAAAGAGTTCGCACAAGAGGCAGCTATCCTAAAAAATATTATCGAGAAGATGCAACTACCCGAAGATTTCGATACTTTTAAACAAGAGCTCATGCAACAAAGTGGTCTGAAAGGAAAGCGTTTTTTCAAACCGTTGCGTCTTTTGCTCACTGGCGCAGAGCACGGACCAGAGATTTCTCTACTTTACAAATATCTTAAACCCCATATCAAAGAGGTGATATAATGATTATTGTAGCTACATTTTTACAAGCACTCGCACAGATTTTACACATGGTTATTAATATCTATATTTGGGTTGTTATCATAGCTGCTCTTATTACTTGGGTACGTCCCGATCCTTACAATCCAATTGTACAGACACTCTTCCGTCTCACTGAACCAGTATATGCCCTTGTACGACGCTATATTCCTACTGTTATTGGCGGCATAGACCTTGCGCCACTTATCATTATTATTGGGCTGCAATTTATAGATATGTTTTTTGTGCGACTTCTTATGCAATTTGCAATGAGGCTGGGAGCTTGATTAAGCTCCTATGGCTCATACTTCCTTTCGCTCTTTTTGCAAAAGAGATAACTTTAGAGTTTCTCAAAAGCAAACCTCGTTCAACTGCAAGAGACTACTATATCTGGCGCTACTTGGATCAAAACATCACCCCTGTCCAGGCACAGCATGCATTGACTCTGGCAAAGAGAGTCAACAAAAAAATTCTTCTTCGCTATGCAAAAAAGATAGAAGATAACGCAACAAAAAGAGCAGTATTATGCCTCTATAAGCCTATTTCACAACTCATCAAAGAAGATAACACTTGTCTTGCAGCAGGGATGAATATAGCAAAAGCTTCTCTGCTACAAACAAAAAAGCGTATTGCACTTTTTAAAAGACTCACTGGATTTTCCATTCAACAAGATCTAAAATTTATGCTAACAGACAATCCTTTCGGTGTCCTGCACAATAATCCACAAAAATTTTTGGAAATCTTTCTTAGTTCTTCTTCAAAATATCGAAAAAGGTATTTCAATAGAGCCTATTCCAAAGAGTTTCTCAAAAAACTCTCTCAATATCCTGCATTTAATGCTTTTGCAACTACAGCCATTTTTGAAGAGCACAACAAAATAGTCTTCTCACTTATCCGTTTTTCACCACAATATTTCAATGCTAAAAGTGCTTTTTATATAGGATTGGCTGCTTTTAAAAGAGGCTATCCACACATAGCACAATCATTTTTACAAAGAAGTCTTGCAAAAGCATATTTCAAAAAAGATAGAGACAAAGCCCTCTTTTGGCTCTACAAAATCACAAAAAAAGAGATCTTTTTAAATAAACTTCTTAAATCAAAAGATCTCAATATCTATACTCTCTTAGCTTCATATATTACAGGCAATAAATACACAAATTTTTACACTCCCCAACTCAAAGGAAAAAAGAAAATCAAGCTCAAAGATCCTTTTGTATGGCTTGCTATAAAAAAAAGAATAAATAGCGAAGATCTTACAAAGCTAAAAAAGGAGTTTTCTTATCGCAATACACAAAATGTGTATGCAATTATAGATGAAAAACTCTCTTCTTATACAAGACACCCCTTTATTTTGCCGTATGAAAAGTATCTTCAAGACCAAAACACTTCTCAAAAGGCTCTCATTTACGCTATTGCAAAGCAAGAGAGCAGATTTATCCCTAGTGCAATTTCATCATCCTATGCACTAGGTGCGATGCAGTTTCTCCCCTTTTTAGCCAAACACATTGCTAAAAAGCAAAAGATAAAAAACTTTGATCTTGATATGATGTTTGATGAAAAAATAGCCCTCACTTTTGCAAAGCATCATCTTCACTATCTCCAATCATATCTTTACCATCCTTTGCTTGTTGCCTACGCTTACAATGGAGGGATTGGATATACAAAACGTTCTGTTATAAAGATTTTTCATAAATATGAGCCATTGATGGCAATGGAGATGATACCTTCTAATGAGAATAGAGAGTATGGAAAAAATGTCTTAGCAAATTACATAATCTATATGAAAATTTTTGGAAAAAACCTCAATCTACCTCATATCGTTCAAATGTTACAACGGCCGGAGGATAGTTGCGGTTTTTGAAAATGAGTTGAAGTTTCTTTCCCTTTGATTTTGGAAAAGTTACAATATAAAGTCTGTACCATTTTTGTACAAATGGCATTGTTTTAGCTAACTTACTGTCACTCTCAACCTCTTTAATAGTTAAAGGTTTATGCCCATTGAGTGTTATAGTATAGTATGGATTAAAAAGCCCCGATTTTTTAGGATCTTCAAAATCATTATCGATATAGACCCTTACAAAAAAATACTCTTTATCATTTCTCTTTTGCAAAGGGTTGAGGTAGGTAGCAATAATCATTGCTTTATTTTCCAAAGAGAGGACTATGTCACCTTTTTTAGTGTAGCGTAATGCCTCTACATAAGGCTTATCTTTAGCAAAAATATTTATTTCCTCTTTAACTGCACATCCTGTTAAAATAGCTATTGAAAAAATAATTATTGCAAGACGTTTCATCCCTACCTTTTCTTATTTTTCACAATTATAGCTTAGCTTAACTTTTTATAGGATAAAATACTTCTTAAAAAAGAGGTACATGTGCGAAAAGCTGTAGCGTTTACAGGCCCATCCAATAGTGGTAAAACCACTATCATAGAAAAAGTCGCTAAAAAATTGGTGGGCAAGTATAAGATAGCAATAATCAAAAATGATCCCAAAGATAAAGCACAATTTGATATAGAGGGTAAGGATAGTTATAAATTCTTCCAAACTGGAGCTGAAGTGGTTGTCACCTCCCCTACGCGGACTACTTACTTTTCTCATAGGAAAAAAGAGTTAGAAGATATTATTAAAATGGTAGATGATTTTGATATTTTGCTTGTTGAAGGGTTAAAATATCTCCCTCTTCCTCGTATAGGTGTCTTTCGCCAAAAGGTAGATGAGAGCTATTTTGACTACATAAAAGCAGTAGCCATCGATACAACGATAGATAAAAACAGTATTCCAAAACATATAGAAACACTCGATCTCAACGACACTGATCAAATAATAGAGTGGATAATGAACAACGCGCAAGAGGTGTGAGATGACAGAGATAATTGAAGCTATAAAAAGAAGTGCATTGCGCATTAGCAAAGCTATTGTAGAAGAGGAGTTTGGATACGAAGGTAGTATAAATACCTGCGGAGAAGAACAACTCAAACTCGATGTTCTCAGTGACAAAATCATAGAAGAGGAGCTCTTTAAAGCTTCATCTATCAAAAAGATCGCGAGTGAAGAGAAGAGTGAAGAGACCCAGTTTCACGAAGATGGAAAATACCTTGTAGCATATGATCCTCTTGATGGAAGTAGTCTTGTGGATGTAAATTTGAGTGTAGGCTCAATTTTTGGCATTTATGAAAAAACGTGGAGTGGGAAAAACCTTGTAGCTTCAGCATATATAGTCTATGGTCCTCGTGTAGAACTTGTTGTGGCAACAGTAAAGGCTGAGCGCTTTATTTTGCGCAATGGTGAGTTTGAATTTATGCAAGAGTTGCAACTTGAACAAAAAGGAAAACTCAATGCTCCAGGCGCAACACAAAAATATTGGTATCCTCACCATAAAGCTTTAGTAGAATCTCTCTTTCAAGAAGGGTATCGTCTCCGCTACTCTGGGGGGATGGTTCCAGATCTCCATCAAATTCTTGTCAAAGGCGGTGGACTTTTTAGCTATCCTGGAACAGAAGACAAACCGCAAGGAAAGCTACGCAAACTCTTTGAAGTGTTTCCATTTGCAAATATATATGAAAAAGCTGGAGGAGAAGCAATCGATGCAACGGGGAGAAGACTGCTTGAACTTAATTGCAACTCCCTCCACGAAACAACCCCATGTTTTTTTGGTTCACACTATGAAGTAGCAAAAGTAAAAGAGTACTATGCAAAAAAAGCTTGATAGATATGAAGAGCGCTTAATTATAGCAACAAAAGAGCTCAAAGAGTGCCAACAAAAGCACAATCTCAACTCTTGTCTCAAGTGTAAAAAAATTATAGGCTGCCGCATTCGCAATGAGTATGTGGACGCAGTGTATAAGAGCATGAATAAAGGGCAAGGGGGAGGATTTGAATTTTAAGGAGAGTCGATGAAAAAATATATCACTACACCAATATACTATGTCAACGATGTTCCGCATATTGGACACGCCTACACTACCATCATAGCAGATGCTGCAGCACGCTATTTTAGACTAAGAGGGTTTGATACATTTTTTCTTACTGGTACCGATGAGCATGGACAAAAGATAGAAGAGGCTGCAAAAAAAAGAGGTAAGAGTCCTCAAGAGTATGCAGATGAAATAAGTGCAAAATTTCGTAAACTTTGGGATGAATTTGAGATAAGTTATGATAAATTTATCCGTACCACTGATCCTGATCACATAAAAGGTGTCCAAAAAGCGTTTGAAATAATGTATAACAAAGGGGATATCTATAAAGGAACATATGAAGGACATTACTGCATAAGTTGTGAATCTTTTTTCCCGGAATCTCAACTCATAGACAACGAATTTTGTCCCGATTGCGGTAAACAGACCTCTATTGTCAAAGAGGAGAGCTACTTTTTTAAACTTTCTAAATACCAGGACAAACTTTTAGAACTTTATGCAAATGAAGAGAAGTTTGTATTACCAAAATCAAAAAAGAATGAGGTGATTCGCTTTGTGCAAGGAGGTCTGCAAGATCTCTCTATTACGCGTACGAGTTTTAGCTGGGGCATTCCTCTACCAAAATCAATAAACGATCCAAAACATGTCATGTATGTATGGCTTGATGCACTGCTTAATTACGTCACAGCTCTTGGATACGGAACTGATGAAGCCCTTATGCACTATTGGCCTGCTGATTATCACCTTGTAGGAAAGGATATACTCCGTTTTCATGCTGTTTATTGGCCAGCATTTTTAATGAGCCTAGAGTTACCAATGCCAAAACATATAGCAACACATGGTTGGTGGACGAGAAATGGCGAAAAGATGAGCAAATCCAAAGGAAATGTCATCGATCCAAAAGTCGTAGCAGATGCCTATGGATTGGAAAATTTTCGCTATTTTCTTCTTCGTGAAGTACCTTTTGGGCAAGATGGAGATTTTAGTCAAAAAGCACTCATAGATCGTATCAATAATGATCTTGGCAATGACCTTGGTAACCTTCTGAACCGCATTATAGGTATGAGTGGAAAATATTTTGACTATACTATTGATAGCAAAGATGTAAAAAAACTTCATAAAAAAGAGCTCGAAGAAACAAAAACAATTATCGAAACGCTTCCTCCGTTAATAGAAGATATGAAATGGCACCGCTTTTTAGAAGAGCTATGGAAGATTCTTACAATCGCAAATAAAGCAATCGACTATCATATGCCTTGGGCTAAAATGAAAGAGGGTAAAGAGGATGAAGCGATGGCGCTCATTGCTTTAGTTGCAAATATTTTAGCTAAAACCGCCATCCTTTTGCATCCTGTAATGCCAAAAACCACACAAAAGATTGCCCAGTCATTAGGATTTTCTATAACGCAAGAGAGTTTTACACATTTTATTGAACATAATAACCTTTTGGAGAAATTTACAATCCCAAAAACACCTCCACTCTTTCCAAAAATAGAGGCACCTCTTTTGCAAGAAGCAAAAAAAGAGGCTCCACAGCAAAAAACTCCAAAGACACAAGAAGAGGGAGTCATTACAATAGAGGATTTTTTTAAAGTCTCAATAAAAGTAGGAACCATTAAAGAGGCTGAAGAGGTGCCAAAAAGCAAGAAACTTCTTAAACTCTTGGTAGATCTAGGAGAAGAGAAACCAAGGCAAATAATTGCAGGTATCAAGGAGTTCTATACTCCACAAGATCTCATTGGGGAGCAGGTGTGCGTAGTTGCTAATCTCAAGCCAGCAAAATTGATGGGATATTTAAGTGAAGGAATGGTACTTGCTGCACGTGATGAAGAGGGATTAACGCTCATCGGCCCTAAAACACGCAAAAAAGAGGGAACACCAGTGAAATGAGACTTCTTAGTCTCGTCTCCTTAATAGGAGGAGAACTGAAAAACTCCCCAGCCATATCTACAATCACAGGGTTTACATCTCATCCTGCAACAGTAAAAAGAGGAGCTCTTTTCTTCGCAAAAGATAAATCTCAAGTCTCTGATGCCATTGCTAATGGAGCCTATGCAATCGTTTATGAAGGATGGATCCAAAGAAGCGATGAGGAAATTGCCTGGATTAAAGTTGACTCTTTGCTTGCAGCTGTACAAAAACTTATACGGTTTTTACTTATAAAAAATCAAGCCTACATTATTACTCTTTCACCTCTTGGATTAGAACTTGCGCAAATTGTAATTCAAGATGAAAAGATAGCCTTCTTTCGAGATAGCTATTTTGATTTTTTGGAGCAGTACCACACTCAAGAGTTCGTTGCAGCTCCAAAAGAGTTTGCATTACAATTAGCTTTAGATAGTACACAATCCCCTATAGCTACTATAAAAGTGATACAAGAGAGACTTTTTGAGACATCTTTTATCTATAGAGGTAAATTCTATGCAAGGCAGAGGATTTCGCCACTCTTTTTGCAAGAGTTTCAAGAAGTTCTCGGACTTATTGATATGTATAATTTTTTCTTCGATTTTTACCATCTCAAAGATTTTCCCCATTTTCGTCCACATTTTTTAGAAAGAGACTTTACAGAGTGTGAGTTTGGTACAAGTGATCGCGTTATCATTACTGAGCCAGACATCACACTCCTGCCAAGAGAATCCATTTTTTTGCAAGAAAAAGCCCCATGGGCACAACTACTCTTTTTCTGTTTCTCTTGCAATCTTAAAACTTTTGATACAATCAAAATTGATGGAGTCAAGAATTTTTTATATAATCGCAGGTTCAATTATGCATTATGCGAAGAGTTTGATGTCGAAACTCTCGCAAAACAGCAGCAACAAAAAACACTATTTTAAGGAGGAAGTAGTTGCAAAGTGACAGTTCGCCCGTATTTCGAGATTTAATTGAAGACTATTGGGATATTGCCGTAGGTTTATTAGCCGCATTAGTTGCATTTTACTTTCACTCAACACATCATGGGCATACAGCTACATTTATCGCTGCTCTTTCAATTGTAGCACTCTCAGTTACTGTAAGTGAAGTTGCCGAAATTTTAGCTGAAAGACTTGGAGAACCGTATGGCAGTTTTGTTCTTACATTTAGTGCAGTAGCAGTTGAAATTATTTTACTCTTCATGATACTTACAACAAGAGGAGATGCGCAACAAGAAAACCTTGAAATTGTCAAAAGTGGTATTATCTCTGCAGTGATTGTTGATATGAATGTTTTACTCGGACTTGCCGTTTTTATTGGAGGCTTGGCGTTTGCAGAGCAAGAGCATAATGAAGATACCTCAAGCACATATACCACTATTCTTTTTATCTCTTCCATTGCCCTCTTGGTTCCTAGTCTCTTAGTCTATACTCCTGATGGCTCTTCAAAACTACTCAAAGCAAGTATTATCATATCTATCATGTTATTTACCTACTATATTATTATCTATGTTTTTCAAACAAAAACACACTCTCACTTTTTCAAATCAACCGCTAGAAGTAGAATTTTGCGCCTTAAAAAACGCAAGAAAATACTTGAAGATGAAGAGCATGAAGATACATATATATTTGAAAAACTGCCTATCTGGGCAAATCTGATTGTAATCTTTTTACTCATCTTTCTCACTGGCATCATGGCTGAAATCTTTGCACATGACTCTCACACTCTTTTCCAATCATTTGGGATCTCTTCAGGCCTTGCAGGTCTTATCATTGCTATTATTAGTGTCTCTCCAGAACTCATTACTGCCGTCAAAGCAGCTAAAAATGATCAGATCCAACGAGTTGTTAATATAGCTATGGGGGCAAGTACAGTCTCGATTCTTGTGACAGTTCCAGTCCTCATGGCACTAGCCTATTTCAATCATATTCCCTTTACATTGGATTTCAATGCACTGCAAATAGGTGCACTCCTTTTAACTGTCATACTCGCTTGGAAAACAACTGATAATGGTGAAACAAACTATATCGAAGGTGCATCACATCTTATGTTTTTTGCATGCTTCGCTGTCATTGCAGCAATGTATTAAAGGATTATCATGAAAAGAAGAGGTTTTCTTGGAGTTACTGCAGCAGCAGCAACAGCACTTTTGCTCGGAGGTTGTAAAAGAGAAGAATCAAAAAAGGTGTACATCTCCAAAAAAAGAAAAATAACAATAAAACTTGCAACAAGCTGGCCTGCTAATTTTCCTATTATGGGTGAAGGTGTCAATGAATTTGCCAAACAGGTGCACAATGCCAGTGGAGGAGAAGTAGTAGTCAAAGTATTTGCAAAAAATCTTTTAGTACCTGCATTAGGTGTTTTTGACGCCTGTAGTGCTGGTCAAATCGAAGCTTTTCATTCTGGCCCGTATTACTGGAAAGGTAAAAATCCAGCCTTTAGCCTCTTTGGTGGCTTTCCTTTTGGTTTCACATCCAATGAAATGAATGCCTGGATGCTCTATGGTGGAGGACTTGAAATCTGGAGGAAGCTTTATAGTAAATACAATCTCTATCCCCTTCTAGGAGGAAATACAGATGTACAGATGGGTGGCTGGTTTCGCAAAGAGATAAAGAGCCTTGGGGATCTCAAAGGCTTAAAGATGCGTATTCCAGGACTTGGGGGAGAAGTTATGGCAAAGTTGGGTGTCAATCCTATACTTTTGCCTGCTGGAGAGATCTATACTGCCCTTGATAGAGGCACTATTGATGCAACTGAGTGGGTTGGTCCTGCTCTTGATATAAAAATGGGATTTTATAAAGTTGCAAAATTTTACTATAGCGGTTTCCATGAGCCTGGAAGTGTACTTGAGCTTACTTTCAACAAAAAATTTTGGCAAACGCTTCCGCATGATATTCAATCGCTTCTAAAAAGCTGCGCAAATGAGCTTAATGCAAAGATGGTATATAACTTTCAGGCAAAAAATGCACAAGCTCTCCAAGAGCTTAAAAAACTAGGCGTAACCTTGAAAAATTGGCCAGATGAGATAGTAGAGGCTGCCAAAAAAGCTCTTTTTCAAGTTATAGAAGAGCAAAGTAGTAAATCACAAGATTTTAAAGAGGTTTGGAGTAAGATTGAACCATTTTGGCAACAAAATAGATCATGGACTTCGCTGGGTCTTAAAAACTATCTTGAAATGCGTGATGGCTAAAAATTTAAGTCGCTTTATATGGAATTTTGTCCTTTAAACCTGCTTTTTTAAACCCTTTGAGGCGAAGGCGGCAACTATCACATACGCCGCAAGCTTCATCTTCATTTTGGTAACAGCTCCACGTCAATTCCAAAGGAACACCAAGGCTATAAGCCTTGCTTACAATATCTTCTTTTTTGAGATGAATAAGAGGAGCTTTGATAGCGATATTTGTTTCATCCTTGGTACCAAGATTTATCGCTTTTTCCATTGCTTCAATAAAACTTTCCCTACAATCAGGATATCCACTGCTATCCTCTTCTACAACACCAATATAGATAGCTTCTGCTCCCTCTTTCTCAGCTATTGCAGCAGCTATACTTAAAAATATACCATTACGAAATGGTACATAAGTAATTGGAACTCCTGGTTTTATTCCATCAACTGGTACAGCTATATTCTCATCTACTAAAGCAGATGCACCAATCTGTTTGAAAAAAGGAAGATCTATTTCGTATATTTTTGCTCCAAGCTCTTTGGCAATAGCACGAAATGCTTCAAGCTCTTTTGTCTGTGTTCGCTGTCCATAGTTAAAATGTATCGCTATTATGGAATAACCCTCATTTTTTGCTATAAAGCTCGCAAGAGTACTATCCATTCCTCCACTCAGTATACAAACCGCTTTCTTCATTCTGGTAACTTCTTATAAAAAATTTTATTATCGCAGATTATTTTATCAAAACCTGCATGCTTTTTAAAATAGTCTGAAAAGCTCACAAAAAGATACCCTTCAGGCTTGAGTACCTTGTGAAATATATGAAGTGCTTCTTCTTTTTTTACTGCATCAAGATAGATAAAAAGATTTCGACAAAATATAAAGTCATACTTCCCAAATGTAAGAATAGCATCATCAAAGAGATTTAGAGTATAAAAGTTAATAAATTGTTTTAAAAAATTTTTAACAACACAGTATCTATCTTTGCAGTTGAAAAATCTCTTTTTGATATTTTCATCAAGATTTATTAATGCTCTTTTTTCGTATTTGCCATTCATAGCTTTCTCAATAGCTTTAGGATTAATATCAATCGCATCGATAGAAAAACTCTCTATACCATTTTGCAAGAGGACAATAGCAATACTATAAGGCTCTTCCCCATTAGCACAAGGAAGAGAGAGGATAGATGGAGCAATGATATGCTCTTTGTGGATAAGTTCAACAAGAATATCAAAGTGTGAACTTTCTCTAAAAAAGAAGCTCTGTGATACAGTCAACTCCTCTATAAAAGTTTTAAAAAGATTCTCATCGCTTTGCAGTGATTGTAATAGCTCCTCGCAAGAAAAAATGGATGCATTTTTCATAATTTCTGCAATTTTTATATAGAAAATCGCTTCTTTATTAACAAACGTTATTCCTGTTTTTTCATAAAAGAGACGCTCTATCTTTTTGAGACAATTATACATCTTGCAAGAACTGCTTTATCATTGTTACTATTTCTTCAAAACTGAGTACTTCACTACATGCATTTTGTTGCACTGCTCTTTTTGGCATACCATATACCGCTACACTCTCTTTAGAAGCCACAACAGTCTTTGCTCCATTTTCATAAAGTTTTTTGAGACCCTCAATGCCATCATCTCCAATACCTGAGAGTAAAATTGCTACAACTTCACAAAGTTCTTTTTTATTCTGCACAACAGATAAAAGAAGTTGATTGATATCTGGTTTATAAAGAGATTCTATTTGTGTATCATCATGCAATATCTCTTTATCATTAGCATTATCATATATTGTCACATTTTTTGAATCACATATATAGATTTGATTTTTTTCCAAATTAATTTTTTTGTCTACTTTTTTAATTGGTACAGAGCTATTTTCTCGCAAAATTTCTACAAACCCATCTATATAGTTTTCTTGGAGATGTACCGCCATAATTATAGCTCCATCAATATTGTTGAGGCTTTTTACTATCTTATCAAGACTACAAATACTCCCTGCCGATGCTCCTATAAAAACAAGTTTCATGTCTTATACTCTTGTAATTTATTGCGTAAAAGTTCAATTTGTTTATAGAGATACTCTGTTGAAGTAGCAATCTCTTCCACATTTCTTGCATTGAGTGAAGAGAGTTCATTTATCTTATCAATATCGGCTATTATATCTTCAATATTTTTGAGAATATTTTTAATCTGTTGTGAAGAGTGAAGCGAATTTTTTACTGTTTCATCCATTACACTCGATATCGAATCCACATCTGCTTCTATATTATCAACAGAATTTGAAAGATTCATAATATTTTTTGCATTTTTAGCTATCTCTTTGCTAATGCTATTTATTTGTGTGAGGAGTTGTGTAATAGTAGTATTGATTTTCTCAACATGATGTCTCGATTTTTCAGCCAATCCTCTTACCTCTTCAGCCACAACAGCAAAACCTTTACCATGCTCTCCTGCACGCGCTGCTTCTATGGCAGCATTGAGAGCTAAAAGGTTCGTTTGATTTGCTATCTCTTCAATAAGTGTTAACACATTTGTAGTTTCATTTGTTAAATTGACTAATTTATTTAGTTCATTAGCAATAAACTCCTCTTTATTTGCACTCTGCTTTACTTCTTTAACAAGCTTTAAAATATTCTCTTTGGAAAATTGTAGAAGATTATTTGCTTGTTGCATATCTGTCTGCGCATTATCAAGACTCTCCACAGAATTAAGGAGTGGACTTTTGATTTTTTGAGCATTTTGTGCACTCTGTGACACAAAATATGCCTCCTGCTCCATATTGTTACCAATATCCATAGCCGTTTGTGCAAGCTCCTGGGCTACTTTTGAATCGTTTTGTACTCCATTTTTGGCATGGGAAATTGCATCCTTTGCAAAATTTATCAACGTATTGATGTGATGCACTATTTTACTCAACTCATCTTGTGAAGTTATTGGGATCTGTTTAGAGAAATCTTTTGTTTTTACAATCTCTTCAAGATTAGTATTGATGGTTTGGATATAGGTATTGATTGTTCTTTCAATAATCAAATAACCTATAAATAGTACAAGAGAAATTCCTAATAACGTTATAAAAAGAGTAACAATAAGTTCTTGCTTATTCTGCTTTATGATTTTTTGATTGTCTTGAATGATTATATAAGCTATTTTATCTTCAATATTTTTCAAAAGATTAATCTTTTTCGTAATAGTATCAAACCAATAGTCTGGATCTATTTCAAATCCGCCAGTAGCCTGATGCTCTATTGCAATTTGCTCCATTCTTTTTACCTCTTCAATGGCTCGACCCTTCAAAGTGTTTTTGTAGATATGTAAAAGTTTTGCAGGAGCCGCAATTTCAAATGCATCTAAAAAGGCTTTTTGCTCACTCATAAGCCTAATAAATTTTGCAAAGAAACCCGGCATAAAAGCATCTTTAGCAAAAGTTGCTGAAAGTACTGCTCTTTCTATTCCAGCTCGCTCTTTTGAAAGTAGAAAATCATCATAAGCGATGAGCTCTTTAGCTATGAGAGCATCATCACATTTTTTAGCTATTTCACCAATCGCAAGCAAAAAAGCTCCATTAATGCTTGTATAAAATCCTATGGCCTTTTTGGTATCAATATTTAATGCAAGTACCTTGTTTCTTATTGTATTTAATTGGCGCAATGATGTAAGAATCTCATTTATTCGTGAATGTATAGAACTTTTTCTTTTTTGATTTTGTTCAGAAGATAAAAAAGTTGTTAACTCTTTGAGACGTTTATTAGTTAATTGGTATTGCATTCTTATTTTTTTTACAAATTTCTTTCCACCACTTCCAAGATACCCTGCACTTCTACCACGCTCTTTTTGTAACTCATGTACAAGATTGGAAATTTTAATACTCAATAAAACATCATATTTTCGCTGCTGTGCTGCTTGATACTCTTTGTAATCTCTCATGAGATCTCTTACACCAACCACACCTGCATACACCAAAAATATAAGTACGAGAAGAAGCATTTTCCCTTTTATTGTTTTTATCATATCCCCTGTCCTTTTTGGTACAATATCATCAAAAAATGGATTGTAATGATCGAACTAGACAATCGAACAAAAATTTCGTTTGATATTACTATTATCGAAAAAATTGCCGATCTTTTGACAGATAAAGATATTGAATTACTCATAGTCGATAATGAGGAGATTCGCAAACTCAACAATCTCTATCGCGGCATTGATAAACCAACAGATGTTTTAAGTTTTCCCCTGCAAAATGCACCTATGACACCACTTGGTAGTATCGTCATCTCCATTGAAAAGGCACATGAAGCAGCAAAAAAATTTGGTCATACTCTTGATGAAGAGATTGCTCTGCTTTTTACTCACGGTTTATTACATCTTCTAGGATACGATCACGAGGCAGATAGTGGGCAAATGCGCAAAAAAGAGCAAGAGATTATTGAGCATTTCAATCTTCCAAAAAGTCTTATAGTAAGGACAGAAGAGTAATGGATTATATTATTTTTATTATTTCTATGGCAGCACTTATTAAAGGTGCCGATCTCATTATAAAAGAGTCTGAAAAAATTGCACTCCATTTTGGCATAAGCGAATTTGTTATTGGTGCTACACTCATAGCATTAGGCACAAGTCTTCCAGAAATGGCTGCAAGTATAGCTGCTAGCTTTAAACATAAAAGTGATCTTGCCGTATCTAATGTTATAGGAAGTGTTACACTTAATATTACCTTAGTTTTGGGAATTGTTTTTTTACTTGCAAAAAAGCTTTCGCCTTCACGTGATATATTTGGAAAAGATAGTTCATGGGCTCTTTTCCCCATATTTATTTTTTTCCTTGTTGCTTTTGATGGTACTATAACACGCTTAGAAGGGGGGCTCTTTCTCTTATTGATGGGGGGATATCTTCTCTTTCTCTCGCAAGAACCATCAATTGTTGCAGAAGAGATAGATGAAGAGATTTTGCAAGAAAAGTTTAATTGGCCACCCACTTTAGTGTTTTTGCTTCTTGGATTTATAATGGTCATCTATGGAGCAGATTATGCAGTGCAAAGTGCTAGTAATATAGCACGCCATCTTGGAGTAAGTGAATGGATAATTGGGCTTTTTCTTGTATCATTTGGTACCAGCCTGCCAGAACTCATTGTAAGTGTTGTAGCAGCTATCAATAAAAAAGCTGATATGAGTATAGGTAACATAATAGGCTCAAATGTAGCAAATTTTAGTGTAGTTCTTGGTTCTGCAGCAGTTGTCAATCCTTTGCTTGTAAATATTCAAGCATACGCTTTTGATATTGCTACAGCATTCATAGCATCACTTATGCTTGTCTTTATCGCCGCTAATAGACTCTATAACAAATCGGCAGGAATTGTGCTCCTAGTAACACTGGGGGTTTTTGTACTTAATCACGTGCCCTAAAATAACCTAACTCAATCATTTTTGTATATATAGCATTTACAATTGGTCCTGCGGCTGCACCACCATGTCCACCATGCTCCACAAGTACTGTTACTATATAGCGAGGTTGTTTAAAGGGAGCATATGTAGTGAGCCAAGCGTGTGAACGGGAGTAATATGCCAATTCCTCCTCTTTCATTCTCTCTTTTTCATCTTGCGGTATACCCACAATTTGAGCTGTACCTGTTTTTCCTGCTATTTTTATTGGCAAAGAGATATGTCTTGTGGCTGTACCTTTTGGATGATTACACACCTCATACATTCCTCTTCGTATAAATTTAAGATTGCGTTTTTGCAATGGAGTTAAAACATCTTCTTCTTTTGGAATATAGTTTTTATAAGTAAAACTCCTTGCAAAATGGGGAGTTGGAAGCTTCCCCGTAGCAAGCAAAGCGGTATAACGAGCAATTTGCATAGGTGTGACAAGATCATACCCTTGTCCTATAGAAGATACTACAGTTTCCCCTTGATACCAATTTAATCCATATTTTCTCTTTTTCCACTCTTTATCAGGAACAACACCAATAAATTCATTTGGAAGATCTACACCACTCTTTTTACCAAAGCCCATTTTACGAAGATCAAAAGCAATTTTGTTTATACCAACACGCAAGCTCCCTTCATAAAAATAGACATCACAACTCTCTCTAATAGCTTTAATAAGTCTCACCTCTCCATGACCTGTATGTTTCCAGCACCGAAATTTGCGCTTTCCTAACTCTATAGCTCCATTGCAATAAAAAGGTGTATAGGGAGATATTTTACGTGAATCTAAAAATGAGAGTGCAACTCCCATTTTGATAGTAGATCCTGGAGGGTAAAGACCATTTATAAGTTTATTTGTAAAAGGGTGATTGAGATCATTTATAAGTTCTTTCCACTTTTTACGGCTAATTCCAGAGACAAAAAGATTGGGATCAAATTCAGGAAAACTTCCAGCTGCTAGAATTTCTCCATTTGTTTTCATTACAATTGCTACACCTGCTTTATTTTGAAAAAGTTTATGGATAAACTCTTGCAGTCTCAAATCAAGAGTCAAGTAGAGATCTCTATTTTGTATTGGCTCCTTTTCTTCTACGACATCGATAACTCTATTAAAAGCAGTGACTTTAAGTTTTTTATATCCCAACTCTCCTTCTAGATAATCATTGTAATATTTTTCTATACCAGATTTGCCTATAATTCCAGTAATTTTGGCAACTTTATCTCTTTGTGTATCTTTTGTATTTGCTTTGGAAACATATCCTATTACATGTGATGCTATCTCTCTTTGTGGATAAAAGCGCTTAAAAGCTGGCTCTATTTTTATAAGAGGATCGAGTAAAAGCTTTGTATAATAGGGCATCATACGCTCATATGAAATAAATGGTACTACTTCAATAGGATCGTGATTATAAGGTGAATCATGTTTTCTATAGCGTTTTATGAGTTTTGAAGTATTGAGATCACTAAACTTTGCAGTTATTTTCTCAATTGAGCCAAGTAGTTTTTCTCTTTTTTTTAAATGAGGAACAATTTTTATCTTAAATCCAATATTATTCACTGCGAGAGGTTTTCCAAATCTATCAAGAATCTCTCCACGAACAGGAACAATCCACTCCTTTTTTATCATATTCTGTTTTGCTAAAGCTTCATAGTAGCTATTGGACTTAATAGAGAGAAAATATATACGAGAGAGTAAAATACCCCAAACAATAAAAAAGAGAATGAGTATAAATCTACTTCTCATATATCACCAATACCAAGATATCTAAAAGCATATAGTAGCCAACTATCCAATAATCTAATGGATAAATTATTTGTAAAATATATCCCAAAACTATATGGATGAGGATTATTCCTATATAGAAAAAGGCGCTGCTAGCAATTTTCAACATCACATTCCAAACAAAATATTTATATAAAATTTGCAATAAAGAGAGTGTAATAAAAAGATTGAAAAAGAGTGTATATCTTACAAAATCATGATCAATTTCATATAAATAAATATATGCAATACCAAAAAGCCAAGTAATTGCATCCCGTTTTTGAAAAAGCAGCCATACAACTACCCCCAAGAGAGAGGGGAGATAGATAAAAATAGTTGTTAAAGGTTCATATACAAAAAGTAAGATAAGATAGATAAAGATTCTTAATTGACTCTTTTTAACATCGCCACTTCGTTGCATATAGGAAAATGCTTGCATTTTATACAATCTTGCCAGATTTTTTGTTCTGGTATTTGCTCTTTTGGTATCTCATGAAATCCCAGTTTTTCAAAAAACTCCCTGTTGTACGTAAGTGCTAATATCTCTTGGACAGCTAAAGATTTGCCCTCTTCAAGAGCCCGTGTTACAAGCTCTTTTCCTATTCCCTTTCCTTGAAACTCCTCTTTAACTATAAGGCTGCGTATCTCGGCTAAACGCATACTATGAATATGAAGTGCAACATATCCGATTATGCTCTCCTCTATTGAAGCAACAATATATGATCGTATATTTGTTGCCACTTCGTCATCACTTCTTGGCAGGATTATACCATCTTTAACATATTGTGCCACCAGACTTTGCATAGCTGGAATATCAGTGAGAATCGGTTTTTTGTATGTTACCAAAGACATGTTCGAGTATCTTTTCTTGAAGTTTTTCTATCCCCTCTTTGTTCATGCTTGAAATCAAAAGGGCATCAGGATAGAGTCGCTTTATTTTGGCTCTCTCTTTTTGTTTGAGTTTATCTGCTTTTGTAAAAACCTCTATTACCTTTTGATCACCTCTTTGAATACGTTGTAAAAATAGTCGTGTTTGCGCATCTAACTCCATTTCTGGATGTCTTGCGTCTATAAGGTGTACAAATACTCTAATTGATTCTCTTTTTTGCAAAAACTCTGTTAGACTCTTTTGCCAAGCGTTTTTAAGAGATTTACTCGTTTTTGCATACCCATAACCTGGAAGATCTACAAAACGAAGAGGATAGATATTCTCATCAACTTTGTAAACAACATCAAAAAAATTTATGAGCTTTGTTTTTCCTGGTGTTGCAGAGCTCTTTGCAAGATTTTTTCTTTGCGTCAATGCATTGAGTAGTGAGCTTTTTCCTACATTACTGCGACCTAAAAAGGCCACCTCACTCATACTTGCTGGTGGCGCTTCTTTTATAGTAGGTGCAGATGTGACAAATGTTGCTTTGCTTACTTTTATCATTTTTCCTCTATTGTAAAAATCATCTTTACAGGAGTATCTTGTGTTCCTTTTACAGATATTTTACTCTGCTGGAGATTGAGATAGATGTTTTGCGCATAAATCCTCTTTTTTTGTGGAAACTGCACTATTTCCACACTGCCACGAAGATAATACTCCTTTTTACTAGGGTAATAAATAACCTCTTTTGCTTTACCTTTATATTTTTTGCCCTGTTGATCATGTAAAACAAACGTTACATGCCCTTTTGCATCAATTTTCTGCGGCTTTTTTGCTTTGTTGAAATATATAAAAACTTCATCAGCTTTGATAATATCACTGCCTTTTTTAAATATTACATTACCAATGAACTTAGAAAATAGTTTTTTTTGATCTGCTTCAAATTTCTTTGATGTTATCTCTATTTGTGCTGCATATAGCGAAAAAAAGCTTAAACAAAGTATGAAGAATATCTTTTTCATATTGCACTCTTTACTATAGCTTTAATATCATAAGCTACTATTTTATCTAAATCGAGATAATATTGCATCTTACTCCCATTGAGTTCCATTTTCGCAGATACAACTCTAAAAGGTGTTGGTACATAAAGGATTTTCTTCTCAATGAAATATTGAGCACTTTGAGTAAAAAATTCAAATTCCTCACTCATGTAATAAATCGAACCTTGTAGTTTTAGTATCTTTTCTCCTTCATAAACACCTTTTTTTGCAAAGAGCTTTTTATCATCTGTTTGTATGCGTGGATGTTTTATCACCATTGTAGTCGCTTTTTGGATCGCTTCATCGCCTTCAAGATGTAATTTCATACCTTGAGTATTAAAAATAGAAAAGACAAACTTACCCAACTCAACATTTGCTCGTGGCTGATTAGCTATTTCTACCTCAAAAGGTTTAAAAAAAATCAGCCAAAAAAGAATAAATCCAAAAAGTGAAAGATAAAAAATATATATTTTCACTACTTTACCCAATAATCGAGATATTCTGCATAAAGATGCTCTTTTTGTAAAAGGTACTCAATCATCTCTCTTACAGCACCCTTGCCACCACCATTTTTCAACACTACATCTACACGCTCTTTGATATATGCCACCGCGTCTGCAGGAGCAAAGGAGATTCCTACAGCTTTGAGCAAACGATAATCATTAAGATCATCTCCAATTGCAGCAACACTCTCTAAAGGTATATGAAGCTTTTGCGCTAGTTCCTCTATCGCTTCATCTTTTCTCTTGACACACTGATAGAGATACTCTATTCCAAGCTCTTTTGCCCTGCGTTCAACAATTTTCGACTCTCTCCCTGTAATTATCGCAGCCTTTTTGCCAAGACGTATCCACTGTACTATTGCAAAGCCGTCTTTGACGTTAAATGCTTTAAGTTCATCACCTTCATTTGTATAAATAATACTGCCATCTGTCATACATCCATCAACATCTAGTACAATGAGTTCTATCATAAAACTCCCTTGGTACTGGGCAGCCCCGCTCGTGTATCAATTCTTAAAGCTCTACGCAGTGCAACGGCTAAAGCTTTAAAAGAGGCTTCAGCAATATGGTGTCTATTTCTACCACGAAGCTCAACAATGTGGCAAGTGATTCGTGCATTAAAAACAAAAGCTTTAAAAAACTCTTCAAAAAGCTCACAATCAAACTCCCCTACTTTTCCATCTAAAGATGTTTCATAGACCAAGTAGGGACGATTAGAGAGATCGAGCGCACAGCTTACTGCAGCCTCATCCATTACAACTACACTATCACCAAAACGCTCTCTATTTTCTACAGGAAAAACTGCTTTATAAAATGCTTCACCCAGTACAATACCCACATCTTCTACACTATGGTGAAAATCGATATGAATATCTCCTTTACAATAGACTTCAAGATTAAATCTCGCATGTTTGGCCAAGGCTTCTAACATATGATCAAAAAAGCCAATACCAGTATCAATTTGACTCTCCCCTGTTCCATCAATATCAAGGGCTACTTGTATATCGGTCTCTTTTGTTTTTCTCTCAACTTTTACCATTTTAATTCCTTATAATAAATGCTCCAGGATATCTACCAGTTCGTATGAAATCTCTTGCTTCATCTTCACTTTGAAAACCAGTCAGCCAAACTCTATAAAGAGGTGCTCCATCAAATATAAATTTTTTGACAACTGCACGGTAGCGTCCATCTACTAAAGCATTGCGTTCACGTGTAATAGAAGCACCTTGATAGCGTCTAAAGGATCCTATCTGCACTGCGAAATTTGTAAGAACTATCGATTTACGCGGCATATTTGGAAGCGAAGCAATATTTTTATCAAAATCCAACACCTCCAATTCCACAGGTGCTGTACCAGTACCTATCATACCTATTTGTTTTGCAGCTGCATAGCTGAGATCAATAATTCTATTTCCTACAAAGGGGCCTCTATCATTGACTCTTACAATTACACTCTTATGGTTACGTAAATTTGTGACTTTTAGCATTGTGTTCATAGGAAGCGTTTTGTGTGCTGCGGTAAAATCATGCATATTATAAATCTCACCGTTACTTGTTTTTTTCCCATGAAAGTTTGGTCCATACCAGCTAGCAATTCCTCGATATTTTGTCCCTACCTCAACAACTGTTGGATAGTAAGTAATTCCATTGACTGTATAGGGACGCATAGTGGCTCTGTGTACTGCGTTTGAACTTATAGGTTTACCAAAAGTCGGCTTTGATGGAGGAAAATAGCTAATCTCTTGTTTAGAGCCGCATCCCCAAAAAAAGAGGCTTATTATACCAATTAATGCAACATTTCTAATAGAGCACAACAAGCTTCTCTCCAATTCTTAAAAAGTTATCTTTTTTATCGTTCCAAATTTTTAGTTTTTTAGCATCAACACCAAATTTATGGGCAATTTTGAGAATCGTATCTCCTTTTTTTACTCTATATATACGACGTGAGCGTTTGGCAATTGGGAGAATGAGTTTTTGATTTGGTCGTAATAGATTGGAAGAGAGATGGTTGAACTTTTTTATAAGAGCTATTTTGATTCCATAGCGATGGGCAATTTTATAGAGACTATCTCCTCTTTTAACTTTATAGACCAAAAATCCTCTTACACTATTAGAGGGTTTATAGAATTTTTTGAATTCATTAAATTTAAGTTTTGGAATATAAATGGAGTATTTTTTAACATCAGGAGGTGTAAAGCCCCTTTTAATATGGGGATTGAGATCTTGTAGGTAGTTGAGGCGCAATTTGATTTTGTTTGCTACATAATCAAGCAGCTCTGCACCTTTAATCTCTACAGGCATAATATCAAACTCTTCTCCTCTTGTGAGAATATATGCAAGATCGCTATTAAGCATATATTCATTATCATTCGCCATGAGTGCCAGCATCACTATTTTATACAAATAGCGTCTACTCTCTTTAGGAAGATATCTCTTTTTCTCATCTAGTAACACTCTTACATCATCTGTACCAGCCCTTTTAATAGCTCGCTTCACAGCACCCTCTCCAGCATTATATGCCAAAGCAGCTAAATACCACTTTCCAAACATTTTATGGAGTCTTTTGAGATATTTGATAGCAGCATTAGTAGATCTGTATGGATCTCTTCTCTCATCTACAAACTCATCTATTCGTAAACCATACTTTTTTGCAGTTGCAGGCATAAATTGCCAAATTCCTACAGCCTTTTTATGTGATTTTGCTTTTACTGCAAAATTAGATTCAGCCAAAGCCATAAATAGAAAAACATCGGGGATATTGTATGCATTAATTATTTTTACAAGTTCTGGTACAAAATATGTCTCAACTTTATTTACATTAAAAAAGTGGTGATTTTTGTAACGTGCATATTCTCTTTTTATTTTTTGGAATTTTTTACTATATAAAAATGATGTGGGTAGATCCAAACTCTTTGTAATATAGTGTCCTATACTATTCTCACCCTTCGCATCATAAGAAGCTAATACAAAATGAATAGATATTAATAAGATTAATACAATTCTCATTTTCACCCTTTGTCTGCAAAATCAAAAAGCCTCATAGCATTTTTCGTTGTGATATCACAAATCTCTTCATAACTTTTTCCAAGAATCTCAGCTAATTTCTGTGCTACAAACTTAGTATATGCTGGCTCATTACGCTTGCCTCTAAAAGGATGAGGCGTAAGGTATGGTGCATCAGTTTCTAAAACAATTCTATCAAATGGAATCTTTGGAATAATTTCAACAAGTTTTTTAGCATTTTTAAATGTCAACACTCCTCCAATACCATAATAAAATCGCTCCTTGAGATCCAATAGCAGCGGACTAGCATTATAACAATGCAACACTCCCCCTCTTTTTCCTGCATGTGCGTGCAATAAATCATGCGCATCTTGACTTGCCTCTCTGATGTGTACAATAAGGGGTAAATCAAACTCTTTTGCTAGCGTTATTTGATCGATAAAAACCTCTTTCTGCTTCTTTATATTCTCTTCTTTTGCTGTAGGTTCTTTGGGCAATCTATAGTAATCAAGCCCACACTCTCCAACAGCTACACACTTTGGATGGGTAATATATTTTTTGAGATACTCTTTGTCATACTTATCAATATCATAAGGGTGCACTCCTACTGCAAAAAAGATCTCTTCATACTTTTCACTCAGTTCCACTGCTCGAGGTAAATCAGCTGGATCAGCTCCAGGTATCACCATTTTTACTACACCAGCCTCTTTTGCTCGTGCAATTACCTCATCAACATCTTCATAAAACATTTTATGATCAAGATGGGTATGTGTATCTATTATCAAATACTCTCCTTGAGTAGTTTTTTGGCAAAGTCTTTTGCTTCTTGCGTAATTTTTTCTCCACTTATGATTCTTGCAATCTCTTCAACTCTTTGTTCCTCTTCAATCTCTTTAACACTGCTTTTACCATTTTCTTTTGTTACTAAAAAGTGTTGATCAGCTAGACTTGCAAGTTGTGCTTGATGTGAAATAGCAAAAATTTGATAATTAGAAGAGAGTTTTTTGAGGATCTTTGCTACTGCCATAGACTCTTCACCGCTGATATTTGCATCTATCTCATCGAGTACTAAAATTCCCTTTTTCCCTCCCACATCACTCCAGGCAGCCATAAAAGCAAGTCTTAATCTATTATACTCTCCAGAGCTTATATTTTTAAAATTTACACCATTAAGTAATACTTCTGCTTCATCTGCTCCACTTGCATCAAGGTTTTTATTCTCTATTGCTATAGCTGCTGCAGGGAGTTTGAGTTGATGGAGGTACTCATTGACTCTCTCTTGCACTCTTTTTGCTGCCTCTTTTCGTGCCTTCGTAATAGATGCAGCAATATCTTGCAACTGCTGTTGCAAAGAATCGAGCTCTTTTTGCAAATGCTCCTTTTCAAAACTAATATTTTCTAATGCTTCAAGCTCCTCTTTTTTCTTTTTACGCTGCTCTATTGCCTCTTCAATACTTCCGTATCTTCTTTTTAATGATGAGAGCTCTTCGATTCTGCTTAAAACTGTTTCAATATCTACCTCTTCAAGCTCTTCAAGACGTGTGGCTTCTGCGTAAAAAATATCACGCAATTCATTCATTGTTGCATTAAAAAAGTCGCTGCTTTTGCCTATAAGATCTAGTGCCTCTTGCACTGCACTCTCATATTCAAAAATATTTTCTGCTCGCTGCAAAGCTTGTGCAATTTTTTCTTTTTTGGAGAGTTCTTTTTTTACCTGCATTAACTCTTCATATTCACCCACTTGAGGATTGATACGATCGATTTTTGCAATCTCAAACTCCAAAAACTCTCGCAACTCTTGCGATTTTTGCTCTTTTTGCTCAATCTCTTCTAAATGCTTTTTTGTCTTTATGTAGCGCTGATACAACTCTTGCAAAAGAAGCTTATTTTTTACAAACTCCTCACTCTCTACAAAATCATCTATAATATTTAAAATATTTGTGCTAGCGAAAAAACTCTGATCTTTTTGATTGAGATAAGAAACCATCGGAGAAAAAAGCTCTTGTAAAGACTTTTTCGAGATGCTCTGCTCATTGATAAAATAGCGGCTCTTCTCTTTTTTCATAGAGCGTATAATTACAATATCTTCTTCACTCTCTATACCAAACCTTTCAAGATCCACATTTGCTTGTACAACAATCTCACTCACTTTCGCTTCTGGATTTTTCATGCCAAAAAGAGCCAACAGCGCATTTATAAGAACACTCTTTCCTGCCCCACTGGGCCCCGTAAAAACAATAAGAGAGTTACGAAAACTAAGCACTACCTCTTCAAATCCAAAATGTTCTTTGAGATAAAGCCTCTCAACCAAAACTATATTCCCCATCCAAGTTTTTCGCGAAGCACATTGAAGTAGTTGCGCTCTTTACGATGAATAAGTTTCGCACCAATAGGTGCTTTTTTCACTATTACAATATCTTTTGGTGTAAATTCATACATATCTTGTCCATCAATGACAATGAGAGCCGATTTGCTTTTGGTAGTAATTTTAAACTCAAACTCTGCAGGAAGCACCAATGGACGCTGCGTCAAAGAGTGTGGACAAATAGGTGTGAAGATGAAATCATTTGAAAAAGGATAGACTACAGGTCCACCAGCAGAGAGATTGTATGCAGTAGATCCTGTCGGTGTTGAGATAATAAGTCCATCCCCATAGTAGCTATTCATGAGGCTATCTTCTATGAACACATCGATATATATCATTTTTGAGACAGCTGGCCTAGTGATAACTACATCATTAAATGAGAGGATGCGCTCTTTTTTTCCAAGTATAGCAATTTCTATCATCATACGCGTATCTATGCGAAAATCATTCTTTTTTATTTTTTTTACAAAACTCTCAACATCTTCTGGTTTTATATCTGTCAAAAAACCAAGAGTCCCTACATTGATACCAAGTACAGGTTTATGATATTCATAGCTCCGTCTTGCTACACTAATGAGCGTTCCATCCCCTCCTAAAGAGACAAGAATATCGCATGCCTGACACAACTCATCAAAACTCAAACCATCTTTCTCACCAATTATCTGTGCACTCGATCTATCAATTTTGATAGCAATATCCTCTTTTTCAAAAGCTTTTTTGATACGCTTATACGTATCTTTAAGCTTTTCCCCACCCGGTTTTATGATAATTCCTGCACACTTGATATCCATGGAACACTCTTTTTTTGTCATATTTTAACATATCATACTTTTTAAAGATTAGTTTTTGTATAATTGAGCCAAAAATTTAAAGGAAGAGAGTTTGCGAACACACTACTGCGCTCAACTAAATGAAAACGACGTAGGCAAAGAGGTAGTGCTCTGTGGATGGGCAAATAGCTACCGCGATCATGGAGGAGTCATATTTATAGATTTGCGTGATAAAACTGGGCTTATCCAGCTTGTATGCGATCCCGCTGATAGCAAAGAGGCACATAAAATCGCTACAAGAGTACGAGATGAGTATGTACTTATTGCTAAAGGAAAGGTGCGATTACGCGGTGAGGGGCTTGAAAACCCACGTCTAAAAACTGGTAAAATTGAAGTAGTTGTAGATAAACTTACTATAGAAAATGAGAGTGCACCACTCCCTTTTATAATAGGTGATACAAACGTCAATGAGGAGATTCGTCTTAAATATCGCTATTTAGATCTGCGCACAAAAGAAGCATATGAGACTTTTGAACTTCGCAGCAAAGTAGCAATTGCTGCAAGAAACTTTCTTGATGAAAATGGTTTTTTGGAGGTTGAGACTCCAGTTCTCACAAAATCTACTCCAGAAGGTGCTAGAGACTATCTAGTTCCAAGCAGGCTCTATCCTGGAGAATTTTACGCTCTGCCACAATCACCACAGCTTTTTAAGCAGCTCTTGATGGTAGCAGGATTTGATCGTTATTTTCAAATAGCTAAATGTTTTCGTGACGAAGACTTAAGAGCTGACAGACAGCCTGAATTCACCCAAATCGATGTGGAGATGAGCTTTTGTACTGAAGATGAAGTAATTGCAATTGCTGAAGGGCTCATCAAAGCGATTTTTACAGCAAGTGGCATAGAGGTTCAAACCCCTTTTCGCCGCATGCCATACCATGAAGCAATGGAGAATTACGGTAGCGACAAACCAGATCTTCGCTACGATCTTAAACTTGTCGATGTCATTGATATTTTTGAAGATACTGAGCTCAAAGTCTTTCGCGATATTGCACAATACAAAAAACTTAACCGCATCAAAGCTCTTCCAGTCAAAAATGGCGCTGATACATTGACAAGAAAAGATATAGATGAACTCACCAATTTCGTAGCGAAGTTTGGTGCAAAAGGTCTTGCATGGGTCAAAGTCAAAGAGGATGGAGATCTACAAGGTCCTATTGTGAAGTTTTTAAGTGAAGATGAAAAAAATAGACTTATAGAGCGTTGCGGCGTAGAAGCAGGAGATCTCATCTTCTTTGGTGCAGGTGCTAAAAAAACTGTGCTTGATTATATGGGAAGACTCCGAGCAGAAGTAGCAAAAAAACTTGGACTCATAGATAAAGATAGATATGAGTTTGTATGGATTGTTGATTTTCCAATGTTTGAGATCGAAGAGGGAGAGGTGAAAATCAAAGCACTCCACCACCCCTTTACAATGCCAAAGAATGTAGATAGTGAAGATATCGAAGCGATGACCAGTGAAGCTTACGATATTGTTCTCAATGGTGTAGAACTTGGTGGTGGAAGTATCAGGATTCATAAACCGCAAATTCAAAAGAAAATATTTGAGATCCTTGGAATTAGTGATGAAGAAGCACGTGAGAAATTTGGCTTTTTACTTGATGCACTCCAATATGGTGCACCCCCTCACGGAGGCTTTGCCCTTGGATTTGATAGACTTGTAATGTTACTTACAAAACGTGACAATATTAGAGATGTGATCGCATTTCCTAAAACGCAAAAAGCGCAATGTCTACTCACCCATGCTCCAAGTCCAGTAGACCCAGAGCAGCTTAAAGAACTCCATATAAGGATTAGAGAGCCGAAAAAGGTATGAAACTAAGCGATACAAAAAGCGGTGATATTGTAAAAGTTGTAAGCTTTGAAAATGAGTGTAATGAGATGCAATGCAAGCTTGAAGCTATGGGTTTTCGGCGAGGGGATATTGTTAAAGTATTGCAAAAAAGCTTTTTTGGTCCAATACAGGTAGAAGCAAATGGTACCAAAATTGCACTTTGTCGAGGACAAGCAAAAAAAATTGAAGTAGAAAAAGTAAAGGAGTAAAAGTGAAAAAACTATTTTTAATAATTGGAGCCCCAGGAAGTGGGAAAACTACAGATGCTGAACTTGTAGCAAAAAGAAACAGTGATAAAATCATTCACTACTCTACAGGTGAACTCTTGCGCGCAGAGATTGCCAAAGGAACACCACTTGGCGCTACTATCGCTAGCTATGTAGATAACGGTAAGCTAGTACCTCTTGAAATTGTTATGGATACTATTAAAAATGCAATTTTAAGTAGTGATAAAGACATCATTATCATAGATGGATTTCCTCGAAGCGTAGAGCAGATGGAAGCTCTTGATGCAATGCTTACACAAAGCCCTGATATTACACTCAAAGCTGTCATTGAGATAGTCGTAAGCGAAGAGACAGCAAGAGAACGTGTTCTAGGTAGAGCTAGAGGCGCAGATGATAATGTAGAGGTCTTTAATAATCGTATGAAAGTCTATTTAGAGCCTTTACCAGAGATAGAGAAATTTTATGAAAGCAAGGGACTGCTCAAAAAAATCGATGGTGAGAGAACTATAGAAGAGATTGTAGAAGAGCTAGAGAAGTTCATCCTTGAAAAAGCAAACTCCTAATTTTTATGCAGTTATAATTGGCACAGAAATTCTCAACGGAAGACGTGAAGATAGGCATTTTGCCTTTCTTCGTAACTCGCTCCTTCAAAGGGGCTGGAAACTCAAAGCCTCTTTTGTTATTGAAGATGATCCACTTCTCATAGAAAAGATTTTTACCCTCATAAAAGATGATCCCAAAAGTGTAATGTTTAGTTTCGGTGGTATTGGAGCAACTCCAGATGATTATACAAGAGCAATAGCTGCAAAAGTCTTTGGTGATGGAAAACTCTATATGCATGAAGAGGCAAAGAGGCGTATTATTGATAGATTTGGAAAAGATACTTATCCACACCGTATCAATATGGCAATGCTGCCAAAAGATGCAAAACTCTTAGATAATCCCATTAATAATGTCCCTGGATTTTATCTTCATAAGAGATTTTTCTTTGTTCCAGGTTTTCCACAGATGGCTCACCCAATGGTAGAGCAAGTACTCGATCTCTTCTACCCCAAAGCTCCCAAACTTTATAGACTCACAATATGCGTAGAAGCGAGTGAAAACGATCTTTTAGATATTATGAAAAAGATACCAGAAGATATTGAGTTTTCTTCTTTGCCAGCTATTGAAGATAATCGATATTTTGATGTGATCTCAATTGCTTCTACAGATAAAAAAGAAGCAAAACATTGGATGCAGTTTTTCATCAATGAAGTAGAAAAACGAGGCTTTAGATATAAAAAAGCGGAACGATGCTCATAGTACATCTTCTCATCACACTGGATCTTCCCTATATTACATCTCTCAAAGGAAGACGCAAAATTCTCAACTCTCTCAAAGAGAAACTTAAACACCAAAATATGGCCGTCACCGATGTGAGTGGAGAGTATGCAAAAGAAGCTAGCTTGGCTCTTCTTTTTTTTGCAAAAAATGAAAATGAAGCCCATAAAAAAATTGAAAAAGTACGTAATCTTCTTGATAACTACATGAGTGATATTGAATATACAATTTCTTACGAAATTTTGTAAATATTTACTATAGCAGCTTGCATCCGGGCACCATATAAAATACTACACAGTTCCTCAAAATATACTTTATACTTATCTATAAAATAATGTTACATTATTTGACTTACTTCTCTATTTTTTATACTATCTTATTAGAGTAATTACTCTAAAGGCTTGTAATGGATAAAAAAGAGATAATTTTAGAAACTGCTTTGGCGCTTTTCAATAACTATGATACAAAAACAATCACAACAAATCATATTGCCAAAGAGGCAGGTGTAAGTCCTGGTAATCTCTACTATCACTATAAAAACAAAGAGGAGATAATCTATGAGCTCTATAAGCAAATGATGCAAAAAATAGGCTTTCTCTCTGCTCCTTTGCCTGCATCGTTATGCGAAATGAATACATATTGCCGCTATGTTGCAAATGTTTGGTGGAAATACAGGTTTTTGCGCAAAGAGCTGCTTTTTCTCATGCGCCGTGATCCTTTGTTACAACAGGCTGTCATAAAGGATAACAAAGCGCAATATGAAAAACTGCTAGAACTTATAAAGCATCTTGTCACTAATGGTTGTATCGAGAAAAAAGCGATGCAAATGCATCAGTTTATTGCCCAAACTATCATGCTTTATAGTCAGTTTTGGACACCATTTCTTACTATTATGGGAGAAAAAGAGGATGAAGCAGCAGCTTTACGTATCACCCAAAAGATTAAAAAAATTCTCCAACCCTATCTTACACAAAAAGCAATAGCTAATCTACAACAATGTAAAGGAGTTTAAATGGCATACATAAAATTACCTGAATTTGAACAGATGAGCCCAGCAATCCAGGAAAAAGCTCGCCCTATTCTAGAAAAAACAGGAACACTTGGTGAAATATTCAAACTGCTTGCAGTTGATGAAAATATCTACAACGCTACCGATACAATGGTACAAAATTACCTTATAAAACAGACACATCTGCCCTACTATATCAAAGAAGCAATTGCACTTTTAATTTCAAAAGAGAATAGTTGCAAAATGTGTGTGGATGTGCATAAAAATATTGCAAAAATGCTCGGACTCACCCAGGAGCAAATCGATGAGATTTTGCAAGGAATAGATGCTATGCATACTGATGAAAAAACAAAAAGACTTTTGGAGTTTTGCATTCGTGCATCAAAAAAGGATAACTATAAAATGACACAAGAAGATATCGATGCAATCAAATCGTATGGATGGAGTGATAAAGAGATCCTTGAAGCAGTAGCAATAACAGGCTATTTTAACTATATCAATACACTATCCAATGTCTTTGGACTTGGAAAAGGATAAGAGATGCGATATATAATTACTGGGATATTTCTTTTATCAGTTTATACATTTGGATATTCAAGCAAAGGCATGAACGCATATAAAAAACTTTGTAGCCTCTGCCATGGTCCTGCATTCAAAGGTGCAGCCATGCTCAATAGCGATGAATGGGATGCAATGTTTGCCAATGGTGCAAAAAAACTCCGTACTTTGCACAAAGAGTTTCCAAAGGCTCTAAAAAAGCTCAACTCATCATATTTCAAAAGAAGAGGTAAATATCTCCATAAATTTTTACATAATAATGGTAGAGATTTTGGAGTTGTGCGTAGCTGTGATGGCCTTAACTGCGGATAGGAGAGAGTATGCTTAAATTTATTATTATACTTTTTGTGCCTCTTTTGCTTGCAGCGCAGATTCAATGGCAAAAGGATTTTTCTACTGCACTTGCGGTAGCGAAGAAAAGCAATAAACCACTTATGATTTTTTATGAGAGTAAAAATTGCCACTGGTGTAAAAAAATGGTGCAAGAAACACTACACAACAAAAAGGTAAAAGATCGTATCAATAAAGAGGTCATAGCTGTAAAAATCTGGAAAGAGCGTAATGACTATCCAGCATCTTTTCGTGCTAAATATACGCCAACAACATTTTTCATAACTCCAACTCAAAAACAGATCATAAGACCTGTCCTTGGCTATGTCAATGTCGCATATTTTCTCTCCTATCTCGATGATGTCAAACGAAGAAAAAAACGCTATAAACTTTTCTAAATCTTTCTTTTACTATAATAGTCTGCAAATTTGAAAAGAGGAGAGATAAATGGATCTAAATAAAATAGGATGTGGCGAAAATCCTGATAAAGTACATGCACTCATAGAAATCCCTTACGGTTCAAATATTAAATATGAAGTAGACAAAGAGAGTGGCGCTATATTTGTAGATCGCATTATGTATAGCGCTATGTACTACCCAGCAAATTACGGCTTTGTACCAAATACGCTTGCTGCTGATGGTGATCCAGCAGATATCTTAGTACTTACAGACTACCCTTTGATTCCTGGCAGTGTTATAAAAAGCCGCCTTATTGGCGTTTTGGTGATGGAAGATGAAAGTGGTATGGATGAAAAACTCCTTGCAGTTCCTGTTACAAAAGTAGATCCAACCTATGCAGATATCAATGATATTCATGATCTTCCACAACACACTCTTGATAAAATTAAAAACTTTTTTGAAACATATAAAATACTTGAACCAAATAAATGGGTAAAAGTCAAAGAGTACAAAGGAAAAGACGAAGCTACAAAAATTCTTGAAGAAGCAATACAAAACTACAAAGGCTAAGGGAGTTTTTCTCTTAGCGTCTACTGTTTCTAAAATAGCTCTCAATACCTGCTACAACACCTTCAGCAATAAGATTTTGATAATAAGGGCTCATTAAACGCATTGCTTCAGTGGGATTTGTAATATAACCAACCTCTATTAATATTGCAGGCATCTGTGCTCCAACAAGCACCCAAAATGGTCCAGGCCGCACTCCCCCATCAACCACTTTGTAGCGAGAGCGTACTTTATAAAGGATGTTGCGCTGTATATCGATAGCGAGCTTGTTTGATTCGATTGTTTTTGCTCTGTTGATAAAATCCAAAAAAACGTTTTTACTATAGTAACTAAGATTTTCCATATCAGCTCTATTCTCCAATGCCGCAATACGCTTTGCTCGCTCACTTCTAGCTGGCGAGAGATAGAAAGTCTCAAGCCCTTTCATACTCAGATATTTACTTCTTTTTGGCGCAGCATTGGCGTGAATGGAAATAAAGAGGTGTGCTTTCACCCTATTGGCAAATTTCGTGCGATTACGCAGTGTGACAAAGTAGTCCCCTCTTCTTGTCATATAGACCTTAAATCCAGCATTTTTGAGTTTTTTATAGACACGCTTCGCAATTGCAAGAACAATATCCTTCTCTTTTTTCCGTTTATATCCAATAGCTCCGCTATCTTTTCCCCCATGTCCTGGATCAATAACAATAACCTTTTTAGAATTTTCTACACTTTGTGGGACAGCTTTTGGTAAATCTTTTTTACGTACCACTTGCTTTAATGTACTCTTTTTGCCAAGATAGATGGAGAGTCTATTTCCTTTAATTTTGTAATTAGTTCCAAAAGGGCGGGAATGTTCAAAAACAATGCGGATTTTTTTTGGAGTAAATTGGGCAATTTTAAGATATTTAACACTTTTGAGTCTATATGTTTTACTCTTAAATCCTAGTCTTCCTTCTATATCATAAATAATTTTATAGGAATTTTTTCTCTTCAATGTAGAAGTTGATATCCAAGAACTTTTTACGGGAGAATCGAAAAAGAAATCTACATATCCTCTTCGCAAGACAACTTTTACCAATCTATTCTTAAGGAGTTTAACACTTTTCTTTGTATACTTCTTTTTTTTATGTACTTTGGTACTGCTTTTTTTATTGCCAATGAGAGTATAGAGTTCGCTATCATATTCATTATGCGCAAGACCCAGTTTTTTAGAGCACTTTATAAGTCCCTGAAGCGCTTTGATACGTAGATTTTTGTCATCATCTATCATAGACTTTATATACAAAGACTTGAATCTATTCAAGCCTTTGAGATTTTTGTCTTTATTATTTAAAGAGCAGTAGTAGTCAGCTTCTTTGATATTATTTACAACAGAAGCATGAAGGAAGGTAGTTAAAAATAGTACAAAAAGAAAAAATCTAATAATCACTCTCCCTCTACAAGCCGTTGCATCAACTCTTTGACACTGAGTAGTTCATTCAGGCGATATCCGTTTGCACCGCTAAAATAGAGACCTAGCTCTTCATCCCCTCTATATGCATCACTGAGTCTATCAGCTATACAGTACCCTACCTCTTTTGCTTCCACACCTCTGTGACATGGTGCAACGCAGTTACTTATGCATTTAATAGCAGGGCCTTCACGCTTTTCAACAAGCTCAATGAGTTTTGTACGCACACCTCTTGCCGGATATCCTACAGGAGATTTGAGTAAGATGATATCCTCTTTTTTTGATTGCAAAAGAATTTTCTTGAATGTGTCACTGGCATCACACTCATATGTACCGATAAAACGTGTACCTATTTGTACTCCAGCAGCACCCATATCAAGATACTTTTTAATATCGTTATGATCCCATATGCCACCTGCAGCTATGACTGGTATCTCTCCCCATTTTTTCGCTTCTTCAATGACTTGAGGAACAATATTTTCCAGCTGAAACTCTTCCATAAAACACTGCTCATAGGTAAAGCCTTGATGTCCTCCACTTAAGGGCCCCTCAACTATAACTGCATCAGGAATTTTATTGTATCTTGTAGTCCATCGTTTACAGATGATCTTCAATGCTTTTGCACTAGACACTATAGGCACAAGAGCAACATCTGGAAAGTCTCTCGTAAACTCAGGCATATTAGTGGGAAGTCCAGCACCAGTTATGATAATATTGGCGCCAGCTTCGCAAGAGTCTCTCACCACTCGACCATAGTCATTGATAGCGTAGAGAACATTTGCACCCAGTGGAGCATCACCACAAATTTTTCTTGCATTTTCAAATATTTTAAAAAGCGCCTTTTTGGAGTAGAAATTTGCTGTCTCCAAAGGCCGTCCAGCCACCTCTTTTTCAATATATTTTTTATTTTGATAGTAGCCTGTACCTACAGAGCTTATAACTCCCAATCCACCCTCTTTACTCACATTGCCAGCAAGCTTGTCCCAGCTTATTCCTACACCCATTCCACCCTGGATGATAGGATATTTAATGGTGTATTTTCCAATTTTTAATGATGGCAAGCCCATTATAGCACCTTCAATTTCGCAAATTTACGTTTTCCTACCTGTGCAATATACTCTCCGCTTTGTAGTTGTAAATCTTTATCTTGCACTTTTTCTTTATCTAAACGCACTGCACCAGCTTGGATATCGCGGCGTGCCTGCGAAGTAGATGGCTCAAGCCCTGCTTCAACAAGCGCTTTGGCTATCCATATTGGACCTTGCAACGTAACCTCTTTGAGATCTGTTGGGATATCCTTTTGTTTATGTATTTTATCAAATTCAGCTTTTGCAGCCTCAGCAGCTTCGCTGTTATGGTAGCGAGCAACAATCTCCATCGCTAAAAGCTCTTTCGCTGCTTTTGGATGGATTTCTCCTTTAGATACTCCCTCTTTGAGTGCTTTTATCTCTTCAAGACTCTTACTACTCAAAAGCTCATAGTAGCGCCACATCAACTCATCTGAAATGCTAAGAAGCTTTGCAAACATGGTATTTGGATCTTCAGTGACACCTATATAGTTACCAAGAGATTTACTCATCTTTTGTACACCATCAAGACCTTCTAAAATAGGCATCATTAAGACTGCTTGCTCTTTTACTATACCATAACTTCTTTGCAGGTGACGTCCCATGAGAAGATTAAATTTCTGATCTGTTCCACCAATTTCTATATCACTTTTAAGATGTACACTATCATACCCTTGCAAAAGAGGATAGATAAATTCACTGATTGCAATAGGCTTATTGGATTTAAAACGTTTTTCAAAATCGTCACGCTCTAACATTCTTGCTACGCTAAAAAGAGTAGTTAGCTCCACAAGTCCACTAGCTCCCAAAGCATCAAGCCATTTAGAATTAAAAACGACCTCTGTTTTTGCTGGATCGAGCACTTTAAATACCTGCTCTTTGTAGCTCGTTGCATTTTTGAGCACAGTTTCGCGATCAAGTTTTTTTCTTGTTTCACTCTTTCCTGTAGGATCACCTATCATTGCTGTAAAATCACCTATGATAAACTGCACTATACCGCCATATTTTTGAAAGGTTGCTAGTTTTTGCAAAAGTACTGTATGGCCTAAATGGAGATCTGGTGCAGTAGGATCAAAACCTGCTTTAACATAGTACTCTTTTCCAGAATTAAAATACTCTTTGAGAAGCTCTACAATTTTTTCTTCATCAATAATTTCTGCTGTACCTCTTTTGATTTCAGCCAGCGCTTCTTGAATCATCCATACTCCTATCTATTATATGCATCACTCGATTTTATAAATTCTAATATTTTAACTTTTGAAGCTATTTTTTTCCTTAAAACCTCGCTATCGCTAATATTTGATTCAAACTCCATCTCACACATATTAGTCTGCTCTACATTTTTACCCAGCTCTATGGAGATAATATTTATATCTATTTTTGATAAATATTGCAAGAACTGCGCAAGCGCACCTTTGCGATCAGGAAGAAGGGCTATAAGTTTATAGTGAGGCAATGAGTCCTCTTTCCACTCAATATAGAGCATTGGGACTCCCTCATCTATGAGTTTTTGAGCTTTGTGGCACATTTTGTGATGTACGATAGCTTTGTTTCCCTCTTTAAAAGCAACTATCTCATCACCCCTTTTTGGATGGCAGCAGTAATCAAACTCCACACTATTTATAGAATAGCTTGTATATATCACAAAATTTTCAAGCTCTTTTGGCTCCAGTTTCACATGCTTTGGAGCAAGGAGATAAAGCATACCTTTTTTCTTTCTATATTCACTGAGGTATCTATTTTTAATCTCTTTGAGGTAATTAATCTCGGTTGCAATGCGGTGTAGCTGAGGAGTAAGATCATGCTCTTCTATCCACTCTTTTATTTGCTTAGGATCTGTTCTTAGCTCACTTGCCAAAATATTAATAGCTGCTTTTGCATTTATCTCTTTGAATTTTTGACGGCATAGAATGCGCATCTGCTCTTTTGCTTTAGAGGTTTTTACTGCATCTATCCAGCTACAGCGCAGTATTGGCTCTTTTGCCGTTTCGATTCTAACAATATCTCCATTTTTAAGTTCACTGAGCAGCGTACTACGCTGCTTATTGATATAAGCAGCTTTTGCTCTGTTACCAATATCAGTATGCACAGCATAGGCAAAATCAAGAGCAACTGCGCCTCGTGGGAGGGTAAAAACATCGCCTTTTGGGGAGAAGACTGAGATATCTTCACTAAAAAGATCATTTTTTACAAGCTCATAAAACTCTTCAATATTTTCATTTTGGTACTGGAGGTTCTCAAGCCAAGCAAGATTGACGCCAACATCACCAATTTTATATTTCCAATGTGCTGCTACTCCAAACTCTGCAGTATGGTGCATTTTGAATGTGCGAATCTGCACTTCAAATATTGAAGAGTTGTCAAAAACAGTCGTATGGATAGTTTGGTAGCCATTCTCTTTTGGTACAGCAATATAGTCTTTGAAGCGCATCACTAAAGGCTTGAAATTTGTATGAATAATGCCAAGAACTTTATAGCAAGCAAGTTTCTCTTTTACTAGAATACGAATAGCAAGAAGATCTAGTACCTCTTCGATAGAGATACCTTTGCGCTGCATTTTGAGATAAATTGAGTAGTAGTGCTTGATACGCGAAAGTATTTCAAAATCGTCAATGCGAAAGCCGTTTTGCACCATTTTCTTTTTGACAACATCAATAAACTCATTGAGTTTCATCTGTAGCTCTAGTTTATGAGAACGAATAAACTCATCAATACGTTGATACTCTTGAGGAAAAAGATAGTAAAAGCTGAGATCTTCAAGGTAGTTTTTTATAGATGCAATACCAAGCCTATGGGCTATCGGAGCATAAACTACAAGAGTCTCTTCAGCAATTCTTTTCTGTTTTGCTGCTGGAAGAGCATCAAGAGTGAGCATATTGTGGAGTCTATCACAAAGTTTTACAATAAGAACTCGCACATCTTCAATAGAGGCTATGAGCATTTTACGAAATGAGAGTGCTGAAGTAATGAGCTTTTCTTTAGAGCTTGAAGGGATAAGCTCTTCACTACGAATTGCAACGATTTTTGTAAGCCCCTCCACAAGGCTTGCCACATCTTTGCCAAAAAGTTCTTCAATCTCTTCTATGCAATGAGATGTATCTTCTACTACATCATGTAAAAGTGCACTTATAATCATCGTCTCATCATTGGTAACAAAAGCGGTGATAGCAGCTACTAAAATGGGATGAATAATATAAGGCTCTCCACTTTTACGGTACTGCCCCTCGTGAGCATCTTTTGCAAACTGGAGAGCTTTTTGAATTTTTTTCGTAGGTGGATAGAGGGTGAAGAGGAGCTTTTGTGCTTCTTCAACACTCTTTATATTCTTAATCTTATCGATAAGCTCTTTCATTTACGAGGATTTTTTGACCTCGATACTAATTTTACCCTCTGCTATCTCCATAATAGCTATGTCAGTATATTTAAATTTTTTAGGATCTACATCTACCATTGGAGGATTCCCTAAAGCAAGCTCTTTAGCTCTTTTGGCTACTGCAAGGGAGAGGAGGTATCTATCAAATCCAACATTTTCCAATGCTTTTGCAGCTATCTGTTCAAGTCTCATCAGTTATTCTCCTTTTTTATCTGTAACTATTGAGCATTTTTCAAAATTTTCATTGACAATAATGTCGTAGAGATTTCCCTCTTCAAACATATTGCATACAATGATAGGAAGGCTGTTATCTTTCGCCAAAGCGATAGATGTATCATCCATTACCTTAATATTATCTTGTAGAGCTTCATCATAAGTGAGGCGAGGAAGTTTTTTTGCATCACTAAATTTTTGAGGATCCTTATCAAACACTCCATCAACTTTTGTAGCTTTTATGATCATCTCTGCACCAATCTCTACGGCTCTGAGTGTCGCTGCTGTATCGGTAGTAAAAAAGGGATTACCTGTTCCAGCAGCAAATATAACTATACGCCCCTTTTCTAGGTGTCTAATTGCTCGTCTTACAATAAATGGCTCACAAATCTCTTTCATATCAATAGCACTCTGTACTCGCGTCTTGAGACCAAAATACTCTAGCGCTTCTTGGATAGCTACTGCATTGATTACAGTGGCCAGCATTCCCATATAATCACCAGAAGATCGTTTGATTATCCCCTCTTTAGATGCGTTAACACCACGAATAATATTACCTCCCCCAACAACGAGACCTACTTCTACTCCATTATCCACAAGAGGCTTTATTTCAGAAGCTATATATTTGAGCGTTTTACTATCTATTCCATGCCCATCTTCATTTGCCAAAGCTTCACCAGAAAATTTGATAAGAACTCTTTTTGCCATTCCAATCCTCTTTATGAAAGTTTGCCAATTTTATCTAAAAATAGATAATAAAGCCCTAAAACTCTCAATTAATTCTTATAAGTTCAAGGGGATTGATGTGGGCATTATTTTTGGTTACTTCAAAGATAAGTTTATTGTTTACGCGTCCTATTGTATAGCCACGTTTTAACTTGCGCCCCTTTTTAACATAAGGTGCAAGTTTGTCAAGATATGCATAGATAGTATAGAGACCATTTTTATGCTTAACAATGACTACATTTTTAAGATGCGGTGTCCATTTAGCGAGTATAACACGACCATTAAGAACGTTACGCACTTTTGCATTTGGCATGATAGGTTTGAGTTCTACATTTTCATTAGGTATATCGATATTGTAGATAGGATCTCGATACACACCATAACGCTTTATAATAATAAATTTTTCCAAAGGAGGTATTGTTTTTGGTCCACGATAGCGCACTGTACGAATTTTTTTGTAACTCTTCTCTCCATATTTTTTGACTTTGACTTTAGCAAAAGCTGTTGATTTTTTCGCAGATTCTTTTAGAATACTCAGTTTTCTCAGTGTCTTTTGAAGAGATTTTCGCTGCTCTATCAATTTTTTTATCTCTTCATTATACCGTCTCTTTTGCTCATCTAGCTTTGCAAGTTTTTTCGATTTTTCACTTTTTAAACGTTTGAGTTCCTCTTTGTTGCGCAATAACTCGGCTATCTCTTTTTCCAATTTTGCAAGTTTTGTTTGGTTTTGTGTCAGTTTGCTTTTTGTATCTTGATAAGCTTGACTCACTTGCTTGAGGTGCATATCTGCACTTTTTTGTATAGCTTTGAGGATCTCTTCTTTTATAACATCCTCTTCCGTTGGATTTTGCAAGGAAGTAAGAAGCAAAGATTTAGAAAATGATTGTGTGATCAATAGCACAAGTTGCTGCTTGAGTGTTTTTTCTTTGAGGGTAAGTTTTTCAATATCATTTTTCGTGAGATTATACTCAGTCAGTTTTTGGCTATATTGCTTCTGAGCATCTTTTAAAAGGGTCTCAATTTGAAGAAGCTTTTTGTCGATACTGGATAAATCCTTTTGCAATCTCGTAATACTCTTTGCAAGCTTTGCTAAACGAACATTCAACCCTTTTATCTGCGAAGTAGTTTTATGCAATGCTTGACGGGAACTCTTAATCTTTGTATCAATTGTGGCACCAAGACTAAAAACTATGGTTATTATGAAGGTAACTACTATTCTCATGTGAGCTTTTGCTTCCTTGCAGATACAATAAGAACATTAAATATCGATATAACTACGCCCAGTCCAAAGAGCCAAGCCATATCTTGCACAAGATCATTAATACCAATGGAAATATTCTCCACACCCAGTAGCTCTTTAAGGTAATTTGTAGAGAGAAAATAGTAGTAGATACCAAAAACAAGCAGTGTACTTATCAATGTATCAATAAAAGAGAGTTTAATAAGAATAGCGTTACGCATCCAAAGCGGAGCACCAAAAAGCGCCATAATATACATTCTCTCGCTATGCTCCAGATTCCAGATCTCAATTTGCTTAAATACGAGCATAATACTAGTTATAAATATAATTCCTAAAAAGAGTTTGGAGATGTTTTTCAAAAAGATCAAGAATTTATAGATCTTCTCATGTACCTTTGTAAAGGTCTCTACCCGTGTAATCCCATCAATTTGCAGCAATCGCTTTTTGATTTCACGAAGTTTTTGTGTTGAAGGAAATGATGAGAGATAGATTTTGTAAAAATTTGGCAAGAAATTTTTGAGCTCTTTTGTATCTAACTCTATCCCATTTGTTTGCAGTCTTTTGAGAAACAGCGTACTATCTATTGGCTGGATTTTTTGAATATCTGGGATATGTACACGAATCTCTTGCAGTGTCAACTTCTTCTTTGCAACCACCACAATGGAATAGTCTTTATTGAGATTGTTTTCATAATTGATAATGATTTTATCTATAATGAAATAGAACTCTACTGCAAAAAGTATTGCAAAGAGTGGAATTATAAGGGATATATGGTTTTTAAGAGATCTCATAGACTTTTCCATCTTCTATATAAAAATGTTTAAAAGGCACTTTCAAACTAGTTGGAATTGAGTGTGTCACCACAACCACTGTTGTACCAAGTTGCTCATTAGCACTCTCCAAAAGTCCCCAAATTACACGAGAAGAGTACTCATCAAGATTGCCTGTGGGCTCATCTGCTAAGATAATCACAGGATTATGCGCCAGAGCTCTTGCCATCGCAACTCTTTGCTGCTCCCCACCACTAAGCTCTGGTGGATAGTAGTTCTCTTTACCAGTAAGATGCACATGTCTTAAAAGTCTCGCAGTCTGGGCTTCACATACATTTTTACTATATCCAGCAATCAAAAGTGGAAGCATAACATTTTTTTTCACTGTCCACTCTTCAATCAGCTTATAGTCTTGAAAAATAATGCCGAGATATTTGCGCAAAAAAGCAAGCTTTGAAGTGCTTATGTCATTGAGAGAGACTCCACCGATTTGTAATATTCCTTGCTTTGGCTTAAGTTCACCATAAAAAGATTTAAGAAGTGTACTCTTCCCACTTCCACTTGGACCTGTAATAAATACAAAACTACCACTTTTGATAGAAAATGTTGAATCTTTTATAATGGGAGTATCTTTTTTATATTCAAGATAGAGATCTTTAGCGACAATAACATTTTTAGACATTGAGAAACTCTTCTATTTTTTTATGTGCTTTAATATTTGCCTGTGAAGCAATGGGCTTTTTTGGATAGTATTGTGCCGAACCTTCACTTAAAATCAAGTATAGATGTGTCGGTCTATCAAAACTTCCAAAGGAAACTTCAGCTAAAAATTTACCATCTTCAATCATATAGAGCTTTTCAAAATGGACAAAATAGTCATCAAAAACTTTTGGTTTTATATCAAAGTTTTTAATAAATCGTTCTAAAGATGAGATTTTTGAAAAAGTAAAATCAAAATTGAGCTCTAATGGGGGTGATTCTTGCAGTGCATACATGCGAATGTCGTAAATATCTTTGCCAAGTCGCACCCATCTATCCTCATATTTACTACTTACTGGTGGCTCTATATTTTTTGTTACTTCTAGTTTGGATTTTTCTCTTTCTAAAAAGAGCTCAAGCGCATAGTCAAAGTAAGCTCTGCTATCAGTACGTAGTTCCAAAACGCCGTCAGGTTTTAAAGCACGCTCTGCCTCTTGAATAAATTTTTTAGATATCACCCGCCTATGAGGCTTCTTATCCCAAGGAACTGGAAAATGAACAAATATTTTTCCTACTATATTTGATGGTACAAACTCCAAAAAAAGCCTTGCATCATAATCAATAACCAAAAGATTATGAATATCTTGCAAAGCAATTTGCTTAAGAAGCTGCTCAATGGATGGCTTGTGAATTTCTATACCAATAAACTGAATATCGGGGTTATTCTTGGCTTGATAGAGTAGATGCCGCCCACTTCCAAATCCAATCTCAATCCACACCTCTTTTTTGGTTGGAAAGTGCTCAATAAAGTAGTCAATCTCTTTCAAAAAGCTTTTTGCCTTATCAACATGGATTGGCTTGATAGAAGAGAGATTGTCATACAAAATTTCGCAATCAGCCAACTCACAAAAGTGTTTTAATGCTCCTTTGAGGATATATGTAGGAGCAATACGTGTAATCTTATCGCCTTTGATGATATAGTGCTCATCTTTTGGCTTGATTGCCAAAAGAAACTGATGCTCTTCAAATCGTACTGCTACAAGAGTATCCTTTGCGTTTTTAAACTCTTTTGCAAACCATAAAAATTCATACCCATCCGATTTTACTGGTGAAGTGAACTCTTTGTAACTCTTTACAACTATATGTGGCATTACTTCTCTATTGTAAACTCTATAGTTTTGCTTGGTTCAGAAACTATTCCAAATTTGTCTACTGCTATAATCTCATACTTATATTTTGCTCCCGGCTTCAGGCCAGCATCACTGAAACTTGTACTTTTTATATTTTTAAAAATATACTCATTACTATTCATGAAGCCTAACTTTTCTGTCTTTTTGATAATAAAACTCTCAGCCCTCTTATCTGGTGACTGCCATGTTACAAAAAATGTTTTACCTTCTACTTTGTAATTTAAAATAACTGGAGGAAGAGGCTTACTTAAAGTCTTTCCAACAACAGGGACATCTTGTTTAAAGCTTTCTAATCCATCTTTATCTATGGCAGTGACTTTATAGTAATATTTTGCTCCATCTTTTTTGATGAGATCGGTATATTCAGTTTTTTTGGCTTTAGCAATTTTCAGATATGGACCTAACTCAAAAAAACTCCTATATATATTGTAGTGATCGATATCAGGCTCACTATTTGGCTGCCAGTGGAGAACGATTTTTCTAGGGAGATTTTGTGAAGCTTGCAAGCCTTGTACAATTTTAGGCCTTGGTTTCGTTGATGCTTGCACGACTTTGCTTGGCTTAGAAACGATACCATCACATGTTTTTACTTTGATACGATAATAGTAGGTTTTATTATCTTTTAGCCCTTTATCGATGTATTCAGCTTTGAGTCTTCCTTTGATAGTAGCAATCTCTTTCCATTTATCACTTCTAGGCTCGCTTCTTTCAATAATATACCACTCAACTCTTTGATAAGGGTGAGGACGCCAAATAATCTTTATCTCCCTTGGTAAGTGATCAATTGCATCAATAAATGGGACTGATTCTGGAATTGGGAGTGTGCGCACACGTACAGGTTTACTAGGACGCGATTCTACGCCATTTCTTGTAAAAATACTCATGGCGTAAATATATAGAGTGTCTGGTTTAAGATCTTTATCGATATAGTGAGAACTATATCTATCCTCTATTGTAGCAATACGTTGAAGCTTTTTCCCCTCTTGAGCACGATAGAGGTAGTAGCCTTCTACTTTTTCACTATAAAGAGGAGTCCACTCCAATGCCACACTCGTAATATCACTAATAGTACGAATAGTCTGTACAGTTGGCAATGAGAGATCTACTTTTGGTTTAGCTGGTTTTGGCTGTAATCCACAACCCGCTAGAAAAATCAAAGAGCTTATCAAAAGTATCTGGAATAATCTTTTCATATACATTCTCCATTTCAAAATTTTTTTGCAAAAACTGCTGCATATCATCTGGTAAAGGAGCTACAAAACGCATCTCTTTATTGCTTTTAGGATGGCGTAAATACAGAACATACGCATGTAAAAATACTCTTGGAATAGTAGCTTTTTTGCTCTTAAAGCCATATAAACTATCCCCTAATATATGCCTTTGCAGCGAAGCTAGATGCACGCGTATCTGATGCGTGCGTCCAGTAAAAAGCTTCGCTCCAATAAGCTCATAAACACCATTTTTGCTCTGCAATATCTTTACAAATGCAGACCGAGCGACTCTTCCACTATTTATTATCGTCATTTTGAGACGATTTTTTGGGTTTCTCCCAATTGGTTTGTCAACTATGATATTTTCTTTAAGCGGAGGCTCAATAATAGCAAGATAGTATCGTCCCATCGATTTGTCTTGCAGCTGCTGCGATAACGCCAGATGGGCCTGATCGTTTTTGGCAACTACCAGTAATCCACTTGTCTCTTTATCGATTCTGTGTACTATACCGTGACGCTCTTCTCCACTAAGGGTTGAAAGACGTATACCTTTTGATTTTAGCCAATCTACAAGTGTAGCCTCTTTGACACTTGGTGCAGGATGTACAACAATGCCACTAGGCTTGTTTACTACTAAAATATCTTCATCTTCATATACAATATCTACTTCAAAATCTACATCACACCTTTGACTTTGTCGAGGCTTGGGTAGATTGACAACTATCTCGTCACCTTCTTTGAGTTTGTATCCGGGTTTAGTGATCTTTTGATTGGCAACAGTAACAAAACCGCCTTTTATAAGCTGCTCAATCTGATTACGGCTTTTTTGTAGTTCTTGTGTCAAAAACTTGTCAAGTCTCTCTTTTTGCTGTGCTTTAAAATGTAATTCATCCAATATTAAACCTCTTCAGTGTATAATTTAGCAAAAAAGCTATGTTTTGGATTGATAGAAGAATATTAACACATTTTGATTTTGTTCTACTCTTTTTGATTCTTCCACTTATGCTTCTCTCTAATTATCTTATAGCAGATGTCAATACGCTTCTTGCTAAAAAGCAGATTGTATACTATATTGTTGGATTTATCGCCTTTTTTGTGGCATTTTTGCTTCCTTTACGAGAATATCGATGGCTTATCCCAGCTATTTACTGGTTTAATATCTTGCTTCTTTTGAGCGTAGATATTTTTGGAGTGAGCAAACTGGGTGCAAAAAGATGGCTTGCAATACCTTTTACCCACTTTACTATCCAGCCATCAGAGATTTTCAAACCCGCCTTCATTCTTATGCTAGCCTACATAATTCAAAACAATCCGCCTCCGAAAGAGGGATATGGGTGGAGAGATTTTTTAAAAATATCATTTTATATTCTCTTACCATTTATACTTATTGCAAAAGAGCCAGATCTCGGGACAGCAATGATACTGCTGATTATAGGTTATGGAGTGCTCTTTGTAGTAGGAGTTAATTGGAAAATATGGGCTACTCTAGCAGTCCTTGCCTCCCTTCTTGCTCCACTTTCATACAAATACCTCCTCCACGATTATCAAAAGCGGCGGATTCAAGACTTTTTGAGTGAAAAACCAAGCTACCATGTCCAACAATCTATCATTGCCATCGGTTCTGGAGGTCTGAGTGGAAAGCCTACAGAAGAAGCGACACAGACCAAACTGCGTTTTCTACCAATTGCAACGAGTGATTTTATCTTCGCATACTATGTAGAGCGCTTTGGATTTTTCGGAGCAGTAGCACTTGTATTACTCTATGCTCTTCTCATACTCCATCTTTTTTCTATCTATTTCAAACTCAAAGGAGATTTCTTTACGCAAGTAGTGGCGCTCAGCATATCTTTTTTGATTTTTACATATATGAGTATCAATATTGCTATGACAATAGGTCTCGCTCCTGTAGTTGGTGTTCCCCTGCCCCTTTTTAGCTATGGAGGAAGCAGTTTTGTCAATTTTATGATACTCTTTGGATTGCTCGAGCATCTTCTTGCATTTCGCTATAGATTTCTGTATAATTCCACACATATTTGAGGGTGTGAGTACAGCTTACAAAACCTCTTTTCACAGAATGGGCTCGTAGCTCAGTTGGTTAGAGCAACCGGCTCATAACCGGTTGGTCGCAGGTTCGAGTCCTGCCGAGCCCACCAAGCATTCTGAAAAAATCTGTTGGCTCCAACTTCAAGCCCTACCAAGTACCATAAACTAAAAACTAAAGCTCATCTTCTATAGTGGATAGAAAATTCTTCTACAGTTCTATATTTAGCTTTGTTATATTCTACAAAGTGATATTATTTAAAAAATTTTATGTATAATCTCTTTTGCCTATTGGCATCTAATTTTAGGAGGTAGCATGAAAAGAGTATTGGCGATAATAATTACATTGGGTCTTCTTGGGACTAGCTCGGTTGCAAAGCAAAACAGTGCAAAAACTAAAGACTTTAGTAAAATTAAAGCAGCAAAAATTAAAAAGCTCGAAGCAAAAAAAGAAACTATTGAAAAGCGAATCAAATGTATTAAAGATGCAAAAATACGTAAAGAAATCAAAGAGTGTGAGAAGAAATATCCACTGGTCAAAAGAACAAAAAAGATGAAAAAAACAAAGAATCAAAACAGAAAAAAAATTCAAAACAAAAACACAAAGGCAAAATAACTTCATTAGAAGACTTAGATATCGGAGCCTTCTAATTTCTCAATTCTTCATTGATATCAAGTTTATTCTTTTATTTTTCTAACCTCACTTTAATTTTCATTTAGCTATTATAGCTTCAAAAAATTTCAAGGGATTTTAATGGAAGAGAAACAACCAGTACAACTTATTGTACAAAACTGTCCCACCGAAGAGGATGAGATAGATCTTTGGCAGTTATGGGAAACAATCAAAAAAAATAGAAAAACAATTTATAAAGTAACTGCAGCAGTTTTTCTCCTTGCTCTTGTCTATATCTTTATAAAAACTCCACTTTATCAAGCAAAAACAGTTATGCAGATAGGCTACATCGGTGATAAACCAATCGAAAAAGCAAATATTGTTGCCCAAAAGATAAAAACAGTTTTTTATGTAGATTCTCCTTTGCAAAAAAAAATAGATAAAGAAGCTTTCATAGAAAGTGTCAATCCTGTAAAAAAAGTAGATAAACTCATAGACATCACAGCTTATGGCATCTCTAATGAAAAAGCAGTAAATAAAATCAATGAAGTTTTGAAGTATGTCAGAAAAGATGAGAAACTCAAAATAGAGCACTTTAAACAAGATATTCAAGCCGAAATAGACAAAACGCAAAGAGATATTGATAAACTTAAAATTGTCGATATCAAAAAAATAGATGACCAAATAAATCTGGTTAAAACACACGATATCAAAAAAATAGATGACCAAATCAATCTTTTAAAAACACAAGATATTAAAAAAATCGATGATAAAATCAATCTTATTAAAACTGTCGATATCAAAAAAATAGATGACCAAATCAATCTTTTAAAAACACAAGATATTAAAAAAATCGATGATAAAATCAATCTCATTAAAACTGTCGATATCAAAAAAATAGATGACCAAATCAATCTAGTTAACACACAAAATTTAGCACAGATTAATGACAAAATTACTCTTTATCAAAAAGAGATAATTCCAAATATTGAAAAGAAAATCCAAATTACTCAAAAACAGATAGAAAAATTTGAAAAAAACATCCAAAACTTGCAAAAGAGTATCCAAAAAGCTAAAGATAAAGCTTTTATAGCCCTTACTCTTGTTCAAGTATCCAACTATCAAAACATGATCTACTCAAGACAGCTAAAAATCAACGATCTTCATCTACAAAAAGAAAAAATTCTCAAAGAAACAATTCCAAATCTCCAAAGACAAAAAGAAAAAATTCTCAAAGAAACAATTCCAAATCTCCAAAGACAAAAAGAAAAAATTCTCAAAGAAACAATTCCAAATCTCCAAAGACAAAAAGAAAAAATTCTCAAAGAAACAATTCCAAATCTCCAAAGACAAAAAGAAAAAATTCTCAAAGAAACAATTCCAAATCTCCAAAGACAAAAAGAAAAAATTCTCAAAGAAACAATTCCAAATCTCCAAAGACAAAAAGAAAAAATTCTCAAAATTGAGATTCCAAAATTGCAAGACAGTATTGGATCATTGCGATACAAACTTACTGAAGCCTATATCTCTCCTAGCAAATTTGTAGGTGATATCCAAACCTTTGACAAACCTGCAAAACCAAAGAAAAAACTCATCTTGGTAGTCGCTCTTGTTACAGGTCTAATACTTGGAGTATTTTTAGTCTTTTTTCTTGAGTTTTTAAAAAGTGAACCAAAAAAGGAAACTGAATGAATCTAGCAATTATAGGTACTGGCTATGTTGGACTTGTTACAGGTGCATGTATGGCACAGATGGGTAATAATGTCATATGTGTAGATATCGATGAGCAAAAGATTGATAAGCTAAAAAAAGGAATTATTCCAATTTACGAGCCAGGACTTGAAGAGATTGTCAAAGAGAACTTTAAAATTGGCACCCTCCACTTTAGCACTGACATAAAAGAAGCTCTTAATAAAAGTGAGATAGTTTTTATTGCAGTTGGCACTCCACAAGGCGAAGATGGAAGTGCTGATTTGCAGTATGTATTAGCGGTTGCAAAAGATATTGGCCGCTATATGACACATCCTCTCATAGTAGTAGATAAATCTACAGTTCCCGTTGGCACTGCCGATAAAGTACGAGCTACAATACAGCAAGAGCTGCAAAAACGGCTAGAAAGCGGTGAAATCTCTCAAGAAAAGTTCAATGAGCTTATGGAGTTTGATGTAGTGAGTAACCCAGAGTTTTTAAAAGAAGGAGATGCTGTCAATGACTTTATGAAGCCAGATCGCGTAGTTATTGGTGCGGATAATCCCAAAAGCATGGAAAAACTCAAAGAGCTCTATGCTCCTTTTACCCACTCTCATGAGCGCTTCATTGGAATGGATATTAGAAGTGCAGAGCTTACCAAATACGCAGCAAATGCAATGCTCGCCACAAAAATCAGCTTCATGAACGAGATGGCACGTATCGCAGAAGCTGTTGGAGCTGATATTAATAAGGTGCGCGTTGGTATAGGAAGTGACAGGCGTATCGGATATAGTTTTATCTATCCTGGGGTAGGCTATGGTGGCAGCTGTTTTCCAAAAGATGTAAAAGCTTTGGAGAAAATTGCACTTGATGCTGGAGTAGAGCCAAAAATAGTCAAAGCCGTAGAAGAGGTAAACAGAACCCAAAGAGAGTACTTCTTAAGCAAAATACTCAATCGCTTTGGTGAAAATCTGCAAGGAAAAAGATTTGCTGTCTGGGGGCTTAGCTTTAAACCAGAAACTGATGATATGCGAGAAGCTCCATCTATTACTATTATCAAAGCTCTCACTGATAGAGGTGCTAAGATAAAAGCTTATGATCCAAAAGCGATGGAAGAAGCAAAAAACTTTTGGCTTAAAAATATAAAAAATATAGAGTATTTTGATAACAAATATGATGCCCTTAACGATGCAGATGCAATGATACTCGTTACTGAATGGAAAGAATTCCGTAGTCCAGACTTTTATGAGATGCAAAAACGGCTTAAAAATCCAATTATTTTCGATGGCCGTAACCAATACAATAAAGAGAAACTCCAAGGGATAGGATTTGAGTACTATCAAATCGGGGTCAAATAGCTTCAATTCGAGATGACACGGTTTATCGTGAGATGTTGTGCATAATTTTTGTTTACTATGTTATAATCACATGAGTTATTACAACATAGATTATTGCTATGAAATTTTACGATAGAGAAATAGAGTTGTCATTATTAAAAAGAGCGGACTCCCTCAAGGATAAAAGATCAGTTCTCTCACTCATTATCGGAAGAAGAAGGATAGGAAAAACTTCTCTTGCATTGAAAGTTAATGAGAAATCTCATTATTTTTTTATTTCAAGAAAAGATGAAAAGCTTTTATGTGAAGAATTTGTAGAAGAATTGAAAAAATTTAGGCATAGATATTTTTGGACGTTTTGAAAGATTTGAAGATCTTTTCAACTATATCATAACCCTCAGCAAAAACCAACCCGTTACACTCATTATTGATGAATTTCAAGAGTTTTATAAGATAAATCCTTCGATTTTTTCTTCCTTACAAAAAATATGGGATTTCAATAAAGAAAAAGCCCATATGCATCTGATAATTTGTGGTTCAATCAATAGTGTACACTAAAGTTCGCAATTTAGCTTGAAGACTCTTTAGGGACTTTTCAAGATTTCAAGATTTCAAGAATTGAAAAGAGAGAAGAGAGTTGGATAGACTTCCCAGTGAGAATCAAACAAACAGGAGGAAGCCTATCCATGAGCAATAATAGCAAAAAAGAATTAAAAATATTTAAAGAGATAATGACACAGTTTATAGTTGAGGATGATCCACTACTTGCAATGCTAAAATGGATGATGGAGCAGCTGATGCAAATAGAGTCCGAGATGAAAGTTGGAGCTAAAAAGGGAGAACATAAGAGTGAGAGAAAGAGCTATTTTAGCGGTTATAGACCAAGAAGATTTGATACAAGACTTGGCACTGTGTATTTGATGGTTCCAAAGATCAGAAAAGGAGGCTATGTTCCCTTTTTCATTACAGAGAGAAAAAGAAGTGAACAGGCTTTAATTGCAATGGTAAAAGAGGCGTATGTGAATGGAGTTTCAACAAGAAAAATAGAGCGTTTGGCAAAAGAATTAGGTATTGAGAATATCAGTGCATCCCAAGTATCACAAATTAATAAAGGGCTTGATGAGCAAGTTAAAGAGTTTCGTAATCGTCCACTCCAAAAGGAGTATCCATTCGTATGGGTGGATGCATTATATGAGAAAGTGAGAGATTATGAAGGTAAAGTTGTTTCTACTGCTATTATGATAGCTTATGGTGTAAATTTAGAAGGAAAAAGAGAAATATTGGCAATAGAGCCTTTTATCAATGAAAGCGTAGAAAGCTGGAAAAACTTTTTTATCAAGCTTCAAGCAAGAGGATTACAAAAAATAGCATTGCTTATCAGTGATGCACATTTAGGCATTCAAAAAGCTTTCAAAGAAACATTTCTTGGTGCATCATGGCAACGGTGTAAAGTCCATTTTATGCGTAATATCCTGGCACATGTTCCCCACAAAGCAAAAGAGAAATTTGCAGCAAAACTAAAAACTGTTTGGCTGCAAGAGAATAAAAAAGATGCACAGGTAATTGCACAGATGATTATTGAGGAATTTGGTAAAAAGTTTCCCGAAGCAATTGAAACACTTCAAAATAGTTTGGAGGATTCTTTGCAGTTTTATCACTTTCCACAAATTGATAAAAGGAGAATTAGTTCGACCAATGTACTTGAGAGGATAAACAAGGAAGTCAGAAGAAGATCTAAAGTTGTCTCCATATTTCCATCAAGAGAATCCTATCTTAGACTCATTGCCACATATCTGATGGAATATACTGAGGACTGGGAAGTGGATAGATGTTATATTCAACCTGACAAGCTTCAGCAGATTATGGAAATTCACAAGGTGCAGCTTCAAAAAGCTGCTTGAATAACTTAAAGTTATCACAAAACAATTTCACTGGGAAGGAAATTGCGAACAAATATTGACAGTATCAGGCTAATAAAATTATTGGAGAATGGATCAATTTTTACAATCAAAAACGAAAGCATTCAGCGCTGCAGTACAAAACGCCTGCAGAAGTGTTTCGTTTAGTAGCTTAGGTGTGCAAGAAGGAAGGGGTCATTACAATCAGTCCATCGACAGTTCCGAAAATTAACTAAGACCAAAGGAGCGTTTCCCAATGAAAACAGCCTTTTAAAGCTGCTCTATCTTGGCATTCAGAATGCTCAGAAAAAGTGGACAATGCCAATTAGGAACTGGAGTCTTACTCTCTCTCAATTGGCTATATTTTTTGAAGGAAGACTCGAGAAAGCTCTCGAGCTATGATATAATCTTGTGCACTATCGGTGACACAAAATTATGAACGGTCTCAATTATTACAACAAAAATCTTTCAAGTCTATTGATAACCACATCCGAAAAATCGATATCTTTTTGTAAAGAATCATACATTGATTCATACTCTTTTCTTTTTAACAATTTGTATAATATATCTTCGTTAAATTCCAGATAATCATGGATCAATACATTTCAAAATCCTATTGCGGCATTGAATGTGCGATACTCTTCGTCCATTATAGCTCCTGCCTCGTAGAGGATAGATACCGCATCTTTACTTCTTGTAGGTACTACCAGACAGTTGAAATATTTGAGCATTATTTCGATTTTCCAATAAGCATGTCAATGAGGACTTGGAAACTATTCTTTGCAGCACGTATCTCTATCTCATCGAGCTTTTGTTTATTTGCAAGTTTATCGGGGATCTTTTTTCCTGAGAGGCTCTTTTTTGTATCTGTTCCAAGTACACTTCTAAGCTCATCTTCGTTGCCTTTTATCATAATATTAAACCATATAAAATTTAAAACAATCTTCAAATCTTAGTTAAAATTTATTTAACATTCACTCAGATCTTTGTCAAAGCTCAACTTATCATAATTTTGGAGTTTACATTTAGCACATATCAAAGCATCTACAAAATCAATATTTTTATTTTCTATAATATTTAAATTTTCAAATAGTATTACTTTATCTTTATTCACAACCCCTTCCAAAGAAAGGATGATTTTAAGGTCTGCTATTACATCATTTTTAGGTAGTTTATAAAATTTTGTAAGGACAAAAAAGACTTCCATTAAGACTTCACTCAAAATTTCAACTTTTATTTTACCTTTCTCAATCTGCTCAAAATATTCAATACTTTTTCTTAGTAATACATCATTATCTCCTACTAAAAATCTAATAATAACATTTGCATCAAGAAGATAGACCATACTTTTCCTTCATAGCCTCTTGCATCGCTAACTCTTTAATCTTTTGTAATGAAAGATTGGTCTTTTCTATTCTGTTTTTATATTTGCCTGCTAATTTTTTTACAAACGGCTCTTGTTCTTTTTGCTTTACAGGATAGACTATTGCAAGAATTTCTTTTTTTCTCTTATCTACAATCTTTATCTCTTCAGTTATATTTTTAAAAACAGAAATGTTTTTTTGTATCTCACCTATTCCGATGCTTATCAAAATTGTCCTTTGTTAAAAGTTGCGATATTTATATATATTTATACTATTTTATATAAATAAGATTTTTTTGTCAATTTTTATAACAATTATTAACAAAATTTGTTACCATTTTCTTACCTTTCAAAAAAGAGCAAATATAAAACAAAGCTATGTCTATATTATGACGAGCATGAATCATCGTGCCATCTATATCGGAGTAACTAGCAACTTGGTAAAAAGAGTTTACGAACACAAAAACGGCTTGTGTGACGGATTTACTAAAAGATATCATTGCACAAAACTTGTCTATTTTGAAGTTTTTGACAATATCGATGAAGCCATCAATCGAGAAAAATATCTCAAAGGCAAGAAAAGAGATTTCAAAATTGCATTGATAGAGAAGCAGAATCCCAAGTGGCGTGATTTGTATGATGACATATTGTAGATCTATTGCTATGTTTCTCTGTCATCCTGAGACTTTGTATTCCCGTCATCCTGAGGCGTCAGCAGAAGGATCTATCCTATCTGCCGATCATTTATAGATCTTTCGCTACGCTCATGATGACGAGACATTATTCACTTCTCTTCACCCTCCAAGAGCCATCTCCACAAAGGTTTGAGAAATATCTTGAAACCTTGTGATTCGATGACTCTATCTTCATCTTTTGTGATCAGACATCCACTTTCACTACCTACATATCGCATTCCTTCAATCAACGATTGCACTTCCCTTTCCAAAGTTTTCTTATCTTTCACATCATAAATGACATTAACAAGCATTTTGCGACTAGGGATATAAAAATCCACCTCTCTTTTGCTTTTATAGTAGTAAATTTGTGAAAATCTTCTTCGTAAATGCAAAAAAACTACATTCTCATACAATTTAGAATAATCTGGCGAAAAGGTAGTATCGTAAATATAGTTGAATCCATTATCTACGATAAACACCTTTTTGGGATTCCTCTGCTCTTCTTTGACAGAACTTTTGAAAATAGATGTAATAAAACAGGTATACGCATCGTTTAAATAAGCAAAATATTCAAAAAGCGTGTCTTTGGAGAGTCTATATCCCATTGATTTGAAGTCGTTATAGAGTTTGGTAAAACTCACAAGTGTCGCTGGGTTGGAAAAAAGATATTTTATGAGAAGCTTCAAAAGTGCGAGATTTTTGACTTTGTAGCGCTCTATGATATCCCTATACACTATCAAATCCACATAATCACGCAAAATTCTCGATTGGATATCTTCATCCTCTTCCAATACAATTTCAGGAAATCCTCCTTTAACAACATAAATTTGCAATGCATTTTTTATATGAGAGAGACTTTTAGAGGAGTGGAGATTGATATCGATCTGCCTGAAGCGAAGGTATTCTTGAAAACTAAGTGGAAAAACTTCATAACTTATCGTCCTTCCCCTAAGTGATGTGGCAATCTCTTTTGACAAAAGTTTTGAGGATGAACCAGTTATAACAATATTTGCATTCAAAGTATCATGAATACGCCTAACAAATTTCTCCCAATAGGCAATTTCTTGAATCTCATCGAAAAAGAGGTAAATCTTCTCGTCTCGCTTTTGTGGATAGAGCTCAAAATAGGCTTCTATAAGTTTGTCAAAATCTTTATAATTCATTCCTATCAAACAATCATCTTCAAAATTTATATAAAGGATATTTTGTTTCAATCCTTTCTTTTTGAGTTTGTTTATCATTTCGTAAAGTAAATAGGTTTTACCCGACCTTCGCACGCCTATTAAAGAGACAATTTTCGAAGTTTCTATTGGAAGTGTATATGCTCTAGGTATGATTTCAATCTCTTTTTCTTGAAAATCAACAATGAGTCTTTTGAAGAGTTCTTTCATATTATCCCTTTCTAAAGGGATAATTTTACTATATTTTGTCCTCTTATATAAGGATAAATAGCAATATCAATCCCATTGTCACAAGACTCCATCATCATGAGGAAGCACCGTAACTGAAGTATTTCCCGTCATCCTGAGGCGTCAGCCGAAGGATCTAATTTATCAACCATTCATCACAGATCTTTCGCTACGCTCAAGATGACGAGTAGCAGTCATTCTGAGGGAGCGGGAGTAACCGAAGGATCTACGTTGATTTTCCGATCACCCTGAGCCATTGGCGAAGAATCTATGATCATTTATTTTTTATCTCTTGCAGATATCGCAATGTATTTTCCATAATCTCGATCAATTTTTCACTATACATCAAAACTTCATCGAATATCTCGATAAGATTTTCTTCAATATACTCATGCACTATATCATTACGCAAATCTTTCATTATTCTTAACTCATCGATATCTTCAAAAAACCCGCGTTTATGAGCATTGTTTACAACATCAATGAGTGTTCCGGGATTTTCAAATTCATAAATATCTATGGAGCGAAATATCTTTCTGATAAGAAAATCGATTCCTCTGCTATATCTGGCACACAAAGTTTCAAATTTACCAAATTCTTCTGGAGTGTAACAATTTTTAATCCCAATATTTTTGCATTCATTGACAGAATAGCGTATCCAAAAGAGCTGTTTTTCAATGAGTCTTTTGTCTTCTAAAAGCTTTTCATACATCATAACTCGACTGCTTGCTTACGTATCAGTTCGATAAAAGCATTTTTATTTCTTTTATTATCAAGAACAATATCGATTTTTTGCTCTCCAAAATGTTTATAAAACTCCACCCGCAAAGCTCTTAAATCTTTTCTTGTGATATTCTCTCCTACTATCAAAAGATCTATATCCCCTCCTCTTTTGCTATCATCTGTCCTACTTCCAAAGAGGTAAATCTTCGCATTAGGAGAGATAGAGTAAAGCTTCTCTTTTAAAACCTTTATCTCTTTTTCGCTAAGCCGCATCGTATAATCCTTATTCTTGTCTTTTTTATTTTATCAAACTATTATGGATTTTACATAAAAAAGCAGTCATTCTGAGGCTTTAGCCGAAGGATCTACATTAATTTCCCGGTCACCCTGAGCAAAGCGAAGGGTCTACTTTTTAGTCAATTACCATCATAGATCTTTCGCTACGCTCAAGATGACGAAACTCTGTCATCTTGAGCCAAAAGTGAAGGAGCTACTTCCTTATCCCATATCAAACAATAACAATTTCAGTTTTTCCAGTACTTTTTCTAATACTTCCTCATCGACCTTTTCTACAAAAGCGACACTCCTTGCACGATAATCAAGAGTCCTTACTTGATCAGGGAGCACAACTCCTTGAATCTTTCCAGCTATAGCTACCTCAAAAGGATACCCTTTACTTTTGGATGTAATAGGAGAGGCGATACGCGGCCAACTTTCTTATTGTATTCATATGGTGAGAGAATCAATGCAGGCCTATGCCTTGCTTGTTCATGCCCTTTTTGAGGATTGAGCCCGACCCAAACGATATCACCGCGCTCAGGAATATAACTCATAGCAGCTCTTTTCCTTATATATCACCAAAATCTATTTCATGATGAACATTTTGTGGAGTTATTTGTGATAAGAGCGATTGTAAAGATTTCTTGGGAGTGAGGATTATTTTCCCATCTCTAATTTCGATATCGATTTCGCTATTTTCTTGAAGATTAAGACTCTTCAATATCTGTTTGGAAAGTCTAATGCCATAGCTATTGCCCCATTTATTGATTTTGACTGTCATTTTCTATCCTTATATACTTTGTATATACTTGTTGTATCATAGATCTTTTGCTTTGCTCAAGATGATGAGTAGTAATCATCCTGATGCTTTACATCCTGGTCATCCTGAGTCGTAGGCGAAGGATCTACCTTCAAAATCACAAAGCAAATCTCTCTATTCTTTTTATGACTACATCGGAAAAATCTATATCTTTTTGCAAAAAATCGTATAGCTTCTCATATTGTCTACTTTGCAACAATTTATACAATATATCCTCATCAAATTCCAAATAGTCATGAATCAAGACATTGCGAAAACCGATTGCAGCATTGAATTCTCTATACTCTTCATCCTCTAGGGCTCCTACTTCATGGAGAATATACACAGCATCTTTACTCCTCGTGGGCACAACCGGACAATTGTAAAATTTTAGAATCTTTTTCGATTTTCCTATAAGCATCTCGATCATCACTTGCAGACTATTTTTGGCCGCACGCAGCTCGATCTCATCGAGTTTCTCTTTGCTCGCAAGAATATCAAGAATCCTCTTCTCTTGGATCGCTCGCTTCTTTATCTGTTCCAAGTAGTCGTACAAGCTCATTTTCACTGCCTTTTATCAATATATGCCGATATGCTATCTCTCTTTTGATACTCTCTCCAGCTCGCAAAAAATCCACCAGATCGATATCTTCAACATCTATATCCATTGCATGGGCTATCTCCACCCACAACCTCGCAAAATCGCTTACATCCCCTCTATAGACTATTGCAAAATCATAGTCGCTGAAGGGATGTGCATCATTACCTACTCGTGATCCAAACAAAACTGCCAAATCTATGTGAGAAAATCTTGCAAATATCTCTTTTAATGCTGCTATATCGATATTTTTTACAGGTAGTGGTATCATAGGAATATTATAGCGTAATAGCGTATCACTTATAAACTTGGATCTTTCGCAACGCTCAAGATGACGAATCTATTCGTCTAATGTGAAATAAAGGATTTATCACTTCTATATGTTATAACCATAGAATAAATCAAAGATGTAAATCATCAATGCTGCATTTTGTGTTTTTCCTTGAAAATAAGATACAATGCATAAGCACCAAGAATGCCGATTGTCAATAATACATATGTTCCTGCACTCATTTTTCAGCTCCTAAATTTATCAATTCCGTACCTATCCAAAAAGCCACCAACATACCGACAAAAAATTCCCAACCTATATCGCCAAATTTACCTTTGACAATCGGTGTCACAACGGCGATTGCAAAGGTTATCTTACCTAAGTCATAAAATAACTTACCTAATTCTTTTAAAGCCTCTTTTTTCATTAATACCCTCTTCAACGATTATATCATTTATTTTTATATTTTTGGTTGGATTGCAAAATTATATTTTATCATGTTATGCCCACTATTTTCGTCACCCTGAGCAAAGCGAATGATCTATTTTATTTACCATTCACCACAGATCTTTCACATTCATTCAGGATGACAAACCGTAGTCATCCTGAGGTGTCAGCCGAAGGATCTATCCTGAAACGGTCTGCTCAAATATCTTTTTCAAAATTATAATGCTCTAAAAATCCCTTACAATCAAAGATTTCTATACCACAATCAACAAATTTCTTATCATGGGTAATGAAAATGCATTTGTGTTTTTTAGCTGCAAAACACTGCAAAGCATCCTCAAAATCTACATTTTCCCTCAATGCAAATTCGATGGCATTTTTCATTACATCTTTGTCAAAATATATAATATTCCAATCATCTATAATATCTTTAAAAAAATGTAAAACTTTTTGTTTATCTTTTACAAGATAATAGATTGTACTTAACATATCTTCAGTGATAAAAATTTCACACTCTTGTTCTATCAACGCAGCTATTAATCTTACCGCCAAATGGTGAGAAGACCTTGACTCATCCAAAAAATCTATAATGATATTGGTATCTAAAAAGATATTAGTTATCACCGTTTATCCCTGCTTTCGCCTTTGCTATCTCAGTTTTCAATTCTTTAGAAGACAAATTTTCAAATTTCTCATCTATTTTTATAGCACCAGCATATTGCATAATTTTACGTAATTTCTCTTCTTTAGCTTTTTGCTTTTTTTCTCTTAAATATTTTAAAAATTCGATTGCTTGCTCTTTTGATAGATAGATTCCTTTTAATTCATTAGTCTTTTTATCAACTATTTCTACTATTTCCATATTCTGCAGTTTATTGAAGCTTTTGGTAAATTCCCTCACTCCTATCTTTGGCATTCTCATTTTTTCTCCTTCATCAGATATCTGATATCAGTATAACATAAATCTTCAATAATGTAAGCATTTTCATATTACAACTTAGTTATAATTTCACAAAAATCTAAAGAGTTTTCTATGCAAAAATTTATCAAACTTTTTTTCTATTTCGTTCTTTTTACGCAAGGCTGGATTATTCTCAGTGGTCTTTTCAACCTCCCCTTTTGGTGGGTTATAATAGCTTCTTATATAGGATTTTTGGCATATCTCTATCCTTTGCAAGTTCTTTACTTTTTACTCATCGTTATGCCTATATTTGGCTCGAGGCCTCCCGATACGCAGGCGCATTTTCTCTATTTTTTGGCAGCCACTATCATCATAGGGCTCTACAGCAACCTCTATAAAAACGAAAGACTTTGCAAAAGATTTTGGACTAAAATTATAGAGCCAAATGCGATTACCCTTTTTGTAGCTCTTTTTGCAGTCGTATCGCTTCTTAGCCTCATAGGACTTCCAATCCTTGGAGCCATCAAGCATAGTATCACAGAAGACCCCCTCTATATCATCAAACAGCTCTTGCCAGTGGGAGAAACGACACTCTTTTACTCCATCTCTTCACAGATTTTCTTATTCCAAGCAATGCTCATAGGTCTCTATATTTATGGCATCACCAAACCTTCTAACCAGCTTCAGATCTTTAAAAATATTCTACTTTCACTCGTAGCCGGATGGTTTTTGGTCATCGTTTTTGGATATCTGGACTTTTTTGGAATTTTTGAACTCTCTCATTTCAGACCCGATGACACCGCTACAAGATTTGTCTCATTTTTTCCAAATTCCACATGGACAGCTCAGTATCTCTCTCTTATGATGCCTCTACTTGCAGTCATATTGCTCTATGTTCGCAAAACCTGGTATGCGATCGTGACACTTGTCCTTTTGCTTATCATTGGGGAAGTTGGGCTCATATTGGCAATGGAGAGAGGTGCATGGATCACCTATCCCCCTATTCTTTTTATCATCTGGGTGATGGTCTACTACATCTTTGCAAAAACGAAAGATCCATTTATAGAGCTCAAAACATTTTTGCGCAAATATTGGCTCAAAGTCTTTATCACCATTCCTCTCACAGTCTCTCTCTCCGTCCTCATCGTCTATGGGATCAAGCATATCAATCAGCAAAACTTTGCTAAAAGTATTATTCAAGCCACAAGTAAAGCCAAGCGTATCACACAAGCCAATGACAGGCTCAAGCACTGGCCTCCAGCGTTCAAGCTCTATAGTGAAAATCCTCTCTTTGGGGGGGGAGGAGATAGCTTTGGCTGGCAATACAAAGTCTACTACTATCAAAAAGATGCCAAATGGCACGATGACAAAACAAATACTCTATCACTTGGACAATTTGGCACCGCGCATAATATTTATCTTGAGACATTGGTAGGCAAAGGAATATTTGGACTCATTTTCCTCATAGCCCTGTTCTTTTCACTCTTTTACAAACTGATTAAAAAAGAGCTTACCCAGCCGCAACTTGAAGTCTCCATCATAGGACTTATCATCTTTGCTTCACTCCTTGCTGCCTTTATCTACGGCAATGTTCAGGTCATTACATATACCCAGCCAGTAGCCATCATCTTTTGGCTTATGGTCTTCATGGCAGCTGGACTCACGCATAGCTACAGCTTCACTCCAGCTATCCGGATAAGATTTGCACAAATCTTACGCTATACTATTCTCTTGATGCTCTTGCTACTCCCTTTTCATATTGCCAATATCTCTTTTATCAAAGATTTTGTCATAGCAAAATTTACACAAGTTTTCCCTGCTCTTCAACAGCACTCATCTCTTATCATTTCCACAGCTATTTGGCTCAGTGCTCTGGGAGTGCTCATCTCTTTTCTCATGCATAGACATGTCATCAGACAAAGCCTGAGCCAAGGATTTCTTGTGGATGAGCTTACCGACAAGCCTCAGCTTTTTCACGAAGCCCCAACTCCAAGAGCCGGTGGTATTGGTATATATCTGACTAATCTCCTTGCCATATTCAACCCCATAGGCTGGAAATTTTTGCTGGCAAGCTTTCCAGCATTTTTTGCCGGACTTATGGATGATTTTAGCTCCATCCCTCCGAAAGTGAGACTTGTCTTTCAGGTCATTTCAGCGAGTTTAGCGGTATTTTTGCTAAATGCTGTGATAGATAGCATTGGTTTTGGTATCCAGATCCCATATTGGCTTGGAGCAGTGCTTAGCATCATAGCTATCACCGGTGTGATCAACGCTATCAATATCATCGATGGATTTAATGGTTTGGCTGGAGGCTTTTCTCTTCTTGCATTTTTGTCATTAGGATATGTTGCTTTCAAAGTAGATGATATGGCACTACTGGAGCTCATCATCATCAATATCGCTGCTCTCATAGGATTTCTCGCCCTCAACTTCCCAAGAGGCAAGATCTTCTTAGGAGATGGTGGGGCATTTTTCTTGGGATTTGCTTTAGCTACAATTGCATTATTGATTTATCATATGCACCCAAAAGAAGTATCTCAATGGTATCCTCTAGGTTTGCTTATATATCCGGTATTTGAAGTTTTATTTAGTATATACCGCAAGAAATATTTGAGAGAAACATCTCCTTTTTTGCCAGATAGGTTACATTTTCATATGTTAGTAAATAAAAGGATTACTCGAAATAATCCACATACATCGCTCTACATTCTCAAAAGAGTTGCAATTTTTACACTCTTTGCGACAATGTTTTATTGGTATGATTTGGCACAGATTTTAATTATTTTGATTTTTTGTTTGCTATATATTAGGTTATATAAAAAGATTGTTTTATTTTATTATAATTGATATTGTAATTAATTATAGCTTTATAATAATTCAAAAATTCATATTTAAATGTGTTTAAATTAAATTTTTTATTAAATAATATTTTTGAACCTTCTTTATATTGATTCATATTCAATATACATTTTTCAATCGCCTTTTGTATACATTCAACATCATTTATGACTAAAACTCCGTTATTTTCAATTAGCTCGCTGCATCCGCCTACATCACTTAAAATAATAGGCAATCCTGCACTCATAGCCTCTAAAGCAGACAAAGGTAGGCCTTCACTGTCAGAAATCAAAGCAAAAATATCATAAGATGAAAAATCATTAAAGCCATCTATTTCCCAATGAAAAACAACATTTTTATGCTTTATTGATTTTAAGTAGTTTCTCTGAGAACCATCACCTATGATATGTAATTCTATATTACGTAAATTTTTTGTAGCTTCAATTAATAAATCAACCCTTTTGGGATGTTCTAATCTTGCAACAGTTAATATTTTTATTTTTTTATTTTTATTATGATTTGTTTTTATTAAATTATTTTTTACCGGAAATATTTTATTAGTAATCCATTTCAATTTTTTTTCATTTATTCCTATTAATTGTTTTGCATTTTGAAAATCTTTTTTCGAAATACAAAGAATTGAGTCACTTATTTTTGAAAGTTGTTTTTCTATAAAGATATATAAAAATGCTAATTTCCCACCATTATATATAGAAGACCAACCATGACTTACATATATTACTTTTATTTGTGGATTTAATAATTTGACTAGTCTTGAATATATTCCAGCATTTGCGGAGCTTGCAACTATTAAATTAATTCTATTTTTTTTAATAAAGTGATTTAATTTCATTAAATACCATATAGAAAAACGTTTATGTATTAACTTATCTAATAACTTATCTTGAACATTTACACTTTTTACGAGCCATCCATTTTCATCTGTAGCTAAAAAACATTGAAAATCTTCAGAACATATATTTATCTGTTCTTTAGTCCATTTTTGGGCACCACCATTCTCAGACTTTGTCACCATAAAAAGAATTTTTTTCATCTAAAAAAAGCCTTTGTAAAATAAATCCAAGATCCTATAAAATATTTTATTGATTTAGAATAAATAGCTTCTCTAAACATATAGCCTGCAACATCTGCAAAAGCGCTATTATTGCCTTTTGACTGATTACTGTGAATACGATATCTTACTAATGGTTGTTGAATATTATAAAATTTTATATTCTTATCACGCATCAACCTAATCCACAAATCAACGTCTTGAGCATATCTTCCTCCTAAATATCCACCCACTTTTAATAAATCATCTTTTTTACATAAAACTGTTGGATGAGCAATAACTGATTTGTAAATGATTTTTTTTCTAATTTCTTCATTTTTTTCAGGATATATCTTTTCCCTTATAACTTCATTATGTTCATTTATATATAAAATATTTGAACCTACAACATCATATTTTCCCGTTTTTATGATATCCATCTGAATCTCAAGTCTTCTTGGTTCAGCAATATCATCGGCGTCAATTCTTGCAATATAATCCCCTTCAGCATGAGAAAGAGCAAGATTTAGGTTATAATTTAACTGGCAGATATTGCTTTCTAAAACTTTTATCCTATTATCTTTAAAAGATTTAACAATTTGTAAAGTATTATCAGAAGAGCAATTTACAACGACAATAAGTTCAAAATTTTTATATGTTTGCATTAAAATACTATTAATAGTATCAGAAATAAACTTCTCTCCATTTTTTACAGCTAATAAAATAGATATCTTTTTATTCATATTCAAATTTCCTTAAAATCTTTGCAGGCACTCCCGCAACAATTACATTAATTTCAATATTTTTTATTACTACGCTTCCTGCTCTTACTGTAATATTATCTCCAATTCCGACACCATCAAGAATAATAGCATCTGCTCAAATCTGAATATTATTACCTATTTTGATACCAAATCCTTTATGCTCACAATTACCTCTTGCAAATTGTTCAGTATCTAATCTTGTAGATATTAGCATACAATATACTGATAATGAAACATTATCACCAATCTATATATAATTCCAACTATTTAATTATACTTCATCATTTAAAGTACAATTTTTACCTATCATAATATTATTTGGATTCTTAATGTTGACATTCCATATACTCTAAGATTATTTCCATAAGATGCAAATAAATGTCCATAATATTCTTTTTTAATTTTATCTAAAAATTTAGTATATAAAAAAAATGGATAGTTAAAGCAATAAATCTCATACTAAATATCCTAGTTTATTTAATAAATCTTTTACTCTGATTTTATATGTATTTTTCCTTGCTTTTTCAAATGCTGCACATCTAATTTCTTCTAGTTTTTTTTCATTATGTAATAAATTTTCTACCTTTTCCACACATTCATCTATATTTTTATAATATACGATTTCTTTATCTTCAATAAAAATTCTTGCAGTATCTTCATTATAATTAGTAACATATACGCTACCGGACATCGGCACATCGAAATCACGTAATTTCATCGAAGTAAAATTACTACACCCTAAAATTGTACTTACCCCTAGTACTATTTTACATTGATTGTAAAATAAATTTGTATCTTCTATAGGTAATCTTCCACTAGGCCATCCATTTCCATATACTTTTACTTTTATACCTTTATCTATTAGTCGCTGTACAATACTCTCACGTATACCATATTTTGCTCCCACAAATCCTACATCGTAAATCTTTTCGACATTTAATGGCTTAAAAATTTCTTCATCACTAGCGAGAGGATAAAAATATGCTTGACACCCCTCTGTTCTATACCACTTAACGGCCTCTGAAGATGTCGTAAATACACAGTCAAGAGCAGGTATCAATCCTGCACTACCTCGTTTTCTATTCCCATAAAGCCAATACGAATGCCTATCGTCCATCGCGATATTGACAATCTTCATAGATGGATATCTTTTACGAACTTCCTTCAATGTTTCAAGACCAATGCGCCACTCCCATGTCTGCATGAGCAAGATATCAGGAGCTGTTTCCATATTCAAAAGTAGCTCAAATAAGCGCTTTCGATTTGCTTGTATATTTTTTTTTCTGTTCAATACGCCAAAAGAATATGAACCATAACTTCCATCTTTTTTCGTAAAATATGTGAGATCACTATACACTTTAAGAGCCTGTAAAAAACCACTTTTATCTTGAAGCTCATCCGTACCAAGATAAAAAATATTAGGTCTTTTTGTTACTTTTGATATATTCTCATTTAAAATTAGTTTTGGTTTCTTATATTGATAAAATTTCTGAATTATTTTATATTGACTTAATACAATACTACATTGCAATTTTTCATATATAAACTTTGTGATTTCATTTGATTTTATTTTATTTTTAAGTTGATGTAACATAACATTCCTTTAAATTAATAAAATACATTCCATATTTTGTATGGATAATTTTCAGGTATACCAATAAATAACATTAAAATTGATGTCGACCAAATTACAATTAATGTAAATAAAATTATTTTAGAGGTTTTATTTCTTATCAATTCAAGCAACATGGGAAACATTATTATTTCCAAAACTCTAAAAAACTGGTTAATTTTCGTTGCAAATGCTAAATTGAATGAAAAAATAATATATATAAAATATCCAAGTAAATAAATATAGAAGTAATATTTTAATTTATGAGATTTTTTTATTAAATCATAATAATATATAAATGGAAGTATGAGCAACAACCTTTGTAACACTCTAATGAAATTAATTTTTTCATCAAATCCTTTAGCATAATCAATAAATTTCATTTGTATATATGATGGAAAATAATCAAAAAGATATTTACTTACATCAAAGAATAAAAATAACAAACTAATATATAGAGCTGCTATTATAACTTTTTTTGGAATAATTAATTTTCTTGGAATAAAATAAGCAAATAAAATCAATATACCAGTAATATGAATTGATACAGCAATAACTGTGGCCAATAATACATGGGAGATTTTGCGCTTATACATATTATTTAATAAAGATAAAAATATACCCATTACCAAGCCCTGTCTTAGACCACTATATATAGCTGTTACAAGATATGTATTATAAAAAATGAAAAATGCAAAGTAAGTATATTTTGTTTGTAGCACTATTCCTTTATAATAAAGCAATAATGAAATTAAACCTATTATAAAAAAAATACACAGGTAATTTAAATCTAAACTTTTTAGCGCTAAAACTAAATATTTAAATCCTGGTTCTATAAGCGGATAATCACTTATATCCTGTATGTTTGTAAAAATATTTTTATATGGAATATAATCTTTTCCAACCTCATAGCGAAAACCTGCAATCATAATAAACAAAATAATAATTGGTAAAAATGGAATAAATTTTTTTGTAAAAGTTTGTAGTATCGATAATATTAAAATAAATCCATACATGATAAAATACATTTTTTACCTTTAATCACTCATAGTGATATGATGAAATTGGACACCTACGCCGGAATGCCATGGTGTTTTTCATTTATTAGATATGAGCCTCGTTGTTTTTCACTTTACTAAGTATAACTCTGGCTTGAATAGGCCCTGCAATAGCAAAAAAAGATAATGATAAAATAGTAGCTAACACAACTCCGGCATTACCCATATGAAAATTTTTCACAAAAAAGATCGATAATGGAATATTCAATATAGCACCTATCAGTAATGTATAAAATTGTACTTTAATAGCATTGATAGCATTTAGAAAAAATGCATAATTATTGTTCCATGCGACAATAACAACATATATAGTCATCATCATGACCAAGCTTTTCGAAATCTGAATCTGATCACCTATCCAAATAGATATTAACTGTTCACTAAATACATTTAATGTTATAGCTACACCAGCCAATACAAATACAAAAAGTCCCATTTTTTTTAAACTACTGATTATCCAATAAATTTCTTTTTTTGTATATGCTTCCGTATATGCTGACCATAGCGGAGCATTCACTATCCCATGTAAAACTTGGACGATACTAAACAATCTATATACAATATCGTATGAAGTTACATATTTTGGGCCTAGTAGCTGGGTAATAATTATTTTATCAGACAGCATGATAAATATAAATACCATTTGTAAAGCGAAAAAGGATATGCCGACATTCATAAGCTTTCCCATTATATTCTTTTGAAAGTTTTTCATCGAGGGAATTAAATGCCTATTTTTTGTAAAAAAGATAATAGTCAGCACCAGTTTACTAGTAATCAGAGCAACTCCGTAAACTATAACAATAGATTCAATACTGTGATATCCAAAGACATAAAGATATAATAATAAACTGCATAATAATATATAAAATAAAAATTGTTCAAATTCATTCAATGCATTTTTTTGTATAGCGAAAATAAATTGTTTTACGAAACTGATAATAAAATGTAAAAACACAAAGCCGAAAAGCAGCACAACAATTATTTTTAGTTGATCTTGCATGAGAAGCGTAGTGTTGAAGATTGATTGTAAATTTGCAAATGATGAAAATATATAAACAAATAAAAATAGCAAAATTGAAATAATAGTTATAGAAACATATCCTGTCATAATAATTTCTTTTGCTTCTATTGTATTATTTAAGCTCAGTGCTTCAGTCAAATAATTTTTTATACCATTACCTAATCCAAAATCAAAAAATACAACCCATGTAACAATTGAAAGAAGGGTTGCCCATACACCATAAAGTTCACTTCCGAGTATTTTTACTTGAAAAGAGATTGAAATATAATAAAATATAAATGTAAGTATTTTAAATAAAAATGACCATTTAATTTGCCGAAATATATTTCGGTTTCTATCCATATATATACTACTCATAAGCTTTTTGAATCCCTTCTTCAAGCTCCACGTTGTGGCTCCAGCCTAGAAGAATATGAATTTTACTCACATCTAAAACCTTATACATTGTCCCCATCTGGTTTTTGGGTAATGAAATAAAATTAACCTTTAATTTAACAGTATCTTTTATAAGTTCAGATAATTCTTTCATACTCAAATCTTTTCCTCTTCCGATTTTAATATGTGTGTTACGTCGTTCATGATTCGTGAGCAGGGAATTATGAGTTGTAAATCATGAATCATGAGTTATGAATTTTATTCTATAATATTTAATTAATTTTGTAATTCTATCTGTAAATTATGAAAGCAACAAATATTTATTACTTGGTAAATCTCTCATTTTTGTTTCTTTTTTATTATCTTTGCTTTTTAAATTCAATATAACTTTTACATATTCATGCATTATATTAATATGATAAAATATAAATTATATTTTTCTAAAAAAATAATCTTTTGATATTTTCATAATTTTTTACCTAATGACTATTATCTTTAAAACCTATTTTTAATCTATTCCTCAAAACATTCTTTAAATTGCAATGGTTTTGCTCTAGTCCACCCTTTTCTTTCTGGCATACTTTTATAATGCTGTTTTGTTGACCCTTTTGTTGCAATAACCTTACAACCTCTTCTTATAAATGCATTTACAACAGATTGCCTTGGATGAGTTTTTGAATTTTTACTTACAGATACAAACGCTATTTTATTTTGTATTTTTTGTCCTTTTTTTCCTAATAATTTATCTAAAATATCAGGATTTACATTATTTCTACTTCCATGATGAGGAATTTGTATAAATTTCAAATTATTAGATATTGTAGGTTTGTATTTGTATGCTTTATTTAAAGCCTTAATTCCTGCATCACCTGTTAATAAAATTCCTCTATTATTAATATTTGCATATAAAATAACACTACTTTCATTATCTGCACTAGTTGTTCCATCTATTTTTAATGTTTCTTTATCAAATGTTTCCTCAATCCAATTAAGAACTTTTTCTGCAAATTTTTCAAAACCTTCCTGTAATATACTTTCTTTTTTATCAGGAGTCTTATTAAAATCAGGAATCAATTCATATAAATACCACTCTTTAGAAGGAGATAGAACTTCAAAAATACCTATTTTATCTCCCTGATACGGTTCTTTGATAATTATGTTTTTTTCAATAGCCAATTCTTCAAGTGGATATACATACGAAAAACTATCTTGTAACCTTCTTTTTAAACTCTCTTTTGTAATTCTCTTATCTTTAAAATAATCAATTATTTCTTGTGTATAGTTCCAAGGTCTATGTATCCATAATTCTCTAACTTTCAACTTTTCCAACACTACACTAAGTCCAGATGCATGATCCTGATCAGGATGAGTATTTACAACATAATCAACCACTTCAGTATTATAATATCGTTTGACATGTTCAACTATTTGTTCTCCTGATTCTTTTGTTCCACCATCAACTACCATTACTTTGTACTTATTTTTTTCTTGCCATCTTATACAAATGGCATCCCCGCTTTTTTCTCCATTTCCTACTGGTAAAAATTCTATTTCATAATTCATCTGAATGCTCCAATTTATATTTAATTCTATCTGTAATATATTTAGTTTGTTTATAATAACTAATAGCATAAAGAATAAACAAAAAAATTATTAAAATTTCTTTATAAAAAATTTTTAAAAAAGTACAAATGTTCAAATCACATTTTCTAATAAAATGAAAAACAATAAGTATTAAAAACAAACTTGTAAAAGTTCTATATACATTATTTTGTTCAGATAATATATTTAATTTTTTATCAATTTTTTCAACTTTTATAAAATCAGAATAATCAGCAAATTTTATAATATATTTCCTATAAAAAGGTTCTATGATTAAAGAACCCACCCTACTAATTGTTAATCCTATAAAATATAAGATAAACAAATTAATTATATTAAAATATAATATTGAAAGATTCAGATATAGATTAATATCATCTAAATATTTAATCAATACTACAAAAATAATTCCACTAAAAAGATAATTAAATATGTTGTAAATTGATATTTTATGGATTATTAATTTTATCATTATTCCTACTTTTAATTATTAAATATATTTACATACCATTTATAAACCTTCCCAATTCCTACTTCAAGCTCGGTTTTATGCCTCCAGCCTAAATTATGAAGTTTCGTAACATCTGTCACTTTTCTCATTGTCCCATCCGGTTTTTTGGTGTTAAAATATAAATCGCCTTTTAACCCGACAATCTCTTTTATTAGATATGCTAACTCTTTAATGGATATATCTTTTCCTGTACCTATATTAATGTGGGTGTTTCGTATCTCATTTGTTGTATAGCAGGTTACATCACAGCTAGTGTTGATGGAAAGCTGCTCTTTTATAATATCTGTAAAATTAATTTTTTCCATAATATATACACACGCATCTGCCATATCATTAGAATACATAAACTCTCTTTTTGGTTTGCCGCTTCCCCATATCTCTATTTGAACACCATTATCTTTTAAGGAAATGCCATATTTGTCTAAAATATTTAGTATCTCCTCTTTTGACACATTACCATCAATACCTTCTATTGGATTTTTATCAAGATCTTTTCTAATTGCTTCAAAGTTCCCTTCTTCCAAACATTTTCCAAGATACATTTTTCTTAAAAGTGCTGGTAAAACATGGGAAGTCTCTAAATCAAAGTTATCATGGGGTCCATAAAGATTTGTTGGCATTACAGATAGAAAGTTTGTTCCATATTGCAGATTAAAACTCTCACACATTTTAATTCCGGCTATTTTTGCTATAGCGTATGGTTCATTTGTATATTCAAGCTCTCCTGTTAAGAGATACTCCTCTTTTATTGGCTGAGGACAGTTTTTAGGATAAATGCATGTACTTCCTAAAAAAAGTAGTTTTTTTGTTTTATATTTATAGGCATTATAGATGATATTGTTTTGAATCTGGAGGTTTTCATAGATAAAATCGGCTCGATAAATATTGTTTGCCATAATACCACCAACTTTTGCAGCAGCGAGAAAGACAAATTCTGGTTTTTGCTCTTCAAAAAAGTTTTCTACTTCTATAGAGTCTGTCAAATCTATTTTATGCCACTGAGTATCATTATCTTGCGGTTTTCTATTATGATAGGTACTTGTAATGTTTGTATACCCTTTTTCTTTTAGCTTTCTTATGATTGCACTGCCTACCAGTCCTGTTCCCCCGGCTACAAAAATCTTACTTTTCTTTTGCATTTTACAACTCACAGCTTTTTGGTACTTCAAATCCACACTCTTTGAGAACTAATTCTTGATAGTTCTCTTTGAGGTCATGCTCTACCATTTCATTTACCAGCTCTTCTAGTGTAATTTGAGGCTCCCAGCCAAGTTTCTCTTTTGCTTTTGTTGGGTCACCCAAAAGCAGATCCACTTCTGTTGGTCTAAAATATTTTGGGTCGACATTGATAACATCTCTGCCAAGTAGTGTTTTTGCATGCTCGATGATTGTTTGAGGATGAGCTACGTTTGTTTGCTTCAACAATATATGAAGCTTTTCTTCATCAATTGCTTTTACAACTCCTTTTTCATTGACTCCTTCACCTTCAAACTCGATGGTGATTCCAAATCTCTCAAAAGTCATGCGAACAAACTCTCTAATCTCTGTTGTTCTTCCTGTAGCTATTACCCAGTCCTCCGGTTTTTCGTATTGCAGTATCATCCACATCATTCTTACATAATCTTTTGCATGTCCCCAGTCTCTTTTTGCGCTTAGATTTCCAAGATAGAGTTTATGGTCTAATCCCAATATAATTCTTGCAGCAGCTCTCGTTATTTTTCTTGTAACAAATGTCTCTCCTCGCCTTGGAGATTCATGATTAAATAAAATTCCATTACAGGCAAACATGTTGTAGGCTTCTCTGTAATTGACCGTTATCCAATAGGCATATATTTTTGCTGCGGCGTATGGACTCCTTGGATAAAATGGTGTATTTTCATTCTGGGGTACTTCTTGCACTTTGCCGTAGAGCTCTGAAGTGGAAGCTTGGTATATTTTTGTTTTATCAGTAAGTCCTAAAAGCCGTACAGCCTCCAAGATTCTCAATGTCCCTACTGCATCTACTTGAGCGGTATATTCTGGCTCTTCAAAGCTCACTGCCACATGGGACTGGGCTGCTAGGTTATAGATCTCCTCTGGTTGGATTTTTTGGATGAGTCTTGTGAGATTCAGACTATCTCCCATATCTCCATAGTGTAAAAAGAAGTTTACATTCTCTTCATGAGGATCTTTATATAGATGATCAATCCTTTTGGTGTTAAAAAGTGAACTTCTTCTTTTTATCCCGTGTACTTCATATCCTTTATCTAACAAAAATTCAGCCAGATAGCTCCCATCTTGTCCTGTTATACCGGTGATTAAAGCTACTTTTTTTGCCATTTATTTCCTTTTAAAATCATCTTCAATTCTCACAATATCATCTTCTCCTGTATATTCTCCCACTTGAGCCTCGATGAGCACTACGGGAATTTTACCAGGATTGGAGAGGCGGTGGATCTCCCCCATTTTGATATAAGTCGATTCGTTCGCTCGTACAAGATAGCGATCATCCCCCACTTGCACTTCCGCTGTGCCACTTACTACTATCCAGTGCTCGTTACGGTGAAAGTGCTTTTGGAGTGAAAGTCTCTTACCAGGTTTGACTTCAATCCGCTTGATCTTGTAGCCACTGTCTTCTACGAGAACTTCATATGTCCCCCAAGGGCGATGGACTTTGGTATGGGCATTGAGAAGCTCTGGATGAGATGTTTGCAATCTACCTACAAGCTCTTTGACTTTTTGTGTCTCGCCTCGTTTGGCAATGAGCAGAGCATCATTGGTATCAATGATGATAAGATTATCTATGCCAATAGTAGCTATAAGTTTTTTATTATTGTCACTATAATAAAAATTATTTTCACTCTCTATCTCAATATTATCAGTTTCACTGTCGATATACTCAGTAAGACTATCAAAACTTCCCACATCACTCCAGCTAAATTCACTCGGCACCATTTTGATTTTATCGCTCTTTTCCATCACGGCGTAGTCTATGCTGATATCTGGGATCTTTTCCATAAATTCTGGAGTTATGCGGCGAATTTTCCCATCGATTTTGCTGTTTTCATAGGCCCTCTTTGCACTTTCATAAAGTTCTGGAGCATGCTTTTGCAGCTCTTTGAGGTAGACGCCAGCTTTGAATAAAAACATTCCACTATTCCAAAAGTAGTTACCTTTAGCAAGATACTCTTTGGCTTTTTGCTTGTCTGGCTTTTCATGAAACTTTACCACATCCTCGCCATCCGCTTCGATATATCCATAGCCACCATGCGGCTCGGTAGGCTTGATACCAAATGTCACAAGCCCACCATTTTTGGCCAAATCTTTTGCTCTTTGGATCGCTTCATGATATTTTTCTTCATCTTCGATCAAATGATCGCTTGGAGTGATAAAAAGTAGCTCATCTTCATCCACACTCATCGCACCAAAGGCGATAGCCGCTGCGGTATTTCTGCCAAATGGCTCGAGGATATAGCCATCTGTATCTATTCCTATCTCATCGACTTGATCGTTAGCCAAAAAATACTGCTCCTCGTTGGAGATGATAAGAATTTTATCACTTAAAGGTACATTCCTTTGTAGTGTTTTTTGAAAAAGCGATTTATTATCAAAAAGCTGTAAAAACTGTTTTGGCATGAGTTTTCGACTCAAAGGCCAGAGTCTCGTACCGCTTCCACCACTGAGAATTATATTTGTCATATATTTTGGCTCTTAATTTTTGATAATATTGTAGCAAATGGAATGTTAAATTTTGGTTATATATTAGAATAGTGACGTCATATTGAGGGAAACGAAACATCTCTATGTGGGTTGACAAATTTGGGTGGATCCTTCGCCGTTGGCTCAGGATGATTAAGGCTGTCATCTTGTGTAAAGCGAAAGATATATGAAAATCTAGAGCAAATTCTCTTTTTCAATACCCACTATCTCTAAAACTTGCTCAAATATATCATTTGCAAATTCATAAAACTCTTTTTGCATCTTCGAGTGACGGTTTGCCATCTGGTAATAATCCCAAATCTCCTGGATATCTTGCATCCATATAAAGCTCATTGATCTTGAACATAGTCTTTTCATCTTCGATTTTAATGTCATTTTCTATAAGAGAATATAAGGCAAAAAGGTTATGCTTTTTAGGGATATTCTGCCTTTTATATTCGATTAAGGCTTTAAATGATTTTTCTATTGCCTGCTGAGCATGGAAAGAAGCTATAGGAGTGAGATGTTCATTACCCAATAAATATTCTATAGCTTGGATATCTAAATAAACAGCTTTCAACCATTCTTTGGCTATTTGCGAAGCCATAAAACTATACCTTTTTGGATTTCTTTGGCAAAAGAGCTATTGTTTTCTATAAATTTTTGATGCATCGGTTTTGTATGGACAATGAAATCCAGTCCAAAATCTTTCGCAATGTTTTCTAACGGTTTAAAATAACGAAATTTTAAATCCATCTTTTCATTCACATTTTGAGGAATATAATCATCTTTCGTTACAATATAGAGATCTATATCACTCTCTTCGTTTGACTTGCCATACGCATAGGAGCCAAAGAGGATGATCTTATCTGGTTCAAGTGGTTTGAGCCGCTCTACGATCTCGTTTTTGAGTTTTTCTATGTCTATTTTGCTCATATTTATTTCTTGTGGGTTTTTTGTTATTGTAGCATATTGGGTAGATCCTTCGGCTAAAGCCTCAGGATGACAAAAAAATAGTCATCCTGAACGAATGTGAAGGATCTCGTTATCTTGAGAGAAGCGAAAGATCTATGAAAATCTATAGCAAATTCTCTTTTTCAATACCCACTATCTCTAAAACTTGCTCAAATATATCATTTGCAAATTCATAAAACTCTTTTGCATCTTCGAGTGTTGGTTTTCCATAAGGTAAAAGTCCCATATCCCCAGGATATCTTGAATCTATATAGAGTTGATTTAAAGTATCAAGTAAATCATCATCTGCAGAAATATCGTTAGAAACAGCTTCTTTTAATTTTATCAAGTCATGTTGTTTGGGTACTCTTATATTTTTGTATTCCATTAAAGCTTTGAAGGATTTTTCTATAGATTGTTGCGCGTGAAATGCAATCATGTGTGTTAAATCTGGTGAATCTATGATTTTTGAAATAACTTTAAGATCGTCATAAGAAGCTTTAATCCATGCGTAATAGAGCGGCTGCTTCACAAGCGTATTCCTCGTCGAATCTCATATTTATAGAAACTACTATTTTGTTTCACAAATTCTTCATGCATTTTTTTGGTATGTACTATGATATCTATAGGAATATCCTTTCTCAAATCTCTCAATAATCGAGCTATTTTTAAATAGAGTTCATTCTTTTCTTTGAAATTTCTGGGTATATACTCATCCTTCGTCACAATATAGAGATCGATATCACTCTCTTCGTTTGGCTCCCCATAGGCATAGGAACCAAAGAGAATGATCTTATCTGGTTCAAGTGGTTTGAGCCGCTCTACGATCTCTTTTTTGAGTTTTTCGATATCTATTTTGCTCATATTTTGCTCTGGTAGATTTTTATTATTGTAGCATATTGGGTAGATCCCACGCCGTTGGCTCAGGATGACGGAAAGCTGTCATCTTGAGCGCAGCGAAAGATCAAAAACTTTATAATCACTTATAAACATCACCTCTACTTACAGCTTTAATAACTTCTATAATTAACTCTTCTTCTAACACTCTAAATATTATTCTATATTTACCAATGCGTAACCTATAAACATTTTGAAAACCTTTTAACTCTTTAATATCAAATCTATCAAGTTCTAATTCATGTTTCAGTTCATCAAATGTTGACATAATTTTTTGAACTATTTCCTTCTTCTGCTTTTGCAAAAATTTTATGACCTGTTTACTATATTTTATTCTATACATAATAATTTTTTGACTTCATTCTCATCATAATATTCCTGCTTCTGCATGAGAGCTTTTATATCTTCTTTTGTAGGGATGATAAACTCTTTATCTCCTTCTACTACTACAATATCACCTAAATCATCGATGTATGTAAACGATTTTTTCTTCTTTTTTGCAAGTTTTTTGAGAAAAACAATAACATCATTAAAAAGTTCTGGATCAACTTCAAAAATTTTTGCATTATTATTGGTCACCATAATCATAAAGTATCCTTTTTCATTAATTATATTACCATAAAAGAATCAACATATATTTTATCAATTCACTTTCACAAATATCTAGAATTTGGTAAATATTTTGCAAAAGATCCTCTGTAAAACTTTTTCTTTTTTGGAAAAGATCTATTTGACATAAATCATTCTACCCTTCTTTATGATTTTCTTGTAAAATTGATCTCTTATATTTTCCATTCTATGTTTAATCCTACTCTTACAATCGACAAATACATCAGATCCAATCTTATATTTTTCTACGATATCCCACAATAGTATTTGAGCTTGTAACATTTCATCTCTTAGCTTCTCTTTTTCTAATGCATCTTTAATGATAAACAGATCGATATCGCTCTCTTCGTTTGGCTCGCCATAGGCATAGGAACCAAAAAGGATAATTTTGTCTGGATTGAGTGGTTTGAGCCGTTCCATGATCTCGTTTTTGAGTTTTTCTATATCTATTTTGCTCATTTTTTTAATCTTAGTGGTTTTTTATTATTGTAGCATATTGGATAGATTCTTCGGCTAAGGCCTCAGGATGACGGGAATAGAGACTCAGAATGTGTGTGACGGAATCGAGAAATTTTAAAATGACAGAGAAATTTTATGGTATTTATTGCGTTTTTAAAAAATTATATTTCAAAAACGAATAAAATCAAGAATTTCCACAAGAAATAATTTTTCTGGATTATTTCGTGCAAAATCAATTAGCTCTTGAGTAAAGCCGCTTTTGGAGAAGAGAATATATTTTTTTTGAGGATATTCTATCAATGCTGATTTATGTACTAGCTTTTGGTATACATCCATACAGACTTTTCTCTTTTGCCATTTGCATTCACCAAAGAGATAGTAATCATCCCCTATTCCAACAAGATCAATCTCTTCATTTTTACTCCACCATCTGCCACATCTTATTAATGAAAAATGCTCTTTAACAAAATCTATCGCCAACTCTTCATAAGTTTTGGATACAAACTGGTCGAAACTCTCTTTGATTTTTTTTATAACATACTCTTTGTTTCCCATCTCTAAATAGGATTTAAAGGGAAATACAAACGCAAACCAAAACCGCAAAAATTGATCTTTAATAAAATAGAGTCCTTTTTTGCTTTTTTGTGGATTTGTCTCGGTAATTGGAACCTCTTTGACTATTATTTCAAGATCTATCAGTTTTTGCAAAGAAGTCGTGAAATTGTGTACGGGCTTTTGCAATCTTTTTGCTATATTTCCAATTTTATGCTCTCCAGCGGCAATCACTTCCAAAATAGAAAAATATGTCGTAGGTTCATTAATCTCATCTTGCAAGAGAAAATAGGGCTCATAATATAAAAAGGCATTTGGATCGAGTATATTAGATTCGATTGTAGCGAATATATCCTCAAAATCTCCAAAAATCTCCAAATACTTCGGTATACCGCCAAGAATGCTATAAATCTCTATGAGCTCTTGTTTTTTCTTTTTTGGAAAAAATTTATCTATATAGATAAATTGCAAGGGAGAGAGTTTGATATTGGAAGTTCTTCGACCATACAGGGGTGATGAATATGCCAAAGTCTCTCTATACATCATAGATATAATCGAACCACAAAGAATAAGAAAAATATTGCTTGATTTAAGATAGTTGTCGCAAATAGTTTGGAAAATCGATGCAATCGCTGGATTTACTTTCGCAAGATACTGAAATTCATCTATTACAATGGTAACTTTTTGGTTTTTTTGAACAATATAGAGAAAAAGCTCTTCAAAACTACCAATTGTAACTTTTCGCAAAAATTCGTCTGCAAAATAGTCTGCTACTATATTTTTGAATTTTTCAAGCAGCAAGTGCTCATTTTCGAGTGTTGCCAAGAAGTAAATACCTCTTTTTTTGGAAAGAAACTTCTGGATAAGCGCTGTTTTTCCAACTCTACGGCGTCCATAAATGATGCAAAAGCGAAAATTTTTATGGTTATACTCTTTTTCCAAAATCTTTAATTCTTTTTCTCTATCTACAAACATGTTAAACTTTCGTTTTTGAAATATTATATTTTAAAAACGAAAATAAGTAAAGTGCGGGGATTTATCGGTCATCTTGAGTGAAGCGAGAGATCTATAACAACTCATTTTTCTCAATCCCAATAATTCGGATAGCTTGCTCAAATATCTCATTTGCAAATTCGTAAAACTCTTTTGCATCTTCGAGTGTTGGTCTGCCATCTGGTAGTAATCCCAAATCTCCTGGATATCGAGATTCTATATATAGACTTTTAAACGAAATAAAATTTTCTCATTTTCAAGTTTTATATTATTTCCAATTAATCTATACAGATGAACTATATCGTGTTTTTTGGGTATCTGTGATTCATGAAATTCCAATAGACCTTTGAAAGACTTCTCGATTGCCTGCTGGGCATGAAAAGAGGCTATGTGAGTTAATAGCGGATCATTTAAGATTTTTTGAATAACCAAAATATCGCTATATGCCGCTTTAAGCCACTCTGTGGCCATCTTTATGTTCATAAATAACTCTTCCTTGCTGTAAAATCGTTTTGCTAAATGAACTTTTTGATTCGATAAACTTTTGATGCATTTTTTTTGTGTGGACAATAATATCTAGAGGAAAATGGACATACATGTCAGCTAATCGCTGTGAATAAAGTAGTACAAGATCATTCTTTTCACGCCAACTTTTAGGAATATAATCATCTTTAGTTACGATATAGAGATCTATATCACTCTCTTCGTTTGGCTCGCCATAGGCATAGGAGCCAAAGAGGATGATCTTATCTGGATCGAGTGGTTTGAGCCGTTCTATAATCTCGTTTTTGAGTTTTTCAATATCTATTTTGCTCATTTTTTTAACTTTAGCGGGTTTTTATTATTGTAGCATATTGGGTAGTTCCTTCGGCTAAAGCATCAGGATGACGTAGGGAAATTACTTTTTTACTTCTTCCTCATTGATATTCAAAATATGGCAAACCCTCTGTAAAAGATCCTCTGTAAATTGTATTACTTCTTCAATCTCTTCTTTAGGTGGTAGATTTTTTTCATATATTGGATAGAATTCTTCGATATGGTATGCAGTTATATCATCAAGGAGATCGAGTTCTTTTTCTTGGAAAGATATTTTCTCTTTAATTGCAGCATGGATCTCTATCAAATCATGAGTTTTAGGTATCTTTTTATTTTCATATGCAACGAGAGATTTCATTATTTTTTCAGCTGCATAATGGACTTCTACTGCTATAACATCAGTATAGTGATCAGCTTCATATAAAAGTTTAGCGCTCGAAAGATTGTGCCATGCTTTTCGTAACCACTCTTAGGCAGAAGTTTTATTCAAAAATTACCTTTCCTTTTTCGAGGATATCCATTTTATAAAAATAATCCTTTTTATGGTTTATATACCAAGATGGAGCCGATAAGACATCAAATCCTACATGATATTTATATATTAAATCTCGCAAATTTCTCCGTGCTTTTTTTTGATATTTTCTCATCTCTTCCAATTTTAAGTCATCTTTTATCAAAAAAAGATCGATATCACTCTCTTCATTTGGTTCGCCATAGGCGTATGATCCAAAGAGGATGATCTTGTCTGGATCGAGTGGTTTGAGCCGTTTTATAATTTCGTTTTTGAGTTTTTCGATATCTATTTTACTCATTTTTTTAACTTTAGTGGGTTTTTGTTATTGTAGCATATTGCGTAGATCCTTTAGTCGCTATGCTCCTTTAGGATAATGGAAACCTTTACAATACTGTATAAATTCATTAAAATAAAATAAAAAATGCAAAGGATTTTTATGCACTATACACTTCCTCGTGATCTTTTTGATGAACTTGTCAAGCAAGTAGGAAAAGATAGTGCAGAAAAATTTGCTAAAGCAATAGAATCTTTCTTGGATATTGTACAGCAAGAATCTCTCAAAGAGATTGAAAACAAAAAGGAAAACATCAAAGCTGAACTGTATAATGAATTAAGAAATGAACTTGCTACAAAAGAATTTGTCAGAGCGGAGATTAATGAAGTCAAAGCAGAAATCAATGAAGTCAAAGTAGAGATCAACGAACTAAGAGCAGAAATACGTCAAAATGCACTTCTTTTAAAAATATTGATTGGCATAAGCATATTTGCTTTGACTATTTTTAATCCTAACTTTGTAACTTTGATAGAGAAAGTCTTTAAATGAAGTTAGGTTAAACCCTTCACCTTTGGCTCAGGATGACGAATAGATGTTATATTGAGTGAAACGAAACATCTTCGCTAATCTGTAAATTAGATTCTTTCACTACGCTTCAGGATGATGTAAAGCCAAAAATCAATCGCTATGATACAATTTCAAAAACTAAAGAAAGTAAAAAATTCATGGAAAACCCCAAGATTCTTATCGATACAACACCTTTGCTTAAAGATCTAAGTGGTGTGGGCTATGTCACATACCAGTATGCAAAAGAGTTGCAAAAGATATATCCAAATACGCTCTACTACTATGCATGGTTTTATAGTAATAAGCTTCGCCAAAGAGCGCTGGGAAATTATGAAAAAGCGGTAAATCTAGCCAAAAAGTATCTCCCCCGTCCCTATATACTCACCCATAGTGCTAAAACGGCCATTTTTAATTACACACTTTTCAAAGAAAAACCAGATATTTTTATCCAGCCAAATTATATATCTTTTCCTACATTTTTTGATATTCCAACTATTACTTTTATTCATGATCTCTCTCATATCCGCTATAAAGAGTATCATCCAAAAGAGCGGATGGAGTATTTTGAAAAATATCTACCAAAAAGCATAGAAAAAAGCACCAAAATAGTGACTATCTCAGAATTTACTAAGCAAGAGCTTATAAATCTGAATCTATGTGATGAAGAGAAAATAGAAGTTATATATAATGGAATTGATCCCAAATTTCGTCCAACAACGCAATCAGAGTTTGTATCTGTAGCACAAAAACATAACTTGCAATATCAAAACTACTTCCTCTTTGTGGGAACTTTAGAGCCACGTAAAAATCTTAGAAATCTTCTTGCTGCTTATTTGCAATATCTAAAAACCACTAATCACCCCACTCCTTTGGTACTAGCTGGTGGAATTGGATGGCGTAGTGAACATTTTGATGATTTATTGCAAAAAGCTTCAAATAGTGGCTATGTCAAAAGACTTGGGTATGTAAGTGAAGAGGAACTCATTGCGCTCTATGGTGGAGCAAAAGCTTTTATTTTTCCCTCTTTTTATGAAGGATTTGGTCTGCCTCCTCTTGAAGCGATGGCGTGTGGAACTCCAGTTATTGCCTCAAACAGCTCTTCGATTCCAGAAGTAATAGGAGATGCCGGTCTTTTGATAGATCCCCATGATACAAAACAAATACGCCAAGCTTTGCATCAAATGGATGAAGATACAGTTTTGCGAAAAGAACTCGCAGTCAAAGGGCTCATAAGAGCTAAGCAATTTAGCTGGGAAAGTGCAGCGCAAAAACTCTCAAATATAATAGAAAAAAACATATGAAAAGAGCTCTCTCTTCTCTTTTTATTGCTGAAACCTTCTCAAGGGCTCTTAGTTTTTTTATCATCATCTATGTTTCAAGAGTACTTGGAGTAACTGAACTAGGATATTGGTCTTATGCACTTGCAATCAATGCTTTTTTGATCATCGCTACCAATCTAGGACTTGATGTCTATGCTATGGTAGAAGCCACGAAAAATATTAGAAAAAGATCTTCACTATATATCAACACTATCACCATAAAAGCACTGCTTACCTTTGGAGCTTTAGGAGTCTCGTGGAGCTTACATAGCTATATGGAGCTAAAAGTTTTGCTACTTATCACTATGCTTTTGTGTGCAGATTTGCTTTCTACCATCACACCAGTATGGTACTACCAAGCTGCTGAAGATTTTAGAACCATTTCTCATATTAAAATCACACAAGCCGTGAGCTATTTTTTCTTGGTTCTTCTTTTGCTATGGTGGTTTGAAAATATCATCACGTTGGCAGTAGCTTACATAGGCGCGAATTTGCTCAGTGCAGTTATTTTTGGGAAAAATATTTTTAAAGAACTTAGCTTTTCTTCTACCAAGCCTCATCATTGGCACAAAATCATCAAAGTCTCCATCTATCTAGGAGGTGCACTCTTTCTCAATCAGATATATACTAATACAGACAAAATCATGATAGCCCATATGCTTGGCATCAAGTACAATGGCTACTATGAAGCTGGATACAAACTCTATGCACTTGTACCGGTAATCTTTAGCACTGTATGGACAGTCTTTGCACCAAAAGTGACAAAGAGTATAGATGCAATGAGATCATATAAATGGAGTATTGTTATTCTCTCTTTTTTCATTGCTGCAGTCTTTTATTTTGGTAAAGATTTCATTATCACGCTTCTTTATACAGAAAAATTCGCCCCTACCATATCTTTGATGCCTCTTTTTGCTTTAAGTATAATAGTACTTGCCTGGAGCTATGTTTATACCTCTCTCCTCACAATTTTAGAAAAAAGTAAAGAGTGGTTTTGGATAACATTTGCTTCAGCTACTTTGAATATTTTGCTCAATTTTTTCTTAATTCCACATTTTAGACTTCAAGGAGCACTCTATGCTACGATAATAGCAGAGAGTGTGGCCGCAATTGGAGGATATTATGTGTATAAAAAGGTTAAAGAAGTGTCCTCAGCTCCATCGCATACCACAAGATAATGAGATTGAGCACAAAAATAGCCATACTGCTGGCGCGTGAGAGGAATTTTTGCAAAGGCGTGCGCTCAAGACCATTTGTTTTAAAAGCAATATACATATGGATAATCGTTGCAATGGTGATAAGAACTACCAAGAAAAGCTTTTTTTGTAAGATTGGAGCAATGAGATTTTCTCCATGTATCACATTTTCAAGCCCCATATGAAAAAACATCCAAAGTCCAGTTATGATTAAAATTGTAAGCCATACGCTCTCTACATAGCCATAGATTGGCCCCACATAAAAATAGACCTTCTTTTGCGCATCTTTATCACGCAAAAAAATTCCTAATGCAAAGAGAAAAACGCTTCCTCCAATCCACACTGTAGCTGCTAGAAGATGGATATAAAGAACAAGATTCATCATCGTTTTGGATATCTCCAGTAGCGAGGATTTGCAGTATCAATATGTATGAAATTGGATCTTGGATAATAGCCTATCCCTCCCCTTTTCAATGAAAGTGCTGCATAGCGTAGCATTGAGAGCCTCACATCAGGTATACGGATATCTACTGCCATACCTTTGGTGTGGTAGCTATTTTTGGCAACTCCTCTATGGTGCTTACGCAACAAAGTATTTGTAGCAGGAGATCTATAGCCAGAAATAACTAAAATCTCTTTATTCGATTCAACTAAAGAGTGAAGATCATAGAGATAGTCAAAAAGCTTCACATCTATTTTATGTATTTCATTGTTACGGTAATCGCGTAAGATATATTCAAGATTTGCTATTTCGTCATAGATATATTTCCCATTTGCCCAGTAGATGGCTCTATATTTCTCCCCTGTATGGATGTTGTAAAGCGTAAAGCTCTTTTCATTGAGTGATGCAAAAGATCGAGAAGGAACAATAATAGAAGCGGTAAAAAGTAAACTTTTTTTGATAAAGTCTCTTCTTTGCATTGCTATTCCTTTCTTTTATTGACTGCTATTGTATCTAATTTTTGCAAATCCTCTATTGATAGCATCTTTTTATCAATGCCATAGATATCGTCAAAAAAACTCACAAGTCCCTCTTCATCCATATATACCGTCAAATAGAGCAAATACACAGGGATATTGGGTCGAATGTAGATCTTTTTCGTCTCATTATCAGCCAAAAGTGCTTGAACATCCTCCAAAGATATATACGTTTGACACGTTTCTTGCAATAAAACATCAAAAAGCTCCAATGGCTTTTGTACTCTCACACACCCAGAACTCAATGCCCTAAAGTCATAATCAAAAAGCCATCTCTCATTTGTATCATGCAAATAGACATCAAATCTATTAGGAAACATCATCTTGATTCGACCCAAAAAGTTCTGATCTCCAGGTAGTTGTAAGAAGGTAAAAGGCAGATTTGTAACATTATATTCACTCCAATTGACATCCTCATACGCTATCAAATTTTTGCCATAGTAATCTTTGGATGCAAGGATCCCCTCTTTGTAGAGCTCTTCAAATTCCCCTTTTTTTATATGAGGCAAAATATCCTCTTTGATAATAGTCTTTGGTGCTCTCCAGTAAGGATTGAGAATAGCATAAGAGATGACATTGCGCATCTGGGGTGTTGGTCTGCTTTTTCTGCCTACAACAACTTTGGAGTAAAAGATGGGCTCCCCGTCTTTAAAAACTTGGAGAAAAAATCCTGGTATGTCCACAAACACAAAAAAATTGTCATTTTTTACAAACCATCTTGCTCGCTCAATATTGATAAGAATCTCTTTAAGTCTCATATCTACTGATTCATTCATAGCTGTAACGGTCATTGGGCCTATAATGCCATCTACTTTAAGAGAATGGCAGCGCTGAAACTCTTTGACTGCATTTTCCAAAGAGCTATTAAAAAGCTTTGAGTCGTTGCACTCTTCTATATATCCTTCTATCTTGAGACGTTTACAAATCTGGGGAATGACATCATACTCTTGCCCCTTTTTGAGATAGAGAATATCCTGCACTACTATAGGCTCCCATCCACCCTCTTGCTTGATTTTTTTATATTTTTCAAAAGCCTTATAGAGGCGGTGCAAAATGGGATTATCTATAACTTTCGTATCGCTTTTATCGGTAGATAAAAAGTTTTCTTCCAAAAACTCTTTTGGATTATAGCAGCCATTGCTTTTAAAATAATTATATGACTGTACTGTTTTTTCTACTTCATCCAACAAAAGCTCTTTGAGTTTTGGATCGAAAGTATATTCGTATCCAACAAGAAGATTTTCCAATCTTTGCAGATCTATTCTCTCTTTACATAAAAGAGTCTCATCTTTTTTTATTTTTTTGATAAATTCATGGATCCAAAAAAAGGAGCTACTGTTTTCATCTCCTCTCAAAGCTCTTGTCTCAATATTGGCAAAAAGTGACAAACAAAATAGCAATAGAAAAATGACTTTACTCATCCACTTCCTAATTTTAATTTAAGTTTTTATTGATTATAATTTCATCCGTCACTTAAATGCCTGGCCCCATCGTCTAGCGGTTAGGACACCGCCCTTTCACGGCGGTGACGGGGGTTCGAGTCCCCCTGGGGTCGCCATTAACTTCCGCTATTCTCTTTATCTTCGAGCTCATCAATATAATCAGCTAACGGATCATTTGGATCTTTGACAGGTTTATCGAGAGTTTTATCTACATATTTTGCATCTTCATCGCGTGGATCACTACTTGCATCTTTGAATTGATGTACATCTACATGGTTGTGTCTGCGAATCTCTTCAAGGATCTCCTCTTGGATAGTAGCCTCTTCATCATCTATTGCACAGATTTTTGTAGCCTTCTCTTCATCAAGAAGTTTTTGCTCAAGCTCTAACTCTTTTTTAACTATATCTTCATTCTTAATAAACTTATGAAGTGTTTTTAACACTTCAAGTTGTGCTTCATTACTAAGTTTGGCGAAGTTTTCAGCTACATACTCTTTGAGTTCAGCCATATTTTTTGGGATTTGCATTGTAATGCTCCTTTGTTTTTTTATAGTATACAAAAATTTCTCTTATATTCTTCAAACCTGCTTTTCTTTACTATCTGTCCATCTTTTAAAAAGAGCAAAATATCAGCCTCTTCTATGGTACTTGGACGATGGGCAATGAGAATGGTGGTGCGTTTACGCAAGAAATCCTTCAACGCACAAAAGAGCAGCTTTTCTGTCTCCATATCAATAGCTGATGTTGACTCATCCAAAATAACTACTTTTGGATCTTGTAAAATCATTCTAGCTATTGCAATGCGCTGCCTCTCTCCACCACTTAGCCTAGCTCCACCTTTTCCCACAACTGTATCAAGCCCTTGTGGAAGCATTTCAATCACTTTATAGATTTGCGCCATCTGCAGCGCCTCTTTGATTTTATCTTCTGGGTACTCTTTTCCTAGAGTGAGATTAAACCGCACTGTATCATTAAATAGTATCGGTGTTTGCAAAACAAGTGCTACATTTTGCCTAATAGTTTTTAAGCCAATCTCTTGCATACTCACACCATTATAGAAAATATCCCCCTTTGTTGGCACGTAAAGTCCTACAAGCAAGCGACTAAGGGTAGTTTTGCCACTACCGCTTGCACCTACAAGAGCTGTTATCTTTCCAGCAGCAATTGTTGTGGTAATATCTTTGAGCACTGGTTTTTTCTCTCCATAGTTAAACCAGACATGCTCTAAAGTGATTGAAACTTTTTCTGACATTGCAAATGGATTTTTAAGCGCTGGAAACTCTGGCTCTTTTTGTAGTGTAAAAAGTTTATTAATACGCTGGAGTGCCATATCAGCACTTCTTTTGGCATACTGAATATTGATAATATCTTGAATTGGCGTCATCATTACCCACAAATAACCAAATATAGCCATCATAAGCCCGATACTTAAGTCACTATAGGCTACAGTAATAATCCCAGCTGCCCTAAAAAGCTCAAAACCGGAAAGAAACACCAAAAAACTTAGCCTCACGCCTGCATCATTTTTGTAGCTAAATGCAATGGAGCGATTTTTGAGATCTTTAATAAGCTGCATGAGGCGTCCAAAAAAGTACTCCTCTTTATTTGCTGCTCTAATTTGCTCAAATAGCTCTAATGTTTCCACCAAACTATTTTGAAAGATCTCAATTGCTCTGTTTTCCTCTTTTTTGAGTTTTGAAACTTTTTTAGCCAACCTGCTTGAAAAAAAAACCACAAAAGGATTGAGAATAAGAATAAATAAAGCTAGCTGCCAATGGATAAGAAGCAAGACAATACTCACTCCAGCCAGTGTCAAAACAGAGACTAAAAGCTTGCTAATACTGCTACTTAAAAAAAGATCAATCGTATTGATATCACTTACGAGTCTTGAAGCAACCTTTCCGCTTCCAAGCATCTCATACTCACTCATAGAGACTTTTTGAAGATGCGCAAGAACATCTTGGCGAATTTGTGCAGTGATATTTTTAGAGATGGTGTGAAAAATCTTACTTTGTAAAATTCCAAGGCCAATATAGATCCCGCGTAAAAGTAGTGTCATTGCAAGTACAATAAGTGTATAAAAAAGTGGCGAGCCGCTGCCAAAGAGCTCTTGAATAAAAGCCAGCAGCTTTCCTGGTTTATGCAAAAGTACCTCATCGACAAGCAGTGGCATCAAAAGAGGTGTAGGAACACTCGCAAGCACAGCCAACAGTGCTAAGATTTGGGCTATAATAAAGAGTTTTTTATGTGCTAAAACGCTTTTAAAAATCCTTTGCCAACTATACATACAACTCTTTTTTCTTGAAGACTATAAACTTTGTTGGCAATCCAAACTTTTTTGCCATTTTTGGATTGATTTTATAAAAACCAAATATTACCTCAATTGTATCTCCTTTTTGCGGATGTATATCAAAAGTTACTACTCTCTTCTCACCCGCTTTAAGCATTGTATCTTTTACTACCTCTGTAGCAATCCATGGAGGAGTTGGTTTGCCATCTTTTCCAATAACACGCACGAACGTAATCTCTTGCTCTTTTAAAAGCTTCCCATCACGTTTATGTTTTACAATGAGCTTTGCCACACGCAAAGGATGGAGCAAAAATGCATGAGGTGCATCGTTGGTTAGGCGAATTTGAAGAGGATCTTTTTTAATCAAATCTATATGAAGATATTTTGCCAAAAACTCTGGCTTTACACTTACTCCTGCAAATCCATGAAAAGCGTGTGTAGGCGTCTCAACTCTATCACTGAGACTCCCCTCTACTTGTGGCATGTGACAAGTTATACAGTTTTGCTTGAGAGTATTATTACTCTCAGTCTGACACACAACAAACCCATGCTCATTTTGTTTATGAGAATGGCATCCCATGCAAGTTTCACCATTTTTGTGGATGGGGTTAGTATTGATAATTTTATGGTATTCGCTTCTTATTTTTGGATGGCGCGTTCCATAGTAGACCCCTTTTTTGGGCAGTATCACATTTTTATTTGCTTTGGCATGCTTTTCAATTGATTTGATTCTATGACAGTATGCACATGAAATTGCTTGCTCATAGCCAAATTTTTTGGGATCCATTGAAGCAATTTTTTTGTCTTTAAGGGTAGGGGTATGGCATTTGGCACACACATACTCTTTGGCTTTACTCGCTTTTGCGTGCAACTCAAAAACCTTTTTATGGACAGGATCTCTGTAAATTGTAGAGTTGAAGTGGGGAGATGCTTTATACTCGTCATAGATATCGAGATGGCAGCGAATACACTGATGTGTTTTGGCAAAGTCTCCTTTGATATCCATTGAGTGTTTTGTAGCACTTCCTGCAAAGATATTAGCATAAGCCCATACTGCAACTCCCAAAAGAATTAAACTTCTCATAGCTCATCCTTTGTAAGTTCTTCTAATGTAATAGCTACACTTGTAGCTAATGAGTCAAGATTGTATCCACCCTCTAACAAAAATGCTACTGGCTTATCACCTGCAAACCGCAAAATCTTTTGCACTATTGCACGCAGACCTTCAAAGGTAATTTGTGCAGTAGATATCGCCTCATCCTTCATCAAATCATACCCAGCACTTACAAGTACAATATCAAAATCAAACCACTCAGGAAGATCCTCATAAAGTTGCAAAAGCTCTTCATCACTGCAGTAATCCCCGTAAGGCTTATTGATATTGAAGCCCTCGCCTCTTCCCTCTCCTCTTTCTTCTTCACTTCCAGTAAAATAGGGGTAATTGTTACGCTCATGCGTGCTAAAGTAACATACGGTATCATCGTGATAGAAAATATCTTGCGTTCCGTTACCATGATGCACGTCAAAGTCAATTATCATTACCTTTTTAAATCCTCTTTTTTGTGCATACCTTGCCATGAGAGCGATATTATTAAAGATACAAAACCCCTGTCCTGTTCTTCTTTCGGCATGGTGTCCGGGAGGGCGGATATTAAGAAATGCTTTTTTAATCTCACCATTTGCAAAAGCATCGATAACCGGCATAGTCGATCCTGCAGCGTAGCTTGCAACCTCAAAGCTTCTTGGAGTAAGGAGCGTATCTTCATTGAGGATGAATCGATACCCCTCATCATAGGCTCTCTCCACCCACTCCACATAGTGTGCTTCATGAATCGTTTTGAGATCTTCTTTGGTGGCTTTTTTTACGGGAAAACGCTGCAATGGAAAATTACGTGCAACTGTATCAATCACCTCTGCGCGTGCTGGCCGCTCAATATGCTCCTCACTTCCATGCTCAGTAAATATAGGATCGTAAATATAGCCTACCATTTCACATCCTTTTATAGATATCTCCCAACGCCTCTACAAAGAGAGCGCTATCATTAACACACTGCGCTACCCTATACTCTTTGATACCAAGCTCTTTTGCTATCTCTTTATATTCGATGTGGAGCTCAAACTCTGTCTCACTGTTATCAAGAATAAATGATATTGGATATATGAGCACTTTTTTGCCTTTTAATTCCTTGAGTTTCTCTTCGAGACTTGGCTCGAGCCATTTGACAGGTCCCAGTTTTGATTGGAAAGCTAGATGATAGCCAGCAAACCTCTTGCCTAACATATTTTTGAGGATCTCTGTATGCTCTGTTACTTCATAGAGATAGGGATCTCCTTTTGCAATTATTTTTTGTGGAAGTGAGTGGGTACTAAAGATAAGTTCAAATTCACTAGCGCTCTCTCCAGCTAGAGCTTCCTCAATTCTTTGGATAATAGCTTCATTAAAGAGCCTATTTTCATAAAAGTTTGCAATATCGTGAAATCTTGCATGGTATCCAAGCCCTTTAGCAGTATTGTAAAAATCTTCAAGACTCGATTTTGTAGTAGTTGTAGAGTAGTGAGGATAGAGGGGAACGAGATAGACCTCTTTGATTCCATGGGCTACAAGCTCTTTTATTGCATCTTTTGCAAAAGGAGGTGTATAGCGCATAGCTTTTGTTATATAGACATCTGGAATGTGAGTGCGGAGTTTGCCAATGAGTTTATCTGTGTAGAAATTAAGAGGACTAGCTCCCCCTAACTTTTCATAATTGCTTCTAGCCTCTTTCTTACGTCCCTGTGTTATCATAAAAGCTATGAATTTTCGTAAAAGCCTGTTTTTGATTGGAAGTATATTGTCGTCATTAAACATATTACGTAAAAATAGTTCAACCTCTTCAAGATTGTTCGGCCCTCCCATATTGAGCAGTACCATTGCATTCATACTCTGCCTTTTTTAAGATATCTTATGAAATAGCGATCAAGACTCAATTCTTTTGGAATGGGTGCGTTTTTGAGCAGATGCTCTGCAAGTATTTTAGCTACATATGGCCCAAAGACAAACCCTCTGCCACCCAATCCATTTATTATATAAATATTTTTCCTAGGGAGTGAATCGAGATCGAGTTTTTTAAAATTGGTTATGCGAGGGGTACTTTTTGTATCAATAAGCTCTCCAATAATGGGGAAGTGATCACTCACACTACTACGTACTCCACAATACATCTGCGCTATCTCATAGCTAAATGCTCCTACCATTTTACGCGCCTCTTCAAAAAGCATTGATGGTGGTTGTGGCGTGGCACCTTCACGGTTGTGTGTAGCTCCAATGCTCACTATTCCATCAATATTAACTGAAATAGATACACGTTTATGCATACAATAAGGCAGGCTCAATGCTGTTTTGACATCAAAACGCACCCCGCCAAGTTTACCAATTCTAATATAAGGCTCGTCTATCAGCTCATCATAAGAGCCCGTAGCTACAACAACCTTTTTTGCTCTTACGTCACCTACATCAAAATAGTCGCTTCTTTGCTCAATAGATGCATACTTTTTATAGAGAGGTATTTTGTGAGCTAGAGATTGAAGATGCTTTTTTGCTTTGAGAATGCCAGCTTCAGGAAAGAAAAATCTCCCCTCCTTACAAGAAAATGGTATATCAAGGAACTTTTCAAGTCCAGTAAAATCTTGATTATCTTTTGGAAGTCTTAGCAGACCTGTTTGATAAAAAAAGGGAGCGTTTTTGTAAAAATCTACTGCAAATTTGAAAGCTTCGTTTGTGATACGCTGTAAATCACTCCCCTTGCCTATGCGCGGAGAGATAAAAGCTCCAGCAGCCCCGCTTCCGCCAGCTCCGATTTCGCTTTGCTCAACGAGAGCTACTTTTGCACCACCTTCAAGTAAAAAGTGGGCGGTATGCACTCCAGCACTCCCACCCCCAATCACTACAAAATCATATATCACACTGAAATCTCTTTGATATCTGCAATTTTTCTAAACTCTTTATAGATGGATGCTATAAGATTTTTTCTATTAGTACGCAGTTTTTCATCCTCAGCATTGACTAGAACATTATCAAAAAAGAGATCAATTTTGTGTTTAAGATCAAAAAGTGCCGTAAGCCTTGTCTCAATATCTGGATAATCGACGCTTGCTCGTTTTTTAAACTCTTCATAGAGCTCTCTTTCATACTCACTTGTAAAGAGGCTCTCATCTACACGAAGATCTTGCTCTACATCGATATCTTTGACAATATTTGCAACACGCTTGAATGTAGTAAAGATCTCTTTAAAATCGCTGCTTTGCACAATATTTGCAAGAGCTTTAATGCGTTTGTCGATTTCTAGCAAGTCTCTTTCTTGTGTAGCAATAACTGCACTCACCACTGATGGATTGACATCATAAAACTGATAGAGACGCTCTAAGAAAAACTCTACAAGTTTTTTAGTATCAAACTCTCTATACTCACTCGCTAGTTCTGTAAAAACCTTTTCTAAATCAAAATGCAGATTGTATGCTAAAACAATGCGTATAACCCCAAGAGCTGCACGCCGCAAACCAAAAGGATCTCGTGAGCCTGTTGGAATCTTTCCAACGCTAAAGAGTGCCATAAGAGTATCAAGCTTTTTTGATAAGGCTACGAGTGCACTAAAGAGACTACTTGGAAGCTCACTCTCCTCACCTTGCGGTAGATACTGCTCTTTGATTGCAAGAGCAACCTGTTCATCTTCACCTTGCGCAAGAGCGTAGTAGTAGCCCATAATTCCTTGGAGCTCTGTGAACTCATAAACCATTTCAGTGAGCAAATCTGCATAGCTAAGCATCACTGCTCGCTCTAAGAGCGCTTTTGCTTGGCCTGGCTCTTGGAAGAGATTTTCATACTGGGCATAGAGAGCTTGAGCGATTTTAAGCTCACGCAGAGTTTTATCAAATAGCGTTCCCAAGCCATTCATAAAAACTACCTCTTTAAGCCCCTCAAAATCGAGCCCTTTTTTAAGATCATTCTCCCAAAAAAAGAGCGCATCGGAGAGTCTAGCTTTAAGTACTCGCTCATTACCCCTTACTACTACATCAAAATCTTGCGTATAGGCATTGCTTACAACAACGAAGAGATTTTGAAGCTTGCCATCTTTATAGACTGGAAAATAGCGCTGATGCTCTTTCATGCTCGTTACAATTACCTCTGGAGGCAGTTGCAAAAACTTCTCATCAAAACCACCCTCTAGTGCAGTTGGGAATTCGGTTATTGTGACAACTTCAGCTAAAAGATCTTCATCCTTATCAATAGCAACACCGCTTTTTTGAATATTTGCAAACTCATTTTCAATCTTTTCATACCTCGCATCGGGACAGAGGATAACTCCCCCCTCTTTGAGCACTGCAAAATACTCTTTTGGATTTTCTATTGTAACAGGTTCAAGAGAGACACTGCGGTGCACATAGGTAAAATTGCTAGCAGTGATGCCAAAAAGTTCTGCATCGATAAACTCACTTCCTAAATTGATAACTGCCCAGCGTACAGGCCGGATAAATTCTGCCTTCACATCTCCCCACCGCATCTTTTTGCCAAAATCAAGACTTGCAAGCCACTGCTGCACCATGTGGGGGAGTATATCTTTTGCTTGGCGTCCAGGAATCTCTTTTTTATAGTATAAAACCTCTTTATTCCCTCTCTTGATAGTAGAGAGATCTTTCACATCTACGCCACACTTTTTTGCAAAACCTATAGCTGCTTTTGTCGGTTCTCCATCTTTAAAAGCGATTTCAAGAGGTGCGCCAAAAAACTCCTCATAGGTGGTAGGCTGCTCAGTCGGAAATTCACGGTGCCACAACACCAACCTTCTTGGTGTGTAGTAAAATGAAAATCCGCTTTTGAGGCTAAAATCCTCTAAAATATTTTCCCATTTTTTCTCAATATTTGGCAGCTCTTTCAAAAAAGGTATTGCAGGAAGCTCCTCAACACCTATTTCAATCAACAACGTTGTTTGCATCAACACCCTTTTTTTCCAAATAGATTTCATACAATTGTACCTATAATTGGCTTTTTAAACACTTATTTATCTTCCCCGCGTTTATGATGCTCTTTTTGGCGATGATACCCCACAATAAGCCATATCATAAAGAGTACAAAAAGTGTCATGACAATAAAATCCACTATCTCCTTCATCCAAACTCCTCAAAGTTTTGCCGTATCGCTTCGTAGAGCACTACACCAACACTCACAGCCAAATTGAGACTACGCCCCTCCTTAGTCATCGGAATAGTTATGGCATTTTGCCAATTGCTCTGCATGAGATCCATTGGAAGCCCTTTCGTCTCACTTCCAAAAAGCAGATAATCGCCCGGTTTAAATTGTGCCTCGAAATATGGTTTTGTAGCTTTTGTGGTAGCAAAGTAGCATCGCTGCAAAGGAACCTCTTCTACAAAAGCATCCAGACTCTCCCAAACTGTGAAGTCAAGTTTATGCCAATAATCAAGCCCTGCTCTTTTAAGTGATTTTTCACTAATATCAAATCCAAGAGGCTTAATTAAATGGAGTTTTGCACCAGTATTAACACAAAGTCTTCCAATATTACCAGTATTTGGAGGGATCTGGGGATGCACTAAAACCACATTGAACATATCAAAATATCACCGTTTTATTTGCATAGACAAATATTCTATCTTCAATCGCTAAATTCAAAGCCCTTGCAAGCACCACCTTTTCTACATCACGGCCAGCTTTGCGCATCTGCTGCCATGAAAAAGAGTGATCCACTGGAATTACATCTTGTGCGATAATTGGCCCTTCATCAAGATTGTTATTAACAAAGTGTGCTGTAGCTCCAATGATTTTCACACCTCTATCATAAGCCTGTTTATAAGGATTTGCTCCTATAAAGGCTGGCAAAAAGGAGTGGTGAATATTGATAATTTTATTTTCATATTTTTGCACAAAGTTTGGCGTAAGGATGCGCATATATTTTGCCAGTACAATGTAGTCAATATGCTCAAACATCTCTAAAAGTGCTAAGATTTTTTCTTCATGCTCACTTCTTCCAAGATCAGTGTGTGGAACGTGAAAATAATCAATCCCAAACTTCTCCACCAATGGACGCAAAACATCATAATTGGATATAACAGCAACAATCTCAGCAGCCAACTCACCATCAAAATGGCGTATAAGAATATCTCCTAAGACATGGCTCTCTTTTGTAGCCATGATAACGATCTTCTTTTTTTGCGGCACTATCACTTTAATATTTGCATCTTTTGGCAAAACCTCTTGGAGTTTTTTTTGTAGCTCCTCTTTTTCTAACTTTCCCTTTACCACACTTCGCATAAAAAACTTATTGTTTTCACTATCTACAAATTCATCATTTTTCTCAATATTAAACTCATTTTCAAAAAAGACTTTGGAAATCTTATAGACAAGCCCCTTCTCATCCTGACAGTCAATAAGCACTCTATATGTTTTCATCAAAACCTCTCTCTAATGATTTGTAGTGTTCTACGGCGCAATTCTTGGCCCAACTCTTTGCCACTGTAGCCTTGTGCTAAAAGTATTGCTGGTTTGATTGGTACGAACTTCTCTTTCCAAAAACCAAACTGCTTTGCACGTATTTTAACATCTTCTTTATAGTTTCCAAGGTAGTTTTGCAAAGGATAATTGGTTGCAAGACCTGCAAGAAATCTATTAGTACGTACTCTTGGTAGATATTTTTGTCTTTTAAAGGCTCTATAGTACTCATTGGGCGTATGTAAAATATCTAAAAATTGCTGAAATGACCTGTGCTGATTTTTTGTGAAAATATATAAAAAGTAAAATTTATAGAGATGCTCTTCAAAGTTTTTTTGCGATTTTGCTAATTCGCGTGCAGTAGTAAAGAAAAAGACTCTATCAAGCTTCACGCCAAATATCTTTTGACAAATGCAAAGGTGCAAAAGATAGTAGAGCCCATAGTGAAGCCATTTGGCTAAAAACATCTTCTCAAACTCCCAAAAGATACGCTCTTGACTTAGATCTCCTAGATCCATCTTTTGCATAATCTGGCAACTTCTTTGCTCTATTTTATATCCAAATCTTGCACTAAACTGCATTGCCCGCAGCACCCGCAAGCTATCCTCTTTAAACTTCTCTTCATCGATAATAGCGATGCGTTTAGCTATGATATCCTCTATCCCACCCCAAAAATCAAGAAGTTTTCCATCAAAGATGTTGAGCATCAATGCATTCATACGAAAGTCTCTGCGCATTGAGGCCTCTTGTTCATCTTTTGCAAGCTGTACCGCAAAGCCTCTGTGCCCTTTTGCTACTTTGCTCTCTATGCGCGGAAGTGAGATATCAATATAGTGCTTATATTTGTAGACAAAAAAGCTCTTACCAACACCTTTGGCACCAAGCTTTTGCATGAGTTTTGCAAACTCATCTTCACCTATACCATACACTTCGAGATCGAGATCAACAATAGCATTATTTTGATGGAATATTTGGTTACGTAAGAGATCTCTTACACTCCCTCCTACCATGTAAACGCGTCTTGTATAGGGAGCAAAGAAATTTTTGAGATAGAGAAGCTCTTCTTGAAGATTTACTGGAAGCAGAGCGAGAAGCTCAGGATACTGTCCCCCGTGTCTATATTTCGCTTGCATACTGGGCGATGAGACTTCCCATCTCGCTCGTTGTTACCACCTCTTTTGCATCAAAACTGCTGAGATCTTTTGTGCGGTATCCCTCTTTGAGCACTCGCTTGATAGCATCTTCTATTCTTTTTGCAGCACTCTCTTCGCCAAACTGATAGCGTAGCATCATCGCTGCACTGGCAATTGTTGCTATAGGATTGGCGATTCCTTGTCCCGCAATATCTGGTGCACTCCCATGAATCGGCTCATACAAACCATATTTTTCACCAATGCTCGCACTTGGCAGCAAACCAATTGAGCCACTAAGCATACTTGCTTCATCACTGAGAATATCACCAAAAATATTGCCAGTGAGAATCACATCAAACTGCTTTGGATCGCGTACAAGCTGCATAGCTGCATTATCTACATACATGTGCTCTACACTTACTTCAGGATACTCTTTTGCTACTTCATTGACAGTATCTCGCCATAGTTGGCTCACTTCCAAAACGTTTGCTTTATCCACTGAAACGAGCTTTTTATTGCGTTTCATAGCAATTTCAAAACCAACTTTTGCTATACGGTACACCTCTTGCTTTGTATAGACCATTGTATTATAGGCTCTATCACCCTCATACGCTCTTGGCTGACCAAAATAGATCCCACCAATAAGCTCTCGCACCACCATGAGATCTGTACCCTGAATTACTTCAGGCTTGAGAGTTGAAGCATTGACAAGCTCATCATAGACTGTTACCGGACGAAGATTTGCAAACACTTCAAGAGCTTTGCGTAACTTTAAAAGACCTGTTTCAGGACGTTTATCCCGTGGCAAATCATCCCACTGCGGTCCGCCAATCGCACCAAAAAGTACTGCATCTGCACTTTTTGCAATCTCTATTGTCTCCTCAGGAATAGGCTCTCCTGTTACGTCAATAGCAGCACCCCCTAGGAGCGCTTCTTTGTAAGTAATTTCAAAACCCTCTTTGACACTTACTGCATCGAGCACCTTGACAGCTTCATCGATAATCTCTGGCCCGATACCATCACCTTTTATGAGGGCTACTGTATAGCGTTTCATCTATTCTCCTCCAAAATTTTCGCTTTGGCATAGTTCATCAATCCACCACATGAAAGAAGCTCTTGCATAAATGGAGGAATAGGGGTAAATGTATATTCATTGTGCTTATCGAGATCTTTTATAACGCCTTTTTCCATATCTATAGAGATAAGATCACCTTCATTTATTTTATCTGTCTCTTTAAGTTCAAATATAGGCAATCCCATATTAAATGCGTTGCGATAGAAAATACGTGCAAAACTTTTAGCCACCACTGCTGCAACACCTGCTGCTTTGAGTGCGATAGGAGCATGCTCGCGGCTACTCCCACATCCGAAATTTTCTCCTGCTACTATAATATCACCAGGTTGCAGTTTTTTTACAAATTCGGGATCCGCATCTTCCATCACATGTTTTGCAAGCTCATGGGGATCTGAGGTATTGAGATAGCGTGCAGCGATAATGAGATCTGTATCTATATTATCCCCAAATTTCCATACTTTCCCGGTGATTACATTCATCAAATCTCCTCTAAATTTTTGGTGATTTTAGCAAAAAAGCAACTAAAAGGCAAAAAGTTAGATAAAATAGCAATAGCAAATGACAAAAACTCCTCATAAAAACTGCTAAAAAGTTCCGCTATTTCGGATGATTTGACATTTGCAGAATTTATGGTATAATTGGGCGCATTTTAACCTACCTTTATCTTCATAAGGAGCTACTTTAATGGCTGCAAAAGATCTCAATAAAAAATTAGAAGAGTTTTTCGCTGAACACAAAGATAAATATGTTACATATGAGCAACTTGTAGAACTTTTTGAGAGACAACCGACACTTGCACAAGCAAAAAAGATCTTGGCACTACAAAAAAAATATAATGTTGAAATAATAACCAGCGGTGAAGCTGCAAAAAAACTCAATATCGAAGAGAAAGCTAAAAAAGAGGAAGAGAGAAAAAAGCTCACTGAAGAAGAGCTTGCTGAGGAGTTTGACCTTACAAAAGACAAAGAGCTCTTAGAGTGGAGTAGAAGTGATAGCCCAGTGAGGATGTACCTGCGCGAGATGGGGCAGATTCCACTTCTAACAAAAGAAGAAGAGATAGAGCTTTCTAAAAAAATAGAGCTTGGAGAAAATATCATCCTTGATGCTATATGCTCTGTTCCTTATTTAATAGATTTTATACTTGATTACAAAGAGCCTCTTATTAATCGTGAGAGAAGAGTAAAAGAGCTTTTTAAAAGTTTCGAAGATGAAGCAGATGAGGAAGAAGAAGAAAATCTCGATAAAGAGGCTAAAAAGAAAGCTAAATACTCTAAACGTGAAAAAAAGATTATTGAGCTTTTCAAAGCTTTAGAAAAAGCAAAAAAAGAGTGGCTTAAAGTACGTGATAAAGAGCTTCCAGAAGATGCGACACCAGAAGAGAAATTTCATCATGAACTTGTTGTAGCATTTAAGAAAAAGCAGCTCAAAGAGCGTTTACTTGATCTTGGACCTACAAGCAAGCTTATCAACGAGCTTGTTAAATCGATGGAGACAGCTTTAAAGAGTGATGAAGGATTTGAAAAAGAGCTCAAAAAACTTGAATATCGTTTGCCACTTTTCAACGAGCAACTACGAGAAAATCATAAAAAACTCCTTGAAGATATTACACATCTGAGCAAAGAGGAGATTGCTGCCCGTGTCCCTGAGGCTACAATGGTAAGTACCTATATGGATATTAAAAAGCTCTTTTTGGCAAAAGAGGCAAGTAAAAAAGGGTTCAATCTTGAGCCAGAAAAGTTAGCAGAGATTTTAGAGCAGATTAAACGTGGGAAAAAGATAAGTGAAGAGGCAAAAACACGTATGGCAAAGAGTAACCTCCGCCTTGTTGTCTCCATTGCGAAACGCTATACCAATAGGGGCTTGCCATTTTTGGATCTCATTCAAGAGGGCAATATCGGCCTCATGAAAGCAGTAGATAAGTTTGAATACAAAAAAGGATACAAATTTTCTACATACGCTACATGGTGGATACGCCAAGCAATTAGTCGTGCGATTGCAGATCAAGCGCGTACTATTAGGATCCCAATCCATATGATTGAGACAATAAACCGTATCAATAAAATCGTTCGTAAGCATCTTCAAGAGACTGGAAAAGAGCCTGATGTAGAGACTATTGCAAAAGAGGTAGGACTGCCAGTCGATAAAGTAAAAAATGTTATTAAAATCACAAAAGAGCCAGTGAGCCTTGAAGCACCTATAGGGAATGAAGAGGATGGCAAATTTGGTGATTTTATCGAAGATAAAAGTGCTCCAAATCCTTTAGAAGTTATTATGCGTGAGGATATGAAGAGCAAAATCGATGAGATCCTCGAACATCTCAATGAGCGCGAAAAAGCGGTAGTGCGCATGCGCTTTGGTCTTATGCCAGATGAAAGCGACAGGACTCTTGAAGAGATTGGAAGAGAGCTCAACGTTACGCGAGAGAGAGTGCGCCAAATCGAATCAAGTGCTATTAAAAAGCTTAAACACCCCAAAGTAGGTAGAAAAATCAAAAACTACATAGAAGATTAACGCTTCATCCCCTGCAACAATGTAAAGAGTGCCGCACTGAGCGGCACTATAGCCAGCCCTATTAAAAATCCTCCTATATTAAACAGACCTTTTCGTATCAATACCAATACTACAATAGTCAAAAAAGCATATCCTGCCAGTCTCAATGGTGAAAAAAATGCACCTGAAGTTTTAAAAAAATTGCCGAGTGCTGCACGCTTGCTTTTTAGTTTGGCTTTTTCTTCTTCAAAGATCTCTTTAGCACTTTTTTCACCTACTTCCTCATCTTCGCTGTAAAGATCGAATCTATCTTCTATATCATCAATAATATCTCTATTATGCAGTGATGATTTTTTTTGCACTACATTTTTATATCCCTGATAGGCTCCAAGAACAATGAGGAGTGAAGCAATGAAAGCTAGTTGAGAGTTGAGCAAAAAATATTTGGAAGAGAAAAAAGAAAAAATTATTACAAGAGTATCAAGGAAAAATGCGATGATGAAGAAGTTATTCATTTTTCATACTCTTTAAGATCCTCATCTTCATCTTTATCGTAGTAGTTTTTATAGCGAGGATCTTTTGCAAGCTCATCAAGCTCACTTTTTTGTTTTTTATAGGCTTTATAGATATTGAGAATAGCAGCTGCCACTCCCCAAAAAACTCCTAGCCACAGCAGCCATCTTTGATGAAAGAGTGACTGCATCCAAAGCCCAAGTCCCACACCTATGAGTATCGCTACCACGATACTAATTCCTAAAGAGAGAGCCTCAGCTCCTTCAATTATCTTACGATATTTTGGCTGCTTCATACTATCTTCTTCAAAGCTTCTTCAATTTTTTCTAACGTCATATCTATGAGTTTTTCATCAAGAGGCTCACAAATAAAACCAGCTTCAAACTGGCTGCACGCAAAATAGACTCCACGTTTAATCATCTCTTGATGAAATTTTGCAAAGAATTCTAAATCACTTCTTTTCGCATCATCAAAGTTTTTAACAGGATTTTCATTAAAGAAAAATCCAAACATACTTCCACGCACATCTACTTGCAGTGGCACACCATGAGCTTGTGCGATCTTTTGGAAACCTCCTACAAGCCCTTTAGCTCTTGCTTCAAGTACATTATAAAGCTCTGGATTAGCCTTGAGACGACGTATCACAGATAAACCAGCAGCCATAGCAACTGGATTGCCACTAAGAGTTCCTGCTTGATAGACTGGGCCTTCTGGGCTAAGATGCGCCATTATTTCAGCTCTCGCACCAAAGGCTCCTACTGGCATTCCACCACCAATAACTTTACCAAAAGTTACCATATCTGGCACAACAGAAGTAAATGCTTGTGCCCCTTTGAGACTTGCTCGAAATCCGCTCATAACTTCATCAAAAATAAGAAGAGCTCCATACTCATCACAGAGTTTGCGAAGTCCTACTAAAAAATCCTCTTCAGCTGGCACCAATCCCATATTGCCTGCTATTGGCTCGATAATCACACATGCAATATTGTCACTAGCTTCAAAACACTTTTTTACACTTTCTAAATCGTTATAGCGAGCAAGCAAAGTGTGCTTAGTAAAGTCAGCAGGTACTCCAGGACTGCTAGGATTTCCAAAAGTAGCTGCGCCACTTCCAGCGCTTACAAGCAGGCTATCGCTATGGCCATGGTAGCAACCTTCAAATTTCACTATATCATCACGCCCTGTATAGCCCCTTGCAAGGCGTATAGCACTCATCACAGCTTCAGTCCCACTGCTCACAAAACGGATTTTATCGATATTATCAAAGAGCTCTACTATCTCTTTTGCTAATTCAGTCTCAATGAGAGTTGGTGCACCAAAGCTCAGCCCCTTTTGTGCTTGATTACAGACTGCATCAAGTGTCTCTTTGTCAGCATGACCAAAAATAAGAGGCCCCCAGCTTTGAACATAATCGATATAGCTATTGCCATCGATATCGTAGATAAAAGCCCCCTCGCCTCTGTCTATAAAGGGAGGCACTCCACCAACACTCTTAAATGCTCTCACTGGCGAATCCACTCCACCAGGAATCACCTGTAGCGCCTCTTTGTAAGCTTGCATACTCTTTTCGAGCATTTTCATCCTTTTTTTGTTTTGATTTTATCGCAAATTTGATTATAATCCCTTTATGAATCGGCTTGTTCTCTCGTTTTTCATCACACTATTTCTCTATGTACTGCTCTTTTTGATAGTGCGTATTGATCTGCAAAAACCACCGATATCGACAGAGTCAAAACATCGATTTAATATAAGTGACCTGCGCCTTATCAAACAAAAACCTCTACAAAAATCGCACATACAACCAAAACCCAAAAGTCCAAAAGTAGAAAAAAAGAGAGCAAAAAAAGAGCAGCAAAAACAGATAAAAAAGCTGCATAGAAGTAAAAAGAGAAAAAAAAGTATAAAACTTTTAAAAAAGAGACAAGCGGTAAAAAAAATTGTTAAAACCTCTTCTGCCCATAAAAAAACAAAAACAAAAGAACACAATCAAACAACGCAAGCCATACCCTCTCTCACACAGCTATTTGCAAAAAAAAGGATCCCCAAAAAAAGCTCAAACAATCTTCCTCCTGAACTACGAAAGCTCTATAAAGATGAGTTTGAGAGTTTTACGAAAGAGCAAAAAAAGTTTATTCAAAACAACCTAACAAAAATTGGTTCTATCACGCAAAAATACCTCTATCTCAGAGGCTATCCCTATATAGCAATAAAAACGAAGCAAGAAGGGGTCAATATTGTAGAATTCTATCTCCATCCCAATGGAGACATTACCAATTTACATATCATAAAATCAAGTGGTTACGAAGCACTGGATAAAAACTCTCTAGAAACAATCAAAACAGCTTATAAAGACTATCCTCTCCCAACCCAAACAACAAAGATAAAAATCTATGTGCGCTATAGTATAATCTACTAAATATCACAATCCTTTTCTACATACTGCTTTGGCTTATCAAAGTAGAAACCTTGAGCATAATCTACACCTAAAGATCGGATTTTTTCAAAAATCTCTTTATTACTTACATACTCAGATACAGTCTTTATACCCTTTTTATGAGCAAAATCTACAATTGTTGAAACAATAAGTTCAGAATCTTCATTTTCACAAATATTTTCTATGAGTGAACCATCAATTTTAATGTAATCTATAGGAAGTTTAAGTATATGCTCAAAATTTGAATACCCAGTACCAAAATCATCAATTGCTATTTGACATCCTATCTCTTTCATTTCAGTAAAGAAATTATAGACAAGTTCATAGTTTTCAATTCCCTCAGATTCTACAATCTCTAATATAATTTTGTTTTCTACCTCATATTTTTGAATACTCTCTTTGAGATGAGCTACGATATTTGGATCTAAAATATCAAGAATAGAGAGATTGATTGAAAAACTACAGGTACTTTGACTAAAATATTGACAACTCTTCTCTATCATAATACCTGTTAATCTGTTGTAATATCTACTCTTTTTGGCAATCTCTAAAAAAACACCAGGAGAGACAACGCTTCCATTATCATCAATGATACGTATGAGACACTCATACCCCTTTGGTTTACGTGTTTGTGTATTGACTATAGGTTGAAAAAAGGGTACTACTCTATCAAGTTCAATGGATCGTTTGAGTTTTTTAATCCACTCAATATTTTTCTCATACTCTTTTTCAACTTTTGCATCATCATACTCATAAATTGCATAGACTCTTCGCGCTTTTTTTGCTTTTTTCAAAGCTATATCAGCTTTTTCCAATATTCCCTTTTCTCCCGCTGCTGCACCCATACTTACATGCAAAGAGAGTTCCTTATCTCCATGAACAAAAACCATTTTCTCTATATTCTTAGTAAGACTATCAAGGAAGAGTTTAATATCATCTCTACTCATTTTATTATGAAAGAGAAGTGCAAACTCATCACCTCCCAGCCGGTAGAGCCTTGGATTATTTGTATTAATAAGATTTTTTAACTTTACCGCAAAATCTTTGAGGATCTTATCACCGATTTTATGTCCAAAGAGATCGTTAATCTCTTTAAAACTATCGATATTAATAATCACTATACTTGCATGAGGAAGTTGGCTCAAATCCTCTTGGAGTTTTAATCTATTTGCAAGACCAGTTAATGAGTCGATATAGAGTCGATTCCGGAGTTCCTTTGTCTTTTCTTGCACCTTCTCTTCAAGAATTTTATTCATATTTTCCTGTTTGAGGGCATACTTCTTGATGCGATTTTGCATCGACTCTAATACTCTTGCTATTGAACCTATTTCATCTTCTCTATGGATGAAATCTGGGAAATGGAGATCTTTTTTTGGACTATAATCTGCAAGAGCAGCGACAATAGCCTTAAAAGGAGAGAGGAGCTGCTCAAGATAAACACTAAAAAGAAACAATAAAAGTGCAATCCCTCCTAAAAACATAAGAAGAATTTTTTTGTATTTATCAATGATTTCCTCATAATGCTCATAGGAATATACTACATATATATTGCCAATTTTCTCTTTTGAATTTGGTTTAGTAATCGTTTTCGTAAATACAAAATAGTCTTTGTTGCGAATATTCTGTTTCATATATGTAGCTACCACTTTTTTATTATGTATTAACGTGATACCTAAAATATTTTTGTTTGCTTTGAGAATATTTTCTATAAGCTGTTTTGCTTGATCATCCATACCAAGATAGAGATCCATAGAGACTGTAGGGATAATAGTATCAATAACCACTTCCGCTTTTGATTTTTCCAAACTTTTAAACGCCTCTTTCCCTACTGCTTCAAATGTATAGAAAATGAGTAGTATTAAAGAAATAGATACAATAAAAAAATATGTAAGAATTCTTCGACTAAGTGATTTGCTAATATTAAGCAGCATCTATTCTATAATCCTTGCTATATTATAGAATGTATTTGCAAATTGGAAACTGTTTTCCAAAAGTACCTTTTTATTTATATATATTTGTACTCTTTTTTCTATAGAAACATTTATTAAAAAACCTTCTTGCAGATCTTTTTTGTCATACGTAAAAGAGTAGATGTTTTTACCTCTTATCATTTGTGCAACTCTTTTCAATCTCTGTGGTGCAATTTTGAGAACATAAATTGCATCAGTTTTTTCTACACAACTATTATCGGAAAGACAATCAGATATATTGAGGATTTTCACTTCTAATGAAAAATTTTCAATTCCTGTTGAAAATTTTTTATAGATACTCTCCTGTAATTTTTGTGCTACTAATTTATCCACATCTTCATAGATAACAGCAAAATCTATTTTGTGATCTTGTATGTTTTTTTCAATATTTTTATCTAACACTATTATTTTTGGATAGAGAGCTGCTTGAGTTTTGAGCAGCAAGGCGTTGTATTGATAAGCAAATATTTGTGAAATAAGAATAAATATAAGCAACAATGATCGCATCAAAAACCCTTTTTGATTGTAAACATCATCGTTCGCCCCTTCGTATAAGGATAATCATCTAAATATGTATTTGGTGGGGCTGGATATCTCCCTTTGGTATTAAAGATATTTTTCAATGCCAACATAATTGAAGTATCTTTTGTAGTTTCATATTGGAACGAGAGATCTAAAAATGAAAAACTTTTCAAAGAATCTCTCGAATCAAAATCGAAACGCTTTTTCTTTCCTATATAGCGAAAAAGCATTGTTGTAGAAAAATTTGGGGTGAATTGTTTGAGAAAATAGAATTTAAAAAGATGATTTGCAATATTTGGTAACTCTTTGTGACACCCACATTCTCCGTAGACATAGGAGTAATTACCATAAAATTTCAATGTATTACTTAACATCTTTTTCCACTCAAACTCCAAACCATAGAGTCTATTCATAGAAATATTGCGAAACTCTCTCTCTTCATTAATATTGTTAATGACCTTACTGTTTTTGAGATAAAAGAGAGTTAATTGCATATATTCATCTAATGAATATTTTTTGATATAACTTGCTTCATATGCGCTTACCTCTTCAGGGCGAAGATCAGGATTTCCAACACGTGTAGTATTATTAATAGTAAACATCTCCTGCCATGATGGGTTACGATGGGATCTGCTATATTTCAACTTAAAAACATCCTCATTGTCCAATGCCCACACTGCACTAAATCGCGGGTTAAGTTTATGATATTTATGAAGAATTCTTTCATAATTCATGCCAAAATAGAGTGTAAGAGCATCACTTACAGCAAAAGTATCATCTATATAGAAAATATGCGATCGTCTTTTTGCATTAGGCTCCGCAAAAGGGAAGATCGTAGAGTAATCCACCATCGCATCACTTATACCTGTTCTATCTGTTGTAATTGTCTTTACTTCTAGTGTTCTTTCTAAGGTATTGCGATAACCAGTAGTGATGCTATGTTTTTCAAATCCTTTGTAGCGGATTTTTAGATCTATATAATCACTCTCATTTTTGTTTTTGTAGTAGCCCTTTACTCCTGCAGCATAGATAACATATTTTCCAGGATGGAAAGGATCAGGATAGACAAGTCCCGGCGGAGCAACATGCGATGAGCTTGTAAAGGAGTCTTTTTTGACTCCTGCTTTGAAAAAGAATTGTAAATCATCAGATAATTGTTTTTTCATACCAGCTTCATAAATTGTACTAGGAAGTCGGAGATAATCATTTTTATGTGGATGAATAAAGCTTATACCAAAAGCATTACCACTCTTGTAATAGTTATTCCTATATTTGAAATAGAGATCTTTATAATCAAAATGCAAGGCAAAAGAGTAATTATTAAGCCATAGTTGCGCTGGTGCAGTAGTAGTGAGTCTTTTATTTACTTCTCCCATTGCACCGGTGGCAAAAATATCTGGACCACTACTTATTTGTTTGTCATCTTTTTGTAAATAAAATTCTGTATAGATATGCAGATCATCAAAAGAGAGATTTTTATAAAAACCAAAACTTTTATAGTTGTAACTACCATATTTCCCAAAAACTCGTGCAGATTCATTAACACCAAAATTTTCTGCGTAGGTAGTAACGTATATAGATCCTGCATAAATATTTACTCCCTCGCTTTTACTACCAGGCCCTCGTATTACCTCAATTCTTTTAATAAGTTCTATTGGCATCGCTAAATAGTGCGAATATTGATCTATCATTCCGTCATTAACCAACACCCCATCAATAAAAAGCTTACTTTGTCCGTAAGCTAAAGGATTTGAACCGCGGAAAATTGGTGTCTTTATACCTAAATTATCACCATAAATATCTACACCTGGTACAAGACTCAGCGCCTCTTCAAGATTTGAAACTCCGGCTTTTTCCAGCTCTTTTCCCAAATAGACTGAGACAATATGCGGTTGATAGAATCTATTGGTTTTAGTAACCTCTACAACTTTGTCTATTTGTGAAAGCTCTTGGACAAGTATATTGATATTTGTGGCATAAAGAGATAGTATTGTTATAAAGAGGATTGCAGTTACTCTCATTTATGCCTCTTTTTATATCGTTGTAGTAACATAGGATTCTCCCTTTCAATGAGGCTTGTAGAGATCAAGCATGGATAGCGTGGAGATCCATAACCATTCTGTTTTGGTCCAATAATTTGCAAATGTACTTTGACCATTTTCATAAGCCTTATAAAGCTCTTTTCCATAGCTGTAAAAGCGTATTCCATTCCCATCTCTTTAGCCATAAAATAGATCTTCTCCTTTACAAAATGTTCTAGTATATATTTAGTATCGTGCATATTGCGATAATTTTTATGCAAAAGTATGCGAGATACCTCCCCCAATTTTTCACGTTTATATGTCATGAGTAGATTTTTCACATCCGGATTGATTTCTAAATGTTCTTGTGTAGGATAGCCTATAGGGGAGTGGTGTATAAGTCTTGCTGTTGCTACTATTTCGCAATTATCATTCATTGCCACAAAATGTTTTGCGTAAGGATCATATTTATCAAATTCTAATCTTTTGCTATTTTTAGGAAAGAACTCTAACTCCTCACATAATATTTCATAGCGAAATCGATAAATTTTCTCCATAATATTTTCATCATCTACTTCGAAAAAATAAAACATTAAGCCTTAATCCTATTTGTTTAAAGTATTGAGTGCATCTTTGTAGATAGGCTCATCTATAAAACCATATTTTTCATCCACAAAGCCTGTAATTCCTTGCTTTGCCATCTCTTCAAAACGTTGTTTAATATAAAGAGCCTTTTGCTTATCAAAACTTTTCAAAATTCTATTAACTATTGCTACTTGCTGTGGCGATATACACCCCTTTGCTTCAAAACCCATCTCTTTTTCATACCTGCACCACTCTTCAAACTCTTCAAGATTTTTATAATCTTGATAGACAAAAGAGACTGGCTTAATACCTACACTTGCACAATCAACAAGGAATTTTGCAAGTATATAATTGACAGTAGGGTTGGAAATTTTTAGTAAATCTTGTCCAATTTTTAAATCTGCAAAAAGATCAAGTATTCCCAAATAATAAGCTTTAATACGAGGAGAGATAGCAAGATCTTGCAAATTGCTAAAAGCCTCTTTTGTCTCAATAGAAAAATGGAGTTTTATAGGGTCTACAACAATTTCGCAGCTTTTTTGCACATCCTTTTTTGATCGTATTTTTGGAATACGAATTGCATCAGGATAAAAATCGTTTAAAAAGGCAATCTCTTCCATGCCTCCTTCATCAAGTGCATTTACTCGCACTACAAGCATTGGAAGATTTTTTCTTGATTGCTGTAAAAAAAGAGCGGTAGCCAAAAGAGCCATTTTTTTATACTCTTTAGCCACTCCATCTTCAAGATTGAGAATGGCTACATCGCACCGCAACTCATCAAGCTTATTGAGATGTTTAGCTCTGTGGGCTGATACCATAAGTGCTGAAGCAAAAGAGATATCTTTGATAGGCTGCCTGCGCGGTTGCAATCTTTGAAGAAAAAAATCCTCATCTTTGCTCTCAATTGCTGTTTGTATTTTAGCTACGAATGCTGGATCAAATATCATTTTCTCTTCTTTGTAAGATAGTAATAGAGTGTTTTTATCTCTTTATTTGTAAGAAAATATTGAGGCATCAATCTGTGATCCTTAGTTATAAGAGCTTGACGAAATTTTGTAAAAGTGAGTTTAGTTATATCAGGGGCTTTTATGATAACAGTACGATTACCATCTTTATATCGGCCAAGCTCCAGCCCTCTTCCATCCTCACCATGACATCTATCACAGCCTATTCCTCGAGGATTATGATAGAGCATTTTAGCGTACTCCTCTTTTGTAATAAAGTCATTAGCTAACATCACTGTTAAACATAGAGAAAAGAAAAAAATTTGACGCATATTCTCCCTTAAACCAAATCAAAAAATCTTTTTGATATCATATCCAATATTTTTTAGAAAATCCCTAAAAGAGGCGCTATGCAGATACTTGACGGCAAGAAACTCTCGCAAAAAATTAAAGAGCAGATAAAATCTGAAGTTGCAGAGCTTAAAGAGAAGTATGCAATCACACCAGGCCTAGCTGTTATCCTTGTAGGAGACGATCCTGCTAGCCACACCTATGTAAAAATGAAAGCAAAAGCATGTAAAGAGGTGGGATTTTACTCAATTGTGCATGAAATGCCAGAGTCCATCACACAAGAAAAGATAGAAGAGACTATTAAGCTTATGAACCAAAATCCTAATATTGATGGTATTTTAGTACAACTCCCCCTTCCTTCCCATATCGATGCTACAAGGATACTTGAACTTATTGAACCTGCAAAAGATGTTGATGGATTTCATCCGTACAATTTTGGTCGCCTTATACAAGGACTTGATACATTTGCCCCCTGCACTCCATTAGGAGTAATGGAACTACTTCGTGAATATAACATCAATCCCAAAGGGCTTGATGTGTGCGTAGTAGGTGCGAGTAATATTGTAGGCAAACCTATGGCTGCACTTCTGCTCAACGCTTTTGCAACGGTAGACATTTGCCATATTTACACAAAGGATCTACAATCTCACACAAAAAGAGCAGATATGGTTGTCGTTGGTGTAGGAAAAGCTGGACTCATTACTGCTGATATGGTAAAAGATGGAGCTATTGTTATAGATATTGGTATTAATAAAGTTGATGGAAAAATCGTTGGAGATGTTGATTTTGAGGAAGTAAGCAAAAAAGCATCCTACATTACGCCAGTTCCAGGCGGTGTTGGTCCTATGACGATAGCCATGCTTTTACAAAATACACTCAAGGCTGCTAAAAAAAGGATCCAATCTTGAAAGAGAGACTCATCAAATTCTATCACTGGTCAAATACATGGACTGGTACTATTGTCATAGTACTTCTTGTAATTTTTTTCATAGCACAAGCCTTTGTAATTCCTAGTGGGAGTATGAAAAATACTCTCCTTATAGGAGATCACCTCTTTGTAAAAAAATTCGCCTATGGAATCCCGACACCCCATATCCCATGGCTTGAAATCCCTGTACTTCCAGATAGCGATGGAGATGGCCACCTTATCCGTGGAGAAGGCCCCAAAAGAGGAGATATCGTTATTTTTCGCTATCCTGTTAATCCCAAAATCCACTATGTCAAACGATGCGTAGCTGTGGGGGGAGATTACCTCTTTGTGCATAACAAAGATCTCTATATTCATCCCCATGAAGGCAATGAATATATTAAAAAACACTATCCCAAAGAGAGTATTATAGAGATAGAGGGATTACTATGGGTACGAAATCCTTATATGAAAGATCATCCTGGTATCCATCACGACCCAAATATCGTCAATGATGGAAGATATCCTCAAGAGATATTCAATTTCCCACCTATTGAAGTGCCTAAGGAGCACTACTTTATGATGGGTGATAATCGCGATCATAGCAATGATAGCCGATTTTGGGGCACCGTACCATACAAACTTATAGTAGGAAAACCGTGGTTTATCTACTGGAGCTGGGATAAGAACTATGTACCAAGATGGGATCGTGTAGGCAAAACTGTCAGTCAAATAGAAGAGGAGATGAAGAAGGCTCATAGTGGAAACAATTAAAATACTTAATATTTTTGCTCTAGTATCTGCTCTTGTCATAGCAATTGTGGGACATGAGATCATGCATGGACTCGCTGCTTATCGCTATGGAGATCCCACTGCAAAACTAGCAGGACGCCTGAGTATCAACCCTCTTAAACATATTGATCCTGTTGGAACAATTCTCGTTCCGGCTATTCTCTTTATTACCAATGCTGGATTTCTTTTTGGTTGGGCAAAGCCCGTTCCAGTCAATATGAGTATAGTACTTCGTAACGGTAAAGAGTTTGGAGCCATTGTAGTCTCCCTTGCAGGTATCGCATATAATTTTACCTTGGCAATCTTGAGTGCACTTTTGTTGAGTTTTATAGGTAAACCAGAAGGAATTGTTTCTCTTTTTGTATTTCTTTTTTTAGCACAAAGTGTCCTTATCAATGTAGTTCTTGGAGTTTTCAATCTCTGGCCAATTCCACCTTTAGATGGAGCAAATGCACTTATGTATCTTGCAAGATGGTTACGCCTCGATTTTATTGTCAAAGCTTATGAGTATATCTTTCCCTATGGAATGGTAATACTTATTTTAATATTAATGACGCCGGCTAGTCAATTCTTCTTTTTACCTGTCTATTTTCTTTTGGTGTTGCTTTCCATGCTTACTGGTATCGATTTTATCAATCTCATCAACCAACTCGAAAGGATCTAATATGAAAAAAATCTATATAGGAAGCGATCATGCAGGATTTGCTATCAAAGGACTTGTAAAAGAACTTTTTGAAAAAAGAGGTTACAGCGTTGAAGATCTTGGAACATATAGCAGCGATCGTGTAGATTATCCAGACTATGCAGCAAAAGTAGCACGCGCAGTAGCAGCCGATCCTGGTAGTCAAGGAGTACTCATTTGTGGAACTGGTATAGGCATGAGTATAGCTGCAAATAAGATCAAAGGAATCCGTGCAGCAGAGGTACATGACTACTATACAGCTCAAATGGCAAGAGCACATAATGATGCCAATGTGCTATGCTTTGGAGAGCGAGTTGTTGGTCCTGGTGTTGTGGAATCAATTATAGAAGCGTGGTGTACTACAGAGTTTGAAGGCGGACGCCACGAAAACAGAGTAAAAAAAATCATGGCATTGGAAGAGTAATGGGTATAGAGACAGTAGGATATATCTTTTTTACACTTTTAATGGTTATTTTGATAGGTATAAAGATTATTTTGTTTGGAGGAAAGAAATGATTGATAAAGAGTATCTCCTCTCCACCATACGGGACGTTCCAGATTTTCCAAAGCCAGGAATAGTTTTTAAAGATATTACAACACTTCTTAACAATGCACAAGCTTTTACAATGCTTATGGAGCATTTAGAAAATCGCTACAAAGAGTATAATCTTGACTTTATAGCTGGGATTGAGAGCCGTGGTTTTATCTTTGGTGCTGCTCTTGCTACAAGACTGGGCATTGGCTTTGTACCAGTAAGGAAAAAGGGTAAGCTCCCCTACACCACAGTAGACGAAAAGTATGCTTTAGAGTATGGAATAGATGAGATAGAGATCCATATAGATGCCTTTAGGAATAAAAAAGATGCAAGAGTATTGCTCATTGATGACTTAATAGCCACAGGAGGCACGGCAGAAGCAGCTGCAAAACTTATTAAAAAAGTTGGAGCAAACCTCCTAGAGGCCTGTTTTATTATTAACCTTACATTTCTCCATGGAGAAGAGAAGATAAAGCAGCATACAAATTTCTATAGTGTATTGGAGATAGCATAATGTACATACCAAAACCAAGTAGATTTGATCCGGACGAGTTTGGTCACTTTGGCATCCATGGGGGACGATACGTACCAGAAACTCTTATGCCAATACTTTTGGAGCTTGAAGAAGCTTACAAACAGATTCGCCAAGATGAGGAGTTTTGGAAAGAAGCACGCTACTATCTTGAAAACTATGTAGGACGGCCTAGTCCACTCTACTATGCACAAAACCTCTCCAAAGAACTTGGAGCCACAATCTATCTCAAACGTGAAGATCTCAACCATACAGGTGCGCACAAAATTAACAATACCATTTTGCAAGGTCTCCTTGCTAAGCGCCTTGGTAAAAAGAAAGTCATTGCTGAAACAGGCGCAGGACAGCATGGTGTTGCCACTGCTACAATGGCAGCTCTTTTTGGACTTGAGTGTGAGATATTTATGGGCGAAAAAGATGTAAAACGTCAAGAGCTCAATGTCTTTCGTATGAAACTTTTAGGAGCAAAAGTGCATGCAGTCAAAAATGGCTCGCGCACACTTAAAGATGCTATGAATGAAGCGATCCGCCACTGGGTGACACATGCAAGAGATACATTTTATGTCATCGGTACAGTAGCAGGCCCTCATCCCTACCCTATGATGGTACGAGATTTCCAAGGGATTATAGGGTACGAAGCAAAAGCGCAAATATTAGCGAGCGAAAACCGTCTTCCTGATTACGTTGTCGCTTGTATTGGTGGTGGAAGCAATGCTATGGGGATATTTAATGCCTTTTTAGATGATGAGGAGACGCAGTGCATAGGGATAGAGGCTGGAGGTCTGGGACTCGATACCAATAAACATGGAGCAAGTTTAGCTAAAGGAAGTCCTGGAGTGCTCCATGGACAGATGAGTTATGTTTTACAAAATGAAGAGGGACAAATCCAAGAAGCTCACTCAATCAGTGCAGGTCTTGACTATCCAGGTATCGGACCAGAGCATAGTTTTCTTAAAGATGAAGGAGTTGTGCAGTATGATGCAATCACCGACCAAGAGGCGCTTGATGCATTTGTATGGCTCAGCCAAAAAGAGGGTATTATTCCAGCATTTGAGAGCTCCCACGCTATTGCATATCTTAAAAAGATGAAAGATATTAAAAATAAGCTCATTATTGTCAATCTCAGTGGTAGGGGTGATAAAGATATGGTGCAGGCAAAATCCCTGCTCCATTTTGATTAAGGAAAATAATGCGAAAGTTTTTTGATAAAAACAAAGATTGGCTCATCCAGCTCCTTTTGGCAGGTGTTTTTCTTTTTATTGCTTATCTTGGTTATCAACTCTACCATGCTCCAGGCGCTAATCTTGAAGAAAAGTTTATTTATCTACTCAAAGAGTATGGATATATTATACTTTTTGTCTGGAGCATCATGGAGGGTGAAACTGGCCTCGTGATGGCTGGAGTACTGAGCCACACAGGTGATATGAACCTCTGGCTCTCCATATTTGTTGCTGGCCTAGGTGGTTTTGTAGGAGATCAGATCTACTTTTATATAGGTAGATTTAATAAACACTATATCCATAGTCTCATGAAAAAGCAGCGCAGAAAATTTGCACTTGCACACTTGCTGCTCAAAAAATATGGATGGCCTGTTATCTTTATTCAACGCTACCTCTATGGCATGCGAACAGTTATACCGATGGCAATCGGTCTTACACGCTACAGTGCAAAGCAGTTTGCACTTATTAATTTTATTAGTGCGATGGTATGGGCAGCCTTGACAATCATTCCAGCATATATTTTTGGTGAAGAGATCTTAGCAATTGTGCACTGGGCAAAACACCACTGGTACTATGCATTGCCACTGGCTATTATAATTGCAGGTAGTATCTACTACTATCTCCATACAGTAACAGAGAAAAAACTCATAAGGGGGAGTAAATGAAAATAAAAATAGAAGATATAAAGCTGCAGGAGATCAAAGCAGACATAGAGATAATTTTTATAATAGACAAAAATCTCGATCATAAATGGGTTAAAGACAAAGAGGAACTTAAAAAGTTAGGGTTTAAAGGCGAAGTAGAAGAGGTAGCATTTCTTCCTGAAAAAGGGAGACTCTATGTAGGTGCAAAGCTTGATCATGATGAGATTCGCATAGCTGCAAGTAAAGCTGTCAAAGCACTCAAAGGCAAAGAGTTCAAAAAAGCAAAAGCTGGAGTCTATATCCAAAACTGCCCAATTACTAATATCAAAGCCTTTGTTGAGGGTGCAATTTTAGGTAATTACAGCTTTGACAAATATAAAAGTAAAAAAGAAGAAAAAGGGCTCAAAGAGATCATTCTAGCAAATGAAGAGTATGCAGACAAGTCATTTACTCTAGAAAATGCAAAGAAAAGTATCGAAGAGGCCACTATCGTAGCCCAGAGTACCAACCTCGTACGAGATATTGTCAATACACCTCCAAATGAGATCTATCCAAAAACTTTTGCAAAGTTAGCAAAAGAGCTTGCAAAAGATGAAGATCTGGATATACAAATTTTGGATGAAAAAGATCTCGAAGATGAAAAAATGGGTGCCTTCTTGGCTGTAGCACGTGCAAGCGCTCATCCACCAAGACTTGTGCATATTACTTACAAACCAAAAGATGCAAAAGCAAAAATCGCAGTAGTAGGTAAAGGTCTCACCTATGATAGTGGTGGTCTAAGCCTCAAACCAAGCGACTATATGGTTACTATGAAAGCGGACAAGAGTGGAGCAAGTGCAGCTTTAGGAATTATCTTAGCAGCAAAAAAACTTGGGCTTCCAGTTGAACTCCATGCAATTTTGGGGCTTGCTGAAAATATGATAGGCGGCAATGCCTATAAACCTGATGATGTACTCACTGCTAAAAATGGCAAAACTATCGAAGTGCGCAATACTGATGCAGAGGGACGCTTGGTATTAGCAGACTGCCTCTGCTACGCACAAGAAAAAGTTGCACCTGATTATATTATCGATATGGCCACACTTACCGGAGCTTGTGTGGTTGCTCTTGGCGAATATACCACTGGAGTAATGGGTGAGAGTGATGAACTTAAAAAAAGCATGCTCGAAGCTGCAAAAGCAAGTGGTGAATTAGCAGGAGAGCTTCCATTTAATCGCTATTTGCCAAAACTTCTCAAATCAAATATCGCTGATATTTGCAATATAAGCTCTTCTCGCTATGGTGGAGCTATTACAGCAGCACTTTTCTTACGTGAATTCATCGAAGAAGATAAAAGAGACAAGTGGCTCCATCTTGATATTGCAGGTCCAGCCTTTGTAGAAAAAGAGTGGGGATACAATCCTTATGGAGCAAGTGGAGCAGGTGTACGTATGGTTATAAAATGGCTGCAAAAAGAGTTTGTTTATAATAAAAAACACCCATAACATTTTGCTAGCTCTCTTTTGAGTGCTAGCAAAACTGATACTGACTAAATAGACTCAACAAGAGTGTAAATTTTTTAACGCTACAAAAAAGCTAAAAAGTACAAACAGCTTCGCTGCCCTACGGGTTAAGTGCACTTTTTTAACGCTTTTTCTTTGCTAAATTTACAATTATTTCGCTCTATTTAGTCAGTATCACAAAACTTCTACCGCTCAATAATTTTCGAGAGTATGCTATAATCGCAAAAAATTTTTGAAGGAAAAGAATGGGACTAAGTGTCGGACTTGTGGGTCTGCCAAATGTTGGAAAATCAACTACTTTTAATGCTTTGACAAAAGCACAAAATGCTGAAGCACAAAACTATCCTTTCTGTACAATAGAACCAAACAAAGCTGTCGTTCCTGTACCAGATCCAAGACTTGAGGAGTTGGCAAAAATTGTTAATCCACAGCGTATTCAACACTCTATAATCGACTTTGTAGATATTGCAGGACTTGTCAAAGGTGCTAGTAAAGGAGAAGGTCTTGGCAATCAATTTTTGAGCAATATTCGCGAAACTGATATGATACTTCACATGGTACGCTGCTTTGAAGATGGCAACATTACGCATGTAGAAGGTGATGTTAATCCAATTAGAGATATTGAAATAATTGAGACTGAGCTTATCTTTGCAGATCTCCAGCAACTTGAAAAGAAGATTGAAAGACTCCAAAAGCAAGCAAAAGCAGACAAAAAGATTGCACCTCTTTTGGAGATTGCAAAAGAGCTGCAAAAGCATCTTGAAGAGCTACAACCTGTGCGCACATTTGCAAACAAAAATGAAACCTATGAGACACTCAATAAAGAGCTAAGATTTCTTAGTGCAAAGCCGGTAATTTTTGGAGCAAATGTGGATGAAGAGGGAATGCTCGAAGATAATAAATATGTCAAACAGGTTAAAGAGTATGCAGAGAAAACTGGTGCTGATGTTATCAAACTTTGCGCAAAACTTGAGGAGGAACTTGTAGGACTTAGCGATGAAGAGGCAAAAGAGCTTTTAAATGAGATGGGTGTGCAAGAGAGTGGACTTGATAAGATCATACGTACAGCCTTTAATCGCTTAGGACTTATTAGCTACTTTACCGCTGGCGTCAAAGAGGTACGCAGCTGGACAATAAAAAGAGGCTGGACTGCTCCTCAGGCTGCAGGTGTCATACATGGCGATTTTGAAAAGGGTTTCATCCGTGCAGAAGTCATTAGCTATGAAGATTTTATTGAATATGGAGGCGAGCAAGGAGCCAAAGAGGCTGGTAAAATGCGCCTAGAAGGAAAAGACTACATCGTCCAAGATGGCGATGTTATGCATTTTCGTTTTAACGTTTAACAAGCTTTACCCCACACTCCATATGGGATGTGTAGGGGAATTGATCAAATAGAGCTATCTGCTCTACTTCATGGCTCTTTTGCAACTCTTGCAGATCTCTATGCAGTGTTTGGGGATTACAAGAGATATACAGAATCTGCTCAAACTCTCTCACGAGCTCTCTTGTAGCACTATCGAGGCCACAGCGTGGAGGATCAACAAAGACCGTTTGAAAATCATAACTTGCTAGATCTAGATGAGCAAGCCTACGAAACTCTCTGACTCCTTTCACAGCTTGTGCTACCTCCTCGCTAGAGAGTCTTACAAATTCAATATTTTCTACACTATTGAGTATACAATTCTCTTTTGCTGCTTTGATACTTGTCTTGCTTACTTCTGTAGCTAATACTTTGCGAAAACAGTACGAGAGAGGAATAGTAAAGTTTCCTGCTCCGCAGTAAAGCTCCAGTAGATCTCTTCTATTTTCTCCAGCCATTTGCATCACCCACGCAATCATCTTTTGATTTACATAGGGGTTTGGCTGGGTAAAACTCCCTTCATAGTGATGATAGAGATATTTTTTACCCTCTATCTCAAGCTCTTCAGTAATAAATTCATTGCCAATTACACTCTTGATTCCCCTACTTCGTCCCACTATATTTATCCCAAACACTTGGGCGATTTTCCTAGCCTCTTCCTCCCATTCTTCATCAATTTTTTTGTGATAGACAAGAGTTATGAGCATTTCACCGCTAAGTCCACTTAAAAAGTCGATGCGATAGAGTCTCTGAATAAGCAATGGACTTTGCTTGATAAATTCAACAATCTTTGGCATAAGGGTGTAGATAGGCTCTAAAACTATTGGACAGCTATCGATTTTAACAAGTCCATTACCATCTATTTTATGCATAGCATAGCTACCATCAACGATGCGAAACTCTGCACGTGCGCGAAAATGCTCAGAAGGTGAAGCAAAAACTCTTGGCTCTTTTCCAAAGAGCTCGATAAACTGCTCTTTTTTTCGTTGCAGTTGCTCTTCGTAATCTGGGTAAATTTTACAACTTCCGCATATACCAAAATAGTTACATTTCATCGATTTATTAGCCTTTTTGCGATAATATAAACAAAATTATATCTTAAAGGGTTTTTATGTCACTTAGTATCGTTATCCTTGCCGCTGGTCAAGGTACGAGAATGAAGAGTAATCTTCCCAAAGTCTTACATAAAATCAGCGGCCGTCCAATGATATGGCATATTGTCAAAGAAGCAAAAAAGATAAGTAATGATATTACTGTTGTTTTATACCATAAAGCCGATATTATTCAAGAGTATTTAGAAAAAGAGTTTGAAAATCTGCACTTCGTCTTGCAAGATCACAAGAACTATCCAGGTACTGGTGGAGCATTGCGAGACATTAGCTTTAAAGGTGACAAAATCCTCGTACTCAATGGCGATATGCCCCTCATTCAAGCAAGTGAATTGGAAAAGTTTACGCAAAGTGATGCTGATATAGTAATGAGTGTCATAGAGCTCGAAAACCCAAGCGGCTATGGACGGGTAAAAATTTGTGATGGTAGCGTGCAAGAGATCATAGAGCAAAAAGATGCAAACGAAGAGGAGCTCGCTATCTGTACTGTCAATGCTGGAGTCTATCTTTTTAAAAAAGAGATCTTAGAAAAGTACCTTCCAAAACTCTCCAATGATAATGCACAACAAGAGTACTACCTCACAGATATCATAGCTATGGCAAGAGCTGATGGACTTACAATTGAGCCCCTCTTTGTCAATGAAGAGAACTTCAAAGGAGTGAACTCCAAAGTAGACTTGGCACATGCAGAAGAGATTATGCAAGATCGCATCAAAAAACATTGGATGCGAGAAGGAGTAATATTTCGCCTGCCTCAAACCTCATATGTAGAAGTCGATGTGGAATTTATGGGTGAGTGTGAGGTAGAAAATGGCTGTGTTTTGCGTGGAAAAACGCTCATCAAAGAGTCGCATATCAAGGCACACTCTGTAGTAGAAGAGAGCCAGATAAGTTACAGTTCTATCGGACCACTTGCACGCATTCGCCCTGGAAGCGTTATCGAAGATACACACATTGGTAACTTCGTAGAAGTCAAAAAGAGTTCACTTAAAGGAGTTAAAGCTGGACATTTGAGCTACCTTGGCGATAGCGAGATTGATGAAGGCACAAATATAGGAGCTGGGACAATTACCTGCAACTATGATGGCAAAGCAAAATATAAAACAAAAATTGGTAAAAATGTTTTTGTAGGGAGTGATACCCAGCTTGTAGCGCCAGTAGTGATAAAAGATGATGTTATCATAGCAGCAGGTACGACTGTGACAAAAGATGTACCGAAAGGAAGCCTTGCTATTAGCCGTACACCACTCAAAATTGTGAAAGATTTCTACTATAAATTTTTTGGGAAAAAAGATGCTTAGTAACAAAAAGATCCTCCTGGGAGTAACAGGCTCTATATCGATATACAAAGCAGTTGAGCTTTTGCGCCTCTTCATTAAAGCTGGGGCAGAAGTAAAAGTTGTCATGACTCTAAGTACAAAAAAGTTTGTCTCCCCTCTTACATTTGAAGCAGCAGGGAGCCAAAAGGTACTATGTGAAGAGAGCGAAGACTGGACAAACCGCAACAACCATATTCATGTAGCACAAGATTATGATATATTTGTCATTGCACCAGCCACTGCCAATACCATCAACAAGCTCTCCAACGGCATTGCAGACAATCTCCTCACGCAAACTGCACTCGCTTTTGATAAGATAAAAATTTTAGCTCCTGCGATGAATACCAATATGTACAAAAATCGTTTCACGGAGGCTAGCTTCAAGCTCTTACGCCTCAATGGCTATAAGATTGTCGAGCCTGTAAGCAAAGAGCTTGCCTGTGGTACAACGGGACTTGGTGCATTGGCTGATGTTGAAGATATTTTCTTTGCAACTGCAAGAGAACTCCTAGCAGATAGCTTCTGGCAAGACCGCTACGCCATTATTACAGGTGGTGGTACGATTGAGCGCATCGATGATGTACGATTCATCTCCAACTTTTCTAGTGGTAAACAGGCTTGCGCACTGGCCACTGCTCTCTATCTCAAAGGAGCTCATGTAGAGCTTATCACTACAAAGCCATGTGAGAATCTTCCAAAAGGTGTAGAGCTCTATGAAGTTGAAAGCGCTCAAGAGATGTACGAGTTTTTACAAGAGCGCATCAAAGTAGCAAAGCGAGGCATTGTCAAAAAACCAGATCTCATCAATGATCTCACACAACCAGAACTTATCCAAAAGACTCCTTACCTCTTCATGGCTGCAGCAGTGAGCGACTATCGGCCAAAATATCCCCAAAGAGGCAAACTCAAAAAAGAGCAGATTGGGCAGGAGTGGTGCTTGGAGCTAGTTAAAAATACCGATATCCTCTCTTCGATTGACAAAGAGGGAATCAAAACGGTTGGCTTTAAAGCAGAAATAGATGAAGAGAGTGCACTACACAATGCCCAAGCTATGCTAGAATCGAAAAATATTGATGCAGTCTGTCTCAATCTCGTCAAAGGTGCTACAAAATTTGGAAGCGATAAAAATCAGATTATCTATATCACCAAAGAAAAAACAATTAAAAGTCCTCTCAAAGAGAAGTTAGACCTGGCTCTCGATATCACTGAGATTGTAAAGGATCTTGATGAATAGAGCACGCCATATTGCTATTATTATGGATGGAAATGGGCGCTGGGCACAAAATAGAGGGCTCAAACGTATCAAAGGACATGAAAAGGGTGCAGAGGTTGTGCGTGAAATTACCACATATTGCGCCAACAACCCAGAGATTGAGATTCTTACACTCTATGCCTTTAGCACTGAAAACTGGAAACGACCGAGAATGGAAGTTGAGTTTTTGATGAAACTCTTAGATAACTGGTTGCAAAAGGAGCTGCCAACATACCAAAAAGAAAACGTCCGCTTTGAAGTAATAGGTGATATCAGTAAATTTTCTCCCAAACTCCAAGAGCGTATAGCTCGTACGAAAGAGCTTACAAAGAACAATACAAAACTTATACAAGTTTTGGCTCTTAATTATGGCGGGCGTGATGAGATAATACGCGCTTGTAAAAAAGCGTGCGCAAGTGGTAAAGAGATAGATGAGAAGAATTTTGAAGAGTTTTTCGATGCAAAACTTGGCGATGTAGATATGCTTATTCGTACCGGAGGAGAGAAGCGGATATCGAACTTTTTGCTCTGGCGTATAGCCTACGCTGAACTCTTTTTCACTGATACATACTGGCCAGATTTTACACCTCAAGAGCTCGATCTACTCATAGCAGAGTTCAAACAACGCAACCGCCGCTTTGGAGGAATTTAGTGGAACAAATTTTTATTATCATTGGCGGCTTCATTTTTGGTTTGTTAATAGGCTCCTTTCTTAATGTGGTTATTTTACGCCTCCCCCAAGGAGAAAGTATCATCTTTCCTGCAAGCCACTGTCCAAAATGTAAAAAAGATCTTAAATGGTGGCATAATATCCCCCTTGTTTCATGGCTCCTCTTAAGAGGAAAATGCTACTACTGCAAAGAGCCTATAAGTCTCCAGTATCCTCTCATTGAGCTGCTAACAGGTGGTATATTTGCATTAGTTTTAGCCTTCAAAGGTTTAAGCATTTATAGTGTTGTAGCAGCTTTTGTTTTTGCGCTGCTTTTAGCACTTTCAGCAATAGATTTGCGCTATAAAGCTGTCCCTGATAGCATTAATCTCCTAGCTGCCCTCTTAGCGCTATGGAGCTCTCCTGAGATTTTAGATAATCTTCAAAATGCTCTTTTAGTCGCTGGTGGACTAAGTATGCTCCGCTTTGTTGTGAGTTACTATGTAAGTAAAAAAGAGGAGATACATCTTCAAAAAAGACTCCAACAAACTCCATGGCTGCAAGAGTTCTATCCCAAATATATCATGATAGAGGCAATGGGAGAAGGGGATATTATTGTAGGATTCACTATAGGTGCAATGGTGGGATTAAAGCTCTCACTTGTTACTCTTTTCATTGCAGCGCTTATTGCTCTTCCTGCATCTATCTACTCACGCGTGAGTAAAAATCATAAAGAGTTACCATTTATACCTTTTCTGGCTGTTGGACTCTTTTTGACGTATCTCTTTAGCCAAGAGATTTTGGAGTGGCTGGATGCGTATACTCTCTAGATATATAAACGACCAATTTTTCTCTTCCACTATTGCATTTTTTGTACCACTTTTTGGTATAGCTTCTTTGATATTTTTTATCAAACTTGTATCTATCACTGCTCTTTTACAACTCTCATTTTTTGAGCTCATTAAGCTCTATATATTTACATTTCCCCAAATTCTCTTTTTTACACTCCCTGTAGTCTTTTTTGCAGCCAGTGTAGCGATGATGCATAGACTCAGTTTTGAATATGAGATGGTGGCGCTCTTTTCTCTTGCCATAAGTCCTTATCAAATTATTAAGCATTTAGGCAAACTTGCAGCTATTTTATCACTTTTTATGCTCATCTTTTCTCTTATTTTGATGCCACAAGCCAAGCAGCTCTTCAAAGGCTTCATCGTTTATAAACGGGCACAAGCAAAACTCAATATTAAACCAAGTGAGTTTGGACATAAGTTTGGAGATTGGTATCTTTTTATTGGCAACAAAGAAAAAGACATTTATCACAATGTTACTCTTTACAATCACAACTTTGAAGGAAGGGAAAATTTCATTCTAGCTCAAAATGCACATCTTTTTAACGAAAAGGATGGCCTTGCTCTACTGCTTCACAACGGAAACGCCTATAGCTATGAAAAAAATGAGCTTAAAGAGATCCATTTTGAAAAGATGAAAATATATGATACGGGCACAGGAAAAATTTTTCACTACACCAATCCTTTTGACTACTGGCTTATATCTTTAAAAAGCAAAAAAAGAGCTTTTGATTTTACACTTTTTGTACTCTTTAGCCTCTTTCCGCTCTTTTCGCTCTTTTATGCAGGGATTCTTGGAATTGGCAATCCCCGCTTTGAGCGTAAAGGAGTATTCATAGCTACACTTGGAATTATGGCGCTCTTTTTTGGTATTGCATTTGCTTTAGCTAAAGCATTTACTTTTTATGCTCTACTTTTTTTGCCTCTCTGGCTTGGTATAGGAGCACTCCTTTTTCATAAACTCATAGCAAAGAGGTATTAATGCGTATCAAAGCTGTTGTAGCATATGATGGCAGTAGATTTATGGGATATCAGTGCCAAAAACATACCACCAACACAATATCCTCACATCTCTACCATGCCCTCAAAAAAGTTGGCATTGAGAGTAAAGTAGTTGGAAGTGGTCGAACAGATAGAGGTGTCCATGCAACTGGACAGGTAATCCATTTTGACATACCCTCTTACTGGAGCGATCTTACAAAACTCCAAACATACCTCAACAGACACCTTGCTCCTTACATAAAGATACGCACTTTGCAACAAGTAGATCAAAATTTTCATGCACGCTATAGTGCTAAAAGAAGAGCTTATCGCTATGTACTCTCACAAAAGCCTCTCACTCCATTTACTGCAGCATACAAGCATTATCATCAGATATCTCATAAATCCATCCTCATAGAAGCGCTCAAACTCTTCGAAGGTGAACACGATTTTCGCTTTTTTATGAAAACAGGCAGTGATACAAAAAGTAATATCCGCACTATTTATAAAGCTACTCTCTATAAACACAAAGATGATATAGTCTTTTATATTGAAGCTAACGGCTTTTTACGTGCGCAAATTCGCATGATGGTCGATTTTTTACTCAAAATCGACCAGGATTTTCTCTCTCTTTGGCAGCTTAAAATACAATTAGAGGCAAAGGAGCGTTTCAGTACCTCCCTCGCTCCTCCATCTGGCCTCTATCTGTGCAGAGTCATTTATTAAAAGAAAACTGCACTCATATAGCCCACTACAGCACTTTCATCACCACTCGCATCAGCACTAGTGCGATAATCTAATATGCGTGAAGAAAGCTGCATATTTTTTGCAGCCAAAATAATTGCTTCAAGCCCTATCTTACCACAAGCTTCACACCCATTATGAAGCTCTTGCACATCAAGATCGTGTACTGCTTTGAGGCAATGCATATCAAGTACTTCTGCTTGCTTCAAAGGATAGTAGTGACTCAAATCTGTGCTTATCACAATGACATTATCTGGATCGCTTAAAACTGCTTCACAAACTTTAGCCAAAACTTGTGGATCGATATCAGCATAGACAAACTCTACTACTTTCACATCTGGCATATAGTGTTGAATAAATGGCATCTGTGTTTCTGTACTGTGCTCTGCATGTGCCTGAGGTACGAAGCTTAAATCAAAGAGCTCTATGAGATGCTGAGTGTAAGCTTTATCTATTTGCAATTCTCCACAAGGTGTCTCATACGAATCATAGAGTGCTCCACTCATTCCATCAAAATAGATTCTATGACTCGGCCCAATAACAACAACTCTTTTTGGTTTGGCATTGGGCAAAAGTTTATGAGCTACATTTGCTGTAAAACCACTATATACATATCCAGCATGGGGAGCAACTATCGCTCGAGGACGCAATGAAAAAATATCCGAATCTCTCAAAGCCCTATCTAAAATAGAATTAAACTGTGCAATCATCGCTTCTATCTGTCCGCACTCTGCTGGATAGAATGCTCCAGCAACACTTGCCTCTCTTTTCATTATTTACCTCCAATTGTGTATAATTGCATCTATATTTGCGAAAGGTATAGATGAACCTTAAAAACTTTCTCTTTATAATATTGATTATAACATTTTATAGAGCTTTTATTTTGTTACATTCAAATCTCGATCTCTATGTAGATGAGGCTTACTATTGGGGATGGAGTAAAGATCTCGCTTTTGGATACTACTCCAAACCTCCTATGATAGCATGGGTTATTGCACTCTTTACACATCTGTGCGGAGATAGCCAATTTTGTATCAAACTCCCTGCACTTCTGCTTTATCCTGTAACATCTATTTTTGTCTACCTCATTGCAAAAGAGCTTTTTGATAAAAAAGTTGCTTTTTGGAGTGGTGTAGTCTTTATTACTCTCCCAGCAGTATCAATGAGCTCACTCATTATCTCTACTGATGTGGTCTTGCTTCTCTTTTGGAGTATGACGCTTTACTTTTTTATTAAAGCTATAAAGACCAATAAAACCCTCTACTGGACTCTTGCTGCCATAAGTGCCGGAGCGGGACTTCTTAGCAAATATACAATGATCCTCTTTGTTTTAAGCGTCTTTTTATACCTCTTTCTCGATCCCCGCTATAAAAAGCATCTTTTCAATCCAAAACTCTATCTCACTATCATTGGTGCGGCACTTCTTTATTTTCCAAATCTTATATGGAATATGGAGCATCAATATATTACATTTGTGCATACAAAAAATCTCAGTGGAATAGAAAAAAACTCCCACTTCCACTTTCAAAAAGTTTTTGAGTTTCTCGCAGCTCAGTTTCTCGTCTTTGGCCCGGTATTTTTCGCAACATTTTTATATATGCTCAAATTTATAACAAAAAAGCGCTATACCCTTCTTTTTTGTTTCTCTTTGCCCTTTATTTTCATTATCACTCTACAAGCTTTTCTCTCTAAAGCACTAGCGAACTGGGCTGCTCCTACCTATGTAGCTGCCACTATCTTGGTCACAGCATATCTCATACACCATAGAAGAATACTTTATACAGGCATCATCATCAATCTCTTACTCGCCTTCATTTTATATCATTACCATGATATTACAAAAGCACTCCATATTGAACTAACATCCAAAACAGATCCTTACAAAAGAGTCCTTGGATATAAAGAACTGGCCAAAAAACTGCAACCTATCATCGCAAAATATCCTGGTACAAAACTTCTTTTTGATGATCGTACCACCATGGCAGAGATGATCTACTATCTCAAACCTCATCCCTTTGATGCAATCATGTTTAATCCACAACAAACTATTGGAAGCCAATATCATCTAACTACAGATCTCAATAATCATCTTTCTCAAAACTTTCTTTATATCACAAAAAAAGACGCCACTGAAGCAGCAAAATATTTTACAAAAGTTACAAAAGTAGCAACTATTACTATACCTCTCTATAAAGATTATAGCCGCCACTACAATGTTTACTATTTAGAGAATTTTAAAGGCTACTAGTGAGAGTCCTACTTATCCTCTTAACGGCTTTAGCTATTTGTTTTTTCTTTTATCTCTATCCACAAATCGATTTGGTAGTAAGTAGTTTTTTTTACCATAACGGGTTCTATCTCAAAGATACAATTTTTGCAAAAATTATCTATAAACTGACAATTATCATTCTAGCAATTTTTGGAATAGGCACTCTTGGACTCCTTCTATTTGAAATTGTGACAAAAAAAGAGATTATCAAAAAGAAAATTCTTATTTATCTACTTCTTTCACTACTCCTTGGTCCTGGCCTTTTAGTCAATGTTGTTTTCAAGAACCATTTTGGCAGAGCAAGACCTTCACAAATTCACTATTTTGGCGGTTCAAAAAAGTTCACACCAGCTGGCGTTATAACTCATGAGTGCAAGAAAAATTGCTCTTTTACTAGTGGACATGCTGCTGCAGCTTTTTACTTTTTAGCTCTTGTTCCCCTCTTTCGCTCAAAAAAACGCTATTTGGTTGCTCTTTTGGCATTGCTATGGGGAAGTATTGTAGGATTTGTTAGAATAATACAGGGAGGTCATTTCTTAAGTGACGTTGTATGCAGCGCTGTTGCAGTCTTTGGAGTCTCATATATTGTATATATTTTAATGTTTGAAAGGAAAAATAATGAAGCTATCGGTAGTAATACCAGTAATGAATGAAGAGGATAATATTGAACCACTTTTTAAGGCTTTACGTGAAGCTCTTGAAGGGCTTGATTATGAGATTATTTTCGTAGATGATGGATCGACTGATAATACGGTGCAAAGAATCAAAGAGCTAGCAGATGAGCGTACTAAGCTCCTGATTTTTAGCCGCAACTTTGGCCAAAGTCTTGCTATGGCTGCTGGGATTGACGCAGCAACAGGAGATGTGATAGCTACAATTGATGGTGATTTGCAAAACGATCCAAGAGATATCCCTTTAATGCTTGAAAAGATGGAAAAAGAGGGGTGGGATGTGGTTGCAGGTGTGCGAGCAAATCGTCAAGATGGCTTGGTTTTACGCAAAATTCCTAGTAAAATCGCCAACTGGATCATCCGCAAAAGTACAGGAGTATATCTGCAAGACTATGGCTGCACGTTGAAACTCTTTAAAAAAGATGTGGCAAAAAATCTTGGACTCTATGGAGAACTTCACCGCTTCATACCAGTGCTAGCAAAACTTTATGGTGCAAAAATGACAGAGATGAATGTACGTCACCATCCGCGCATTCATGGGCAGAGCAAATATGGCATTGGCAGAACCTTCAAGGTAATAAGTGATCTTCTTCTCATGCTCTTTTTCCAAAAGTATGGCACAAAACCGATGCACCTTTTTGGGACACTGGGATTTATCTCTTTTGGAATTGGAGCACTCATAGATCTCTATCTTTTTATTCTCAAGCTCTTTGGCAAAGATATTGGAGGAAGACCCCTCCTTATCCTTGGAGTCATGCTCACCCTTGTAGGTATTCAGCTTATTACCACTGGATTTCTTGCTGAAATTATGATGCGTACCTACTATGAATCACAAAATAAAAAGCCCTATGTTGTTAAAGAGATCTACCAAGGGCAGAAGTGAAAAAACTCAAAACCTTCATCAAGATAGCGCTCTCTCTCGCGCTATTGCTCTTTGTCTTTTCACAAATCGATACAAAAAAGCTGATCCAGATCATTCAAAGGAGCGATCCTCTCTGGCTCGTTGTAGCTTTTGTGCTCTTTAACCTCTCAAAAATCATCAGCTCAGTGCGCCTCAACTACTACTTTAAAGATATTGGTGTAAATCTTAGCCAACTTGAGGCTCTACGACTCTACTATGTGGGAATGTTTTACAATATCTTTTTGCCAGGAGGCATAGGGGGCGATGGGTATAAGATATATCTTTTACAAACGCACCACAAATGTGGCTACAAAAATCTTGTAGCAGCCACACTCCTTGATCGCCTCAGTGGTCTTGTAGCACTTCTGTTTTTAGCTGCTCTTCTTTGGCTGGGAAGCAGTTTTGCAAAGTTTTCTGAACTACTTAACTTCTCAGCAATTGCAACAGCACTCTTAGCCTATCCCGTTTTTCTCATTCTTCATAAAAAGCTCTTTGCAAAATTTATGACATATATCGTTGCTACTACTTTTTTAGGATTACTTGTGCAGCTCTTGCAAGTTGCAAGTGCTTATGCTATTCTTAAAGCGCTTCATGTGGAGAGCGAAATGGTAGATTACTTGACACTCTTTTTGATCTCAAGCATTGTAGCAGTTTTGCCTCTAACTATTGGTGGGGTGGGAGCGAGGGAGTTTACATTTCTCTATGGACTCAAAATTATAGGCAAAGAGCCCTCAACAGGAATTGCTATGAGCTTTCTCTTCTTTCTCATTACACTTATCTCCAGTGCAATTGGCATACTCTTTATCCATAAACCACTAAGAAAAGTACCCTAACCTTTCCAAAATATATAATACGCCACCCATAAGAGAAAGTACAAACAGTACAAAGAAAAATATCTTTATCCAGCTATAGGATCTCTCCCCTACTACATCGCCACTTTGCCCATTGACAAAGTAGTTGTACTCTTTGCCTTTAAATTTAACGCTAAAGTGGTAAATTGGTACAAGAATGTAGCTCATCTCTTCATTATAAAAGTGTGGAGTGTAAGAGATAATTTGCTGTGTATCGCCTCCGATATCTTGCTTGATAGCTCTGCGAATGGCACTATGGAGTGAAGTGTGTGCTAGTATAGTAGCCTCTTTACTGCCTATATCAAACTCTTTAGTTTCTATACCGCTAAGACATTTTTTATCTACGCTACTACAAGAAGTCAGATCAAATTGCAGTTCTCTTAGCATACTGCTAGCAAATTTATATCCACCAACTGAGATATTATAAAATTGTTGATTGACAATTCCACTTGCTGGATACCACCTGGTTCTACGCTCTTGCACCTGCGCAGGTTTTCCATTGATATAGCGTGTCTTCGTAATATAGTAGTACTCTCCACGTCTACCTTTATACTCTGTGCTCACATCCATATTAAAAAGCCAAAGAGGATAGTAGTAAGGTTGAATCTCTTTATGCTTGCGATAATCTTTTATAAAATCATCTGGGGCAAACCATAAAGAGCGAATATGTTTTTTTATTCGCCTCTTTGCCTCTTTTGCACACATTGTAAAAGGAATGAGACTATAGGGTTGGAGTGCGTTGATAAACTCTCCAATAAGTGCAGTCTCGCAATAGGGACAAAGTGTGGCTACACTATCTGTAGAAAAGCTAGCTCCACAACTGATACAATGATACTCTTTTGCTTCACTCTTTGGCTCTACTTGATAGACTGGAACATAGCGCGGCATAGCGGGTTGCAAAGAAACCTGCTCTTCATAGCCACAATATGCACAAGATAATTTTTCACACTCGCATCTCAAATCTGCCCCACAGGAGGGACAAACAAGCTTTTTAACCTTAATTTTCATCTAATGGTGGAGGAGTCTTTTTGAATAGATCTTTTACTGCTTCACCTGCCTTTTGCCACTGCTCCATGCCCTCTTGCCACAGCAGTGTATCTGGCTTTACTTCACCCAGCACTATCATCTTTTGCAATGCATCTTTGCTCAAAGGGCCAATAAGCTTATTCTCAATAGCAACGTAATAGTACTCTTGTGGCAATGGTGAAGGAGTTATTTTTTTATCCTCAAACATCTCTTTTGCTGCATAGAGCCCTGCACCTAGTCCTACCATATCTGCAGCACTTCCGCCCTTTTCTAATCCTTGAGCACTCTTATACTTGAGATACTCATTCATATCACCAAGAATTGTTTGCGCCCCCTTAGCATCAAGTGCCTCTTGCAGATCTTTTGGAAGTGATATACTTTGTAAAAGAATTTTTTCTAACGATACTCCATACTCATCAAAATATGGCTGCAAAAGCTCTTTAATCTTCTCTCCAAGGGCATCATAGTGCTTTGCCAATTCAAAGATAGAGATGCCACTCTTTGCAAGAACTATCGGAAGTTTTGCAATGATGAGATTTCCCAAAAACTTCTCTATCTCTTCAGTTGTAAAGTTTCCATCTGTACTCGAGAGCTCTCGTAAAATCTTGGCTGGATCAGTAATGCGAATCTCGTAGGTTCCATAAGCTTTGAGACGAACAGGACCAAGTTCTGGATCATTTACAATAATTGGTGTTTTGGTACCAAACTTGAGGTCCCCAAAGCGCTTAGTACTTACAAAGTAGACCTCAGCTTTAAAAGGAGATGTAAACCCATGATCCCAGTGCTGCAAATCTGTCAAAATTGGCAAGTTTTTAGTCTCAAGCTCCCACGTTCCAGGTCCTAATACTTCTGCAATTTGCCCCTCATTGACAAAAACCGCTTTTTGCCCGGGTCTGACAATAAGCTTTGCTCCATATTTAATCTCATTTTCATGTCTTGGAAAGCGATAGACTATCGTATCGCCACTATCATCAAACCACTCTATAACATCGATAAACTGCCCACGAAGCCAATCAAAGAGTCCCATTATCAGCCTCTTTTTTCTTCTTCATCTCTATAAGAGCACTTTTGAGTTCGCTCTCTAACTTTTGTAGCTCTTTTGCAGCAAGCTCACGCTGCTTTTTGCCCTCATCAGCTATTTGCATCGATTCATGGAGCGTCTCTATAAGAGTTTTATTTGCCTTTTTGATGCTTTCAATATCAAAGACACCTCTCTCTACCTGCTCTTTGACCTCTTTGTTTGCCATCTTTAGTGCTTCGGCATTTTTTTCTAAAAGCTCGTTAGTAAGGTCTGCTGATGCTTTGAGAGATTTTGCAGCTCCTCTACTGCGATAGACTGTAACAACTTGTGCAAGCTGATTGCGCCAAAGAGGAATGGTATTAACAAGAGTTGAAGTAATCTTGTTGATAAGTGCTTTGTCATTTTCTTGAATAAGTCTGATACTTGGAAGTGCTTGCATAGCAACTTGGCGAGAGAGTTTGAGATCGTGCACTCTTCTTTCTAACTCATCGCGAAACTCTTTTATCTCACGCAGATTTTGCGCATCGATAAGTTCTCCCTCTTTTGCCTTTTTTTCAAACTCTGGAATGATTTTTTCATCAAGTTCTTTAATCTTCTCTTCTCCAGCTTTGATATAGAGCTCAAGTTTTCTAAAATAGTCTAAATTTGCTTCATAAAGCTTCTCGAGCGCAACCATATCTTGCATGAGTTTGGCTTTATGCTTTTCAAGATCATTTGCAATAAGCTCTATTTGGTCTTTTACCTCCTCATACTGCTGCAACGTCTCTACAATTGGTGACGTAAAGCCAAGGAGTTTTTTCCACCATGGAAGCTCCTTGTCTTTGAGATTCTCTACATTAAAACCACGAAGAGTCAGCACCATCTTATTAAGAGTCTCTCCAGCCTCTTCAAGATCTCTGTTTTTCACACCTTCAATCATAGCACTTGAAATTTCATCAAGTTTCTCCTGCGCTTCTACACCAAATGTAATCACCGCATTGCGGTTAGTAAAATCAAGACTTTTTTTAAGGTCTTCAATTATCTTTTGCTCACTCTCTTCTAAAGGTGGTAAGATTGCAGAATCTTGCTTGACAATTTCATGCTCAATTTTTTCTTTGATATCTTTTTGCATCTCTTATCCTTTATTCGTTTATCTGCAGATTTAGTGTATCCATCTTGATATCAAGCTCTGTAGCCCCTTTTTTCTCAATTTTTCTTAGCTCTTTATCAAAACGCTTTTGCACATCTTCAAGAAGTTGATAGAGCTCTTGTTTTTTCTCTTGCGTTAAAGACTCTTGGACTTTAATGTAAGACTCAGTAACTTCAAAAAGCCCGTTGATATAAACAACGAGAAATTTTCGTAGCTCTCTTACAAAATAGGGCTTCTTCTCAACCTCAGCTATTATCTTTCTTGCTTTTTTGATAGTTGCATTAACCCTCTTTCTGAGATCTTCATTTTTAATTTTAGCTGTTTGTTCTTCTATTGCAGCTAATTGCTCTTTTGCTTCATTAATTGTTTGTAGTGCCACTTTGTAACCCACATCTTTGGTATCTGGAATCTTATCTTCTCTTGGATCGAGCCCATACCAGAGCACATATCCAGCAAATGCAATAAGTGCTAAAAAGAGCGAGTGCAAAAATGTTCGATTGGATATTACAAATGAGGTATAAAAAACAGCAACTGCTAAACTAAGGGCTCCAAGAAGTTTATAAGGTACCTTTGGGGCTTGGGCAAATGTAGCCTGATTGTATGCAAACTCTTGTGCAAATCCTCTTTTACTCAAATACAAAGCTGCAAAAAAGAGCAAAAAAGAGAGAAGATTAAGGATAAATTTCTTCATATCTACCATAACAACAGCAGCAACAATTGCTATAAGAGGAGGAATGACAAATAGATAGAGTAAGAAACCTATAGTTTTTGTATTCTTGACAAGTTTTCTGTTATAGCGTTTTGCCAAAGGCATACTATCTCTTTAGTAGGTAAATGAGTGGATACCAGCTTACAAATCCGGCACTAAAGAGCAAAAAGAAAAAGCCTAAAAATTTTTTTATAAAATTAACCATAAATGACCTCTCCATTTTTTATCACATTGACAACACTTCCTTGTAATATTTTGTTAGTATATAAAGATGGGACTGTTACTTTTGTTGTAGCTTCAGGATCAAAAATAATAAAATCTGCGCTATAACCCTCTTCTATTTTTCCTACTTTCTCATCCACAAAACATCCAGGATTTGTAGCTGTAAGTTCTACAAGTTTTGAAAAAGAGATTATATTTTGCTTCACCAATCTATCGTAAAGGAGAGGAAGATAATAGCCTAATGCATCTATACCAAAACTTGCATCATCAAAGCTTACGTCTTTATTAACAAAGGATTTTGGAGAATGCAAAGAGGTCAGAAGATCAATTTTGCCCTCTTGCAGTGCTTGAATGAGTTGTTGTCTTTGCTCTTCATTCCTAAGAGGTGGTGATAATTTTGCAAAAGTGTTATATTCTTCACAAGCTTCGTCACTAAAAAGAAGATGATGAATAGAGACCTCTGCATACGCATATCTACTTTTTGCTATAAGTTCTAGTCCTCTTGGAGTTGAAACACTTTTAAAAAGTACCGGCACTTTGTAAAAGTTGGCAAATTCCAAAACTTTAGCAATCTCACTTATCTCTTCAAGCTCACTTATTCCTCCAAGTCCTAGGCGAAATGAGACTTCAGATTCATTCATCACACCAACATCGCGAAATACACTATTTTTTGGCTCTATATGTAAAACGACACCTCGCATCTTTGCATATTCAAAAACTCTCGCTAGAAGGTACTCATTGATATCAGAAGGAGTAAAAATTGATAATGCCCCCTTTTTGAGCAGAATCGCCAATTCACTCAAACTATTCTCATCTCGCAATGCCATGACAAGAGGGTAGATAGTCACTTGAACATCTTGAGATTTTACAAACTCTAGTGTTATCTCATCACTAATAGGAGGCTGGAGATCTGCTATGAGGGCAATTGTTGTTACCCCTCCTTTTTTTGCATTGCAAGAAAGCCTTACAAAATTATCACTATTAATTTTATCATCAAGAGTACGTACATGCAGGTCAATTAATCCTGGTAAGAGATACTTTCCCTCAATATCCAAAATTTCATGCCCTACAATTTCAGTGTCAATGCGGGTAATAAGTCCATCTTCCACCAATACATCAGCCATAAAAATATTATCAAAATTGACAATTTTTGCATTCTTAATGACCATAATCTGCCTTTATCTCTTTGAGTTTGTCTAAAAAGACTTTTGCTGTTGCTCCTCCTACAAGAGGTGGCTCAAATGGTTTACCATTAGGACGTAAGAAATAAAAAGTAGGAGTCCCATAAGCTTTGAATCCAAGTTTTTTCGCTTCACTCAGATCGATTTTTACTGGAATAAAATTGTACTCTACAAAATCCACAAGTTCATCATTTTCAAATGCTACATCATCCATATATTCACAGGTTGGACATCCCTTTTGGCTTATCATAATCATAATAGGTTTATTGAGCTTTTTAGCCATTGCAAGGGCTTTATTATAAGTAACCCAATCAAAATCTGCTGCTACTGCCAAGAGCACAAAAGATATAAGCAGAACAATCTTTTTCATCTATTATCCTTTAAAGCTTGATCTAAAATCTGCAAAAACTCCTCTGGACTCTTATATCCAATTATACGCAAACCTCTTTTCTCTTTTCCATTGCTATCAAAAAAGAGTATTGCTGGAGGTCCATAGAGTCCAAATTTTTTCAAAAACTCTTTATCACTTGGAGAGTTATCAGTTACATCGAGGCGTAATGTCAAAAACTGCTCCATTTTTTGCTGTACTTTTGGATCGGAAAAAGTATTATGCTCAAGCTCTTTGCAACTGGCACACCACTTAGCCGTTATATCTAAAAGCACAGGTTTTTTTGCACTTTTTACAATCTTTTCAAACTCTTGATAATCTTTTACCTCTTCAAAGAGCTCTTTTTTTTCAATATTTTGTAAAGGAGCTTTACTAGCACTTAAGTTAGCAAGGGGCTTTATTAATGATGTTGCCCCGCTAAAAGCTCCAATCATGAGTATAACACCATAAATAAAAATAATTATACCAACACTCTTTTTGAAATAGATAAACCAGTGAGCACCTGGCTCAATTCCCTCTAACGCACGCAAATAGACAGCACTTCCAATAAATAGCGCTGCCCAAAGTAGCATCGTTACTTGTGCAGGGAGAATGCGATCTAGCATCCATATTGCAACTCCAAGCATTACGACACCAAATACTCTTGAGACAGCTTCCATCCAGCCACCAGGCTTTGGCATAAATTTCCCTGCACCTGTTCCAATTAATAGCAGAGGCATCCCCATCCCAAGGCTCATGGCAAAAAGTGCTAATCCGCCAAGCACCGCATCTCCAGTTTGTCCTATATAAATAAGCGCTCCAGCAAGTGGCGGTGCCACACAAGGCCCTACAATGAGAGCAGACAAAAATCCCATGATTGCTACGCCAATAATCCCACCTTTGCTCCCTGCTTCATCGCTCGTTTTAGTAAGTTTTGTCTGCCAAGAGGCTGGCAGGCCTATTTCATAAAACCCAAACATACTCATAGCAAGTGCCACAAAGATAAGTGCAAAGAGTGTAATGACCACAGGATTTTGCAGTGCACTTTGTAAATTTGCACCAAAGAGTCCTGCTAAAACTCCTGCAACTGTATAAGTCACACTCATTGCAAGAACATAGACGAAAGAATAGAAAAAGGCTTTTTTGGTATTCATATTTTTCGCACCAACAATCAAAGAAGAGAGAATAGGAATCATAGGAAAGACGCAAGGAGTCAACGCCAAAAGAAGTCCAAATCCAAAAAAGGTTAAAAGAACGATCCCTAGTGATTCGTGTTTAAGTGTAGCAGCAATTGACTCCTCTTCAGAGAGCTTGGGTTTGGAGGTCTTTTGCGCCCTCTTACTCTTTTGGACAAACTCATACACCTTTTTTTGAGGAGGATAGCAGATTCCTATCTCATTACACCCTTGATACTCTAAAACTACTTTTTGCTTCCCGCTTTTAGGGACATCTACTATAAAGTTCAGCTGCTTTTGATAGACCTCTTCACCATGGAGCTTTTGTGCAGGAGGAAGTTTAAGATCTACTTTTTTACCATTAATAAAAAGCTTTATCTCTTTTTTATAGAGATACGTTTTTGGAGCCATTGTAATATTTACTTCAAGTATACCATTGTGAAGTGCAACAGAAGGTTTATAAGCCTTTTCTACAGGAACTATATCCACAGAACCTTGCTGCACAAAACCAAATCCAAACAGATTGAAACAAAAAAACAAAATTGCTACTAACCAACGCATCCCATAACCTCCAAACTAATTAATAAAACTTGCCATATTTTAACGAAAAAGTGTTTATTATTTGTGCAAAAGCAAAAAAGGCAAACAGATGGCAAATAGATTAGAAAAAGAGCAATCACCCTACCTCCAGCAACACAAAAATAATCCTGTAGATTGGTATCCTTGGGGAGAGGAGGCTTTTAAAAAAGCAAAAGAGGAGAATAAACCGATATTTCTCTCAATTGGTTATAGCAGCTGCCACTGGTGTCATGTGATGGAAAAAGAGGTTTTCGAAAATGAAGAGGCAGCAAAATATCTCAATGAGCATTTTGTGAGTATCAAAGTTGATAGAGAGGAGCGTCCAGATATAGATAAATACTATCAAGAGGTACATCAACTGCTCAATCAACGTCCAGGAGGTTGGCCCCTCAGTATCTTTATGACACCAGACAAAGAGCCAATCTTTGCTGCTACCTATATTCCATTGGAGCCAAAATATGGAATGCCAGGTTTTATCCAGCTTCTCAAAAATATTGTCACTGCCTTGCAAAAAGATCCCCAAGAGATAAAAAAACAGGGACGCGAACTTCTCAGCTATCTCAAACCACAAAATCCTACAAAAGCTGTTAAATTTGATGAAAAAATAGCAGATATTTTTGTAGAGGCAACAAAAAAGTTTTTTGATCCTCAACATGGAGGTTTTGGACATAAACCAAAATTTCCTCATACCTCTACAATCAACACACTGCTTGATATCTATCGTTTAAATGAAAATAAAGATGCTTTACATATGGCAGAGGTCTCACTGCAAAATATGGCAAAGGGAGGCCTACGAGATCTTGTAGATGGAGGATTTTGCAGATATAGCGTAGATGAAAAATGGCTTGTACCTCATTTTGAAAAGATGGCTTATGATAATGCACTTTTGATGGAGAGTTATCTCAAAGCCTATACTACTACAAAAAATGAACTCTACAAAGACATAGCCTTTGAAATAGCCGATTTTATTAGCGAATATATGAGCCAAAAGGGACTCTTTTATAGTGCAAGTGATGCAGATAGTGAAGGAGAAGAGGGGAAATATTTCGTTTATGATTATGATGAAGTAGTCAAAAAACTCGAAATTGATGGCTTTAGCCCAGAAGAGATCCAAACAGTCTTGCAAAAACTTGGCATCACAAAAGCTGGTAATTTTGAGGGGAAAAATATCGTTCGCGTTGATGATCTTCAGCTCTGTGAAACAAGTAAAAAAGCCCTCAAATCCCTCAAAGATCTGCGAAAAAGCAGATGCTATCCATTTATCGATAAAAAAATAATCACTAGCTGGAACGCAATGATGATTAAATCTCTTTACATGGCTGCAAGAATTGAAAGTAGATATTTTGAAATTGCAGAAGAGTCACTCCAACAGCTTTTGCAAAAAATGTATATAGATGAGCATCTCTACCATGCTGCATTAATTAATAAAAAACCTACTATCAAAGCATTTTTAGAAGATTATGCATATCTGGCTACAGCCCTTCTAGAAGCTTATAAAACTACACTGAATGAAGAGTACCTTGCACGGGCAAATCTGCTTGTCAATGATGCTCTTACAGAGTTTTTTGATAATGGTAGGTGGTATTTTAGTAAAGGAGAGATCTGGACTGAAGCAGAGCATACTGATACATCCTATCCAAGCAGCGCAGCAGTAATGGTAGAAGCAATGCTTACATTAGGCAGCCTTCTTGATGAGAAATATATAAAATTTAGTTTTGATACAATTGAATTTTATAGTGAAAAGATCTACAAGTACGCTACATGGAGTGCAAAATTTATTGAAGATGTTTTGCGTTTTATCTATCAAGATAAAATCATAAAAGCAGATGCACAGAACCTGGCTGCATGCAACGAAATCGATTTTGCTAAATACCCTTTTACTCTTTTAAAAAGTGAAGAGATTGAAGGGTATATGCTCTGTAATCGTAGTGCTTGTTTTTTACATACAAATGACTGTCAAGAGATTATAAAGGCTTTGAATGCGTGAAATAGCTATTTTTGGTGGTGGATGCTTTTGGTGTATGGAAGCGGTATTTCAAAGAGTAATCGGCTTAGAAAAAGTCATTAGTGGCTATGCAGGCTGTAGGCGAAAAAATCCTACATATGAGCAGGTATGTACGGGAACTACCAAATGTGCAGAGGTAGTGAAAATCGAATTTGATCCCAAAAAAATCAGCTATGAAGAGCTTTTACATATTTTCTTCGCTGTACATGATCCAACACAGCTCAATCGCCAAGGAGCCGATGTAGGAACACAATATAGAAGCGTCATTTTTCCCCAAACCTCCGAGCAAGAAGCAACCGCAAAGGAGATTATTGAAAAACTTAATCCCCAATTTAATAACAATATCGTAACAACAATTGAACATGGAGAGTTTTACGAAGCTGAGGAGTATCATCAAAATTACTACAATACCCATCCTTATCAAGGGTATTGCCAAGTAGTCATTGCTCCAAAATTGGAAAAATTCAAAAAGATGTTTCAAAAGTATCTGAATGAGTAAGTTGGCATTCCTCCTCGTTCTTCTTTTTTTAGTAACTTTATATAAACTCTATAAAGATTACGAAGGAAATAAAGTCAAATTTGCCACAGATTTTTCTCTTTTGATTGCGCTTTTGATATTTACAGGATTTACCAAGTATATGCGGGTATACTTGCCTCTCTTGGTTATGCATACTATATTGGTATTGCTAGCATGGGGGAATTACTATTTATATCTTTTTGGCAAAATGCAAAAACTTTGGTTTATTTTTGCCCCGATACTCTCCATCGGGGCATTTTTTTTACTTGGGTATACTGTCAGTTCTTTTTAATAAGGAAACTCTTCTGCTACTGTAAAAGTACACTCTGGTGTAACTTCTTCATAGCCACTTTGGATACGATATGTCTGTCCTCCTTCTTCTACCTCCTCATAAGTCGGCTCTGGATAAATACACATTCTCACTTTACCATTGCCGTCTGTTTTTTGTATAACCATTCTCCCATAATCTGTAAAAGTTACACAAGGCAAAGAGAGAGGCGTAAAATAGTAATCTCTAATTTTATCCATTTTACATTTTACTGCAAATCTTGAATATTGCAGATGTTTGTTAATCTTTTCAAAATTTATCTGTACAATCTGTGAACATGGAGAGGTGCTACATTTGAGTAGTTGTGGTTGTGCTAATTTTATACCAGTCAAAGTCCTTTTAAAACTATTTCCCTCTCTTTTTATACCTTCTCCAACATAAACTCCTATAAAAATATCTTTACCAGCAAAAAAGGTTGGATAAAAGAGTTTTATCTGCACTTGTTGATTTTTTATGATATATTTTCCATATTTATGATCAAGGAAAATGGTAGCTATAGTATCTTTAACCGGATTGAATCTTTGTTCATTTCCTATAACAAAGGAAAGTCCACTCTCATGGAAATTGTAGTATTGTCGAAGATAGAGCTTTCCACCGATCGTGTCTATAATATCCCAATTGCCAAGATAAGTGGCACTATTTTTCTTAAAATTAGGAAGTATGAGCAATCTATCATCATTTGGCACAGCGACATCTAAATCATAGCGAGAGCTTTGAAAGAATGTGTATCCAAGACTCTGGTTACCTTCCAAAATTCCACTATTTGGCTCATTATCAAGCCCATCATAATAGATAAAGGGGTTTTCTTCATCAAAATCATAAGAGAAAAAGTTTTTATAGTAATATTCATTATCTATTTTGGGATTGATCGCTGTTACATGCAAGATTTGCCCTTCGTATGATGGATCTTTAATTTTTATGGTATATGTATCGATAAAAAAGCCTGTACTTTCATTATATTCAGTTCCAGCATATTCTAAGCCTATTTTATTGTCGTATGTATAATCTACATTAGTAGAAATGAATTTTGTCAATGTTTTTCCATTCTGCAAATTTACCGTAACTTTAAAAGTTGCTAATCCTCTTTTTTTACCCATCACAAAGAAAAAGCCGTGACTTTGTATATACGAAGTTGGAACAAAGTAACTTTTCACTTCACTTCCATTCATATCAATACATACTGCATTTGGCGATGTCGCATTTATTTCAATACTTTTAATCTCTTCAGGAAGAATATAGTCGTTAGTAGAGGGTGAAAGAATAGTATAATTGAGATAATCAGCTTTATTAATTATAAGATTATCATGATCAAAAGAGAGTAACAGTTCATAACTTACATTTGGCAATTGTGAAACATTAATAAAAAATTCTCTACTTATCTCTTGTGTCTTTTCTCCATTTTTTATTGCAACTTTTATTTTTATAGGGACATTATCAGACCTTTCAAAACTTCTCAAAACTATTTTTCCATCTGCTTGTGGAGAAGATATAGTATATTCATTGTGCAACGTGCCATTAGAATCTTCTATTTTAACAACTAACCCATTATATGATTTAATAAAGAGAGATTGAAGATACTGCTCCTCTATCTCGTTACCATATTTATCAACTATTTGATAAATAATCTCTTTTTTATCATTTGTTTTCAAAAGAAAATTTCTATCTTTTGTCAAAATCAATATTTTATATAGATTTGCTAATATTTCTTCTTTTTTTTGCTCTATATTAATAGTAAATACCTCTTTTATCTCTTGTACAATACCGCTGCTATTTTTTATTTTTGCATCTATCTCAATCTTTCCATCACCTGTTCGTTCAAATGCTTGTAGTACAATCTGGCCAAATGAGCTCTTTAGACCATCTATTTCGCTTACTGTCTTTCCATCTTTCTCTAATGCAAGTATTGTCCCATCTAGTGTCCTTACTACAACCTCTTCAATACTCCTATTAGATATCTGCCCATTTCTATTTTTGATCGTATATACAAAGCTCTTCTTACCCGCTGTCACAATCGTATTGTTTCCATCTCGTGAAACAAATGTTATACTGTAACTTTCTGTTGATACTGGCTTTTTATTGAGCAAGGTTATAGATTTAATTTTTTCTTCTTTCTTTCCACTATATGTTTTTCCATTGACTGTAACTATATTTTCTATAATTTTTTTTGCTGAAAAATTTATTTGATTAACTATACACTCATTTTGTAATGTAGCAGTAAAAGAGATATTTTCCATATCGTTTATAAGTGTATTATTTTGTAATGATATTTCTTGAATATTACAATTTGGTGCTACAAGCACTATATTAGAGATATAGAAATTCTTTTTCACACTATTTGTATTTATTGATTTATTTTGTCCGATATTCACACGACACTTAATATGTGTTGGATCAATGTAGTAAAAATAATTTGTATTAATCGCTATAGAAGTATTCTCTTTTATAACATCGATATTTTGTGACATACCTTGAGGAGTGCTAATAGAGAGAATAGTAGCAAAAAACATTGATAAAGTTGCAGCAATACTTTTAAACATTTTTTCCCTTTTATGAGGAATTTATTTATTTTAGCACTATTATCGTAAAAAATCTTTTAAAATTGACCAAGCTTGAACCTTTTGCTGTAATATCATTTTACGATATGCAGGGGATGGAGAAGGAAGGTAAAAAGTAGGGATTGAAAGATGTGAAAAATATTTTGAAAAAAGCTTCTGTGCCTTTTTCCCAGTAAAAAAAATTGCCTTGATATTGGGATATTGGTGTAAAAGTTTTTCAATATCATTAACTTCAATATCTTTTAAAGATGTATCTAGGGAGTTTTCTCGTTTGCAGCTGCGAACCATATCCCATAGTGCAATATGGTGCTTTTTAAGAAAAGATATTTTCTCTTCAATAGTCTGTGGAGTTTTTTCGTCAAAAAGCGTAGCTAAAATTTTCCAAAACTGATTTTGTGGATGACCATAATAAAAGGAGTTTTCAAAAGATTTAATGCTTGGGAATGATCCTAATATAAGTACTTTAGAATTTTTATCTATGATAGGTTCAAAAGGATGTTGTAGCATTAGTAGACTAAAATGGTGAGTAAACGAGCCTTGCTCGTTTACTCTACTTCTGCATCGATGACATCTTCATCTCCGCCGCTTTTTTTCTGTTCAGCACCACCCTGTTCAGTACCACCTGCTTGGCCTTGCTCTTTTTTATACATAGCCTCAGCAAGTTTGTGGCTTACTTGGGTAAGCGCTTGAACTTTTGCTTCAATTTGCTCTTTTGTAGCATTTTCATCTTTTAGAACAGCTTTGAGATCATTAAGAGCTGCTTCAATTTGAGCTCTTTCATCAGCACTTATTACATCGCCTGCCTCTTTGAGGCTCTTTTCTGTTTGATATGCCAAAGCATCTGCTTGGTTACGAGTTTCAATAAGTTCTCTTCGTTTTCTATCCTCTTCTTTATGCGCTTCAGCTTCTTGGATCATTTTTTGGATCTCTTCTTCGCTGAGTCCACTTGAACCAGTAATTTTAATTTGTTGCTCTTTACCTGTCGCTTTATCTTTTGCACTTACTGTCAAGATACCGTTTGCGTCGATATCAAAAGTTACCTCAATTTGTGGCACTCCTCTTGGAGCTGGTGGAATACCTTCGAGTGTAAATTGACCGAGAGATTTGTTATCTTTTGCCATTTCACGTTCACCCTGCAATACATGGATTGTTACTGCAGGTTGGTTATCTTCAGCTGTACTGAAGATTTGAGTTTTCTTCACAGGAATTGTTGTACCTTTTTCGATGATTTTTGTCATTACACCACCAAGAGTTTCAATTCCAAGGCTAAGTGGTGTAACATCAAGAAGTAATACATCTTTTACATCACCTTTAAGAACTGCTCCTTGAATTGCTGCACCAACAGCTACAACCTCATCTGGGTTAACTGATTTATTTGGCTCTTTACCAAAGAATTCTTGTACTTTTTTCTGTACTAAAGGAATTCTTGTTGAACCACCAACAAGAACCACTTCGTTTACTTCACTTTTGCTTAGACCAGAGTCTTTAAGCACATTCTCAGCAATTTGAATAGTTTTATCTACAAGATCTTCAATGAGACTTTCAAATTTTGCACGTGTGAGTTTTTTCACAAGGTGTTTTGGCCCAGTCTGATCTGCTGTGATAAATGGCAAGTTGATCTCAGTCTCCATTGCTGAACTGAGTTCTTTTTTCGCATTTTCTGCTGCTTCTTTGAGTCGTTGTAATGCCATAATATCGGATTTGAGATCAATTCCAGTCTCTTTTTTGAACTCATCTACAAGCCAGTCGATGATTCTGTTATCAAAGTCATCACCACCTAAGAATGCATCACCGCCAGTTGCGAGAACTTCTACAACATTATCACCAGTCTCGAGAATTGTCACGTCAAATGTACCACCACCAAGGTCATATACAACGATCTTTTCAGACTCTTTCTTATCAAGTCCGTAAGCAAGGGCTGCTGCTGTTGGCTCGTTGATAATTCTTAATACATTCAGACCTGCAATAGTACCTGCCTCTTTTGTCGCTTTTCTTTGTGCATCATTGAAATATGCTGGTACTGTAATAACAGCTTCAGTGATCTCTTGACCAAGATAAGCTTCAGCATCTTCTTTGAGTTTCATCAAAATTTTTGCACTTATCTCTTGTGGGGTATAGACTTTACCATCTACATCCACCGCACAAGCACCATTTCTATCAACTATAGTGTAAGGAAGTCGTTTTTTAGCCTCTTGCGCTTTCTCTTCATTACACATCATACCCATAATTCTTTTAACAGAATAAATTGTTCTTTTTGGGTTTGTGATCATCTGGCGCTTAGCAGGATCCCCTACAAGTACTTCACCTTTATCTGTAAAAGCTACAACTGATGGTGTAGTATTTTTTCCCTCTTTATTTGGAATAACTTTTGCTTCTTTTCCTTCATATATTGCCATACATGAGTTTGTTGTTCCTAAATCTATTCCTAATACTTTACTCATTTTCACTCCTTTATATACATTTTTCAAAATTTTACTTTATTGGACTAAATTTTTCTGCTACTTTTGTAGCACTTATTCTTCTTGCCCTTTTGCCACACTTACTTTTGCAGGGCGAAGGATTCTCTCTTTGTATTTATAACCTTTTTGAATTACCTGTACAATTTCACCTGCCTTTTTCTCGGCATCTTCTACCTGCAACAAAGCTTCATGGAGATGTGGATTAAACTCTCCCCCTTCTTCAATCTCAATTACTTCTATTCCATGTTTATTAAAAGCTTTGATAAATTGATCTATTGTAAGCTCAATTCCCTTTTTAAGCTCCTCTACTGCTTGGGCTGCATCAAGATTGTCTCTGCTCACTGCTGCCAAAGCCATATCAAGACTATCGAGTGCTGGGAGAAGATCTTGTGCAAATTTTTCTAGTGAATACTCAATTGCTTGAATTTTTTCTCTCTCCAAACGCTTTTTCGTATTTTCAAAATCTGCATGGACACGTAGATATTTCTCTTCACACTCTTGCAATTTCTCTTCTAACTCTTTACAATCATTTTGTGATTCTTTGTTTTCTTGTTGCTCTTGCATCTTTTGTTGAGCTTCTTTATTCTTTTTCTCTTTTTCACTCATCTTTTACTCCTTCATAAGATTTTTTATACATTTATGGTAATTTCTATAGAGCCTCCCCATTAAAAGCATTTCTCCCTTGAGATTTTTTGGAAGGTCTATATAAAATTTATAGCTCAAAAACATATGAGAAAAACGTAATCCTACATCTTCTTGCAACAATTTTTGCCCACTATAGATAGCATAGAGATTAGCTTTAGCCCAAGAACTATCCTGTTGAGCCATTGCTATGATTTCACTATCATTATAGATTTTAAAATCTTCTTGGATAAACTCCTTGAGCCTCTTTCCCACTGAAACATAACCTATATTGGTAAAAAAATTAGCAATATCAAAAGCTCCCAAGCCAATCATCTTTTGTAATTGTTGCTCTACTTTTTTATTATACGGTAAAAGAAACTCACTATCTTCAAAAAGGGCTATAATATATTTATTTTTATAGTTATCAATACTTTTTAATAATGGATTGTTATAGATTCCATATTCATAAAATATCTCTTCACACTCATCAATTTTTTGTAATCTTTGTGCATCATTCACTTTAACACTTTTCTTTTGCAGCTTTTTAATCCAATACATTTTGAGTGCCATTTCGCTTGGTATACGGCCACTACTCACATGCTGTTTTAGTAGATACCCTTTTTCAGTAAGTTTTTTAAAATAGTAACGAATAGTAGCACTAGAAAGCTCTGGAATACAATGCTCATGAAGATATTTTGAACTAATTGGAACAGGATTATCTATATACTCTTCAATCAATCCTTCTAAAACATATTGACTCTTGTTTATTTTTAGCACTCTATATCTAAATTTGCTGAGCAAATCATATCATATTGAGTGGAGTATTGTCAAGTTTATTGAGATTATATATTTATATAAAGATGCTGGCAAATCAAAATGGCAATATTAATCAATAATAGTTGATTATATACGGAAGTGGAAAATAATGAATTAAATAACAAAGAGAGTATAATAAATGCAGATTTGTGATTGTAAGCAGGAAGAGGAGTTATCCTCTAATTCCTAGCTCACCAATGAGTTTTGTATACTTTTCGTAATCTTTTCTTTTAAGATAACGAAGAAGTCTTTTTCTCTGTCCAACTAACTTCAAAAGTCCAAGTCTGGAAGAGTGATCTTTTTTATGTTCTTTCAAGTGATCTGTTAAATAGCTGATTCTTTCACTTAAAAGTGCTATTTGAACTGCCGGACTTCCGGTGTCACCTTCATGCTCTGCGAATTTAGAGATAATCTCTTGTTTCTTCGCCGAATCTAAAGCCATTGTAGCCTCCTGATTGGTCTAAATTTTTGTGGAGTGACATTATAGCTAAATTTATAAGATTTGCAAATTTTTTGTATAAGTCCAATACATATGGCACTCATAATGATTTTCAAGAAGGTATTGTACCGGAGATTTAAAATTAAGAGAAGAGTGTGGTATTTTGGTATTGTAATCGATGAGCCATTTTGCTAATTTTTTATTGAATTCATCCAAATCTGTAAAGAGTAAATCTTCATAGTATTGAATAAATTGTTCTTGAATTGTTCTATTAAATCTCTCATTGTGTGCATTCATTTTAGGGCTCCTTGGATATGTCCAGTAGTGTGTAAAGCCTTTTTGTTCAAGCAGAGCATCAAACTCTTTTTTAAATTCACTGCCATTATCTGAAAGAATTGCAAGTTTACGTTTTTGTTTGATGGAAGTTATTCCATCAATTAAAGCTTCAAGAGCATATGCAGTATGTCTTGCTCTTTTGGATGGAATCGCCACTGCGAATGCAATACGTGTGAGTGGGTCAATCATAGTAAGGATATATCGTTTTATACCGTTTGATACTATTTGGATGGTATCGACTGCCCAGAGTTCAAATGGTTTAGATTTGAGGTTTTTTGGTTTTCTGTTTTTTTGTGTCTTCTTTTTTGGTTTCACTTTTCCTTTTGTATCGATGCGGTAGGGAAAAAGTCTCATTGTATCTGGTGCTTTTGCGATTATTCTTCCTATTGTGGATTCCGAGGGAGTTTTAAGTTCTTTTTCTTCACAAAAAGGTTTAAGCAGGTGGTAGAGTTTTGCTTTGCCGATGTTGGGATATGCTTTTCTTAATCGTTTTATCTCTTTAATAACTTCTATTGGAACTTTTGACTCTCTTACTCTTTTTGGTCTTCGTGATTTTGGATTTAAGGCTTTTATATCGCCATCTGCATCATTGAAACTCTTTTTCCATCGAAAGAGTGTTCTTCTGCTTACTCCAAAAGCTTCAGTTGTTGCTGCTAGTCCATATTTTTCCCAAAACTCCAATATCTTTTTTCTTCTTTTTGCCTCTTCGCTTATCATAAGCGAATTGTAGTATATCCTCTCTAATCTTTTATATCCTTTGAGCCCTGGCAACGTGTATTTGATTTGCACTCCTCACTCTCCCTCTCGGAGTGCCATATGTGTTTGAACTTATGCAGAGTGTGGTATTTTGGTATTGTAATCGATGAGCCATTTTGCTAATTTTTTATTGAATTCATCCAAATCTGTAAAGAGTAAATCTTCATAGTATTGAATAAATTGTTCTTGAATTGTTCTATTGAATCTTTCATTGTGTGCATTCATTTTAGGGCTCCTTGGATATGTCCAGTAGTGTGTAAAGCCTTTTTGTTCAAGCAGAGCATCAAACTCTTTTTTAAATTCACTGCCATTATCTGAAAGAATTGCAAGTTTACGTTTTTGTTTGATGGAGGTTATTCCATCAATTAAAGCTTCAAGAGCATATGCAGTATGTTTTGCTCTTTTAGATGGAATTGCTACTGCGAATGCAATACGTGTGAGTGGGTCAATCATAGTAAGGATATATCGTTTTATACCGTTTGATACTATTTGGATGGTATCGACTGCCCAGAGTTCAAATGGTTTGGATTTGAGGTTTTTTGGTTTTCTGTTTTTTTGTGTCTTCTTTTTTGGTTTCACTTTTCCTTTTGTATCGATGCGGTAGGGAAAAAGTCTCATTGTATCTGGTGCTTTTGCGATTATTCTTCCTATTGTGGATTCCGAGGGAGTTTTAAGTTCTTTTTCTTCACAAAAAGGTTTAAGCAGGTGGTAGAGTTTTGCTTTGCCGATGTTGGGATATGCTTTTCTTAATCGTTTTATCTCTTTAATAACTTCTATTGGAACTTTTGACTCTCTTACTCTTTTTGGTCTTCGTGATTTTGGATTTAAGGCTTTTATATCGCCATCTGCATCATTGAAACTCTTTTTCCATCGAAAGAGTGTTCTTCTGCTTACTCCAAAAGCTTCAGTTGTTGCTGCTAGTCCATATTTTTCCCAAAACTCCAATATCTTTTTTCTTCTTTTTGCCTCTTCGCTTATCATAAGCGAATTGTAGTATATCCTCTCTAATCTTTTATATCCTTTGAGCCCTGGCAACGTGTATTTGATTTGCACTCCTCACTCTCCCTCTCAGAGTGCCATATGTGTTTGAACTTATGCATTTTTTATATAAACCTATACCATATAGTATGCACTCAAACTGCAAGTATAAAATCTTGTACTAATCCTCTTTAAAAAAATTAAGTTTTTATCCCAATTTTAATTAGGAGAAATTTAGTATAATTAATCAATTAAAAGTATGGAAGAAGGTAGATTATGCTGTTTACAAGGGCGACAGAATATGCTCTTTTGGCATTGGTGATAATTGCACGAGAAAACAAGCCATTAGGAACCGATTATCTCTCGAAAAGACTCAATATATCAAGAAGCTTCTTAGCAAAAATACTCCAAGCTCTTGCTAAAAAAGATATTTTAAAATCTTACAAAGGGGCAACAGGTGGATTTATGCTCGCAAAACCTGCTGAAAAACTCTCTATCAAAGAGATTAGCCAAGCAGCAGAAGGCAGAAGAATTAATATATTTGATTGTTCAAGTGCTCAAGAGCTTTGTCCAAGCAATCAAGGAGATTTTTGTACTCTCTGGCCATTTCTCAACAAACTTCAAATAAAAGTAGATACTTTTTTAGATAATCTAACTCTTAAAGATATAATGGAGCCTTAATGGATTTTTATCATCTCTCACACACAGATCTTGATGGCTATACCTGCCAATATATCACAAAACATATTTATCATGAAGGATTTTTTGTTAATGCTAATTATGGAGAAGAGGTAACCGTACGTATAGATGAGATACTTCACAGAATAGAACGCTCTATGAAAGAGAATGTCTTCTTTCTTATCACAGATCTTAATCTGAGTGAAGATGAAGCAGCTTATCTTGATAATGAAATAAAAAGATTTAAAGAGAAAAATATCAAACTACTACTTCTCGATCACCATGCAAGTGGTATAGAAACAGCAGAAAAATTTGATTGGTATCATCTCGATGTAACAAAATCTGCTTCAAAGATCACATATGATTATTTCAATAATGGTAATAACATCTCCCATCTTGAAAAGTTTATAGATGCAGTCAATGCAGTTGATATATGGTTGCAAGAGGATCCACTCTTTGAGTTTGGAAAAGTACTCATGCGCCTTGTAGATGAAGCAAAAGAGATCAATAGATTTACTTTTAATTCTGCACATATCCGTTATAAACATACAATGCTCTCAAAAGCACTTCCCTACATTGAAAAAGAGCATAACTACATCCTTTTAGATGATGATATATGCAAAATCAAGAAGAGTTTTTTCATAAAATCAAGCAACGATACATTGGATAATCTCGTAACCAATTACATTCTTGATCTCATTGAAGCAAAAAAAGAGGAGATGACAATATATTTCCAAGGCAATAAGGGTATCCTTACTTATGGAATTCAAAACAGCTCTATTGTCGGGAATGGCTTTTTACGCCTCAATCCAGATTACCACTTCTTTATGAATGTAAGTCCACGAGGAACTTTTAGCCTCAGAGCAGATAATAAAATGGACGTATCAAAAATGGCAGAGCTCATTGCAGGCGGTGGTGGGCATCCAAATGCTAGTGGCGGTAAGCTTAAAGAGTTTAAAGAGTTCTTTATCTACGATGAGCTAAAATCTTTCATAGAAGCACTCTTGAAGGATAAAGAATGAAAAGCGATAAAGAAAAACTCGACGAAGCGGAGTTTGAAATAGAAGAGCTAGCCATGCAATTAGCAGATATGCTTGGAGCAGCACTCCACTATGCAGGAGTTCCTGATAGTAAAATGGCTCAAGCGGTAGAGGCCTATCTCAATGGAATTGATGAAGTCTTTGGTGATGACTTAGAGGGAGAGATGGGCTACGAAGAGGTCATTAAAGTAATAGAACATCTTAAAAAAACAAGACCAGAGCTTTTTAGAAAATAGTTATTTCCTCGCAAAAAATGTAGCAAAGTTAGCCCAGCGAAATATGGGCTCTACAAAACGAAATCCAGTTTGTAAAAGCATCTCTTCGTTCTCTTTGAGAGTATAAGGAATAAGTACATTTTCTAGTGCTTCTCTCTTTTGTGCTATCTCATAATCACTATATCCCTGCTCTCTTTTAAAATCGTAGTAAATATCTATGAGCTGCTTGTTGAGTCTCTTATCTTCAGTAATAATTTTTTCACTAAAAATAAACACGCCTTCATCTTCCAATTTTTCATAGATTTTTTTTACAAATTTTTCTCTTTTAAGCGGTCGAATAAATTGCAATGTATAGTTGGCTATAAAGCAGTTAGCTAGTGAAAAATCGTACTCCAATATATCAGCATAAATAAATTCAATATCGACTCCAAAAGCTTTTGCCTTATTCTTTGCTCTTTGTAGCATTGCAGCAGAGTTATCAATACCTTTAAGGTAGAGATTTTTATCACTCTTTTTTGCAATCTCTATGAGAAGTGTTCCTGTTGAGCATCCAAGATCATAAATAGTAGCATCTTCTTGAAGATTTTTTATAACAAGATCCCGCACTAAGGCTAAATTCTCTTTGTAAAAAGGGACTGAGCGTCCGATCATATCATCAAATACAGTTGCAACCTCTTCATCAAACTCAAACTGCTTGGAAATTGGCTTTTTAAAAATCTCGTCTTTCACTTCAGAGCCTTTTTACTCCATTTTCCACTACTTTTTTGCTGGAGAAGTTTTTCAATCTTCTCTTTAATAACAGCAAAATTATCACTTTCAGCAAAACATGTATCTATTTTGCAAGCTAAAAATTTTTTATCCTTACTTTTCTTTGTTAAGATATAAGGATAGCGTATAAATGCGATCTCTTTGAGATAGTTTTGAATTTTTTGCGACTTTATTACTACATCACCTATTAAGATACGTAAAAATGCCCTTGTGGCTGTTGGGTAGTAACCAGGATCGTGATATATAAGTGCAGATTTTTCATACATACTCTTTTTTGCAAATTGATAGAGTTTAAGATCTTCACTAAGCATTGCAATATCAAGCATCGCATGATAGAGTGTTGCTAAAGCACTCGAGTAGTAGCTATCACTCAAATCTGCAGGCAATTCTATATCTTCTTGACTAAAATACCAAACCCCTTTTTTGAAAAACTTCTCTTTTGCTTTTTTGAGGAGCTCTTTTGCAGTTTCTAAATACCTCTTTTTGCCACTGAGCATATATGCATCATTCAAAGCTTTTATGAGATACGCATAGTCTTCAAGTAAAGCCTCTTTTGTAGGAGGATTAGAAGACAATTTTTGATGGTAGAGATTACCGTGAATATACATTTCTTGCAAAAGTCTATCTAAAGAGGCAAGAGCTTCATTTTTATATTTCTCATCAAATATAAATGTATGCATTTTTGCATCTATATACATCGCATTCCAAGCAGTAATTATCTTTTTATCAATAAAAGGATATTTTCGTTTTTTTCGCATTTTTTGTAAAAGTTGTACAATTTTTTCATCTCTTTTTCCAACTAATCTTGGATTTGAGAGCACAGAATCAAAATTTCCATCCTCTTCAATGCCAAGATTGCTTAGAGCCTTTTGCGCACGGTTCTTTGCCACTCCCTCTTTTAATAAATAGCGCAGTGTCTCATCATAATCATAGAGAAAATAGCCACCCTCTTTACCTTCACTATCTGCATCGCTGGCGCTAAAATAGAGGCCCTCATATCCAAAACGGCTGTCAAGCTCTTTGATCGTCTCTTGCACTACTCTAGCAAAAAGAGGCTCTTTTTTAATAGTATATGCCTTGGCATATACTCCAATGAGCTCTGCATTGGTATAGAGCATCTTTTCAAAATGGGGAATTTGCCACTTCCTATCTGTGGTATAGCGAAAAAACCCTCCCTCAATTTGATCATATATGCCACCCTTTGCCATAGACTCAAGGCTTTTTTTTGCCATTTGCCACGCTTTTTCTTCATGAGTTATCAAGTAAATATCCAAAAGCAGAGCAATGGTACTTGCTTGAGGAAATTTTACTCTTTGAGAAAAGCCTCCATAAATGGAGTCGAAACTTTTTTCTATTTGCTTGAGCGCTTTGTTTGCTAGCGAGAGATCTAACTGCACTGGAACGTACCTAGCATGCAGTACCTCATTAACAAGCTTTAAAACTGCTTCACCTCTTTTTTGCAGATACTCTCTTTTTTCTTTGTAGCCTTGCGCTAAAATTGGAAGAATTGTTTTAAGTCCTTTGACACCATAACCATCTTCTGGTGGAATATACGTTGCGCTAAAAAAGGGCTTTTTATCTTCACTCATAATGATTGTAAGAGGCCACCCACCACTTCTACGATGCATTACTTGGAAAACTGTTTGATAAAACTTATCAAGATCGGGGCGCTCCTCTTTATCTACTTTAATGGGAATAAAGTTTTCATTAATAAGTTTTGCAATCTCCTCATTTTCAAAGGACTCTTTCTCCATTACATGACACCAATGGCAAGTACTATAGCCAATAGAGAGAAATATTGGTTTGTGCTCTTTTTTTGCCTTTTCAAAAGCCTCTTTGCCCCAGGGACACCAATTAACAGGATTGTGGGCATGCTGACGCAAATAGGGAGACTCTTCATGAATGAGGGCATTAGTATACTTTGCACCAAAAAGAAAGAGTGTAGTAAAAATGATGCCTAAAAACTTTTTTAGCATTGTATATCCTTTAAAATCTCCTGCGCTTTTTTTATATCATCTTCTATCTGTTTTTTAAGCTCATGTAAAGAGTCAAATTTTTTATTTTTGCGTATAAAAGCAGCAAACATTATACCTATTTCATCACTCCCTTCTGTAAATTCTTCCAAAATATATGTCTCAACTGCAAAACTCCCATCAGTCACATAGCGATGCCCTATAAATGTAACACTTCTATATTTTTTTTGAGCTATTCTTGTATATGTAGCATAAACTCCCTCTTGTGGTAAAAGAAAGCGTTCTACTTTAAGATTCATAGTTGGTACCAACTCTTTACTCCCTATCCCCTGCCCTGCAACTCTTTTGCCAACGATTTCATAGCATCTGCCAAGAAGTCTATTTACCTGAGCAATTTCGCCTTTTTTTATATACTCTTTGATAATTCGAGAATGCACTGAAACTCCATCAATTTTTACTTCATCCACAATTTCCACTTCCCCATCAAAATAGTTATGAAGATCTTGTGCTTTATACTTCCTATTTTTTCCAAAGGCAAAATCGTATCCAACGACTATCTTTTTTAGATGAGGAAAATGTTTTTTCAGTAGAGCAATAAAACCTGCAGCATCTAGATGGCGAATCTGCTGCAGTTTTAAAAAGAGGCAAGGATAGTGAGTGTACTTACAGCGTAACTCTCCAGGCGTAAGCAATGCATCCTCTTTGTCTATAACTACAATTGCACCTTTATCTCCTAGCCTTTTAAAGAGTTCTTGATGGGCTCTATGCATGCCATCAAACGCACCTATGGCAATCGCTTCAGCACTTTTCAAAGAGATAGACCCACTCAATATTTCCCTCTTTTCCTGCAATTTTCGCCTGCTCTTTACGAAGCTCTCTCCACCCTAGCTTCTTGACAGCCTCTTCAAACTTCTCTATAGCCCTTTGCACCGCTTTTGCATCTTTTACCACACCTCTTTTATCACGTTTTACATCTTTACCTACTTCAAACTGCGGTTTAAAAAGGGTTATAATATATCTTTTTGCTAGTCGATCTAAATCTTTAAGAATATGATGTAAACTAATAAAACTCACATCACAAGTTACAAGTTCAAAAGGCTTAGCTGTAAATGAGCGGATATCTGTTTGGCTTTTATCTACTACTTTTGTATGGGTTTGCAAAGTAGGATGGAGTTGACCTTTTCCAACATCAAGCGCTACCACTTTTTCAGCCCCAAATTCGAGTAACACCTGCGTAAACCCTCCTGTAGAAGCTCCTACATCCAATACTTCCATTCCGGCAGGATTAAAGCCACTGCTTTGCAAAAAAGCTTTGAGCTTATATGCAGCTCTACTCACATATAAATTTTGTAAAAGCGTAATATTCTCATCCCCAGTTACTTGCATAGCTGGCTTTGTAGCTACCTTGCCATCGACTAAAACCTTTTTTGATCGAATGATCTCTGCTGCTTTATTTCTTGAATCAACTAAGTTTTGTTTCACTAAATAGCTATCAAGCCTCAAGACCTGCCTCTTTAAGAAGTTCCCACATCTTCTCTTCAGGCAAGAGTGGTACGCCCAGTTTTTGTGCTTTTTCATATTTGCTACCAGGGTGCTCACCATAAAAAACATAATCTGTATGATGTGAAACACTATTTGTCACATGTGCCCCTGCACGCTCTAGAAGCTCTTTTATTTTACTGCGCGGTAATCGCATCTCCCCTGTGAGAACTACAGTTTTATGTGCAAGTGGTGAGTTTTTTACCTCTTCCTCTTTTTGTGGCTCAGTTGGCTGAATATATTCGATAAGCTGCTCAATTTTATCTTTGTTAACCTCTACAAACTCTTTGATAGATTTAACCATCTCCGGCCCAAACCCTTCAATTTCATAAAACTTTTCAGGATCTACTTTGTACCAATTAAGTCCAAATTTCTCACATATTTTCTTACTTGCAACTTCACCAATATGCTCTATGCCAAGGGCATTGACAAATCTCCAGCACTCTACTCCTCTTACACTTTGAATTGCATCTATGAGATTTTGCGCCTTTTTTTCTGCAAAGCCTGGAAGTTTCAATAGATCCTCTTTTTTTAGCTTAAAGAGATCCACTACATCTTTTACTAATCCTTTTTCATATAAAAGCTTTACCGTCGCTTCTCCAAGACCTGGAATATCTAAGCACTGTTTGGAAGCAAAGTAGATGATAGAATTGACAACTCTTGCTGGGCAGCTGAGATTTTGACACTTAATCAAAAGTCCCTCATCCAATACTGGTTGTCCACATACAGGACACTTTGTTGGACGCTCTACCTTTTTCTCTTTTCCGGTACGATACTGCGTAAGAACCTTTGTTACTTCTGGAATTACATCACCACTGCGGATAACTATAACCATATCGCCAATGCGTATATCTTTGCGCTCAATCTCTGCATAGTTATGCAGTGTAGCTCGCTCCACCACTACACCTTCAATCTCTACTGGCTCTAAAATCGCTACAGGCGTAATAATGCCAGTACGCCCTACTTGTGGCACAATATCGATTATTCTCGTCATCTTCTCCACTGCTGGGAATTTATACGCAACCATCCAACGAGGATACTTGACGGTATAACCTAAAACCTCATGTAGCGCAATTTCATCAACTTTTATAACCATCCCATCAAGCATAACAGGAAGAGAGTCTCGCTCTTTAGAGAAATCTTCATAGAGCTTTTGTATTTCATCCTCATTTTCACAAATTGCACGCTTAAAAGGCTTGATAAAACCTTGCTCATACACAAAATCCATCTTTTCATGCTGATAGCGAAAATTGAGTGTATTGTAGCCGATATCCCAAGGATAGAAGTAGAGTTTTCTTTGTGCTGTTACTTTTGGATCAAGTTGACGCAAGCTTCCAGCTGCTGCATTGCGAGGATTTGCAAAAGTGGGCTCACCACGCATACTTCGCTCTTCATTGAGCTTTTCAAAATCATCTTTACGAATAACTACCTCTCCACGAATCTCAATGAGGCCTTTATACTCTATGCCAAGAGGAATGGAAGGTATAGTCTTTGCATTTGCTGTTACATCCTCTCCAACCTCTCCATCACCTCTTGTAGCAGCACTCTTTAAAATACCGTTTTCATAAATAATATTGAGACTTGCACCATCAAATTTTGGCTCTATATAGAAATTAATATCCTCTCTTCCACTATTTTTATAGACTCTTTGGATCCACTCTTTAAGCTCACTCTCACTAAACACATCCTCCATCGACCACATTTTAGTAAGATGGCGCACCTTTTTAAACTCTTTTGCTGGCTCTGCACCAATACGCTGTGTAGGAGATGTAGGATCGATTTGCTCAGGATGAGCTTTTTCATACTCCTCTACTTCTCTGTAGAGTTTATCATACACCTCATCAGGAACTTCGGGATTATCTAAAACATAATAGGCATAGGCCCAGCGCTTTAGCTGTTCTACTGCTTTTTTGTACTCTTCATAGTTTGTAATCATTTCTCTATCCTTAAACATCTAAAACTTTAAAAAGTATCCCTGTAAGATAGAGCGAAAATTCATTATTGAGTATATAGGGGTGATCTACATCTTGGAAAAGATACTCAACAATCTCTACAACTTTCTTATTATCAATGCTACTTTGCATGATAACTTGCTCTAGATCTTTAAGCCCCACATGATGCGAGCAAGAAAAGAGTGCAATATAACCCTCATTGCGGATTAATTTCATTGCATTTACAGTGATATCTTTAAAGCCTTTTAATGCAGAACTCTTTTTTGATCTGCTTTTGGCAAATGATGGGGGATCAAGGATAATAACATCAAATTTCTCCTTCTGTTTGCGTAGCTCTCGCAAATAATCGAACACATTTGCTACTACAAATTTTCCTTTAACATCATTCAACATAAAATTCTCTTTTGCCAGAGCAATTGCATCTTCTGAGATATCTACTAATCGTACATCTGCATCTTTTTTTACTTTTGCATAGAGACCAAATCCACCAGCATGGCAAAAACAGTCAAGGATCTTATCTTTTTGTTTAATGTAGCGAGAGACAATTTGGCGATTGCGTCTTTGATCAAGATAGAAACCTGTCTTTTGCGCATCTATGAGATTGACCTGAAATTTTATACCATTTTCTACAAAAAAGACGCGCTCTGGTATCTCACCTATTATTTCATTAAAAGGTTCAACCTTCTCTTTACGTAAAGAGTTTTTTTCTCCTTCAATATATACTCCTTTTGGCTCATAGAGATTAAGAAGAATATCTAATATCTCCTCTTTAAAGCGCAAAATCCCAGCTGTAAGAAACTGCACACTAAGATACTCTCCATACCTATCTACTATAAGACCAGGAAGGTAGTCTCCTTCAGAGTGTATAACCCTACAAGCATTATCAAAAAGCTTTACTCTCTTTGCTGCTGCACGCAATATACGTGATTTAAAAAAACGATAATTGATTGGCTCATCTTTTAATGAAAGTATGCGAATTGTAATAGTGCTCGCAGGATTAATATATCCTACTGCCAAAAATTGTTCATTTTCATCAAATATTTTTACGAGCTCACCAGCTTCATACTCCTCTAATGGACTTATAATATCACTCTTATAGACCCATGGGAAAAATTCATGAACCTTTTTTGCTGCCTTTTTATTGATAATACATCTTTTCATATCTACCTCTTCAATGCTTGTAATATTTCAATTGCCTGCTTATGCTCTTTTACATCGTGACAGCGTACAATATTTGCTCCCTCTTGCAACGCACGCATATGTAAAACCAATGTTCCAGGCAATCTCTCTTCCACTGGAGTTGGAATTATCATATCTATCATAGATTTTCTACTTGCTCCAATTAATACTTCATAACCAAATTTACGAAACTCGCTTAAATTCTCAATTAAAGCAATATTGTCTTCTAGACGTTTGCCAAAACCGATTCCCGGATCAAGTATTATAGCATTGATTCCATAATGCTGTGCTCTTTCGATTCTTTTAGCAAAAAAATCACTCACTTCTACCACTACATCTTCATAGTATGGGTTTTGTTGCATCGTTTTAGGATTACCCTTTTTATGCATCAATACAACTGTAGCTCCAAACTCTGCTGCAATTTTTGCATTCTCTTCATTTTCAAGTGCAGTTATATCATTGAGTATCGAAAAGCCACGCTCTAAAGCATAACGTGCAACCTTTGGCCTATAGGTATCTATACTCAGTTCCACTTTAAGATTTTCTTTTTGCAATGCATCCACCAAAGGCTTAATACGTGCAAGCTCCTCTTCTTCACTTACCTCTTCACTTCCAGGTCGTGTGCTCATGCCACCAATATCTATAATATCGGCTCCCTGCACTATCATATCTTTTATTACTTCGACTGCTTTTGCACCTTGAAATCTACTTCCTGGATAGAAGCTATCATCTGTTGCATTGACAATACCCATTATTTTCGTAGGATAATCTTTAAAAGAGAGATATTTGCGCAGCTCTTTGGCAAGCTCTTTGAGTCCATAAGGTTGTGCCATCTCCTTTTTTGCCAAAAGTGCTATGTGCTTTTTTGTACCAATTAAAAGTGCATCAACCCTTTTAAATTGGCAAGTAATAGTGCCATTTGGCACAGCAAGATCTGCACCAACACTCAAAGCATCTTGCTTTAAAATATTTGCTGCACCAACATGAAGATCTCGTAAATAAAAAAGCATCACCTCAGCTTTGCGAGCCATAATCTCTATTCCAGGATGATCAACTCCCAGATTTTGCATGATGGAACACACATTAGCCTCAGATGAAATCTTCTTTATTTTCATCGTTTCTTCTTTTTGTGTGTTAATAATATAAGTCCTGCTGTAATAATGACATTTGCTGGATTTGTATTGAGATCTATAAGCTTCATAGCATCTCCAAAATAGGCTAGTTCCCTCTTTGAAAGAGCAAACCCTGATTTTAGAGCAAATTGGAGCATATTTTTGATAATTGCTTTTGTCTCATTTTTAGTAGCTCTTTTGTACTTTGTAGCGAGTGAAACCAATGTTTCAAGATCAAATGAACGAAAAATCTCTATATTTTCCTCGCTCTTTTGCATCTGCACCACAGGGAGCCTTGATAAGATAGTAGGTAGAAGAAGCGTTTTTGAGCGTACAATTATGACAAAAACAGTATTGTGTGGCGGCTCTTCAAGGATTTTAAGGAGTGCATTTTGTGCATAAATATTGTAACGCTCTGCTGCAAGGAGCATTACTTTTGGCTCTTTGGATGCAACATAGGCTTTTGCAATCACCTCTTTGGCATCTTCAACTTTAAACTCCTCCCTAAAATAAGAGTGAAGATACTCTTCACTCAAAGAGAGTGCGAACTCTGCTTTTACTTCTTCCCACTCCTGTGCTACTATAATCTGGCTCTTTAATTCAAACATCAGGTAAATTCCACATCTCCAAAAATTGCTGCATCAAGACTCTTTTCAAAAAGTCTATAGAGTTGCAATAGCTTAATATCAAGAAGTTCATCATAGGATTTGAGTGTAAAATTGTTTTGGATATCTGTATCCATAATCCATAAAAAACTGTCATCGCGATATTTAGCGATATTGACATAATGAGAAGCACTCGATCTTCCTATATACCAAATAAAATAACTTTCAAAAGAGATATCAAGCATATCAAAAAGCATATCAAGCTCTTCTTTACCCATATTTTTTTTTGTAGCAGGAATGAGAGTTTTAAGATTATAGAGAGGAATAAAGGGGCGATTTTTTGTAGATTTGTTCAAAGAAGTAACAATATAGTGTGCGTACCAATCTCTTTCATCATCTGTTAGAAGCAAAACAGTATAACCATTAACAATTCGCTGCAGTGCATCAGCTGCTAGAGGAATCCACTCATAGCGGCGCTCCTCTAGCCAGTTCATCATACTTTTATCATAGCGAATTGTCTGCAGCGTCCACTGGTCAAAACTCTTACTCATTTATCCAACTCATACGCAGCATGCAAAGCACGCACCGCTAACTCTCCATATTTTTCATCAATAATCATAGAGATTTTAATCTCACTTGTACTAATCATCTCAATATTGATATTCTCTTTAGCCATTGTCTCAAAAGCTTTGCTCGCTACACCGCTATGCGACTTCATACCGACACCAACAATACTTACTTTTGCTACATCTGGATCATACTCTACCTTCTCATACTCATCTTTGAACTGCTCCATCACTTTTTTAACAAGCTCAAGCTCATTTTGTGGAACAGTAAAATCAAGATTTGTTTTACCATCTTCACCAATTGTTTGGACTATCATATCTACATTAATATTTTCATTCGCTAATGCTTTGAAAATTTCTGCTGCTATTCCAGGTCTATCTTTGACTCCGCGCAGACTTACTCTCGCTTGATTTTTATCCAACGCTATACCGCTAACAAGTGGCTTTTCCATAATATCCTCTTCCTTTGTGATGATTGTTCCAGGATTATCATTAAAACTGCTTCTAGCTTCAATTACTACACCAAGTTTTTTGGCAAGCTCGACACTGCGATTTTGCAGTACTTTCGCACCAAGACTTGCAAGTTCAAGCATCTCATCGTAGCTAATCTTATCCAGTTTCTTTGCTTTTGGCTCGATTCTTGGATCGGTTGTATAAACTCCATCTACATCGGAGTAGATCTCACACTTATCTGCACCAAGGGCACCTGCAATAGCAACAGCTGTCAAATCGCTTCCTCCACGTCCAAGCGTCGTTACTTGGCCATCTTCTGTAATTCCTTGAAATCCAGCAACGACAATAATTTTTCCCTCTTTCAAAGCATTTTGCATAGGCTCAGGATTAATCTTTTCAATGCGAGCAACAGTGTGGGATTTATCAGTTACAATCCCAGCTTGACGCCCAGTCATAGCTACGGTAGGAAAGCCCATCTCATTAAGTGCAATAGATAAAAGTGCTGCTGTAACCCTCTCACCACTGCTTAAAAGCAGATCCATATCTCTTCTACTTGGCGTTGGACTAAAATGTTTTGCATAATCAATGAGCTTATTTGTTTCTCCACTCATTGCTGAGACAACAACTACCACATCATTTCCAGCCTCTTTTGTTTTAGCAACACGTTTTGCAACATTTTCTATCCTCTCGAGGCTCCCAACACTAGTTCCCCCATATTTTTGCACAATTAGCATCAAAAATACCCCTCTTTTTTAAAATATTCTAATACCTGCTTATAAACCGGTCTTTTAAAAAAAGTGACATAATTAAAAAGATCCTCATAAGAGACAAATTTATATTTACTAAATTCTGGCTCCTTTGTATCAAGGTCAATTTTTGCACCAGGCTTGAGTTTGACTAAAAAATATTTTTGTCTTTGCCCATCAAAAGGATACATCTTCTTTGCAATTCTTTTGGGAAAATCGTAACTGACCCACTCAGGATATTCAGCAATTATTTCGATTTTATCTGTTCCGATTTCCTCTTTAAGCTCTCGCAAAAGTGCTTCTTTAGGGCTCTCTCCCTTGTCTATTCCTCCTTGAGGAAACTGCCAGGAGTCTTCATAATCGCTCCTTGCAGCAATGAAAAACTCTACCTTACGTGGATATTCACTTGAAAGCACAATCGCTGCTACATTAGGTCTATATCTCTTATTTGTCATCTACCCTCTTTTCAAAAAGCCAGACCTAAAACGAAACTATTTCATTTTAGGTCACACTTTTTTACTTGATATAATACTGACTTACTATTTAAAAAAGGATAAAAATTGCTGTTGTATCTCCATATACCATTTTGCGACAGCAAATGCAACTACTGCGCTTTCAACTCATTTACAACTAATCATCATTTAAAATCGGAGTATATGCAAGCCGCTTTACGGCAACTCGAACATGATTTAAACACCTTTAATGTCAAAAAACTCCAAAGTGTCTATATAGGTGGTGGAACACCTTCAACTATAAAACCTCAGCTTTATGAGCCTCTTTTTGAAAAAATTCTTCCACTGATCAGTCAAAATACTGAAATCACTGTAGAGGCCAACCCAAATAGCGCAACATTATCGTGGCTTAAGGGTATGAAATCTCTTGGAGCAATACGCATAAGTTTTGGCGCACAAAGCTTCGATGATAAAAAACTTAAACTTCTTGGGAGAGCCCACTCCCCTCAAGAAGCTATTGCAGCAGTAGAGAGAGCTTTTAAAGTTGGTTTTGAGCATATAAGTATCGATCTCATTTATGAAACAGCGCTTGATAGCAAAACCCTTTTAGAACAAGAGATTACTCAAGCCCTTAAACTCCCCATCGATCATATTTCAACCTATGCTTTGATTTTAGAACCAAACACACCTTTTGAAAATAAAACCGATGTAAAAGCTAAAGATGAGAATCAAGGATATTTTATAAAAGAACTCATACCTTTTGAGCAATATGAAGTCTCTAATTATGGTAAATACCGCTCTAAACACAATCTTGGATACTGGCAACTTAAAGAGTATATTGGTATAGGATGTGGAGCTGTCGGATTTGTACAAAATAGAAGATACTACCCAAAAACTGATCTTGCATCCTATATCAAAAATCCTCTTACATACAATATAGAACATCTAAGCAAAGAGGATATCCGTTTTGAAAAGATATTTTTAGGTCTTAGAAGTATCGTCGGAGTTCATTTGACACTGGTGGATAAAGAAAAAGTTGCCATTTTAGAAAATGAGGGAAAAGTGGAAGTAAAAAATAGTAAAATGTATAATAAAAATTTCTTTTTATCAGATGAGATAGCCCTGTTTTTACATGATTTTTAGTTTATTATAAGTATAACAATATTATTATAACTTAATATCGATAATTAAAATTAAATTTACCTACATGATAACTACATGGAGGAAATATGGAGAAGTTATCAACGGGAATCAAAGGATTAGATAAGGTTTTATTTGGGGGACTTTATAAACAAAGATTCTACTTAATATCTGGAGGTCCAGGAGCTGGAAAAACCACATTTTGTCTCCATTTTCTAGAAGAAGGAGGGAAAAAAGGTGAAAATTCTCTCTTTATAAGTTTAGGAGAAAAAGAGACTCAAATACGAGAAAGCGCAAAAAATTTAGGTCTTAATTTACAACACCTGTTTTTTTTAGATCTCTCTCCTTCATCAGATTATTTTATCAATACAGAAAGTTATGATATATTTTCTCCAGCAGAGGTTGAAAAAGAACCAATCACTACCGCAATCAAAGAGGCAGTTGAGAAATATAAACCCACAAGAGTTGTAATCGATTCTTTAACACAGTTTCGTTACTTATCTACTGATATTTTCCAATTTAGAAAAGAGGTTCTCTCTTTATTAAACTATCTCTCAGAAAATGGAGCTACAACTCTATTCACCTCTGAATCGAGTCATGAAACTCCTGATGATGATTTAAGGTTTTTAAGTGATGGTGTTATTGATCTCTTTGTTACAGAAGAGTATAGATACCTCATGGTAAAAAAATTCAGAGGTTCAGAATTTATATCTGGCACACATACTTATGAAATCAAAAACAACAAAGGAATCACTGTCTATCCACGCCTCTCTTTTAAAGGGATAAAATCAAATATAGAACATTTTAAACAATTCTCTTTCGGTGTTCCAGAAATTGATGAACTTCTTTTTGGAGGAATAGAACAATCGACTATTTCTGTAATAGCAGGACCTAGCGGAACTGGCAAAACAACATTAAGTATGCAATTTTTAAAAGAGTGTGCTGGAAGAGGAGAGCGAAGTATTGTTTACTCTTTTGAAGAGCAACCCGAAAAGATCATTGAAAGGTGTGAAAAAATAAATATTCCTATAAAAGCTATGATTGAACAAGGAACTTTGGAAATTAAATATATTCCACCTAATATATACACTAACGATGCCTTTGCTGAAATAGTAAAAAATGATATAGAAGAAAAGAGAACCAAAATAGTAATGATTGACTCTACTTCTGGATATATCGAAGCAATGATTGGTAAAAATAATTTAACTTATCTATTTAATCTTTGTAAATATCTCTCTTTACATAAAATCACCGTTTTACTTCCAACTGAGGTAAAAAATATAACAGGAGATTTTTTAGTATCCAACTATGATATAAGCTATATAGCTGATAATATTATATTTTTAAGGTATTTAGAAATAAAAGGCCAATTAAGAAGAGCCATTGGTATTTTAAAGAAAAGATTGAGTAATTTTGAAAAAACTTTAAGAGAATTTGAAATTACAAAGTATGGCATCAAAGTAGGAACACCGTTATATAATTTGGAAAATATCTTAACAGGCGTACCTAAATTAGTATCTGAAAAGGACTAATAGAATGAGTACAGTTTTACTATCTAATAAAAAACGAAAGAATATAGAACTGTTGTCATCTTCTTTACATAAATATAACTTTAAGTCATATCGAGCCTACAATCCCAATACTTTGAACGAATACATTGAAACAGGCTCTTTCGATATTGTTCTCGTACCAACGCGTGCTGGAATAGGATATGAAAAAAGAGAAAATTGCTATTTTTTTTCATAATAAAAATAATGAAAAATTATTGTATAAATATCTTAGCGACAAATATGACATTCTTTTTGATGCAAAACTAAATCAAGATGAAAAAATTGATCTTATTATCATAGATGGTGTCTGCCTCAAAAAATATCAACATCAAATTGAAAAATTGAAAGAGGAAGAAAAACCTGTCTTTTTACCTATACTTCTTGTAACCACTAAAAAAGATATTCATTTTAATAAAAATGAAATCTTTCAATTAGTAAACGATGTTATTATCGTTCCTATTATCTCTATAGAGTTGCATATGCGACTCTATAATCTTCTTTACATACGAGAACTCACTTTAATTTTAGAAAAAGAATCTTCTATCGACCCTCTTACTGGTGTTTTTAATAGAAGAGCAATGAATGAAATGCTAATTGCAGAAATAGAAAAAGCTAAAAGATATAAAAGGCCATTATCTGTTATATTTTTTGACATCGACCATTTTAAAAAGATAAACGACACATATGGACATGATGTTGGAGATCTTGTTTTACAAAAACTTGCTAGTATTATTCGAAATCATTTAAGGCAAACAGATACTCTAGCAAGATTTGGTGGGGAGGAATTTCTGATAGTCTTACCTGAAATGGATCTGCAAAATACAAAAATAGTCGCTGAAAAAATTAGAAAAAGAGTGGAAACAACAGATTTTGAAGAAGTAAAAAAAATAACAATAAGTCTTGGAGTAACGCAGTTAAAAGAAGATGACACAAGGCAAGAGCTTTTAAAAAGAGTAGATGAGGCCCTATATCAAGCAAAAAACAGTGGTAGAAATAAAGTTGTAACTGTTTTATAAAAATGGTTTTCATAAAAATCTGTCATAGTTCAAAATTATAGATATAATATAATGCAATTTTATTGGAGATAATTTGATTTTAAAGTTTTTTTCATACCCTATCAGCCTCCTTCTAGCTCACGGCTATCTTGCACTTTTTATCTGGAGCATTTTAGAAGGCGAAATCGGACTCATGCTAGCAGGATGGCTTGCACATCAAGGCAAAGTTTTTACTTTTGAAAATATTATTATAGTTGCATTTATTGGCGCTCTTATAGGAGATACTTTCACTTTTAGTGTTGGAAGATTTTTTAGAAAAAGAGCTTTGGCTTGGCTTAATGCACATCCTCAAAAAAAGGATATTGCGCAGAAACTTATTAAAAAATATGGTTCATTAATTATTATTTTTGAGCGCTTTATCTATGGAACGCATATTCCAGTTATGTTGACATTAGGAATGTCAGGATATAGCTACGTAAAATTTTATATCTACGAAGTTATCGGTGTCTTTCTCTGGGCAGTAACATTTACCTCAATAGGGTTCTATTTAGGTGATACTGCAATCCAAATAGTTGTATTACTACAAAAAAAATTACTAGCTCTACTCGTTTTTATATTGTTTGTTCTATGGATTTTTAAATTGCAAAAAGAATAATTTTTCTTAATAATATAAGGAGTATTTTGTAAAATATAAAAGTGTAATTCTCATCCCCTATATTATTGCTTCTTTTATAGCAAAGTACAATAGAACGCACAAGGATTCTATGCAAATGAAAATTATTAGCGAGCAAAATACTTAAATTCTCCAAAAGACTTTTTAAAAGAGTTAGATGAGCAAAAAGAATCCAAAATTTCGCCCTTATAAAGAGGTCCTTTTCAAAAGAGGGCTATATGATGAGATTTTTGCTCTCGAAAATGAGGGAGCATAAATGGAGATAATATGCTAAATACTACTGCCCCAGCAAAACTATCACTCAAAGAGCGCATACGCAAAGATATTGAAAAGAATCGCGAGCGTATAAAAGAGCTTGGCCCAGGATTCATTACCGGCGGAGCTGGCGATGATCCAGCAGGAATTGTTACATATACGTTAGTAGGAGCTACGACTGGATTTAGTCAACTTTGGCTCTTGCTCTTAAGCACTCCTATGATGATCTCCATTCAAAATATGGTGGCACGTATTGCAATAGTCACAGGTAAAAGTCTGCCAGAGATCACAACAGCCTTTTACTCTAAAAAACTGACTATTTTTATGATCATGGTACTTGCTATAGCAAACATTCTCACTATTGGCGCTGATCTCAATGCGATTGCTGCAATATTACACATTGTAACTGGATATCCCACAATATATTTTCTCATACCTGTAACTGCCCTTATCGCTTATCTCATCACTTTTGGGCGATATAAGACAATAAAACATGTATTAGTAACTCTTACAATTATTTTAGTTGTCTATATAATCTCAGCAATAATGGCTAAACCGCCCCTTTTACAAATACTTCAAAATACATTTATACCTCATATAGAATTCTCCTCTACATGGATCTTAGCCGCTCTTGGCCTACTTGGCACTACAATCTCTCCCTATCTGCTTTTTTGGCAGGCTTCAGAAGAGAAAGAGGAGAAAAAAAGTGTGGTACAAGCAGATGAAGTGAGCTTTGATACATTAGTGGGTATGATATGGTCAAATCTTCTGTCTTATGCAATGATTATCACAGGAGCTGTAATGCTCTATGGACAGAGTGAAGCAATTGAGGATATAGGTACATTAGCTGTTGCCCTCAAACCTGCAGTAGGAGATTTTGCCTTTGCTCTTTTTGCCATTGGTGTTATTATCTCAGGCTTTTTAGCTATTCCTGTTCTTGCAGGCTCAACTGCATATGCAGTAGCCGATACCTTTGGATGGAGAGAGGGGATGGATAATAAAGTGAGTGACGCAAAGGGATTCTATTTCGTTTTTGTCGGCGCTTTGGTAATAGCAGATCTTATAGATATGATTCCAGATATTTCTGCAGTCGATGCACTCTATTACTCACAAGTGCTTGATGGTATGCTTATTCCTATACTTATAGCAATTACGCTGCTCATAGCTAATGACAAACGTATTATGGGCGAGTATCTCCCTAGCCGTTGGGGAAATCTATTTGCTATTTTTGCACTTATTGTCACTATTAGTTTAGTATGTATAACGTTTTGGCAATGGTTGCAATAAAAGATTTGAGTCCTTGAAGCAATTTCATTTAAAAAAATTTTCCTCCATATCACTTACACAGCGAAAATAGAAATGTTCACTTTTTGGCGCAGTGGCAACACTTCCTACGGCAAATCCTACCACATAGACTTCATTTTCCCCAAACTCATCATCACTAACATAGTATTTATGGCGCATGTGACCAAATATTTTTTTATTTACAGCAGGTTTTACATAGTTGTAATTTACAATAGCATAGAGCTCATCAAGACTTGGGAGTCTCCACTCTCTACCAAAGAGTTTAAGATTTTCACAATAGTGCTGTGCTTCTTCGTATGTGAGCTTCTTTTTATCGCGCCGTTTCTCAAAAGGCTCCCAATAGATGCTATTTTTATAATCTGCTACTAGGCCGTTAGAGAGTTTTTTGAAATCCTTATCAAGTTGATGTAATTTTGGATTGTTGGTACATATTACATGCGCTTTGATATTTTTAGGAGTTGGCGTAATATCTCCATCTTGCAGATAAAAGGCAAATGCTGGTATATCTTTATTTAATACAAATATCTCACTCTCATGGCGAATATTTTTCTCAATTCTTGCCTCTCCCAAAGTATTACCGCTCCAATAGAGCTTATCTTTTCCAAACCGATCCGTTTGCCCTCGTAAAGGAAAAAGCTCCCAGATTTCAGTAATACGCCACTCTTTTCCAAACTTTTGTTTACACACCTTTAAAGCCTCTAAATAGGTATATTTTCCTTCTATTTCTTTCATCTGTGCAAAGAGTAGCAGTGGTAGGAAAATAAGTATAATTCGCATTTTATTCCTTTTAAAATCTTTCGGATATGCTACTTTATCAAATTATAATATCTTTTGATGTACAATTTTTCAAATTTCCAATAAGGGACTCTTAATGTTTGGAATGGGTTTTACCGAAATTTTAATGATTGCTGTTGTTGCTATCATCTTTTTAGGACCAGAAAAACTTCCTCAGTTTCTCATAGATATTGCCAAATTTTTTAAAAGCATCAAACGTGCAGTCAATGATGCCAAAGTACAATTAGAGCAAGAGGTAAAAATTACTGAGTTAAAAGAAGAGGCAGATGAGTACAAGAAGAAATTTAAATCAGTTGCTGAAGAGATGGGAACAATTACTGCTGAGCTTGAAGAAGATCCATTAGCAGAAGTAGAAGAGATTAAAAGTGTGATGAAAGAGCAACCAAAAAGAGAGGTAGTCAAGTTTAAAAAAAAGATAGATGAAGATAAGGATAAAGTAGATGTTTGAAGAGCTTAAACCACATTTAGCAGAGCTTCGCAAAAGGCTCCTTATCAGTATAGCTACAATATTTGTGATGTTTGTAATCAGTTTTGGTTTTTGGGAGCATATACTTGATTGGATGATCATGCCTCTTAAAGAGGCACTGCCCCCTGGCAGCAATGTAATTTTCACCAAAGTAGGAGAAGCCTTCTTTACTGCGCTCAAAGTCTCTTTCTTTGCTGCACTCATATTTAGTCTGCCAGTCATCTTTTGGCAACTTTGGCTCTTTATTGCTCCAGGGCTCTATGAGCATGAGAAAAAATTTGTACTTCCATTTGTAATATCTGCTACTACTATGTTCGTACTTGGAGCACTCTTTGCTTACTATGTAGTATTTCCATTTGGTTTTAGCTACCTCATCAATTTTGGCTCACAACTCTTTACAGCTCTTCCAAGTATTGGCGAATATGTAGGATTTTTTACAAAATTGATGTTTGGATTTGGATTAGCGTTTGAGCTTCCAGTTATCACTTTTTTCCTTGCATCTTTGGGGCTTGTTACAGATGAGAGTCTCAAAAGCTTTTTTAAATATGCCATCATTATCATTTTTGCAGTTGCTGCACTGCTCACACCACCTGATGTCTTGAGCCAGCTTCTCATGGCAGGACCGCTTGTTATCCTTTATGGCGTTTCAATCATTATTGCTCGTATCATAAATCCTGCATCAAAAAATGAAGAAGAGATAGAAGAGGCAGATGAAGAGGAAGCTTGATCCTACACTCGTAAGCAGTTATGATTACGAGCTTCCTTCATCAGCCATTGCCAAATATCCAGCCAATCCACCAGATAGTGCAAAGCTTTTGGTATATGAGAGAGAAACACAAAAAATAACTCATGCTATTTTTCGCGATCTTCCACAATTTTTGCCAAAAGATGTAGCCCTTGTTTTTAACGATACAAAAGTGATTAAAGCCAGAATTTTTGGGAAAAAAGAGAGTGGCGGAAAAATAGAACTCCTTCTCAATCGCCCAGTAGCAGATAAAAGATTTAGTGTCTTTATCAAAGGACGCGTCAAAAAGGGCACAAAGCTGTTTTTTGATGAAGAGCTTGAAGCACAAGTAGTAGAACTCTTACTAGATGGATCTAGAATAGTAATTTTTTATAAAGATGGTAAGGTACTTACATTTGAAGAGTTATTGCCCATTTTAGAAAAAATAGGCCATGTCCCTCTCCCACCCTATATCGATAGAGCTGATTCAAAAGAGGATGAGATTTTCTATCAACCCCTCTTTGCTCAAAAGCCTGGAGCCGTCGCTGCACCAACTGCATCGCTTCATTTTACAAAAGAACTTTTAGCAAAGCTTCAAAAAGAACATCCTTTCTTTTCTGTTACTCTACATGTAGGAGCTGGAACTTTTAAACCTGTTGAGAGTGAAAAAATTACAGAGCATAGTATGCATAGTGAATATTATGAGATTCCCCCTGCTACTTGTGCAATGCTCGACTCCAAACAGCCTATTTTAGCAGTTGGCACTACAGTAACCCGTACAATAGAGTATTATGCTCGTACTAAAAGATGTTTTGGGGAGTGTGATCTTTTTTTACATCCAAAAAATCCCCCCATTCGCGTCAATCATCTCCTGACCAATTTTCATTTGCCAAAATCGACGCTCATCATGCTTGTAGCATCTTTTATTGGGCTGGAAAAGACACTAGAACTCTACGAAATTGCAATAAAAGAGAAGTACCGCTTTTTTAGCTATGGCGATGCAATGCTCATTATCTAACTTGATAAATTCCTTGAAATTTTCGATAATAGAAAAAAGTATCAAAAGGATTACTTATGCGTATTCTCCTTATCCGTCATGCAAAAGCATTGAGCCGCCAAGAGTGGGATGAAGATGATATATTACGCCCATTAAGTGAAGATGGAATCAAAAAAGCAAGAGAATTTTTTGCAAAGCTCCCCAAAATCTATCCCATAGAAGTAATTATAACTTCAAAAGCAATGCGCGCCATACAGACTGCCAAACTTCTCCAAGAATTCTATCCAAATAGTAAATATTTTGAAACTGCAAGACTCAATCCAGGAGCATCACCCTTGCGCTATGAAGAGGTAATTGAGAAGTTTCATTGCTATGAGAATATTGCCCTTGTAGGGCATGAGCCTGATATCTCATATGCAGTGTCACACTTTAGTGGATGTGATATGATGCAAATACATATTAAAAAGGCGAGTGTTACAGAACTCGTAGGAGAGGAGTCTTATACTCTTACTGGTCTCATTTATCCAAAAATGTTGAGAAAGTTGCACTAATGGAACTCAAAGCGGGAGATCTAAGTAAAATTTTGATTTTTGCTTTTATTCTGCTTGTAGGCCTTGTTGGTACCTATTTGGAGTTTCGCAAACCAAAAGAGAGTGAAGATAAATTTGAAGTCGATCAAAAAAGAATAAACAAAGAGATTTTAGAGGAGCTTGAAAAAAATGAAAATAGCAACATTTAATGTCAATTCTATCAATGCCAGACTTGAACTCATAAAACGCTGGCTTACAGAAAAAAATACCATAGATATTTTATGTTTTCAAGAGATAAAATGTGAAGAGAATAGATTTCCTTTCAAAGATTTTGAAGAGCTAGGATATCAGTGTGCTGTATTTGGCCAAAAAGCCTACAATGGCGTCGCAATATGCTCCAAATTCGATTTTGAAGAGATACAAAAAGGTTTTGGAGATCCTTTTTGGGATGAGCAAAAACGCTTCATGCGAGCAAAAATTAAAGGTATTCATATTTGCAATGTCTATGCACCCCATGGGGATCTCGATGGTGAAAAGCATATCTATAAACTGCAGTTTTTCAAAAATCTCAAAGAATATCTACGGCAGTTTGATCTAAAAAAAGAGGATATCATAGTAGTTGGTGATATGAATGTTGCAAGAGAGGATATTGATGTATGGGATGCTGATCTACTTCGCGGAACAATTGGCTTTATGGATGATGAGCGAGAAGCTTTTGAGGATTTTTTACATATAGGACTCATTGATCTTTTTAGGGAATGCCATCCAGATATTAAGCAGTTTACATGGTGGGATTATAAGAATGCAGCTGTTTGGAGAGACGAGGGAATGCGTATCGATTATATATTAACTTCAAATCCAGTTAAAGATAAATGTGAATCAATAGAAGTAGATATGTGGCCGAGAAGGCGAAGAAGCCCTACTCCAAGCGATCATGCGCCTGTTGTAGCAATTTTTGCAGATTAATGACACTTTGGACAGATGCCACTAAGCATTAAAGAGGTCTCTTTTGGTTTAAATCCTTCAGGGAGCTCTATATCGATAGATTTTGGCTGCTCAACATCATACACATTACCACACTTTTCGCAGACAAAGTGGCTGTGCTTATGTTTTTTTAATTCAAATTTACTCTTTTTATGCGGTACTTTAATCTCTTGAATAATACCTGCTTCAAGAAGTGTATTGATATTTTTATAGACAGTAGCTAGTGATATAGAGACAAACTCTTTTTTTATCTCACTATAGATATCCTCAATATCCGCATGGCCTTTTTGCTCTAAAATACCCAGCATCGCTACACGCTGCGGTGTTGATTTAAGCTCTTTTTCTTTGAGCATATTTGTATACTCTACATATCTCTTTTCCAATTTTTCCCCCTTTTTATCTTTTGCATTTATACACCATAACCAAAAAATTGTCAAACTTTTTTGAAAATAGTTATCAGTTTAAGTTTACTTCAAGCAAACTTAATGATTTACATTGCAATCATCAATTTTATCCCTCATAACACTTTATAGTTTCGTTTCAATTTAATATCATTAAGCTAGCATAAAGTTGAAACTGATACAATATATTAAAAGAAAAAATTTTTCTAAAAGGAGAAATTATGGCACGAAAAGGTATAAGCATCCTCAAAGGGATAGAAGCTGATGAGGTCATAGCACTTTTAAATAAAGCATACGCTGATGAGTGGCTTGCCTACTACCAATACTTTATCGAAGCAAAAGTTGTCAAAGGGATTATGAAAGATGGCGTTGTAGCAGAGCTTGAGCAACATGCAGCAGATGAGTTGAGACATGCCACAATGGTGGCGGATCGCATTTTACAGCTAGGCGGTGAACCACTCTTGCATCCAAAAGATTGGTTTAGTTATGCAAATTGTGCTTACGAAGCTCCATCAAATCCAGATGTGCTCAAAGTACTTGAGCAAGCTATCAAAGGTGAACAGTGCGCTATAGATGTATACAGTCGCTTAGCTGAAATCACACAAGGAAAAGATATAGTTACATATGATATTGTAAGCCAAATTTTAGCAGATGAAGTAGAGCATGAAGAGGATCTGCAAGCTCTCTATGAAGATATACAAGAATTTATCGATCAAATAAAAGGAAATATCCAGTGAAAAAGTTGCTTCTTTTTAGTCTCGCCATTGCACTTTTCGCTGCCGAACCCTTTATTTCGGCCAAGTGGCTAAAACAGCATTTAAACGACAAAAATCTCATCATTCTCGACGTCTCAAAGCCAAGTCTTTATAAAAAAGAGCACATCCCAGGTGCCATCAGTGCTCCTATTGAACTGTGGCGAAAAAAAGTAGAACACTATGCGCTTTTAAAAGATCCTCAAGAGCTTGAAAAAGTGATGCGTTCTCTTGGTATCAAACCAGATAGCCATGTGGTTTTGTATAGCCATAGATTTGGCAAAGACAAACTTAAAACCAGCTATATCGCTTTTGCAATGGAGGTGATGGGATTTTCAAACAGCTCCATCCTCGATGGAACCATGGAAGAGTATAGAAAAATCGGCTCTCTTACTAAAAAGATTCCCACCCATCCCTCTTCACATTTTAAAGCCTCTTTTCATCCGCAATTCATAGTCGATAAATCGATTGTCCTCACTCATATCGGCAAAACGAGAATGATTGATGCGAGAAATCCAATCTTCTATTTTGGGGCAGAAAAACAAAAGGTACTCAAACGCGCTGGTCATATACCAAAAGCAACTAACTATTTTTGGATCTTTAGCTTTCACAATGAAAAGCTTAAAGATAAAGATACTTTAAAAGCAATACTCATTGATGGATTGGGATTAAAACCAAATAAAGATGTAATAACCTATTGCACTGGCGGACTGGAGACAAGTATGAACTGGTATATACTTCATCGTCTCCTTGACTTCAAAAAAGCTAGACTCTATGATGCAAGTATGAAAGAGTGGGCAAATGAGAGTGATACACCTTTGACAAAATATTTATGGGAGTAGTAAAAAAAGCCCATGTTTTGATAAATATCTGGAAAAACTTGGAGCTATATAGTATTAAAATTTAATATCAACTCTATGATATAAAGAGGAGTTTTAAAAAGGCGGCGGCAAACAAAATAACGCCTACGCCTTGCCATACTCCTCCTAGTTCCACCAGCATAATCGCCAACAGCATCACTGCAAAACTCAGCACTATAGGGCGCAGATACTCTTTTGTCTCTTTTTTGAGCCACTCAATTTGCAATGGCGACATTTCAACTTGTAAATTTCCTTCACTAGCCTTCTTGATAGTAGTTTTAAAATCCTTCGCCACATAGGGACTCTCTTTAATCTCTTCAAGTATCATCTCAAAAAGTGAATCTTTATATCCAAGAGCCCTTGGGATATTTTTTTGCAAAATTGGTAAGATATCTTTTACGCCATTGAAGTTCTCGATATAAGTAGTACCAAGTCCTTCTATAATTGCGCTAGCACGCAAAATATAAATAGCCTCTTGAGGCAACTTAAACGGAAGATCTCGCATCGATTCTAAAAGCTCAAAGGCTAGACGCTGCATATTAATTGCACTCAAATGCTCATCACTAAAAATCTCAAACATATTCTCAACAAGCTCTGCCATTGCAGCTTTTGGAGCCTCATAAGCAATAACCCCTAGCCTCTTGGCACTAGTAATATAGAGATCATAATTTTTTTCATAGGCTGACTTTATCATCTCAATTATGGCTATACGCGTCTCATTATCTATGCGTTTGACCATACCAAAATCGAGCAGAATAAGATTCTCTTTTTTATCAACAAGGAGATTGCCAGGATGAGGATCAGCATGAAAGAGACCTACAACGAGCATCTGCTCTGCATAAAAATTGATAAGGCGCTCCAAAATGGGATGAAAATCGATACCAAGCTCTTTTAGTGCTTTTTTATCATCAAAGCGTACTCCATCCATATAGCTCATAACTAAAGCATCTTCGCTGCAATTCTCCTCATAAGGTGTTGGAAAAAGAATATTACAGTGAGCGTATGTTTTTGAAAATTTTTTTAAATTATAAAGCTCTCGTGAGAGATCTACTTCTTGGACAATCATATCTGCAAACTCATTGATAACAGCCTCAATGGAGTTTTTGGTATATTCACTAAAAAGTGGTCGAAAAATAAAATTAATAGAGCGAAGAATTTTAATATCACTTCTAATGCGTTTTTCTATGCCAAAACGGCGCAGCTTTACAGCTACCTCTTTTCCATTTTTCAGTACCGCTCTATGCACTTGCCCAATTGAGGCACTTGCGATTGGAGTTTTATCAAAATAAGCAAAAGGATTTTTCTTAAACGCTTGTGTAAAAACAGATTCAAACTCTTTCTCCTCCATGGGAGGTAACTCATCGTGAAGTCTTTTAAGCTCTTCGAGATACTCTTCATCAAAAAAATCTGCCCTTGTTGCTAAAACTTGTGCAAGTTTTATAAAACTCGCACCCAATACAATAATACTCTTTCTCATCTCTTTGGGAGGCAATGGACGAAACCATAAAAATGAGGGCTTCTTTTTAATAAGCAAAAAAAAGGATAACAGGAGAATAAAGATCTTATAGATACGCAGCAGTGAATAGTTATTTTTCAAGAAGTTTCTTTAACTCTTCAATATCCTTTTTTGTAGCAATACCACTCTCTCGTATTGCTTCTTTTATAATTTTTTTCAATTCTCTCATAACACGTTTCTCTTCCTCTTCTCCTTTTTGTTTTGCGGCCTCAACAATTTTTTTAACCTCATCTTTTGAGACTTTGCTTTTATCTACAAGCTTTTGCAACTCCTCTTCTACTTTCTCTTTTGCTAAAAGTGCACTCCCGATACCAAGATACACAAGATCTTTTAGCATTTTTTCTCCTTTTTAATTATTCTAAAGTAATTTCTATATTTATCTCTCTATTATCGCGCAAAAGTGTTAATGTAACTTCATCACCATGATTATGCTCTTGCAAGATCTCTTGCAACTCTTTAAAACTATTTACTCGTTTTCCATCTACTGCCACAATGATATCCCCAAAAATAATTCTTCCATCGGGATAGATAATAGTTGGCTTTAATCCTGCCGTTGCAGCTGGTGATTGAGGCTCTACTGCCAAGACAACTACACCATTAACGCCAAAACGTCTATGCAACAGATGATTGATGCGATCATCGCTCTCTATTCCAATACGAGGTGGAACATATTTTCCATAGGCTATCAAGGAGCTTACAACTCTATTGACAAGATTGATAGGTATTGCAAAACCTATCCCAGCATTTGCTCCACTTGGGCTATAGATTGCTGTATTGACACCAATAACACGCCCTGCACTATCAAGGAGTGGTCCTCCCGAATTGCCTGGATTAATTGCTGCGTCTGTTTGAATTGCACCTTTGATTTTAGCACCGCTATCTTCATTAATCACACGCCCTAAAGCTGAAATAATTCCCATTGTCATTGTCCAGTCAAGACCAAAAGGATTACCTATTGCATAGACTATTTGTCCCACATGCAATTTATCGCTATCACCTATTGCAACAGGTTTCATCACACCAGGAATTGGTTTAATTTTTAAAACTGCTAAATCGTGTGAGGGATCTGCTCCTACTAAGATAGCTTTATATCCTAACCCATTACTCAGTGTCACTACAGCTTCGCTTGCACCTTCAATCACATGATAATTAGTGACAATATGGCCAAATTCATCCCACACAAAACCACTTCCTGTCCCTCTTGGAACATCAAGCACACTCATATTCCAGTAATCAATTACTTTTTGCAGTGTAGATATATATACAACACTCGGCTTTGCTTGCTCAAAAATTTTTATATTGCTCTTTTCAAGAGCCATCAAATCCCCACGAGGTGTGATAGGCTTTGGCTTAGAAGAGATAAGCACTTCAAAAAATGGAAACATCTGCCATAGTAAAAACAGAACTAAACCAGTTATTATTCCAGTTAATAGCGACCTTCTCACTGCATACCTTTACATATATTTACTGTTGTAATTATACCGCTCTGCTTATCTACTATTAAAAGAGTCTCTTCAAATACTAAATAAAAAGCATTACTTCCCTCAAAACATTTTTGCATCTGTGAAATATCTGCAACACGACTCACAAGAGCTTCTAAAGGTGAAGGTAAAAGCCTCTTTTGCGTATCGCTTGGCACAACTACATCACTCTCTTCGATGATATAGCGTACTTTGTTGCCATTTTCTATAACCTCTTCTGCTTGGAGTTGACCGCGTGTTATCATCTGAATCACCTGCGCACGGCTCATTTTTTTCATTTTGGCATATTTTCCAAGAGGAATACGCTTCATTACTCCCCCTTATACACTATTTTGAAATTTTCTATCGCAATCAATCCATCTATTTCTGCTTCGTAAATACGCTCTCCCCATTTTTGCAATGCCTCTTCATAACTTGGAGATGTTTTGAGATATTCAATAAAAGGATCACTTTTTTCTACACCACAAAATGCATCTATATCCCAAATCACTTCTGCAAGTCCCTGCTTCACAAGATCATTTGTTCCCTCACTCTCTCCCATTCTATGAGGCAAAACATAGATTTTCTTACCCATTTTTAACGCAATCTCAGCACTACGCATACTGCCGCTCTTTCTATCGGCTTGTGTGATGATAAGATACTCTCCTAATGCCACAACACTTTTATTACGCACAACAAAGCTCCATTTTGTGGGACGAAAATCTGGCTCAAATTGACTAAGTAGGAGTCCCTCTTTTGCAATTGTTTGCAATAATTCTCGATTTATAGCTGGATAGAGTACATCTATTCCACTTCCAAGCACTACAATTGTGTTTGCTGCTCCAGCTCCACGGTGTGCTAGGGCATCTACGCCCATAGCTCCACCACTCACAATCACTTTGCCACTTTTTGCAAGTGCAGTAGCAAGTCTGAGTGTTACTGTCTTGGTGTAGCTATTAGGCCTTCTTGTACCCACAATAGATACTTTGGGTCGATCCAGCAAGGCAAGGTTACCTTGAAAATGAAACTGCTCTCCTCCAATTTTAACCAATAAAATATCTCCAAAATAGTATTGCTGTAGCACTTACTATAAAAACACCTATAAGATTGATAAAAAATCCTATTTTAGCCATCTCTTTGATTTTAATGACGCGGCTACTCATAATAATAGCATTTGGTGGTGTAGCAATTGGAAGCATAAATGCATAACTTGCAGCAATTGTAGCAGTAAAGAGAATAATCTCAACTGGGAGATTATTGCGATGCGCAAATTCATAAAAGACAGGTAAAGATATTGATGTAAGAGCGGTATTGCTCGTAATTTCTGTAGCAAAAGAGACAAAAAGTGCTACTAAAAAGAGAAGTACAAAAAGCGGTAAAGAGGCAAAATTTGTAAAATATCCTGCAAGGGTACTTGCTAGCCCAGTTGCAATAAAAGCTTTAGCTATTGCAAATCCTGCTCCAAAGAGAAAAACAATCTCATAAGGCATATCTTTGGTATCTTCCCATTGCAAAATCTGTATATTTGGCAAAAAGAGTAAAAGACCAAATCCTAAGAGCAAAAGCTTTTCATTGAGAGCGAATGAAGGAAAGAGGGGTTTAATAAGTGCATTGAGTAAAAGTAAAAAAACTAAAAGCCCCAAAATCTTTGCAAGGAGATGCTGTTCATAAGTTAATGTTTGTATCTCACTACTTTTACAAGCCAATGGCTCATCTTGTAACCCCAAAGAGAGTAACCAAGGAACAACCACTATCATGGTAAATACAATAGGCGCTGTCAAAAACATCCACTCTAAAAAGGTTGGGGCAGCAATATTGATATCATCTAAAAAACCTAAAAGGATTAAATTGGGAGGAGTCCCGATTGGTGTAAAAATTCCTCCAATACTTGCTCCATAAGCTGTAGCAATGAGGTAGCGTACACGAAGCCTTATATTGCTTGTCATAAACATAGCAATTGGCATAAGCATAATTGTTACAGTCGTATTGGATAAAAATGCACTGAGAGTTGCAGAAGTAATAGCTAAAGCATAGATAATACCTTTTGCGCTTTTTGGAAAAAAAGAGAGCAGTTTTGCAGCAGTAATCTCATGCAGTCTTGTTTTTTGCATTGCAATGGCAAGTAAAAATCCACCTATAAAAAGAAAAATAATGTCTTTAGAATAATTGGGAGCAGTAGCTTTTAAATCTATAATACCCAGTAAAGGGAAAAGTATCAAAGGGAGCAAAGAAGTTACTCCCAAAGGCAAAGCTTCACTACTCCATAAATAGACCAAAAAAACCACAGCCCCTATAAGTTTTGCTTGCACCATATCCATAGCATAAGAGCTGAGAGCAAAACTTAATAGACCCAAACCCACTCCAATAGAGAGTTTTTGCATTACTTTGCCTTTGTATAGAGATCATCTATATATATTAATTGAACATCTTTTAAAATATCTTTAGAACGAGCTAGAGCTTGGAGAGTTTTTTGATGAGGATGACCAATAGCTATAGCATAGCCATTACGTTTTGCTATATGAACGGCCTTTTTGAGTTGATTACGAATATAAGAGACATTTTGCTCATTATCTAAAAATATATTTCGCGCAATATAGGGATAACCATATTTTTCTACAACACTTTTCACTACAGTATTTGGCGTTGTACGACTATCTACAAAAATAAATCCATATTTATTTAACAGGGGTATTAAGCGATTCATTGCTGCAGCATCTGCAGTAAATTTACTTCCAGTATGGTTATTGATAAATTTGGCATGAGGAAAACGTTCACGTAAAGAAGCAACAACCCTTTCAATAAACTCTTTTGATGAATTAGTATGCAGTGTATTATACTCTTCGTGAGGAAAATTGGTAGCTTCCATAGGTAAATGGATCATATAATGCCTAAACTCTTTTGCATATTTCCATGTATTTGGATGTCTTGGTGTAGGTGGAAAAAAAGATGGAGTGATTTTGAGTCCTAGTCTCTTAATAGCATTTACCTGATAACGATAAGCCACATCATCTAAAATAAGTACAAGCTTAGGCCTTTGACCTTTATGGAGGAGGTATGTAGCATGTTTTCTTTTTTTATACTCTTTATGTTTTAAAACTCTTTTTGCGCTACTACTCGATTCACTCATTGATGAAGCTGCACTTGCAGCTGTTTTATGAGCATTTTTTTCGAAATCTTCTATTTCAGAGAGTTTAGTATCAGTGAGATGTTTTAGCGCATCCTTCTCTTTTTTCTTAATAGCAGCAATACTACTTTGGCTTTTATGCAATGCTTCAGTGTATCCGGTTGAAAACCCCAGTTTATAGAGATATACTCCCAAAACCCCTAAGATAAATAAAATTATAAAAATAAGAAGAGAGAGAATAAGATATTTTTTAGATGAAAAGAAGCTGTCTTTTTTTGTTCTTTTTCGTCTTTTGCGTGCCATTTAATAGCCAAAGCATAGGAGAGCCCTATGCTTAGTTTTTCTCTTGATCGACGATTTTATTTGCAGTGATCCAAGGCATCATAGCACGAAGTCTCTTACCTACCTGCTCAATTGGATGTGCTTCGCAGTTTCTTCGCTCAGCTGTCATTCTAGGATATCCCGTCATTCCTTCAAGGATAAAATCTTTTGCAAATTTTCCATTTTGAATCTCTTTTAAGATCTCTTTCATAGCTTTTCTCGAAGCCTCATTAATTACTCTTGGACCACTTACGTAATCTCCATACTCAGCAGTATTGCTAATAGAGTAGCGCATATTTGCTAACCCACCCTCATAGATAAGATCAACGATAAGTTTAAGCTCATGCAAACACTCAAAGTACGCCATCTCTTCTGGATATCCAGCTTCAGTGAGTGTCTCAAAACCTGCTTGAATAAGCGCACTCACACCACCACAAAGGACTGCTTGCTCACCAAAAAGATCCGTTTCAGTCTCATCTTTAAAAGTAGTATGAATAATTCCTGTACGTCCTCCACCAATAGCACTTGCATAGCTTTTCGCAAGTTCTAACGTATTGCCACTTGGATCTTGATCTACTGCAATCAAATCTGGAATACCGCCACCTTTTACAAATTCACTTCTCACAGTATGACCAGGTGCTTTAGGCGCTACCATCATTACATTAATATCTGCTCTTGGTTTAATACGTCCATAATGGATATTAAATCCATGTCCAAAAGCGATTGTATCACCAGCATTAAGATTTGGCTCAATGTCTCTATAGTAAACATCACTTTGAATCTCATCAGGAATCAATATCATTACTACATCTGCCCACTCAGCAGCATCAGCTACCTCTAAAACGTCAAATCCCTTCGCTTCAGCCTTCTTCCAACTTCTCCCACCTGGATACAAACCAATTTTTACCTCAACACCGCTATCTCTTAAGTTTTCAGCGTGTGCATGTCCTTGACTACCAAAACCGATAATCGCTACTTTTTTACTTTTAATCAAATTTATATCACAATCTTTGTCATAATAGATTGGTAATGCCATACTACGTCCTTTGGAAAATTTTGGCTAATTTTACTTAAAACTTCTTTAGTTTTGGATAAATTTATAACGCAATAGAGTCAGTTTTGTATGTTATAATTTCTTAAAAAAATTTAAGGAAATATATTTTGAAAGAGTTTATCTTAAAATTACTTCGTGGTATCGAAAAAAAAGATATCCCAAGAGAGTATTTAGCTCTTGTTGATGATCTTTTACGCCACAAAATTATTAAAATAGATGGAAAAATCTATAAAATTAGCTCAAAATATCGTGTAGGAAAAATTGATATTGCAAGAAATGGTACGGGCTTTTTAGAAGTTTTTGGAATCAAAGCAAAAGATCTTCTCATAGAGCCTGAGCATCTCAATGGTGCCACAAGAGGAGATCTCGTAGTAGCTAAAAGGATATTTAAAGGTGGAGGACGTCCAAAAGCAAAAGTTGTCTATATTTTAGAAAAAGCTTTTCGTTTTAGTGTTGCCTATTTTGATAAAGATAATGGCATCTTTTTTAATATCAAAAATGAGGTGCCACTTGCAGTCAAAGCGAGTAAAAAATCTCTACGAGATTTACCAGATGGTACGGTAGTAAAAGTGGATAACGAAGCACAAATCATTGTTGAAGTACTTGGTATACTCGATGATCCGAGCGTAGATGAAAAGATCTCATTGGCTCTATACAATAAACATGAAGAGTTTAGTAAAGAGGCTGAGCTTGAAGCAAGTGCATATCCAGATGAGATTTATGTAGACCTCTATCCCCAAAGAGTTGATTTAACACATCTGCCATTTTGCACCATTGATCCTGTCACTGCAAAAGATCACGATGATGCAATATATTTTGATAAAGAGAGTAATACACTCTATGTAGCTATTGCGGATGTAAGTGAATATGTTCCTCCAATGGGCCCAATAGATAAAGAAGCAAAAGAGAGAGGATTTAGTATCTATTTGCCCCATAAATCGATTCCAATGCTACCAAGAAAACTGAGTGAAGGAATTTGCTCTTTAAAAGAAAATGTAGAAAGACTCGCATTTGTGAGCAAAATCACTCTTGATAAAAACCTCCAACCTCTCAAAGAGGAGCTTATTGAAGGAATTATTAAGAGTCGAAGAAAGTATAGTTATGACCGGGTAGATGAGTTTTTGGCTGGCAGATTTGAAAATATTGATGATACAGACAAAAAGCTTCTTGAGTGGATGCTGCCTTTATATGAAATAACAAAAAAACTGCGTAAAGAGCGACTCCAAAAGGGTTTTGAGTTTTCCAATCCAGAAATTAGGCTTGTCCTAGATAAAAATGGAGAGCTTGTTAAAACAGAGATTGAGAGAGAAACGCCAAGCCATGCTCTCATTGAAGACTGTATGCTTCTTGCAAATAAAGCTACAGCAAAGATGTTTGATTACGGAATTTTTAGAACACATGAAGAGCCAGCCGGAGAAAAGATTGAAGAGCTTCTCAACGAGCTAGCAAATGTAGGTATCTTTACAAAAGAGTACAACACATTGCATGAGCTCTTTTTACATATTCAAAATGAGGCTGAAAGACTTGGAATCAAAGAGCATGTGGACAAACTTCTCATCCGCACGCAAAAGCAGGCTGGCTATACCGCGGAAAATATCGGGCATTTTGGACTAGGATTTGAAAAATATACACACTTTACAAGTCCTATTAGAAGATATAGCGATCTTACATTGCATCGCCTTCTCAAAGCTATCATCAAAAACAATAAAAAGCAGCTCGATTTCATTTTAAAAAATATAGAGCCTCTTGCTGTGCGCATCAGTGAACTTGAACGAGAGGCAGCAAAAGTAGAATGGGATTTTATGGATAGAAAGTTTGCAAGATGGGCAGCAAAAAATATAGGGAAGCGTTTCAAGGCAATCGTCACAGATCCTGAATCTACTCCTATAGCGCAACTTGATGATGAGATCAAAGGTGCCAGGATATTTTTACCAAGAGCTGAAGTGGAGCTTTTTGACAAAGTCGTTATAGAGATTATCGATGTAAATATAGCTACAACAAAAATCTATGCTAAAGTGGTAGAGAAAATAGATGTACAAAGCTGAATTCGATAAAACACCCAAAAATTTTGATGCATATCTCTTTTGGGGAGAGGAGCCATACTTCATAGAAAAGTACACACAAGAGATAGCACAAAAAATTGGCAAAGAGAATGCAATGCAACTCTATTTTGATGAATATGATTTTGAGATAGCCAAAAACTACCTCTCCCAATCTTCACTCTTTGGTGATATAAACCTCCTTGTTATCAAACATGATAAGGCTCTGTCTAAAAAGGAGCTATCACAACTCATAGCAATTTGTAATAAAAATGCTAATAGTTTTTTTATCTATGCGCTTTTCTCTACTGATGGTAAAAAAATAGCTTCACTTTTTGATAAGAAGCATAACGCTGTGAATGTACGCTTTTTCAAAGCAGCTTTACATGAAGCCAAAAAAGAGCTGCAAGAGTTTTGTAAGCAAAACAATATAGAGATTGATACATACGCACTAGAGCATCTTTTAATTATGTTGGAAAATAATATCGAACTTGCCAAAAGCGAGCTTCTCAAACTTAGCATTTACAATAGAGCAATTGAGACAAAAGATATTGACAATCTCGTCTATCCCATTACGCCTCTCAATCTTGAAAAGCTCTACATAGCTATTATCAAAAAAGAGCCTATCGAGGAACTCTTTGCTCAAATAATAGAAGAGGAGCAGAATGAAATGAAAATACTGCTCGGTTTTGAGAATTTTATGCAGCAGCTCTTTTTATTTTACAGCTATATTCGCCTCCACGGAAACCTTGATTCTTCTCAAATACTTGGATACAGACTTCCACGCCATATTGAAGAGCAGCGTGCAGCACTTGCAATGAGGATTAAAAACTACCCAAAAATATTTTTGGAGATGCAAACCTGTGAGTTAGAGCTCAAAACAAAAACAAACATCGACAAAAGCGCCCTATTACTTTCTTATTTAATAAAAATTCAAGGATTGTTTTGATAAAATAGCTGCGCTTTTTATACACAAATGAAAGCCTTGCCGAGAAGTTCTCGGATATATAGCCAAAAGGAGAAAAAATGAGACATTACGAGACACTGTTCGTGCTCAAACCAACGCTTACAGACGAAGAGAAGAAAGCGAAGTTTGACTTCATCAAAGAGGTCATAGAAAACAATGGTGGTGAAATAGTAGCCACAGAAGATGTAGGAGTAAGAAAACTTGCATATCCAATTCAAAAGTTTGAACGTGGTCACTACTATATCATCTACTTCAAAGCTCCATCAGAGACTGTAAGAGAGCTTGAGAGAATCTATAGAATTACAGAAGATGTTATTAGATTTCTCACTATAAAATATGAAACAAACAAAGATATCAGAGCTTGGGAAAAAATGGTTGAAAGAGCTAAAAAATTAAGCGGTCAAGCGAGCGAAGAAAAAGCAGAGGCATAAAATGTACAACAAAGTCATATTGGTAGGCAATCTCACAAGAGACATAGAACTCAAATATACAGGTACCGGAATGGCTATTGCAAAAACAGCAATTGCCACAAATAGAAGATTCAAAACACAAGCAGGAGAGCAAAAAGAAGAGGTCTGTTTCATAGACATTACTCTTTTTGGAAGAGCTGCAGAGATTGCCAACCAATATTTGAGCAAAGGAAGCAAGGTTTTAGTAGAGGGAAGGCTGATTTTTGAGCAATGGACTGATCAAAGCGGCAACAAGAGATCCAAACACTCTGTAGCTGTTGATAATATGCAGATGCTAGGGCGAAGTGAAGATCGCTCTTCAAGCACCTCTTATGAAAAGCCAGCCTCATACGCTCAACCAGCACAAGCCAAAGAGGCTCCTGCAAAAGAGCCTGAAATACCAGAAATCGATATCGATGAAGATGAAATTCCATTTTAGAAAGGACTAAAAAGTGGCAGAAAAAAGAAGATTCAAAAAAAGAACATGTAAATACTGTGAACAAAAAGTTGAATATATTGACTATAAAGATATAGAACTCATCAAGCATACTCTCAGCGAGCGTTATAAAATCATGCCAAGACGCCTCACTGGAAACTGCAAAAAGCACCAAGAGATGGTCGAAGAGGCAATCAAGAGAGCAAGACATGCTGCACTTGTTCCATATATTGTAGATAGAAAAAGAGTTGTACCTAACCCTTGGGAAGAACTGCAGCCAATCTACAAATAAGCTTCAGGGGCTTATCGCCCCTTTAAACATATTTTGCATGCATTCCACATAGACAAATTTCTGATCTCCAATATCTTCTTTAAAATCAGCTATATCGCAATACTCTTTACCAAAAAAACGATTTATACTATTTGTAGTATATGAGAGCATCTTCATATGTAAAGTAGGAGACTGCGAATAACTTGGAAAATCTACAATGCTTTTTTGTATAATCTGATAAAGTTTTTCATTTGTAAAATCGATCATGCTCTCTTTACTATATGTTACAATAATTTTACCTTCGAAATCTTCCCATATTTTCCTAAAATCTTCAAAAAGCTCTGCAGGAAGCTTATCAATATTTTTGAAAACCATAATATCAAAAATGTCAAATTGGCTGAGACTCATATCTTCATCTGCTAAATTTTCACATGGAACCACACAAAAAGGCAAAGTGCGAAAGGAGTACTCATCACTATTTAAAAATCGTTCCAAAACCAGATGCGTATAATAGGCATCTTCATATCGTACTGCTAAACGTTGAGCCTCTTTGTCAAAAATATTCAGTGAACGAGTAAAATATTCAGCATATATATTTTTGCCTAAAAAGTTTTCTATTGTATAAGCTAATGTTGGATATTCACAATGTTTAATCTGTTTTTGAGAACCCATTTTATGGAGCTTACTATTTACACTATCTACAATACCATCGAGAAACTCTTTTGCCTCTTTGAGATTAAATCCAAAACGTCGCAAACGACTTAAAAGAATATAGCCGCTAGATTGATCTTTTGCAAGTATAAACTTTTGTGTCAAGATAGCCAGATATGCTACATATGCAAATTTAAGTTTTCTCTCACTTAGTGTTACAGGAAAGTTGATTTCTAGCTGTGGATAGAGCATGAGATTTGCAAAAACAAATCCATCATAAATATACTGGAATAATTCAAGTGTATCTACAAAATAGAGCTTGCATACTTCCAATATATCTGTAGCCACCCGACTCCGCTCTAATATTCTCATTTCAAACTCAAAAAGCTCTTTTGCACTTGTATAACTAGCTCCTAAATCGCTATCCATTTTCGCCATCAATACTGCACCTATATAGGACATTGCTAGGAGCGATTCACCCTCTCCTTTAATATCATTAAAAGGAAGAAGAGGAGCCAGTCTTTTGAAAATATTACTGAGCAAAATATTATATATTTCAAAATCAGCAAAATTGATAAGGTATTTATTTGTAAGATTGATATCATAGTGTACATATTCATACACAAGCTCTTTAACCTCTTCAAAACCTAAGCGAGCAATTGCTACTTTTACATCACTCACCTGTGCAGCGCGTGCTCGCTCAATAGAATTAGCACGTTTGAGAATCATCTCTTGGAGTTTTGGTATCGATGCAATATGGCGCTGAAATTTTTCAATAGTCGCATTAGGATCATCAAGATCAAGCATTAATGAAATAACGGCCTTGTTTGTTTCAATATCTTTATCTCTAACGACGAGCTCTTTATCAAAAATTGTTTTTGATACAAATTCACTAGTTTTTGGCATAAAAAGATGGTTTTGAATCAACTCTTGAGATACATCACATTGCAGACAAAAACCAATTTTTTTACTTTGTGGAGCACAAACTTCAGCATCACATGTAAGTTCAGCAAACTTAAGATCTACAAAATCCCCATATCCCAAATTTGCCTCTTTTACATAAATCCCAACACTTTTTTTAGATATATCTGTTATTTCCCCATACTGCGTGGATAGATTTTGGACTATATACCTCTCTTCTCCTCTTTGATTAAGTATTTTTTCTTCAGTAACCTCAACTTCTTCTTTTTTCTCTTTCTTTTTTCCAAAACCAAATAGCGCCATACTATTTTCCCTTCCATGTCATCAAAACTTTATCCGCTTCTTCACCATATAAAGATATAAAGTCTATATCTATAAGTTCCAATCCCAACTTCTTCAAAAAACCCATTTCATGATAATACTGTACAATTTCTTCTGCCTCTTTTTTATAGCAGCTATCTCTTTTTTCAAAAAGATAGATTTTAGTTATCAATCTATTATCGGCAAATTCAGCATCTATCGCAACAAATTGTTCATCATTATCAATAATTAAAGATCCTTGTGCAATCTCTTCAAATCCATAAAGGGTATTCATATCACATATAAAATAACCACCCTTTTTCAAAAGATTCTTCACACAAACGAAAAATTTTGCAAGCTCCTCTTTATCAAGATAATTGATAACATCAAAAACTGCTGTGGCTGCTTCATACTTTCTATCCAACTGGCATATGTCACCATGATATACCTGCAATCCTGCTTTCTTTGCACGCTCTACCATTACTCTACTAACATCGATGCCTTCAGGCTCAAAACCTGCATTTTTTGCCAATTGCATAAATGCCCCGCTCCCACACCCAATATCAAGAAAATTTTTTATACCAAGCTCTGAAAGCTTATCTAAAAAGACCTCATAGAGTTTTTGTTTTTCCTCTTCAAATCCTAAAAGCGGCTCAATTTTCCCATAGAGATCAAGCCCCACCCAAAGCCTCCTGCAACTGCTGGCGTAGCGCTAAAATTTTCTCTTTCTTATCATAGAAACTATTTTTATTAGCAATAAAATAGGCACTGCTTTGCATAATAGTTAAAGCTGGTTTAAGACCATTTTGTTTCATTGTCTCGCCAGTTTCGACAATATCTACAATCATATCAGCTAGTCCCACCAAAGGAGCAAGCTCAATAGAGCCGTAGAGTTTAATAATCTCCACTGGAATCGCTTTTTTGCTAAAAAACTCTCTTGTAATGTTCTCCATCTTCGTAGCAACTCTATAACTTGGCTTATTAAATGTAAGCTCTTCATCTTCTTTGATACCAATACTTACACTGCAAGCACCAAAACCAAGATCCAGAAGTCTTACGAGATCGAGCCCTTTTTCTTCAAGCACATCAAGTCCCACAACACCAAGGTCTGCTGCTTGATGATAAACATAGGTTGGAACATCTTGATTGCGTACACGTAAAAAACGAAAATCATCTATCTCTAAAATAAGTTTTCTCTCTCCAAATCGAAACTCTTTTGCAAATATTTTTTCAAAAAGAGCCAATGAGTCATCACCAATACGCCCTTTAGGCAGTGCGATCGTTAACATAAACCTTTCCTTTGTACCAGTTTTTCTAAATGTTTAAAAAGTAGTAATGGATCATATAGCGCTTCAGGAATATAGTGATGGAGCAACTCCCCATCACCACCTGTTATATAGATCCTCATATCAAACTGCTTTATTGCAAGAATAATTGGCTTTATAATTCCATAACTTATAGCTGTAAGTGTATTTTGCGGTAAATGTGTTAAATCTACTTGTTGTAATGTATTAATCGCTAGTCTACTTGAAATCTCTGCAAAATCTCTTTGCAAAAAGCGAATTCCCGGTATTATAAAACCACCTTTATGTCTGCCTTTTTCCATCACATCTACTGTTATTGCACTTCCAGCATCTACAATCACACCTTCTTCAACTCCCCAACACAAAGCTTTACGGTCAACACCTAAACCTCTATAAGATGTATCAAGAGTAATATATTGCTCCAAGTTAATCCAGTTTTCAAACTCTTCTAAAAGCTTTTCTACTTTGGGGTTGACATTGATAAAGCAAACTTTTTGCCTCCTATACTGCTCAATTTGCGTAATAGGTATACGCTTAAGTTCTTTTCCATCATAAAATTTTGCAAAACTATTGCCTATATCACACAATAGCATCTACTCTCCAACCAACCTCTTGCAAATACTCTTTTGCTTTGGAGCAAAGGGGAGCATGATAGAGGAGGTATTTGTAGCGAAATCCATGCTTAACAGGAAGGCTTTGCACTAATTCCTCATAACTTTTTGCATCTTTAAACAAAATTCTGCTTTTACGATCTACATATACTATTACATAGTACTTTTTATGAGTATCTAAACCTATATAGATTTCTAAACGCTTTTTAATGCCAAGTTTTTTTAAATCAAGCTTTGTAAATTTTTCAAAAACAATACCCTTTTTGCGAAAAAAATCTACCAATTCTCTCATAGTTTTTTGAGTTCGAAATAGTTATTGTCATAGAATATTTTATCTTTGGATGTAAAGATATACTCCTCTATACCACTTGGAAATCCAAAGATATTAGAAACACGCAGATCTTTATCAACAGCAATAATATAGCCCTCTTTTTCCACTACATAGATATACTCTCCATATACTGCACCTGTAAAATGTGCAAAAGGATATTTTCTTCTCTTCATGATATTTAGTTGCGGATCAGTGAGAATTATCTCTCCATCTTTTGTGAGAAGATATACTCTTCCTTTTGCATAAAGCACATCACTAAGAGACAAATCCAATGTATTTGAAAATGTTGGGCTTACCGAAATAATTTTATTGGGTGTGGCTGCAATGAGCTTTTCATCTATTACATCGAGAAAAATCACATTATTAAAATGTTTTTTTGTACCAACTATGAGAGTGCGAAGCTCTTTGCCTGTAGGATCTACAACAACAAGTTTTCCATCAAGTGTTGGAAAAACTGTAAGTTGTCCAAGAAAAAAAGGATTAGCTATTTTTGTATCCACAGCTATGCTCTTGCCTTGCTCTGTTGCATAAATAACATGTTTGCCTACAATATCGTAAAGCATCAAAGAGTTATCATCAAATACAAGTGCAACTCTTTTATCTTTTGTAATATTTGCTGCAATAGGTGATCGCATTGTAAAGTGTTTTTGCAATACTTTTTTATGAGATTTGCTATCAATGATAAGTAGATCACCACACTTATTTGCAGCTATATAGTAACCATTACTCTTATTTATAAAAAGATACCCCTTTGGTAATCTATAATTTTCTAAACCATCTTTGGAAATAAACTCTCCATCTTCAAGAGTTGCTCCATCACGCAAAACATCCACTATAGGTGCTGGCAATTTCCCATCAAAATCCACATACCCCGCTATCTCTTTTGGCTCAAAATATCTTTTGCTGCTACATCCTACAAAAAGAAGCAACGAAAGAGCAAAAAGTATCAACTTTCTCATTTTTTTACCTTTGCACCGTAGTGTCCAAGAAGCAGAGCATAAGGATATGCAGTAGAAGATTTATCAATATTTTCGATTTTCTTGCGTCCTACAGCTATTGCATCTTTCATGAAATCCATATAAGCACTATCTAAATATGCAAAATCACGTAAAATTGCATCAGAATTATTTGCATATCGTTCAAGCGCTTTGCTATCTTTTTTGATAACTGCGATATGGTATTTTGCAAGATCTCCAAGTACTCTATCATCTCCATTTGCAATCTTTTGGAGTGCTTCTATATCATTTTTCTCTATAGCTTTTTGATAGATATAAAGTGCATATAGTTTGGGATTTTTGTTTTTAAGAGTTTGTAAAGCTTCTTTATCCTGAGGATTTTGTAATAGAGAATTGTACGCAGCATTACTTACTTCGAGATTATGTGTTTTCATCATATCGTAACCAACATACCCCAAAAACCCTATAACTACAAGAACCACCAGAGCTGTTATCTTTTTTTTATGTTTTTTATAAAACTTTTCTGCTTTTATTACCGATTCTAAAAACTTCTCCTCACTATCCAGCTCTTTTTTTATATATTCAATATTATCTTTTGTACTCAATGTCACTCCTTCAATAAATTCACCTAATATTATCAAACAAAACATTATTTTATGGTAAAATACGAAAAATTTTACGAAGGTTTGGGATGAAAAAGATCGATGAAAATCTGCTCCAAAGGCTGCAAACTCTCAGTATGATTCAGATAAAAGATGAAAACAGAGATCGCATTCTCGAAGATCTCAATAAATTCTTAGAATTTGTAGATGTTTTAGATGAGCTTGATATATCTTCATACGCAGCTACGTACAGTCCAATAGAAGCAAGTGCTCCTCTTCGCAAAGATATTCCGCAAAACCAGAGTGAGATCGGACAAAAAATCTTACGCAATGCACCAAAAAGTGAAGATGACTTTTTTATTGTCCCTAAAATAATCGAATAGGACATTTATGGTAGATATCAACTCTTTACTCAAAACTGTTGTTGCGCATAAAGCTTCAGATCTCCATTTGGTTTTTGGGAGTGAACCGCAAGTAAGAATCGATGGAAGACTTATCCCACTCAATCTTCCTGTCTTAACTGGCAAAGAGATACAAACATTGTGCTACTCTCTCTTAACTGATAAACAAAAGAAAGAGTTTGAAGAAAATTATGAGCTTGATTTTGCCTTCAGTATCCCCAATGTTGGACGTTTCCGTGCAAACTATTACAAAACTTTAGGAGAAGTTGCAGCTGCATTTCGTATTATTCCACAAGAAATTCCAAGTATTGATGATTTGGGACAGCCTCCTATATTTAAAGATATTATTAAACGAGAAAAGGGACTCATACTTGTCACTGGTCCTACTGGAAGTGGTAAATCAACTACTCTCGCTGCAATGCTTAATGAAATTAACAATGTCGAGCATAAGCATATAATTACTATAGAAGATCCTGTTGAGTTTATACATAAAAATAAAAAATCCCTCTTTTCCCACCGCGAGTTAGGATTTGATACAAAAAGTTTTGCAGTCGCGCTCAAATATGCCTTGCGTGAAGATCCCGATGTCATATTGATTGGAGAGATGCGAGATCGTGAAACAATCAAAGCAGCCCTCACTGCAGCTGAAACTGGTCACTTGGTATTTGGGACCCTCCATACCAACTCTGCACCTCAAACTATCAATAGAATTATAGATGTTTTTGGTGGTGATGAGCAACCACAAATAAGAGCACAACTCTCCACAAGTCTTGTGGCTGTTATATCCCAAGCACTTTTGCCAAAAATTGAAGGTGGAAGAGTAGCTGTTTATGAAATCCTCGTCAACAATCCAGCTATCGCAAACCTTATTCGAGAAAACAAAATACACCAGATCTATTCACAAATGCAGTTAGGGCAGCAACAAACAGGTATGCAAACACAAACAAAAGTTTTACAAAAACTCCTCTTACAAAAAGTAATAGACAAAGAGACTGCAATAAAATTCTCTAATAGACCAGAAGAGTTAATGAACTTTATAAAAAATCTTTAAAGGAAATAGATGACGTTTGACTATTTCGATCTCATCATTGGCGCACTCATTATCTTTTTAGGACTCAAAGGTATCATAGACGGTTTTATAAAAGAGTTTTTTGGATTAGCAGGAATTATTGGTGGTATATACTATGGCTCACGCTATGCAGAGAGTGTAGGGAATTGGATTAGTGATAACCTCTATCACATAAAAAATGAAGCAGCACTCACTTTCGTAGGGTTTCTTGCTGCACTATTTGCAATCTGGATCGGGATGGTAATACTAGGAAATCTTATAACCAAACTGACACATGCAAGTGGAATGGGGTTTTTTAACAAACTTCTTGGCCTTCTATTTGGTTGGGCAAAAATTTTTCTCATCTTCTCTGTCATCATATATGCAATTTCTAGCATTGAAATAACAAAAAAAGTGCTAGAGAAATATACTAAAAACTCTATTCTCTATCCTCTTCTTGTACAAACAGGAAGCTATATAATCAAACTTAAACCAGAAGATTTCGTTTCTCCAAATGTACAAAAACAGGGAAAAGAGTTTACGAAAAAGGTCTCAAATGACGTGCAAGAGAGTGCAGTAGAAACAGCTAAAAAAAGTGCTATAAAAGCAATAGAGCAAAATATATCGAAGGAGAAGCATTGATATTTGATAATCAATATGAACAACAGCGCATACAAAAAGCCGAAGAACTTCGCAAAGAGGGTATCAATCCTTATGGACACGGCTTTTGTAAAGAGATAACAAATAAGCAATTTTTAGAAAAATATGCATATGTCAAAGAGCGTGAAGAGAAAAAAGATGAATCGGTATGTGTAAAACTCAATGGACGCATCAAATTTTTGCGTCATATGGGCAAAGCAGTATTTGCCAAAATAGAAGATGAAAGCGGTATAGTACAGATATATTTTAATCAAGACTCATTAGGGAAAGAGTGGTTTAAAAAGGTAAAAAAACTTATAGAAGTTGGAGATATTATTGAAGCAATCGGCTATCCATTTGTAACTAAAACAGGGGAGCTGACCCTCCATGCAAATGAACTCAATCTCGTGACAAAAGCAATTGTACCACTCCCCGAAAAATACCACGGATTGCAAGACAAAGAGTTGCGTTATCGCCAACGCTATCTTGATCTTATTATGAATCCAGATGTCAAAAAAGTTTTCGTATTAAGAAGCCGTATTGTAAGCCTCATTCGTGATTTTTTTGAAAATCATGGCTTTTTAGAGGTAGAGACTCCTATGATGCACCCAATCCCTGGTGGAGCAAATGCAAGGCCTTTCATCACCCATCATAATGCTTTAGGAGTTGATAGGTATCTTCGTATTGCACCAGAACTCTATCTCAAACGCCTCATTGTGGGAGGTTTTGAAGCGGTATTTGAGATAAATAGAAACTTCCGCAACGAAGGTATGGATGCTACCCATAACCCAGAATTTACAATGATAGAGTTTTATTGGGCATACCATACCTATGAAGATTTAATGAAACTCACTGAAGATCTTTTTGATTATCTCTTTGAAAAACTTGGACTTCCTAAAAAACTTCCCTATGGTGAGCATACAATCGATTTTTCTACACCGTTTGATAAAATTAAATATAAAGATGCAATAGTTGAAATAGGTGATGTTCCTCAAGAGGTTGTAGAAGATAAAGAGAAGATCATTTCTTATCTTAAAGAGAGAGGTATAGAGCTTGAGTTTCCACATAAAATGAGCTTAGGTGCATTGCAAGCAGAACTTTTTGACAACTTTGTCGAAGAAAAACTCATCAATCCAACTTTTATCACCCATTTTCCAATCGATATCAGCCCACTTGCAAGAAGAAGTGATGACAATCCGGAAATTGCAGAGCGTTTTGAGCTCTTTATAGCAGGTAAAGAGATAGCCAATGGATTTAATGAGCTCAACGATCCATTAGATCAATATGAACGTTTCAAAGCACAAGTTGCGAGTAAAGATGTAGATGATGAAGCGATGCATATGGATGAGGATTTTGTAAGAGCCTTAGGACATGGAATGCCTCCAACTGCAGGAGAAGGTATAGGAATCGATAGATTAGTAATGCTCCTTACAAATCAACACTCTATTAGAGATGTAATACTCTTTCCTGCAATGCGACCATTACCAAAAGAAGAAAAAGGAGAAAAAGAATAATGGATTTTTTAAAAAATGCAGACCCAGAAGTTTTTAACATATTAGAAAATGAGCTGCAAAGGCAAACAGATCATCTTGAAATGATTGCAAGTGAAAACTTCACCTCTCCAGCCGTTATGGAAGCAATGGGAAGTATTTTTACAAACAAATATGCCGAGGGCTATCCTGGCAAACGCTATTATGGTGGCTGTGAATATGCTGATGCTGTAGAAGAACTTGCAATTGAAAGAGCCAAAAAACTCTTTGGATGTGAATATGTCAATGTACAACCCCACTCTGGTAGTCAAGCCAATCAGGGGGTCTATTTAGCACTTTTAAAACCATACGACAAAATATTGGGAATGGATTTAAGCCATGGGGGTCACCTCACACACGGTGCTAAAGTCAATGCAAGTGGAAAAATCTATCAAAGCTTTTTCTATGGCGTCAATGATGAGGGGTGGATCGATTATGACAGGGTATTAGATATAGCAAAAATAGTGAGACCAAAACTTATTGTTTGTGGAGCAAGTGCATATCCAAGAGTAATTGACTTTAAAAAGTTTCGCGAAATTGCTGATGAAGTGGGTGCACTATTGATGGCAGATATTGCCCATATTGCAGGACTTGTAGCAGCCGGTGAGCATCCAAGTCCTTTTCCTTACTGCGATGTGGTAACAACTACTACACACAAAACTCTTCGAGGCCCAAGAGGCGGTATGATTATGACCAATGATGCTGATATCGCCAAAAAGATCAATAGTGCTATCTTTCCTGGAATCCAAGGTGGGCCTCTTGTACATGTCATTGCTGCAAAAGCAGTCGGATTTGGCGAAAACTTGAAGCCTGCATGGAAAGAGTATGCAAAACAGGTGCGCAAAAATGCTTCAACTTTGGCTACTGTACTCATGAACAGAGGCTACAATGTAGTAAGTGGCGGTACTGACAACCACCTTGTACTTGTAAGCTTTCTTGACAAAGATTTTAGCGGGAAAGATGCAGATGAAGCACTTGGACGTGCTGGAATTACAGTAAATAAAAATACTGTCCCGGGAGAGACAAGAAGTCCATTTGTTACAAGCGGTATCCGTATAGGAAGCCCAGCACTTACAGCTCGAGGCATGAAAGAGGGTGAATTTGAGCTTATAGCAAACCGCATCGCTGATGTCCTTGATAATATCGAAGATGTCAATCTCCAAGAAAAGATCAAAAAAGAGATGGTAGCACTTGCTCGCAAATTCATCATCTACGATCGCCCTACCTTCTAAGGGTTCTTACCCTTATGAAGCTCTCTTTTAGTAAAATATATTATAATATCTTCTAACTTGCCTAAAGGATTTATTATGGCTAATGAGCAAATGGATAATTTTGAAGATCTTGAAGAGCTTCATACTAATGAACTTGATGATATAGTCTTAGAAAAATATGAAAAAAAGAATAAAATCAAAAAGTATTTTCTCATTGGCGGTTCACTCCTTCTTATCTTTTTAATTGTCCTTAGCGTCGTCAAAATAATTTCAGACTCCTCTTCTGCACCACAAGAGAGTTTGGTAGAAACTCAAGAGGTTCCCACTCAACAAGAGCAATTGTCTGAGCCTTCTAATATGCAAGAAGTCCCCATTGTCGAAGAAGACACTTTGAAAAAAGAAGAGAGCGAAATATCGCAGGTCATTAATGAAGTTATGAAAAAAGAGAAAGAGATTGCAGCTACAAATCAAAATGAGCCTCCTCAACGTAAGATTATCCCATCCCACCCTGTTGAAAAAAAAGTGCAAACTAAGCCTGTCGTAAAACCTAAAAAAGTAGCAAAAGAGACAAAAAAAGCCCTTACAAAAACTCCTCCAAAACATACCAAAAAAACACAACAAATAGTAAAAACTGGCTCATACTATATCCAGGTAGGCGCTTTTTTAAAATATTATCCTGATAAGGCCTTTTTGAAAAAAATCAAAAAAGCCGGTTTTAACTATATTATCAAAGAGGTCATAAGCAATGGAAAAAAGATTAGACGCGTCTATATAGGACCATTTCAAAGTCGTAAAGAAGCAAGTAAATACCTCGGGAAGGTACGTTCTAAAATTAGTAAAAATGCATTCATTACAAGGATACGATAGATGATTTTTTACCGGCAGTTTATGCTCGATGAGTTTACTCCCATTGCTCTGTATGAAAAAGCTAAAGATTTTTTCAAAAATGAAAAGAGCTACCTTTTTGAGAGCGTCGTCAATACAAGCGATGGCAACTTTAGCTACATAATATGTGGAGAAAAAGAGGCTATTTGGAGTGAAAATGGCAAAAGCTTCTATAAAAACAGTGAAGGAGATATTAAAGAGGTTGAGAGTAATCCACTCCTCTTTATGAAAAGGTATTACAAAAATATCAATTTTGCACAATATAAAAAGATTTCAAAAGAGCTTGGTGTAGGTTTTATAGACGGTTTTATTGGCTATATCGGATATGATATGGTACAAGAGTTTGAACCTGTACTCAAAAAATATATGCAAAATCTCAAAGATGAACTGCATACTCCAGATTTTTATATGCTTCGTCCAAAACTCATCATCGCTTATAGCCACAAAAACTCCACACTTACACTGATTACATCAACAAAAGAGATAGAAGAACAGATTTTCCCTCCTATAGAAAGTGCCATAAAAGATAGCTACCAATATACACCTCTAAAAAAAGCAAAGCTTTTAGGAGAAGCCACATTTGCTCATAGCAAAGAGAAATTTTTTGCTATGGTTGAAAAGAGCAAACAGATGATTCGCAGTGGCGATGTTTTTCAGATAGTTATCTCCAATCGTCTCAAGCAAAAAGCGGTTGTGGATCGCTTCAGCTTTTATCGCAAACTCAGATCCCTCAACCCTTCTCCATATCTCTTTTTATTGGAATTTGAAGATTTTGCGATTGCAGGAAGTAGTCCAGAGGTTATGGTACGCCTTACAGATAGAGAAATCCTCTTGCGTCCAATTGCTGGTACTCGCAAACGCGGTAATACAGCTAAGAGGGACAAAGAGCTTGAAATCGAGATGCTTAACGACCCAAAAGAAGTGGCCGAGCATGTCATGCTCATAGACCTTGGGCGCAATGATGTAGGAAGAGTAGCAAAAGCTGGAACTGTCAAGGTGCCAGAAATAATGCGCATAGAGCGCTATAGCCATGTAATGCACATGGTAAGTGATGTAGTAGGTATTTTGGATGAGAAGTATGACATGTTTGATCTTTTTATGGCTACTTTTACTGCTGGTACAATGACAGGAGCACCAAAAATTAGAGCGATGGAGCTTATCGCGGAGTTTGAGGGACTCAAAAGAGGATATTACAGCGGGAGCATCGGCTATTTTGGCTTCAATGGAGATATGGATAGCGCCATTACTATACGCACCGCACTCTTGAAGGAAAATGAAGTCATTTTCCAAGCAGGTGCTGGAATAGTAGCAGACAGTAAACCTGAGCTTGAGTATCTCGAAGTTAATAATAAACTTGGTGCGCTCAAAAAAGCTTTAGAGGAACTAGCACAATGAAACTCTATGCAATATTTGGCAACCCTGTAGCACACTCCATCTCTCCAACAATACACAACTATGCCTTTATGCATCTTAGATTTCCTGGTTGCTACACCAAAATCTTAGTACAAGATGGAAGTAAGCTCAAAGAAAAGTTTTTAGAGCTGCAACTCCAAGGTGTCAACATCACTGTTCCTCATAAAGAGTGGGCTTATAAACTTGCTGATGAAGTTTTTGGCATTGCAAAAGAGGTAGAAGCTGTTAATACCTGGTATAACAAAGATGGAAAAATTCATGCTTACAATACAGATGCACCTGGATTTTATGAAAGCATAAAGGAGTATGAGTTTTCTAATATCCTCATCTTAGGAGCTGGAGGTACCGCAAAAGCGATAGCCCTCTATCTCAAGGAGCAAGGCTACGATCCGCAAATACTCAATAGAAGTGAAAAAAGACTTGCTTTTTTCAAAGAAAGAGGCTTTAGCTGTTATACGTGGGATGAGTTTTCTGTACAAAAGTATGATCTTATTATCAATACCACTTCTGCAGGACTAAAAGATAATAGCTTGCCTGCTCCTCAAGATATTTTGCTTCCCCTTATGAAGCAGGCAAAATACGCTGTAGATGTTATTTACAATAAACTCACACCTTTCTTAGCCCTTGCAAAAGATCTAGGACTCACTTATAAAGATGGTACAGATATGCTGCTATATCAAGGGGTTTTAGCATTTGAGATTTTTACTGACTTTGCATACGAAAAAGAGTATATTATTAAACTAATGAAAAAATCACTTCAACTTTAAAGAAATTTATATCACTATCTCTTACTTTCTTGCAAAATAAAGCTATCTTAACAATTCAATAGAAAACTATTAATTCTCCAGCCACCTTTAACCCAACACTTTTAAAATCACATCTCTAGCGTAACTGAGAGTTTTACTGCAAAAAGTTTTGAAACTTATCAAAGGGTCTCAATCCCCTTCAAATCGGGTCTGTATTGAAATTTTTGATAAAGCTGTAGAAGATGAAGCAATAGAGAGAAAGTCTCAATCCCCTTCAAATCGGGTCTGTATTGAAATCTGAGTCCTATCACAACTCAACCCCTTTGGCAGGTCTCAATCCCCTTCAAATCGGGTCTGTATTGAAATCTTCAAAACAATAGAAGAAGCAAGAGACTACAAGGAAAACCAGTCTCAATCCCCTTCAAATCGGGTCTGTATTGAAATAAAGAAAAATGTCTGAAAGGAGTGTCTGATGAGAGCATGTCTCAATCCCCTTCAAATCGGGTCTGTATTGAAATATAGACGAACTTCCAAAAGAGATTGAAATAGAAGCTGAAGTGGGTCTCAATCCCCTTCAAATCGGGTCTGTATTGAAATAAGCTTGCGCTGTCAAAGTTGTTAGACTTGATTAAGTCTGTCTCAATCCCCTTCAAATCGGGTCTGTATTGAAATCCCCTTTGTGGTAAACAGAGTAGAAAACGGTGTGTCTCAATCCCCTTCAAATCGGGTCTGTATTGAAATTCATTACGCCCGCGAAGCATTTAGAACCAGCGGGCTTGAGTCTCAATCCCCTTCAAATCGGGTCTGTATTGAAATAGTTAGATAAATATGTCAAAGAGCTTAAAGAATGGTTGTCTCAATCCCCTTCAAATCGGGTCTGTATTGAAATTTTGCCGTTGAGGCAAGCACAAAAGAAGAGTTAGATAGTCTCAATCCCCTTCAAATCGGGTCTGTATTGAAATTTGTAAACTTTTATGCTGCAAGACGTGGAGAGTTTGGTCTCAATCCCCTTCAAATCGGGTCTGTATTGAAATAAGTTGAGTATGAAAGAGTAAATACTATGTTACCGCGAGGTCTCAATCCCCTTCAAATCGGGTCTGTATTGAAATTTGACGCGAAAAACAAAAAACAGGAGGTGCAAAGATGAGAGTCTCAATCCCCTTCAAATCGGGTCTGTATTGAAATTAGAGAGCATTTTAAAGAACACAGAGACTGGGTAGAAACAGTCTCAATCCCCTTCAAATCGGGTCTGTATTGAAATAAAACAAACACCTCTCAAAAAAAGAGAGGAAGGGCGAGGGCAGTCTCAATCCCCTTCAAATCGGGTCTGTATTGAAATAATTTTATGACGTAACGAACACCAAGAGAACAGTCTCAATCCCCTTCAAATCGGGTCTGTATTGAAATTCTTTAAGAGAAGAGATTGAAAAAAGAAAAGAAGTCTCAATCCCCTTCAAATCGGGTCTGTATTGAAATCTTCTAAAAAACCCCCCCAAACACTACCAAATAGCAACAAGTCTCAATCCCCTTCAAATCGGGTCTGTATTGAAATAGGGCTTCTCCGCTATACAAATCAAAAAGCCCTTTTTGTCTCAATCCCCTTCAAATCGGGTCTGTATTGAAATAGCAACATTAAGTTTTCAAATACCCATAAAATCGATATACTAGTGTAACAGCAGTTTTCTTAAAAATTGCTTTAATACTCATATTCTGCACCACTCAGTAGAGTGCAATCCCTTCAGAACGGCACTTTCAGGTTTGTTTAATACTTAAATGAAACTTTAATAAATAGACCTTTTCATACACAATTTGAAAGAATATAGGCTTTAAATGACTATTTTTGAAGAGGAAAGCCTGCCGCTTTCCACTCCAATATACCACCTCTTAAATTATAAACCTTTTTTGCTCCCCAGCTCTCAAACCATCTACTCGCAGTGACACTCCTATTGCCACTACGGCAGTAGACGAGTATTTTTTTATTCTTTATTCCCAAACCACCAAGTTTGAGATACTGAAAAACTTGAACGGGAACAAGATTTGCTCCCAAAATGTGCCCTTCTTGAAACTCCTGAGGAGTACGCACATCAAAAAGCACAACATCTTTTTGGCGCAAAAGATTTGCAAACTCTTTAGAATTTACATTTTCAAAGGCAAAAGAGCTTACAATCATTGCACACAAAAATAAGAATGTTCGCATTAAAGATCCTTAAATGTTTCAGCTACCATAAATGCAAGCTCAAGCGCTTGATTAGCATTGAGGCGAGGATCGCATTGCGTGTGGTAACGGCTGTTGAGTGCATCTTCTGTAATAGAAGCGCTGATACTTCCTGTACATTCAGTAACATCACTTCCCGTCATCTCAAGATGCATTCCTCCAGGTACTGTTCCTTCAGCTTTATGTATCTGGATAAACTGTTTTACTTCAGATAAGATCTTTTCAAAATCTCTTGTTTTGAGTCCACCACCTGTTTTATATGTATTTCCATGCATCGGATCGATACTCCATACCACCTCTTTGCCAGCCTCTTTAACAGTGCGAAGAAGTGGAGGAAAGAGTTCTCCTATCTTCTCTGCTCCCATTCTCACAATGAGAGTCAATCTTCCTGGCTCATTTTCTGGATTAAGCTTATCAATGAGTTCTAAAAGCTCATGTGGTTTCATAGAAGGGCCCACTTTGACACCAATTGGATTTTTAATACCTCTAAAAAACTCTACATGCGCCCCATTAGGATCTCTTGTGCGATCCCCAATCCATAGAAAATGTGCACTACAATCATACCAATCACCTGTAAAAGTATCTTTTCGCGTGAGTGCCTCTTCATAATTGAGAAGTAATGCTTCATGAGAAGTATAGAGTGTGGTTTGCTTGAGTTGTGGTGTATTATCTGGATTTACTCCACACGCCTCCATGAAACGGAGTGCTTCAGTAATTTTATCAGCCAACTCCTCAAAACGACTCTCAAGTTCATTCCCTTGTAGAAACTCGAGATTCCATTTATGTACTGCACGTAGATCCGCAAATCCTCCGCGCGCATAGGCACGTATGAGATTAAGCGTAGCTGCAGATTTATAGTACGCTTCAAGAAGCTTTTCTGGCTTTGGCTCACGTGCCTCTTCGCTAAAAGCAATATCATTGACTATATCACCGCGATAGCTAGGAAGTTTCACTCCCCCTATCTCTTCATAATCGCTACTGCGAGGTTTTGCATACTGCCCTGCAATACGGCCAATTTTTACAACAGGCTTACCTGTTGCATACATCAAAACCATATTCATCTGCAAAAGCACTTTGAAAAGATCGCGAATGTTAGCTGCATTGAAGTTGGCAAAACTCTCTGCACAGTCTCCACCTTGCAGCAAAATCGCCTCCCCTTTTGCAACTTTTGCGAGATCTTTTTTAAGTTCTCTTGCTTCACCTGCAAAAATGAGGGGTGGAAATGTTTTAATCTCTGCTTCAATACTGTGAAGCTTATCTAAATCTTTATAAGTTGGTTGCTGTTTTATAGGAAAATCTCTCCAACTGCTTGGACTCCAGCTCATAGTTCTACCCTTTGTTGAAATTGCGCCATTATACCAAAAAGTTTCTTCTCTTTTGCAAAACTTTTATTTAAATTTCTACACGCTCAGCAATAGCTTTGGAAAGGGAAAGTGTGTCCACATTTTCAAGATTTACACCGGTTGGAACACCTTGGGCGATTTTTGTAAATTTTATGGCATACTCTTGGAGCTGATCCTCGATATAGAGTATAAGTGCATCATTTTGAATCGAGGGTGTAAAAGCAAAAATAATCTCTTGTATCTTTTTTATTGTAACGAGATTTTTAAGCTTATCAAGATTTGTCTGGTTGAGTCCTTCAAAGACAAAGTAGAGACCATTATATTCCCCACTCTCCTCGATGATATAGATATCTTTTGCACTCTCTACTATACATAGAGTCTGCTGATCGCGCAAATCATCACTACAGATATAACAGAGCTCATCTTCACTAATACCGCCACATTGCGAACATTTATGAATCGAGCTTACGGCATCTTCGATTGCGTGGGCAAGTTTCATAGCATCCATAGGATTTTGAAGTACAAGATGGAAAGCTAGTTTTGTAGCACTCTTTTTGCCGATACTTGGCAAGGTTTCAAGTGCTGCTACAAGTTTATAGAACTTCTTAATTCCTCTTTTCAATCCGCCCCCGAATTTTTGCGCAATTATATCAAAAATTTAACTCTTTATAAAAAATTTTTTGCTACACTTACACAACTTAAACAAAACTTAAACAAAGGATGCCCTCTTGGTAGATATCGATTATTACGAAATTTTAGAAGTTGACAGAAACGCCACATTTGATGAGATAAAAAAAGCGTATCGCAAACTTGCTCTCAAATACCACCCCGATCGCAATCCAGATAACAAAGAGGCAGAAGAGAAGTTTAAACTTATTAATGAAGCCTATCAAGTTTTAAGCGATGAAGAAAAAAGAGCACTCTATGATAGGTATGGTAAAAGTGGCCTAGAAAATCAAGGCTTTCAAGGGTTTGATAATACCAGCTACGAAGATATTATGGACTTTTTTGAATCAGTATTTGGTCAAACTTTTGGTGGTGGTTTTGGGCAAAGAAGAAAGCAGGAAGAGAAGTATCCTTTAGATCTAGCTATTGAAGTGGAAATATCATTTGAAGAAGCCCTCTTTGGAACAAAAAAAGAGATCTCATACCGCTATAAAGTACCATGCGAAGAGTGTAAAGGTACCGGAGCAAAAGGCGGAATTCTCACAACCTGTCCTGAGTGTCATGGTAGAGGACAGATCTATTACCGTCAAGGATTTATGACATTTTCACAAACTTGCCCTCGCTGCCATGGAACTGGAGAAAGCGCACAAGAGAAGTGTCCAAAATGCGCCGGAAGAGGGTATGCCATAAATGAAGAGACAATAACAATCGAAATTCCAGAAGGAATAGATAACGAAAATCGTATCCGTGTACAGGCAAAAGGAAATCTCTCTCCTTCAGGTCTGCGAGGAGATCTCTACATCAATGTCTATGTAAAAGAGGATGAGCATTTTGTACGCTACAATGACGATATATATATGGAAGTACCTGTCTTTTTTACCCAAGCGGCATTAGGAGAAACCATCACTATTCCTACTCCTCGTGGAGAGCGAGAACTGCAACTTCATGTAGGTACAAAAGATAAGGAGCAGTTTATTTTCAAAGGCGAAGGTTTCAAAAATATCCATACCGGTCGCAAAGGTAATCTCATTGCACAGGTAAAACTCATTTTTCCCAAAAAACTCACAGATGAGCAAAAAGAGCTTCTTCATAAACTGCAAGACTCATTTGGGGTAGAGAGCAAACCTCACGAAGAGAAATTCTCATCAATTTTTGAAAAAGTTAAAAGCTGGTTCAAAAAATAACCAGCTTTTATATTCTTATATCTATATTGTATTTTTGTTTTTTATAGTAGGCTGCAGCGATTATTGCAAAGATTATTCCAATTGCCCAATAAACCCACTGTGGAATTGGCACAGGATCTCCTTGAGCGTATGAGTGCAATCCACTTAAGTAAAAATTTACTCCAAAATAGGTCATGATAACACTTGAATATCCAAGAAGCGCCAATACATTATATAAAAATAGTTTATTCATTTTTGGTATCAAGCGTACATGCTCTATACAGGCATATACTAAGATGGTTACAGCAGCCCAAGTCTCTTTGGGATCCCATCCCCAATACCTTCCCCAACTCTCATTTGCCCAGACACCACCAAGAAAGTTTCCAAGCGTTACAAGAACAAGCCCAATAATGAGACTCATCTCATTAATATATGTTAGCTCTTTGAATGTAAGCTCCATTAAATCTTTATTATTCTCATTGACAAAAATAAAGAGTATTAAAACCACAAAAGCTAGAAGAGCACTGAGACCTAAAAAGCCATAGCTAGCAGTAATGACTGAAACATGTATCATCAGCCAGTAGGATTTAAGTACTGGAACAAGGTTAGTGATTTGAGGATCAAGCCAGTTGAGATGTGCTACAAAGAGAATCAAACCACCTAAAAGTGACGTAGCGGCAAATGCTATCGGACTCTTTTTTGCAAAGAAAAATCCTGCAAAAATAGTAGCCCACGAGATATAGACCATCGATTCATATCCATTACTCCAAGGCGCATGCCCTGCAACATACCAGCGCAGTGCCATTCCAAAAGTCTGCGCCATAAAACCCAAAAAGATAAGCACAACGCCAACTCGTACAATCCATTTGATATTAAACCGAGGATTGATGAGATTGATAAGTATGAGAATAAGCAGAATAAAACCTATAAGCATATAGTATGGCACGAGCCTGTTGAAAATATCGAGTTTGTTGTAAAGAAGCTCTGCTTTTATTTTACTTTTTGGCGGAATAAGATCTGAGCCATAATATTTTTGATAATCGGCTATAACATCCAAAGATTTGTCTGCTTTACTCCAATCACCAGTTTTAATACCATTTTCTACATTTTGAAAATAGCTTGCCATTATAAGTCGTACCAATTCAGCCTCTTTCGGAGCAAAACTCTTCATTGCTTCAATTGGAGTTACCCATTTACGGTTTTTATCTTTATTATTTGGAATGATACGCAAAAGCGCTCCGGTATAGACCATATAAGCCACATTGACTCTCTCATCTACTTTAATCACATCTTTATCAAATTGATCTCTTGCACCCGGTTTCTTGGCAGTCGCTTTTTGCACATATTGCAGTAACTTATATGCCCCATCTTTGCTCATATCGAAAAAATCGTTAAAAGTAGCATACTTCTCATTTGGATTGAGACCTATAATTTTTTTAATAGCTGGATGATGAACATAGATCATCTTTATCTTTTGAAAAATCTCTGGCTTTACAGTCATGCCTAAAAAGAACTGATTTGCATCAAGACCATAAAGCTCCTCTTTGCGAGCAATTTTGGCAAGTACTTTGCGAGAAAGTGTATCTATCGGCTCAATTCTTCCGCTATTATCTTGCACTAAAATCTTTTCTCCAAATTTGTCAGCATGAGTTTTGCTTATCTTTTTTGCAACTTCGAGAGGATTATCAGCTGCATATCCAGACATGCCAAGTATCAGAAAAGCAATGAGAGCAAAATTTTTCAGTAACATACTTTCACGCTGTTCTTGCACTCTTTTTGTCAAACGTGCTAACTTTTGAAAACGACTTTGCGGCATAAAAAAGTGCAATAACATACCAACAGCTAAAAGAAGGTATCCGATATATGTAATGAGAGTTCCAGGATCATGATTCACTGAAAGAATGGTGCCTTTTTCATCCATATCGTAAGAACTTTGAAAAAATCTATATCCTTTGTAATCAAGCACATGGTTCATATAGATCCTATAATCAAAACTCTTGTTTCCATCTACTACTGTCACTTCACTCGCATAAGAGCTTGGACTCATGGAGCCTGGATAGCGCTCCAGCTGAAAATCGCGCAGTTTCAGCGCAAAAGGAAGTTGTATGCGTCTTGCCCCATAGCTCAGCGTCAATTCCAAATCTCCCAACTTCACATGTACAGGCTCCCCTTCTCGTCCACTTTTACCAAAGAGCGTTACAATCTTTTCACCCTTAGTACTTTTTACACGTAAAATAAGTGCATCATCATGAGGAGAGTTTTTTGCCAGTGGATTTTTGCTTTGCAGCTCCACTTTTGCATGGGGTTGGAAGTTTTTGAGAACAATATTGAGCCCTGCAATTGCGTAGAGATGTCCTTTTTCAAATGGAACATCCTCACTAGGTGCAAAATTTTCTTCTTGCATCGAGCCCATTACCATTCGCTTGATATGAAAAGGGGCTTTGATATAAAGCTTTCCCTCTTTTTGTGTAATTGTTATAACAGGTTTATTGATTTTTATCTCTTTATCAAAAGTAATAACTGCATCACCAATATCTACTGATTGCCCCTTTTGGAGAATCTTTTCTACTCTTCCACCCCCAGCTGAGAATACAAGTTTTACTGTGGCTTTACCATTTTTATCTGCAACTATTGTATATGTGGCATTTGGTATATAGCGTAAAAGCTCTACCTCTATTTTTTCATCGCCTATTGCTATTTTTCTCTTATAAGTGTTGCTGCCAATTTTTGAGAGATAGATTGGTTCTGCATAAGAATAAAAATTTTTTCCTTTTTTAGCTTCTATTTGCAAATAGGTACGAGCACTTAGGATTGTATTGCTTTGAGAGCCTTCTCGTATATGCATTGTGCCTTCATAGCCAAAATAGCGCGTTACAGCAGCACCAATTATTATTACAATAAATGCTAAATGAAATAGCCCAGTAAAAAATTTGTCTTTGCGAAAAAGCCGAAATCTGAAAATATTGTAAAGGAGATTAAGACTTAAAAGCACCAATAAAATCTCAAACCATTTTGCTGTATAAACCAAAGCCCACGCTGTTTGCGTGCCATAGTCATTTTCAATAAACGTAGCAATTCCAATACTTACAGCAAAAATAAACATCATTATGACAGCTGATTTTATGGAGAAGAAGCTTTTTTGCAAAGATTTGAGCATCTATTTCCTTTGGAGTATTCTCAAAATAGTTTTATACGTCTATCGAGAATACAATTGTAGTGAACTTCAATCAAAAATAGTAATATCTTTTTGATTTAGAGTCATTTCTTAAACTATTTCAAATCTCCCCATCTATGGGCAATACCTATAGAGCATTTAATAGGTACCCGCAGCGGATAGATATGCTCCATAATTGAAGCAAATCTTTGTGCAAGATCCTGAGCCATATCCTCTTTAACTTCAAATATAAGCTCATCATGGATTTGCAGTAGCATTTTGGTAGGCAATGCTTCGTTTTTGATAATTTTATCAATAGCATTCATGCTCATTTTTATAAGATCTGCTGCGCTTCCTTGAAAGACTGTATTTGTAGCTTCTCGCAAATATGCAGCAAGCTGTGCTCCACTAGCTGCAGCAAAATCAAAGTAGCGCCTGCGTCGCAGTAAAGTCTCAACATATCCATACTTTTTCGCAAAATCTTCAATACTTGCTAAGTAGTTTTTGACAGTAGGAAATGCATTAAAATAGCTCTCAATAATCTCTTTTGCCTCTTTTGCGCTAATTCCTAAAGTCTGTGCAAGTTTTCTACTTCCCATACCATAGATAAGACCAAAATTAATGCTCTTTGCAATATTTCTCTTTGCTTGTGCCGCATCTTTACCAAAAAGCTTTATTGCAGTCTCTAAATGGATATCTCGATCTTCTTGAAAAGCTTGTACTAAGGCAGGATCCTGTGAAAAGTGTGCTAAAAGTCTCAGCTCTATTTGCGAATAGTCGATTCCAAGGAGTTTATACCCCTCTTTAGCAATAAATCCATACCGGATTTGGCGTCCGACTTCTGTTTTCACTGGAATATTTTGCAAATTTGGATTTTTACTCGCAAGTCTCCCTGTAGCGGTGCCAGTTTGCACAAAACTTGTGTAAATACGATGATTTGTATCTTTTTTAGCATATTTTAGAAGTGGATCGATATAGGTGCTTTTGAGTTTAAAGAGCTCACGGTATTCCAGAATATAGGCTATTATTGGATGTTTGTCCTTCAGTGCCTGTAGCGTGGTTTCATCCGTACTATAGCCAGACTTTGTTTTCTTCAAAGGCGGAAGTCCCAGTTTTTCAAAAAGCACGCTTGCTAACTGTTTAGTTGAATTGATATTAAACTCCCCTCCTGCAAGCTCATAAATCTTTTGCGTAAGCTCCTTGAGGCGCTCTTCACTCTCTTTGCGTAGTTTTTCAAAAAAAGCAATATCAAGTTTGATTCCAGCTCTCTCCATCGCTATAAGAGTATTGACAAAAGGAAACTCCACCTCCTTTGCTTCATCAATGAGATGGGCTGCATTTTGTGAGCGGAGAGTATCAAGTAATTTAAAATAGATTTTATAAGTTATAACCGCATCTTCACTAGCGTAGCGACAGGCAGTATCTATTGCTACATTGCTAAAATCTTCACCCTTCTTTACTGTATCTTTATAGGCAATCATATCATAATCAAGTACTCTCTTTGCCACACTATCTAGCCCTACACTGCTTCCTGGATCACTTAGCCATGCAAGAATCATTGTATCTGCAAAATCTGTAATCTCTTCTATTCCATAGCGATAGATTAAAGAGAGATCAAATTTGAGATTGTGTCCTACAATATTATACGTAAAGAGCCTCTTAATAGCTCGCAATGCACTATCTAAACTTACTTGCTGTCCTACTCCAAGATAGTTGTGTCCAATTGGTACATAGTATGCCCTCTCTTCATTAAAAGAAAAACTAAATCCTATAAGATTGGCTACTTTTGTGTCCAAAGAGTCAGTTTCTGTATCAAAAGCTACTATCGCACCTTGCGGTATTGTATCTATTACTTTGAAAAGCTCCTCTTCGTTATCAAGGCAGATAGCTTTAAACTCAATTTGTGTTTGACTCTTTTTAATAAGAGGTGTAGCTTTGAGTTTGCGTAAAATCGCAGTGATATCATATTCCATAAGCTCATCAGCAATTTTTACTATTGGATTAATCTGAGGCAGATGGTAATCTTCTAATGAGCAACTATCAAAAACATCATCACGGAGTGTAATAAGTTTCCTGCTAAGATATGCACTCTCTTTGCCTTGCTCTAGCAGCGTCCTCACGCGCGGCGGTGTCACCTCATCAATGTGTGCATAGATTGCATCAAGAGATCCGTAAGTATTGAGAAGTTTTGCAGCAGTTTTTGGCCCAATACCTTTGACTCCTGGAATATTATCTGCACTATCTCCCACAAGCGCAAGATAATCCCCGATGAGTTTTACCGGAACACCAAATTTTTGCTCAGCCCTCTTTTCATCGATCTCCTCTTTTTTTATAGGATCATAGAGTACCACTTTTTCATCATCTATTAGCTGGTAGAGATCTTTATCGTGTGAAACTATTTTGACTTTTATACCCATCTGCTTTGCACATTTTACCAGTGAAGCGATAATATCATCAGCTTCAAAACCCTCTTTTTGCAATGTTTTAAAACCCATTTTCTCTATCCAGTCAATTGCAATAGGAAGCTGCTTTTGCAGATCTTCTGGAGGTGTGGGGCGCTGAGCTTTGTAGTTGGGATCAATTGCAGCGCGAAAACTTGGACCCTCACTATCTAGAGCAAAGACTATATAGTCACTCTTTTCTTCTGCTACTAAGTTATTGATAAAATTGATAAAACCTGTCAAAAGACCAGTGGGAAATCCCTGTTTACTTTTTAATGGTGGCAATGCATAGAAACTGCGAAAGAAAAAACCGAAGGTATCGATGATTGTAAGCGTCTTCATCCACAACCTTTTTGGCGAGATTATAGCACAATACTTTTTTAATCACAGACTAAATAGCCTTATCAAGAATCCAATTTTATGGTAAACCTTTGAAAATAGCTAATTTTTGATAAAATTACCAATTAAAGGAGTACAATGAGATATCTACTTATTTTTTGTTGCATAACTTTTGCATTTGCTGATTGGAAAACAGCGCAAATTTTAGCTATTGATAAAATCATCCAAACATATCAAAACCGCCAATCTTGCCTGCAAAAAGAGGAGGCACATTTTTGTATCCAAAAATATCCACTCGATCCAAAAAGTGACGCACTTGCTAAAACTTTTGCAATGAGCTTTCCTCAAGCCTTCTATGCAAGTAAACTCCAACGAGATATAAAACTATTAGAAAAGCAAAAACTCTGTATCGGAAGAGCTTTGAGCGAGATGGAAGCGAAGCGCTGTCTCACTCAATTTTAAGCTCTTTAGCCAAAAACTCACCTGTAAAGCTACCACTCTTTTTAGCATTTCGCGCAACCTCTTCAGGTGTACCTTGGGCTATAACTTTTCCCCCTTTGCTTCCTCCTTCTGGCCCCATATCGATAATATAGTCTGCATTTTTAATTACATCAAGATTATGCTCAATCACTATCACACTATTTCCAAGCTCTACAAGTGAATGGAGCACTTTAACAAGCCTATCCACATCTGCAAAGTGTAAGCCTGTCGTTGGCTCATCAAGTATGTAAAGAGTATTACCAGTATCTTTTTTGCTTAGTTCCTTTGCTAGCTTAATTCTTTGCGCTTCACCACCGCTCAATGTTACAGCATTTTGCCCAAGCGTAATATAGCCTAGACCTACATCTTGTAGTGTTTGGAGTTTTCTTTGAATTTTTGGAATCGCTTTGAAAAACTCTAGTGCTTCATCTACACTCATAGCAAGTACATCTGCAATATTTTTACCTTTATATATTACTTCAAGGGTTTGTTCATTGTAACGTCTGCCTTTACAAGCGTCACATTTGATCATGATATCAGGCAAAAAGTGCATCTCAATTTTTAGCTCACCCTCGCCTTTACATTTCTCACATCTTCCACCAGGTACATTAAAACTAAATCGCCCTGGTCCATATCCTCGCAGTTGCGCCTCTTTGGTTTTTGCAAAGAGAGCGCGTATCTCATCCATTACACCTGTATATGTTGCAGGATTGCTGCGAGGAGTCCTTCCAATGGGACTTTGATCAAGATATATCACTTTATCAAGTTTTTCTAATCCCTCGATCTCCACACCAGCAATCTTTTTGACCTTTTTAGCTCTATTGAGTGCCTCTTTTGCAACTGGCAAAAGCGTTTGCAAAACCAATGAGCTCTTCCCGCTACCACTCACACCTGTTACAGCTACCAGATTTTTTAAAGGAAACTCTACTTCAAGATTTTTTATATTATTGATTGTAACGTTTTTTATAGCAAGCCAATCCTCTTGGGGTCTGCGGTAGAAATACTCTATTTTTTTCTCGCCACTAAGATACTTTGCAGTAAGTGTATCGCTCTTTTTAAGATCACCCACACTTCCAGCAAAGACCACCTCTCCCCCAAATTTTCCAGCACCAGGGCCAATATCAACGATGAAATCTGCAGCTTCTATTGTCTCTTTATCATGCTCAACTACTATAACAGTATTGCCTTTTTTTTGGAGATTTTTAAGTGTGCGTATAAGTTTTAAGGTATCTCTTTCATGCAAACCTATACTTGGCTCATCAAGCACATACATCACTCCCGTAAGTCCACTACCAATTTGACTTGCAATTCTAATACGCTGGGACTCTCCTCCACTTATAGTGCGGGCGTCTCTGCCAAGAGTAAGATAGCCAAGTCCCACATCTACCAAAAAGTAGAGCCGCTCTCTTATCTCTTTAAGAATAGGTGCAGCAATGGTCTGCTTCTGAGGAGTAAGATAAGCAAAATTTGACTCTTCGTTAAAAAAAGCATACGCATCCTCTATTGGCATATCAAGAATCTCTCCAATACCTTTACCAGCAACTTTGACTGCAAGACTTTGGGGCTTGAGCCTATGGCCACCACACTTGTCACACACCTTCTCACTCATATATTCACCCAGCTCTTTTTCATCTTTAAACATATCGTAAGCGATCTTTACAACTCCAGGCCAAATACGGGTGAGATTGTGAGACTTCCAGCGAAAACTTACCGCCTGGGCTGAGCCATAGAGGATCGCTTTTTTTTCATACTCTGCTAAATTTTCGTAAGGAGTATTGATATCAATACCTTCACTCTCACAAAAAGCCTTGAGAAAATTAAAGTAGTAGCTCTTGTTGTAGCCATAGAGTATTTTAATTGCCCCCTTGGCAATAGATTTATGCTCATCTATAATCTTTTGCAAATCTAGTGTATAGCGGATCCCCAATCCATCGCATTCTGGACAGGCTCCTTTAGGAGAGTTGAAAGAAAATGTGAGAGGCTCAAGGGGCTCAAAACTCACTTTACAATCAAAACATGCTAAATGCTCACTAAAGTGGTAATGCTTTTGTACTCCCATCTCTTCAGCATTAAGCACCTCAACTTCCACTTCTCCATAACTTAACTTTAACGCTTTTTCGATATCATCAGCAATTCTCGTTGCACTCTCCTCTTTGCGTATAACCCTATCAATAACAGCTTTGATTGTATGTTTCTTTGTCTTTGCTAGCTCAATCTCCTCATCTAAGCGCACCATGACCCCATCTATCATGGCACGCACATACCCCTTTTGGCGAAGGGACTCTATGAGATCTGTAAAAGTACCTTTTTTCTCTTTGATTAAAGGAGCAGTTATAACAAGTTTGCTTCCATGAGGAAGTTTTAATACCTCATTAATAATGTCTGTTGGTGTCATGTGAGAAATCGGTTTGCCACACAAGTGGCAGTGCTGGATACCTACTCTTGCATAGAGCAAACGAAGATAATCGTAAATTTCAGTGACTGTACCAACGGTACTTCTTGGGTTTTTACTCGTTGTCTTTTGCTCAATAGCAATTGCTGGAGTAAGCCCCTCGATCTTATCTACTTCTGGTTTATCGAGCTTATCCAAAAATTGGCGTGCATAACTTGAGAGCGACTCTATATAGCGCCGCTGCCCTTCAGCATAGAGCGTATCAAAAGCGAGCGTACTTTTCCCGCTCCCTGAAAGTCCAGTAAAAACAATCAATGCATTTTTTGGTATCTCAAGATTAATATTTTTAAGATTGTGCTGCTTAGCACCAAATATTTTTATCTTATTCATTTAACTCCTCAGAAAAATATCTTTTTTACAACAAGCACCAAAATCACTGTATATATTCCAATAAGCGCTTTTTTAAATTTTTTTCTCTCTATTGCATGTGCTGCTTTTATACCAAAAAAGACACCCAAAAGTGAACTAGCACCCACTAAAAATCCATGCAAATAGTCTATATGGCCAAAGAGGCTCAAGCTCACAAAACCACTTATTGAAGAGAAAATCACAAAAAAGAGGCCCATAGATGCAGCTTTTTTCACATCAAGATGAAAAAAACCGACTAAAATAGGCGTTACTAATATACTTCCTCCAACACCGATACTAATAGCAAAAAGCCCAATAAATACTCCTACAAAAAAGATTAAAACCGGAGGAATATCTTTTGCTCCATCGTGTGTCACAGGAGATCGAAAAAAACGATACATCGCATAACTTACAAATCCTAAAAACATCCACTCAAGTACTCTGCTTGAAACAATGCTTACAAAATATCCACTGCCAAGAGCTCCTAAAAATCCTCCTATACCTAATGCCAAACCTTCATGGATTTTAAAAATATTTTTTTTGAAATTGAGATACGATCCAAACAGAGAGCTAAAGACCATCTGGGTAACAGAAATTCCTACAGCCTCTTTAATATCAAACCCAAGATACATCAGTATTGGCACTAAAATTGTCCCACCACCTATACCAAAAAAACCGGAGAGAAAACCGACAATAATTCCGACCGCTATCAATTCCATCAACGACCTTTTTTGGAAGGGATTATACTACATTTAAGCAAATTTATGACGAATTTATCTATTATTCAATATAATTAATTAACTTATAAACCTTAAATAAAGAGGAGAGTTTTTGAGAATAGTGGCCATTTTATTACTAGCTGTCCATCTCTTTGCTACGATGATACTCAACCTCAATGTCAAAGAGCAAAAGAATAGCGTCGAACTCTTGATAAACTTCGATGTACCGTATGAAGGAAAAATAGCGCAAAAAAGAGAGAGTGACAAAATAATCCTTTTTCTTAAAAATGTAAAGATATTGGCTCACTGGAGTAAAAAACTTAACAATCCTTTTATCTATCAAATAGACGTAGTTCCCACAAAAAATGGAACAGAAATTTTCATATATACTGTGGAAAAGATAAAAATATATGCCTCTAAATCAAAAGACGGTTTTAGCCTTATGCTTAAATTCAAACGCCCTGGGGTCTCATCAAGCGCGCGGCCTTCTAAAGGTTTTTTTAGTAGCATAAATTTTGCAAAGATAGGCTTATGGGTTGGAATTGGTCTGTTTGGAGTAATTCTTATATTTATAGTGCTAAAACTTCTGAATCAAAATAGAACACGAAAAACTAAACGTATCATAGTCCAAAATAGTGACAATGAAGAGTTTGCAATAAAATTTGAAAAGCCACTAGATGCACACAACAAAATTGCACTCATCTCTTTTAAAGGTATCAACTATCTTGTCATAATTGGCAGTACAAATGTCTTACTTGGAAAATATAAAGAGGGTGAAATTGAGAGTCACGAGGATTTTGAAAAAGCGATAGCATCGCAAAATCTTACTGCTGCTATGCAACCAAAAGAGGAGGATGAGATATTTATGACAATAGAGGAGTATAAACGAAAAGCAAGTGGCGAAATCTAAGCAGCTGCAGCGTCTGATCTAAAAAATCTCTCTATCAGCTCCTCCATTTCATCTTTATCTGTAACTCTATTTATTATCTCTCGAAATTGTGAAGCTCCGGGATATCCTTTAGAGTAGGTATGAAGATGCTTGCGAAAGAGTACCACTCCATAATCTCCATAAAAATGCAGCATCTGTCTAAAATGCTCGAAAATAATCTCTTTTTTTACCTGCTCATTTACAAAAGCTTCACCCTGTTTAAGTTGATAGAAAATCCACGGGTTTCCAATCGCACCTCTTCCTATCATCACCCCATCTGCTTTTGTCAGATGCAATACCTCTTGGGCTTTTTGATAGTCAGTAATATCACCATTTGCAATTACTGGGATCTTTACAGACTCTTTTGCTCTTTTGATAGCTGCATAATCCACAGGAGCTTTAAATCCACCACTCCGTGTCCGCCCATGAATTGTGATAAAATCTGCCCCAGCTTCTTGTGCAGCAACTGCAATCTGTTCTACTATATTTTCGCTAAATCCAAGTCTCACCTTGACAGATGTATAGGTTTTATTTGAGTACTTTTTAATTGTTTCAACTATTCTCTTAAATCGGTCAAGATCTTTTAAAAGTCCACTTCCCGCACCTTGTTTAACAACTTTTGGCACTGGACAGCCGCTATTGAGATCAATACCATCAATGCCTTCAATTGTATTGAGTTTTTCTACTGCTTTTTTCACTATCTCCTCTTCAGCGCCTGCAATCTGCACAAAATAGGGATCTTCTAAAGAGGATTTTTGGAGCATTTTCATAGTCTTTTTACTCTCATACACCAAAGCATTAGAGCTAATCATTTCACTGATAGTAAAATCTGCTCCAAATTTTTTTACTACACTTCTAAATGGTAGATCTGTATATCCTGCCAATGGCGCTAAAACATAAAGCGGTTTTGTAAAATCGAGTTTCATCTATGCAAACATCTCCAATGGATAGTTTTTGCCACACTCTTTTAGTTCCAGATAGGCTTTGAAATTGAGCAACTCATTTTCTGCTGTAGTTTCTAAAAACTCTTTTGCTTTTTCTATCATCTCCAAATCCAAAAGTGTATAAAGGTATGCTGCTTCGCTTTTTTCATCTTTTTCTTTAAGTTTTCCAAAAAATTTAAGCCTCTCATCTGGAGAGAGTACATCCTTTATTTTTTTAGCCAATTGCATATACTCTTCTTCATTTAGTTGCATTTGTGACTCTTGTAAAATATACTCTATATCTTGCTCATGAAGCATCTCTTTTTCTTTAGTTGCATATTGCTCAATAAGCTCCATAAGTGTCTCGAAAGTAAAGAGTTTAGCATAATCTTTGATTTTTGATATATCATTAAAAGTAATATATGCTTGCAGTGCTTTTTGACACAGCTCCTGAGGATATTCACTGCAATTTTTCAAAATTACTCCACTAAAAATCGGCTCACTTTTGAGTCTATTTTCATAGTTTTTCACTAAAAGTGCATTTTTAGGTGAGAGTTTGAAATCCTCTATATCAACATAGATACCATTAGTAATATCTTTTACATAGTCCAAAGGCTTTTTGAGACGTTCATCCTTCGTATCTATTTTAAAATCAACAGGGAGTATATGCGATTTGTCAGTTACGTTACCAAGATTTTTTGCTTCTGTTGTTTTATATTGATGTGATTTTGGCTCTTGCATAATCGCATCTGCAAATGAATCGATGAGAGTATCGTAATCTTTACGGTAACGCTTAAGCACCATAAAGTTGATAAAAGAGTAGTATGACATGTGAAAAAAAGATGCCAAAAAGAGAATAAACATAGGTACAATAATCCAAACAGCAACAGGAAGAGTAACAGGTACACCAAAAACATCAAAAGTATATACTTTGTCTACTTGGGAGTAGACAATACCAGCAACTATTAGCATAAGTATAATACTAAAAAAGATATAGCGTTTGATTCGCATTTAAACTCCTATTTATGGTATGGATGTTTATGTATAATACTTAAAGCCCGAAATATCTGCTCTAAGAGCACAATCTTTGCCACTTTATGACTCATCGTCAATTTACTAAGGCTCACTACTTTATCACACTTGTGCAAAAAATCCTCTTCAAATCCATATGCACCACCTATAAAAAAGGAAAGTTTATCATACTTTTCAAAAACTTTTGCAAATGCAAAACTATCAAGCTCTTCTCCTTTTGGATCGAGTGCAATGGTATAATCTTGCAAATAGGGCATTAAAACTTGTGTATAAATTTGACGTGCTTGCTGTTTTTGCGCTTGATTGATTTTTTTATTAAAAATATTTTCCATTTTTATAGTAGCATATTTTTTGGCATTTTTTATAAGATCTTCATAGATCATCTCATAATATTTTGCATCTTTTTTTCCGATGGAGTAAAGAGCTATTTTATGCATAACTTAAAGCTTTGATAAGAAAATCTCTTCCGACTGCTCTCTTCCAAATATCTTGTATCGGCTCATAAAGATATATACCTCCGATTGCTACAACTTTATGGCGTGAAAGTTTTGCTAAAGAAGAGAGTTTGAGGCCAAGTACACTGCTCACATCTTTTGTATTACTTGCTCTATATGCCCCAAGACCTATATAATCAAGATCTAAATCGTTAGCAACTGCTATCTCTTCTTCATTGTGCGTAGAGAGACCTACAATCTTTGCACCTATAAATTTGCGAAGAATTGTGATAGCTTCTGCTAAAGTTTTTGCACCAAAATTCTCTACTATCTTTGCAAGATCCTCTTGGCCAATATGTACTCCATCACAAAGCCTTGCCAATGCGATTTCATCATTGATAAGGAGTATACCATCCCACGCTTTTCGTAGCCGCTTGAGATTTTCATGTTTAGTTTCAAAAGATCCCTCTTTATCGCGATACTGCATGATTTCACATCCATACATCGCAGCTAATGAGGCATACTGCTCTAAACCTACACCAAATTGATCCAGCAGTGCCATATCACAAAGGGCATAAATATCACTCTTCATCGCTTTGCTCTATGAGAGGTTCTACATTTTGCTGCTCCTCTTGCCACAAAAGGCGCAAGAGATCCGCAATTGTCTTTTTCATCTGTGGACGCTCTACAATCATATCGATAAGTCCATGCTCAAGCAAAAACTCACTTCTTTGAAATCCTTCTGGCAAATCTGCACCAATTGTCTGTTTAATGACGCGCTGTCCTGCAAATCCTATCAATGCTCCAGGCTCTGCCATAATAATATCTCCAATCATTGCAAAAGAGGCACTCACTCCTCCCATAGTAGGATCTGTAAGAACCGATATGTAAGGCAATCCCTCTTCTGCCAACTTTGCTAGCGCGGCACAGGTTTTACTCATCTGCATAAGACTAAAAGTGCTTTCTTGCATTCTTGCACCACCACTGGCACTCACAATTACAATGGGCTGACGCTTCTGGATAGCTCTATTAACAGCACGAACGATCTTTTCACCTTCAACTGAGCCTAAACTCCCACCCATAAAAGCAAAATCAAAAACGGCAATTTGTGTAGGAACTCCCTCTATCAAACACTCACCACTTATTACTGAACTTGGATGTCCCGTCTTCTTTTTTCCCTCTTCGATGCGCTTTTTATAACTCTTTTTATCTACAAATTTAAGTGGATCCACAGGCTCCAAATTAGCGTCATACTCTACAAATGTCCCTTCATCGCAAAGGATCTCTATACGCTCTTTTGCACCGATACGAAAATGGTATCCACACTTTGGACAGACATTGTAGCGGTTTTGTACCTCTTTATAATACATCAAAGCGTTACATTTAGGGCATTTTATCCAGTGGCTAGGCTGCTCAGCCTTACTTGGCTGTGATTTGCGAATTTTAAATAGATCACTCAGACCCATACTAGTCCTTTATGACAATTTCATAAATTTTGTCAAAAATCTCTTGCTCTTTGCTCACTACTATTATTGTATCATTTTTATATGTGTAGAGGCCTTCACACTGATGCAAACCCGCTACCACATCATAGGGGCGAATCTCTCCTACAAAAATTACAAATTTGACATACCGAGCATAAGCCAAAGAGAGTGCAACAGCACCAGGACTACGAAATTTAAGTCCTGCAAATTTGAGTCCTTGTACAATATTAGGATTAGCGTAAGCTTTTTCAAAAAGTCCTACTCTTGCATGGTAATTTGACTGTACATCTTTTAATTTTTCATAAAGAAGTGAGCCTTTTTTGTAAAAACTACCATCTCTTACAAAAAACTCGCCTGAAGCATAATTGACAATAAAAGAAAAAAGCGTTTTTCCATCTTTCATAAGAGCAATAGAAGATCCAAAGTAGGGAAAACGAGAAAGAAGATTATCACTCCCATCAATAGGGTCTATAATGAGAGTAAATTCCCCTTCTCCTATCTCACCAGCTTCTTCTGAAATAATTTTCCCATATTTAGCCAGATATTTTATAAAAATCTTTTCTGCAAAGAGATCTATATTACTTGAGAGATCTCCTCCTGCACCACGACCGGCATACTGATAGAAATTTTCATCCATACCAAAGCGTACAGCCTGGTAAACTTCTTGGCATGCCTTTTTGACATCTTCAAAAAGTGTTTCCATCTTAGTCAAGTAGTTTTCTCGCAATTGCTTTTGCAGCCTCTCTTCCATCATACGACGCAGTCACTACAAGATGTGCACCTCTATAGCAGTCTCCACCTGCATAGACACCAGGTTTTGTTGTTTCATAATTTTTATTGATTTTGATTGCTCCCCAATCATTTGTCTCAATACCATGTTTTGCTAAAAACTCTAGTGGGGTATTTTCAAAACCAAGAGCAAATATCACCACATCTGCATCGATAGTAAACTCGCTATTTTTAATTACCTCTAATTTACGCTTACCATCTTTTGTTGTAGTAGAGATAGTTTTTACAAACTCAACGCCAATTACCTTATTCTCTTCATCTGTAAGAATTTTTGTTGGAGCAACATTATAGATAAACTCTGCGCCCTCTTCTTGGGCATTTTTCACTTCTTTACGGCTTCCTGGCATGCTCGCAGCATCACGTCTGTATGCACAGATTGCTTTAGCAGCTCCCTCTCTAATACTTGTACGCACACAGTCCATTGCAGTATCACCACCACCTATGACAACAACTCTTTTATCTTTAACCTCTTTATCTTTATCATAACTATCACCAAATATTTTTCTTTGAATATTTGTGAGAAAATCCATCGCCATCATAGCGCCTATAGCATTTTCTCCCTCTATACCAGCACGTCTTGGTTTCGTTGCACCTATTCCAATAAAGATTGCATCATAGTTTTCCAAAAGCTCTTCAAACTCTAAACTTTTTCCAACTTCCACATTGAGATTGAGTTTCATGCCAGCTTCTATAAGCCAATCAATACGGCGCTGGATTACCTTTTTATCGAGTTTAAAGTTTGGAATACCATATGTCAAAAGTCCTCCAGCTCTATCAGCTCTTTCAAAAACATGCGGCTCAATCCCAGCTCTTAAAAGATAGGTAGCACAGCTAAGTCCAGCAGGGCCACTTCCTATAATCGCTACCTTTTTATCTGTCTTTTTGCTACAAAAATCGGGGCGCATCCCTTTTTTAAATCCCTCTTCACTGATAAAAGTCTCAATTGCACCAATTGTAATTGCACCATACCCCTCATTGAGGGTACACGCACCCTCACAAAGTCTATCTTGCGGGCATACTCTTCCCATAATTTCTGGAAAAGGTGATGATTCATTGCTAATTTTAAATGCTAGCTCGAGATCTTTTTCTGCCACGGTTTTAAGCCAATGAGGAATAAAGTTGTGCAGTGGACAAGCATTATGGCAATATGGATCCCCGCACTGCACACAGCGATCTGCTTGTGTTGCTGCCTCATTGGGATTGTATATCTCATAAATCTCTCTAAAATCTTTTATACGCTCATTAACAGCTCTCTTTTTTGGCTCGATTCTCTCATTGAAAATAAAATTTTGCATATTATTCCCCTTCCTCTAGGTTCAAAGGAACTTTTCTTAATTCCTTCGGTCGTACCATCCAAAAGTCTCTAATCTCCATTCTAAAATTATCCAAAATCTCTTTTGCTTTTTGGCTGCCTGTCTCATCATAGTATGATTGCAAGAGTTTTTTAAGATAGTGACGCGCTTCGTCAAACTCATCTATGTCTATACGTCTTGCTTCAATCAACTCTTGGTTGATTTTTTCAATAAATGTATGATCTTCATCGTAAACAAATGCTAGTCCCCCTGTCATACCTGCACCAAAGTTTATTCCGGTCTTTCCAAGTATTACTACAATACCACCTGTCATATATTCACAGGCATGATCCCCAGTACCTTCTACTACTGCAAGAGCACCGGAGTTACGTACTGCAAATCTCTCACCCACTTCACCAGCTACAAAGAGCGTTCCACCTGTTGCACCATAGAGGCAGGTATTTCCAGCAAGACTAAATCGTTGCTGCGGATATTTAGAGGTAATTATGATTTTACCCCCATGCATTCCTTTGCCCACATAGTCGTTCGCAGCTCCTGTCACATTGATAGTAACACCATTAATGAGAAATGCACCGAGGCTCTGTCCTGCAACCCCTTCAAGATTGATGCGAATAGCATCCTCTTTGAGGCCAGCATCCCCATAATATTTTGCAATCTCTCCGCTAATACGTGCACCAAAACTTCTATTCACATTGCAGATCTTTTTATTAATAATAATGCTTTGCTTTGGATTTTCAATAGCTGGATAGACCTCTTTGAGGATCTCTTTTTCAAACTCGTTACTATCAAAAGGCTCATTTGATGGCACTTGGCACGTATCAACGCCATCAAGGCGCATCAACACAGAGCTAAAATCAAACTTCTTAGCAAACTCATTGTCAACCACTTTCAAAAGATCTGTTCGCCCAATCACATCTTCAAGTTTTGTATAGCCAAGCTCAGCCAAAATTTTGCGCACATCTTCAGCAATGAGTGTAAAATAGTTAATAAGTCTATCAACAGTGCCTACATAGTGCTCACGCAAAAACTCATTTTGCGTTGCAATTCCCACGGTACATCTATTGAGATGGCACACACGCAAAATTTTACATCCAATAATTGTAAGCACTCCTGTACCAAATGCGTAGCTCTCTGCTCCCATAATTGCTGCTTTTACAATATCAAGTCCAGTTTTGAGCCCACCATCAGTTTGGAGCTCTACAAATTCTCGCAAATGGTTAGCTTTAAGAGCATTGTGCGCTTCTGTGAGTCCTAGCTCCCATGGGTTTCCTGCAAATTTTATAGATGTGAGAGGCGCAGCACCTGTACCTCCATCTCCACCACTAATAATTATCTTATCAGCATACGCTTTTGCAACACCTGTTGCAATCGTTCCCACTCCAGCAGTTGAAACAAGTTTTACTGCTACTTTTGCATCAGGATTGACCTGCTTGAGATCAAAAATAAGCTGTGCAAGATCTTCGATAGAGTAGATATCATGGTGTGGCGGAGGAGAAATAAGTGTGACTCCCGGCATAGTATGGCGAAGTTTAGCAATGAGAGCTGTTACTTTATGTCCTGGAAGCTGTCCACCCTCACCAGGTTTTGCACCTTGTGCTATTTTTATCTGAATCTCTTCAGCACTGCGCAAATAGGCTGGAGTAACACCAAAACGGCCACTAGCTACCTGTTTAATTTTTGAATTTTTGATTGTTCCAAAACGGCTCTCATCTTCGCCGCCCTCGCCAGAGTTACTCTTTGCGCCGATTCTATTCATTGCTTCAGCTATACACTCATGTGCTTCAGGACTGATAGAACCAAGACTCATTGCAGCAGAATCGAAGCGTTTAAAAATATTTTCAACTGGCTCTACTTCATCAAGGGAAACAGGTTTTCTATCACTTTGAAATTCAAAAAAGTCGCGAATGAATTTAAATTCTCTCCCCTCTATCATATTTTTTAGCTCTTTATAATCATCCCAATTACCTGTGATAGAGACTTCATGTATCTTATTGACTACATTTGGATTAAAATCGTGATACTCACTCCCATCAATATACTTATAGTATCCTCCTAAATCGAGTGGAAAGATATGTTTTTCAAGATCTATCTCATATGCGTTTTTATGGTACTCATCCAATCTCTTCTCAATATCTTCATAATCAAGACCATGCACAAGGCAATGGCTTCCAGCAAAGCACTCTTGCACCATCTCTTCGCTCAGTCCTAAAACATCAAAGAGGGCAGAGTTTCTGTATGAAGCAATAGTAGAGATCCCCATTTTAGACATAATTTTCAAAAATCCACCATTGAGAGCATTGATAACATTTTTAAATCTGTTTCTCAACTCAAAAGGACTTAAATCCTGTTTCTTGAGTCTTTCATAGACTGTTGCAAAGAGAAGATACGGATAAACCGCACTTGCACCATATGCAATCATTACAGCAGCTGAATGAGAATCATGCACTTCACCTGTAATTGCCACAATTGAAACAAGATGGCGTACACCTGCATCAAGGAGCTTTTTATTTAAGCGTCCTATAAGCATCGCCATGGGTATTGTCTTCTTATGAGGGCTAAGCTCTCTATCATCGAGCATAATAATACGCACGCCCTCTTCTTTTACGCTTCTAATAACCTCATCTGTTAAACTCTCTAATGACGCTTTGAGGTCTTTTTCAAAAGCAGTAGAGAAAAATCTATTTTTAAAACACTCTTTGTAGCGTGGATGTTTTGGATCCCCATACGAGAGCAACACATCCATTTTCTCTTTAATAAGAATTGGAGAGACAGCTTTGAGTCTTATGGCATGATCGGGATCTTCATCTAAAATATTGTGAATCTCTCCAAAACCTGTATTGAGGCTCATTACTATCTTTTCACGAATAGGATCTATTGGCGGATTAGTTACTTGAGCAAATTTTTGCTTAAAAAAATCGGTAAAATTACGCTGTTTTGAGCTAAAAGCTGCCATAGGCGTATCATCACCCATGCTTCCTACAGCCTCTTTACCCTCTTTTATCATTGGTTCAATCACTTGCTCTATCAATTCATGCGTAATATGGTAGTAGCGCTGTTTATGGATAATATCATCAATTTTATACTCATCAATATTGCTAAATGGTGTTTCGATATGCTCTTGCAAATAGACCATATTTTCATTGAGCCATTCGCTGTATGGATTAGAGTTTTTGAGATAATCATTAATATCTTCATTTTTGAGAATAACTCCATATTTAAGGTCGAGCGCAATCATCTCTCCACTTTGCAGTCTTCCACGCTCTATAATATTCTCTTCAGGTACTCCCAAAATTCCATATTCGCTTGCAATTATGAGGCGTTTGTCTTTTGTGATGATATATTTTGCTGGACGCAATCCATTTCGATCGAGCACACATCCAATGTAGCGCCCATCTGTAAGACTCACAGCTGCAGGACCATCCCACGCTTCAAAACATGTACTTGTATACTCATAAAATGCTCGTAGCTCTGCATCCATGTGAGGAGCATTTTGCCATGGAGCAGGAATGAGGGCTCTGGCAGCTTTGAAAAACTCTACACCATTAACGATTAAAAACTCAAAAAAATTATCTAGACTCTTACTATCGCTCGCTTCAGGTTCTAGTGGTGGAAGAATCTTTTGCAACTCTTCATCGCTAAATATTTCACTCTTTAGCGATTCACACTTTGCATATACATTATATCTATTGGCAGTAACAGAGTTAATCTCACCGTTATGGGCAATCATACGAAAAGGCTGTGCAAGCTTCCATTTTGGTAGTGTGTTGGTTGAAAATCTTTGGTGAAAAAGTGCAAAACTTGCTTCAAAATCCTCATCTTGCAAATCTGGATAGAAAGTCTTAATATATGTAGGCATAACGAGGCCTTTGTAGGCAATTGTCGTACGTGAAAAACTTGGAATGTAAAAATCTTCATCTTCAACTAGCGCCTTTTCTATCTCTCTTCGTGTAAGATACAAAAGCGCATCAAATCTTTTTGTAGCAATCAGTGAGTTTGGTGCTACAAAAATCTGTACAATATTAGGGAGTGTCTGTTTGGCTAGTTCCCCAAGTGCATCGGTATTAATTGGTACATTGCGGATATATAAGATACGTAAATCATTTTTAAGACAAAACTCTTTAAAAACTTCTAAATTCTCTTCATTTTTATAAAACACCATAGCAACAGCATAGGTTTGCGGAAGGACAAAATCCTCTTTTTCAGCTATTTTTCTAAAAAATTTGTGTGGCATAGAAAAGAGAAGACCACTTCCGTCTCCACTCTTGCCATCTGCTGCAATTGCACCACGGTGCATCATGCGCTCAAGAGATTTGATTGCATCGTTAACATTTTGATGAGACGGTCTATTATCGATGCTTGCTAGTAACCCAAATCCACAATTATCTTTGTAACTTGTTAGAAGATCCATATCAACCCTTTCGGTTTAGAAGTAATTTCAACAAACTTTAAACCTATTTTTTGTATATAAGTGAATTATTATACTTTTTGATTCGTTAGAAGCTACTTAAAAGAGGGAAATATAGACAAACTTCAATAATATTGATACGAAGAGAAATAAAACTGCAAGCTACAAATGTGAAGTTTCATAGTAGTGCAAACAACTATTTTTCTACATAAAAGGAAAATGTTTGAAAATATAAATATTTAGAAGAAGGAAGAAGCAGTAATCCAAACTTTCGTTTGGATTACTTTACTTTTTCTAGATATTTACCTTCGATCGTATCAACTTTGATTACATCACCGGTGAGAATATGGAAAGGTACTTGGACAACAGCGCCTGTCTCAAGCGTTGCAGGTTTGCGGCCACCTGTAGCAGTATCACCTTTAAAGGCTGGAGCTGTTTCAGTCACTTCAAGTTCAACTACTTGTGGAATTTCTACTGAAATCGCTTTACCATTATGAAAGAGAATCTTCACATTCATTCCATCTTTCATATATTTGATATTGTCATCTCCTACTTGATCATGTGTCAAAGCTATCTGCTCATATGTAGAAGTATCCATAAAATGCATATTTTCGCCATCATCATAGAGATATTGCATCTCTTTTTCTTCTAAATCTGGCTTTTCTGCCTTATCTCCTGCATGAAAAGTCTTTTCCAAAACTCTTCCATCTATTAACGACTTAATTTTAGTACGCACATACGCTGCACCTTTACCAGGCTTCACATGCTGATACTCTACAATTCTGTAAGGTACTCCACCAAGCTCTATGCGTAGTCCTTTTTTTAGATCGTTCATACTATATGCCATGTTTACTCCTCAAATTTTTTGCAATTTTATCGAAAAAATCTTGAAAAGAGATATAAAAGCAGTGATAGAACAATGCTCAGTACTATCGAGGTAGTAATAGGAAAATAGAAAGTAAAATTATCTTTCTTGATATAGATATCACCGGGCAAGCGCCCGATAAATTGTATAAAGAGACCAACAACGATAAGGGTTATTCCTATAAATATTAAGACCTTTCCAAAATCCACTATTTAAATTCCTCTTCACTTCTTGTCTGCTCATCAGTGAAATCCATCGCTTTTGCATTATCCATGAGCACCGGAATAAAAAGAAGTGAAACTACAACAGCAGCAACTGTACCACCAATGAGTGCAACACCAAGTCCCCCAAAAATAGGATCGCTAGCTAAAAGTGCCGAACCTAAAATAATAGCAATAGCAGTAAGCATAATTGGGCGTGCCCTCGTTGCAGTTGCAATCGCAATTGCTCTTCTTTTAGGAATATGTTTTTCTATCATCAATGCTTTTGCAAAATCGATAAGTAATATGGAGTTACGTGAACTAATTCCCATAAGAGCGATAAATCCAATAAGAGAAGTTGCAGTGAGGAAAAAGGTATCTCGTGTTACAAGATCTGCAACCCAGTGTCCAACAATCACTCCAATAATGGAGAGGAAACTTCCAGCCATAACAATATTGGAGAGAGTATAGCTCTTATAATAAACAACTATAAGCAGATAAATGAGAATGAGAGCAGCGATAAAAGCGAGTCCCAAATCTCTAAAAGTATCGAGGGTAACTTTCATCTCTCCATCCCACTTGAGATCTATTACCTCACCTGTTTTTTTATCGATGAAGCGAAGGTTAAAGAGATAATCAGTCTTTTGGATCTCATAATCTTTCGCAAACTCTTTCATTATTGTCTCTCTCGCTTCCAAAAGAGGATAGACTTGCGAGACAAGATCTGTTTCAGCAATTACATTTGTATAGCGTCTGAGGTTTTTATGCATAATAGTAGGCTCATTTGTCGCTTCAACAATATCAACTACTTCAGTAAGTGGTACCATCATTCCTTTTTGATTCATCAACTCAAAAGAAGCAAGTTTTTTCTTGACAGCCTCTAAAGATTTATCATCAAATCTTCTTGTACTATCGCTCAAACGCAAAAAGAGCTCTATTTGAGAAGGGTAGTTTTCGCTATTTTTTACGCCAACGCCCATCCCTTCAAATGCAAGATAGAGTATCTTTTGTACCTGCTCTACTGCAAGACCACTCTTTTGAATCTTGTCGATATTTGGTTTGAGATGAAACTTTTTGTAAAGCTCATCTTCCATTATATCTACATCAACAAGCCCTGGAGTGTTTTTGAAAATATTTGCAACTTTTTGAGCAAAATCTCTTCTCGTTTTCTCATTTGGTGTATAAATCTCTGCAACAATAGATGCTAAAGTTGGGGGGCCAGCTGGCTGCTCAATAAGTTTAATAGAGGTTTGTTTTACAAGCGACTCACACTTTTTTTGAATAATTGGTCGCAAACGGTGTACCATATTGTAGCTACGTTCTTCACGCTCATGTTTATCAGTAAGATTAACTACAATTTCAGCAACGTTTTCACTATTTTTAAACGCACTCCCCTTTACGAGCCCAGCATAATCAAGAGGTGCACCCATACCAATGAAACTCTCTATATCTGTTACCTCTTTTTCATCTTTTAAAATATCTATAACACATTCTGTTACCTCTTTTGTCTGCTCTTTTGAAGATCCTGTAGGAAGATCAATATAGACACTAAAGGTATTTGCACTTTTTCCTGGCAACATTTTTACCCACACGATTTTTGTAGGAATCATAGCAATTGAGCCAGCTAGAGCAACTAAAACAAGGAGGATGACGAAGAATTTCTTCCATTTATGCTCTAATATATTGTAAATGAACTTTTCAAACTTTTTCACTGCTTGCCTCCATCTATATCACACTCTTTTGGAAGTTTCTCCTCTTTTTGAAAATGGTGATGGTGATGATGCATGTGTGGTTTTTTGAGCATCTTTTTGGAAAGATATGGCGTAAAAATATAAGCAATGAGAAGTGAAGCCAAAAGTGCAACAGGAACATTAAGTGGAATTGGCTTCATAAATTCACCCATCATACCACCTACAAAAGCCATAGGAATCATAGTCATAATAATCGCAATAGTTGCCACATTTGTAGGTGCACCTATCTCATCTGTCGCTTCTACCAAAATGGTATCCATATCCTTATCCACTGCATCATGCTCGTGTAAATGTCTATGAATATTTTCTATAACAATAATTGCAGCATCAACCAATAGTCCCAATGAGAGTAAAAATGCAAAGAGTGTAATTCTGTTAATTGTCTGCCCAGTGATATAGGCTATAAAAAGAGTGATTGCTAAAATAGCAGGTACAGTAAAGGTAACGATGAGTGCCTCTTTCCAACCAAGGAAAAACACTAACATCACAGCAATAATAGCAATGGTAATAAGAAGATGGTCAACAAGCTCATTTACCGCATCATTTGCACGTTTTCCATAATCCCTTGTCAAGACATATCCAATGCCTTTATGCTCAAGATATGGCTTGAGATCTTTCATGAGTGCTAAAACATCATTAGCAACAAAAACTGCATTTGTTCCCTTAAGTTTACTCACTTCTAATGTATATTGAGGCTTTGTACCCAATTTTTTTGTCCAGATTCCAGCTTCTTTGAAGTTTTGAATATCTATACCATCTTCTACTTTTGCAATATCTTTTACATATATAGGCGATCCCATATAGTTAGCGACCATGATGTTTTTTACATCTTCTATGCTCTCTATTGCATTAGGTACTCCAAAAATGACAATTTTTTTATCTTTGGTCCTATTTTTTACCTCCGGTACCTCTTTCGCAACAGAGCTTACCGCTTGCATAATCTGCCCTAAAGAGAGATGAAAGCCTGTTAGTTTATTGAGATCAACTAAAATATTAAACTGCCTTTTATGCGCACCTTTGAGATTTGTTTTTGAGACATTTTTTATGCGGTTAATTTTATACTGGATATCTTTTATGACTTTAAAAAATTCTGCATCACTCAAGGCTTTGTCACGTTTATAAAAAGCAAAAGTCAAAATAGGTATATCGATATCAATATCAAAAGGTTTGACAAGCGGTTGCATCGCATTTTTTGGAAGTAAATTCATATTTTGCATTACTTTGTCATAGAGCTTGAGATTAGATATCTCTCTATTTTGCCCGATGTAGTACTGTACATTCACAATTCCTACATTCTCTTTTGCTATTCCATAAATATATTCAACTCCACTGATCTCTCGAATCTTCTCTTCTAAAGGTTTTACAATAACATTTTCAATCTCTTTAGGTGTAGCGCCAGGCATAGGTACAATCACTGTACCACCACTAATTGCTATTTGTGGATCCTCTTCTCGAGGCATTATCTCAAGCGATAGGTATCCTACTGCCAATACAAAAACAGCAAGGAGGGCAGTCAAGGGGTTATGTAAAAAGGTTTTTGCAAGTTTTCCTGCAATATCTTTTGGTTCATAGTGGCATTTTATCTCATTACTCATAGCCTACCCCTATTTAAAATCTAGCTTTGCATACATTCCAGGAATGATAGTAGCTTTGTTAGGATTTTTGAATGAGACTTTTATTTTAAATTTATGCGTCATAGGATTTGCTGCAGGAATGATAGAGGTCACTCTCCCTTCAGCCTCAAAAGCTAGAGAAGGAATATACACAGCTACTTTTTGTCCAATCTTTACATTTTTGAGATTACTTTCGCTAATCTCAGCCATTACTTTAAGATTATCGAGTGTTGTAAGTATCATTCCAGGATATCCAGGAATAGTGAGTTGTCCCTCTTTTACATTATTTTGAATAATTACACCATCATTAGGCGCTTTGATTTTGAGATATTCATATTGATGCAACACTTCTGCGAGTTTCGCTTTAGCCATTTGGAGCTGTTTTTTTGCAATCTGTACCATATCTTTTGTATTCTTATACATAAGTTCCATGCGTTCTAGTTCAAATTTTGAGACCATACCTTTTGCAAAGAGTCTCTTATGGCGCTCGTAATTTGTTTTTGCAAACATATACATATTATTATTCATTGCAATAGCAAGTCTTGCTTGAGAAATCATAAGTTCAACTTGCGATTTTGCTAAATCAATCTCTTTTGAATCAATTACATAGAGCACCTCGCCCTTTTTTACCCAGTCACCCTCATGCTTATAAACCTTTTTTACAAATCCCATATAGCGAGTACCAAGCATTTTGGTATCATCACTTATCACAGTTCCTGAAAGACTCAATCCTTCTGCATAGAGTGATAATGCAAAAAGCATCGCAAATACAATATTTTTCATCTATTCTCCTTTATCCAAAAGACTCTCTAGTTCAAAAACTTTTTCGTTGCGCTCAGTTTTTGTTTTGAGAAGTTTAAGCAGTACTTGAATCTCTTCAGAATGCTTAATGAGTACATCACTTATTTTACTCAAACCCTCTTTATATTTTTCCACATACATTCTGTAGATCTCTTTTGCCAATGCATACTGCTTGCTTTGTGCTTTAACATCATAATCTTTACTTTTAACAGCAGTTTTAATCTGATTAATTTTAAGAGCGAGTCCCCTCTTTGCCAAACTCAACTGCTCATTGACTTTGAGATATTTAATTTTAGCCTGTTCAACTTCTGCTTTTGTTTTTCCACCACTAAAGAGATTCCATTTAAGCTGCGCACCTACAGTGTAAAAATCTTTATCAAAAAAGTCATTAAAAGGTTTATCATCACTGCTTCCATACTCACCAAATGCACCAATCATCGGATAATAACCACTCTTTTGCAATCTTACATTCATTCCCATCATCTTTTTCCCAAGCTTTGCTCTTTTATAGTCAATTGCTTTTTGTACGAGATTATGAGTATCTTCTTTTGGAAGAGGTGCAAGTTCACTTACATGCACAATACTTGCAACATCTTCTCCGATGAGAAAACTGAGATATTGGTATGCAAGTTCCCTATTGAGTTTTGCTTGATTAAGGTAACTAAGAACTTCTGCTTTTTTTGCTTGAACCTCTAATACATCTGTCTTTTTCGCATATCCCTCTTGTTTAAAATTTTTAATAATATTTTCTAGTTTATCCATATTCGATTTCAGTATCTCAAGATTTTTAATGTAATTTTCTACAAGAGTAATATCATAAAAAGTTTTCTTCGTTGCAAAAACCATCTCATTGACAATTTTTTTAGCTTCGAGATGTTTCATTCTCTCCATCTCTTTGGATATCTTTTTATACATTGTCAGTTTCATTCCAGTATAAAGAGGTATCATATACTGTAGTTTTGTTTGAAAATGGTTCCTTGCATCAGGATTGTTGAGATCATTTGGTGCAGTATCTAAGAGCATATTTTGCATTTGAGGATTTGCCATCATCTGCGAAAATGTAGCAAAATTACCATTTGCCATGCTAAGGGCTTGAGAGACACCACCTAAAAAGTCTTTAAATCCAAAATCTCTAAAAGTAGCTTCTCTTGATTGGAGTTTAAATCCAAAGACATTTCCCGCATCATTACTACGCAATGCATTAAAAACAAGGTTTAGAGATCCGTAATTATAGCTTTGAGCAATTTTCGTATTGAATTTTGCTATTTTTTCCTCAAATTGAGCAATTTTGATATTACTGTTGTTTTTTTTGAGTATTGCAATTGCTTCATCTAATTTAAGGTTTTCGACTTTAGCAAAAAGCAGTCCTATGGTTAATGTAAGTAGCAAAAGCTTTTTCATAATCCCTCCAGAGATTGAAAAAAATTATTGACAAGATTATATAAAGTTATAACTTAGTGAAATATTAACTCATATAAGCAGGAACCCCTGCTTATAAAATTGCGTAGGAGACAGAGAGGCAAGCTTTGAGGTCTGCAAGCTCTTTGAGTACATCTTTACTTACATCATCATCAACAATTATCACCGCCAAAGCCAGTCCATGATTATCGCGCCCTAACCGAAAATCTGCAATATTAATATTATGTTTAGCTAAAATCATACCGACCTCTCCAATGACACCTGGCACATCGGTATTTTTAAAAAGGATCATTTTCCCTTTTGGCTCTACATCAAGGGCAAAATGATTAATATCAACGATTCTTTGTACATTCTCTTCAAAAATCGTTCCACTTATTTCTATGATGTCTCTATCAGTAGTGAGTTTTACTGTTACTTTATTTTTATAACCACTTGTTTCAGGATTTTTTTTGCTAAGTATCTCAATCCCACGCTCTTTAGCCACAAATTCTGCATTGACATAATTGATTGTCTCACCTAAAGATTCTTTAAGTACACCAACTACTGCAAAAGTAATAAGAGATTTTATATACTCTCCAATTTCACCTTCAGCAATGACTTTAATAGATTTATATGCACCCTTATTTACTTGTGCAGCCAAAAAACCCATCTTTTGCGTTAATTCCAGATATGGCTTTACAAAAGGAGGCATCTCATCTTCTTTGATTGGAAGATTTAAAGCATTTGGATAGCTGATGCCTCTAGCTGCTTCAAGTGCTTGCGTTGCAGCTCCAATAGCAATCTTTTCTTGTGACTCTTCAGTATTTGCACCAAGATGTGGTGTAACTGTAACATTATCAAGCTCTAAGAGTTTATTGTCAGTTGCAGGCTCCTTCGCAAAAACATCAATTCCAGCAAATTTGATTTTCCCACTTTTCAATCCCTCATAGAGAGCATCTTCGTTATAAAGGCCACCCCTTGCACAATTGATAAGGATCACACCATCCTTCATCTTTGCGATCTCTTCACGATCAATCATATTGATCGTCTCTTTTGTTTTTGGTGTGTGTATAGTAATAATATCACATGCTAAAATATCATTGAAATCTGTGGTATATTTTACACCAAGATTTGTTGCTTTTTCTGGTGAAATATAAGGATCGTACGTGATAACTTCCATCTCAAAAGCTAAAGCGCGTTTTCCCACTCTGCTTCCAATATTACCAAAACCGATAATTCCTAACTTTTTACCTTTGAGCTCATTCCCTATCCAAGCTTCTCGCTTCCAAATGCGCTCAAGTTTTAGTTGATTATGTGCATACGGAAAAGCTCGCATACAGCTAAGCATATGTGCAAAAGTGAGCTCAACTGCTGCAATTGTGTTCGCAGTAGGAACATTCATGACAATGATCCCGCGTCTACTACACTCTTCCATATCTACATTATCTACCCCGACTCCTGCTCGAACTATCGCTTTAAGATTTTTTGCATGCTCCAAAAGCTCTTTATCGACCGGGGTAGAGCTTCGTGTAATGATGACATCAGCGTCTTTTATCTTCTCATAAAGAGGACCACCTTTTGGTACATCTGCTGCGTTGACATATTCTATATCTTGCTCTTTTGCAAGAATCTCTTCAGCCTTTTTATGCAAATGATCACATACAACTATCTTTCGTTTGTGCATTCTCATCCCTGTCTATCAAGTTTCTCTTTGATAATATCACCAAGAGTTGTACTCTCTTCTTGATTAATTTCTCGAAGAGCCTCTTTCTCTTTCATCTTTTGGAGTCTTCTAACTGAAACACGAAGACGATTATTCTGCGTATCAAGATAAGAGATTACTCCCTCGATTTCATCACCTTTATTGAGTTCCTCTTTTTTTAGTGGAGCAAGATCTTCGTTACGCACAAGAGCATCTACTCCATCTTCAAGCTGTATGAACACACCAAAATCTTTAATATCACGAACAGTCCCTTTTACTACGTCGCCCACTTTATGTGTTTTTGCAAATTTTTCTAGAGGGCTCTCTTGCAAGGATTTTCTATCAAGTGAAACGCGCTCTTTCTCTCTGTCTATACGTGCAATTTTTACTTGTGTCGTATCCCCCACATTAAAAAGATCTTTTGCCTTCAAGCCTTTTTCCCAGCCAAGATCTTGATTATGAAGAAGACCTTCAATTGCCCCAATCTTTACAAAAGCACCAAAATCTGTCAATGAAGTAATTTCTCCCTCGACTACATCGCCCTCTTTATAGTTTTGCAAAAACTCTTCAAAAGGTTTCGGCAAAAGATTCTTAAGAGATACTCGCAGTTTTCTATTTTCTATATCAATCTCTGTTACTTCAACATCAATCTGTTCACCCTCTTTTACATACTCACTTGGATGTTTAGGTTTTTTCTCCCACGTCATTTCACTAATATGTAAAAGTCCTTCAATATCATTACCAAGATCAACAAAAGCTCCGTAAGGCTCAATATTACTTATAGTGACATTGATAACATCGCCTGGTTCAAGCTCTCCTTTGATCTCTTCCCAAGGATCTGGTTGTGTAGCTTTAATGGAGAGAGAAAGTCTATTTTTATCGCTCTCATAATTGATAGCTTTTACATTAACTTTATCACCTTCGTTAAAATACTTTGCAGGATTTACAGGGCCTTTATAGCTTATTTCATTATAGTGTACTAAACCCTCTACGCCTGGAGCAACTTCTACAAACATACCATAGTTTGTAATTTTTTTCACAGTACCTTCTACAACCTTATCCTCTTGCATCAATTCATCGATAATCTCTTTTCTCTTTTGTGCAAGCTCTTGAATAAATTTTTTGCGTGAAATAACTATCGAGTCGTTATTCTCGCCGATTTTGAGTATTTTTGCACTTACTCTTCTTCCAGTATCTGGTTTGTTTTTGAAAAAACTTTGGGAGTTTGGCAAGAAAAATTGTACGCCTTCATCGTTTTCTACGATATATCCACCTCTATTTTTCCCAACAATTCGTCCTTCAATGACCATATTTTCCAAGTTGTCTTTGTTTGCTTCAATAAAACTCTTTACTTTCTCTTTTGCAATAGCTTTTTTGTGTGAGATTATTGGACGCTCATTTCTATATCCAGACACCATAACCTTAATTGTATCCCCAGGTTGGTAGAGAAGATTTCCCTCACTATCTTGAATCTCTTTGATATTCAAAATACCCTCTTGCTTCTCACCCACATCCACCAAAACTCTCTCATTATCTTGTATCTCTACAATCACACCATCTATAACTCTTGATTCACTACGTTTATTCTCATGCTCTTCAAGCATTTTTGCAAAGTCTTCGCCTGTATTTTCCATACCCATGTTTACCTCTTTTTCCATAATTTGCTTTTCCCTTGATAAAATTTTGCTAATTATACTTTAATTTTCTTTATCTTTTCTATAACTTCTTCAATAATCCAGTTTGGAGTAGATGCACCAGCAGTTATACCACAAAGTTTTTTCCCCTCAAACCATAATGGTTGAATCTCCTCTTTATTTTCTATAAGATAACTATCTGGACAATTCTCTTTACAAATTCTAAAAAGCTGCTTGGTATTAGAAGAGTTTTTCCCTCCTATAACTATCATCACATCAGCCTCTTTACTCAACTCTCTTGCAGCGCTTTGGTTTTCAAATGTGGCATTGCAAATAGTATTAAAAACTCTCACCTCTTTTTTGTGTTGCATCAAGAAATTTACTATTTTTGCATACTCTTCAAATTTTCTCGTAGTCTGCGCAACTGTTGCTACTTTCTCTTTGAGTTTTGATAATTGAGGTTCAAGCTCTGCAACATCCAAAACTACAATAGGATCTTTTGCATAACTCATAACACCTTTAATCTCTGGATGATTGCGATCTCCAAAAATAACAATGCTATACCCCTCTTCGCTCATCTTTTCTACAATCTCTTGCGGTTTTGTCACAAAAGGACATGTAGCATTAACAACTTCAACATTTTTCTCTTTTAATATCTGAAGCTTATCTTTGGGGATACCGTGTGTGCGGACAATGACTTTGCTATTTTCTTCTACTTCATCTATATCTTCTACAAGCCCTACATTGAAATTTTTTTTGAGTCTTTCTATCTCATTTTTATTATGAATCAAAGGTCCAAATGTTACGCTATCGGGACTCTCTTCAGCAATTTTAATAGCTCTTTTGACACCAAAACAAAAACCGTAATTTTGTGCTAATTTAATCTCCACGTTCTACCTCGGTAATTTTTTGTAACAGTTCCACAAAATTTGGAAAAGATGTAGCAATACACTCTATATCCTCTATCTCCATTCCCGCTAACAATCCAGCTATAGCAAAACTCATAGCAATACGATGATCTCCATAGCTGTCAATAACAGCTTTTTGTAACTTGCCACCTCTTATCTCATATCCATCTTCATACTCTTCCACGCTTATACCACATTTGCGCAAATTCTCTACAACACTTTTTATACGATCACTCTCTTTTACCCGCAGCTCTTTAGCATTTTTAACTCTGCTTACTCCCTCAGCTACAGCCATCGCAATTGCAAGAGCTGGCAATTCATCAATGAGCCATGAGATATGCTCACTTACTTCTACCCCTTGAAGTTTTTCTCCACATACTCTAATGTCCCCAATAGGCTCGTAGATATTCTCTTTTTGCATATATTCTACTTTTGCACCCATTTTTTGTAAAACTTTGAATGCTTCAATGCGTGTAGGATTGAGAGTAATATTTTTAAGTAGTACACAGCTACCTGGCATAATTGCAGCTGCAACAGCAAAGAAAAAGGCACTAGATGGATCAGATGGAATGGTTATGTCAAGAGGTTCTAGTGGAGCCTTTAAAGGTTCAATCTCTACAAAATATTTTCCATGTCGATATTCACTTTTTATATTTGCTCCCATACCCCGCAGCATTCTTTCTGTATGGTCGCGGCTGAGTTCTGGCTCAGAATAGCTGCTTGCTTCCTTAGCTCGCAATCCTGCTAAAATCAAAGCGCTTTTGACTTGCGCAGAAGCTATGGGACTTTCATAAAAAAAAGATTCTAAATATGTATTGCCTCGGATTGCCAATGGAGCTTTATTCCCCTCTTCTCTCCCATCAATTTTCGCACCAATTGAGCGCAAAGGTTTCGCAACACGTGCCATTGGACGATTACGGAGATACTTATCTCCACTGAGGACAAAAAAACCCTCAACACCTGCCAAAAATCCACAGTAAAGTCGCATACCTGTACCACTATTTCCACAATCTAATACATCATCAGGCTCTACAATATTTTTTGGAGGCTCTATCTTAATAACATCACCCTCTTCAACCTTTGCTCCAAGCTTTTTGACAATTTGCAGCGTATTGAGGGTATCTTCAGCCTTCAAAAAATTTCTAATTTTTGAAGGCTTATCACTCAAAAGCGAAAACATCGCTGCTCTATGGGAAATAGACTTATCTGGTGCAATTTCTGCTATTTCAATATTGAAACTATCTTTCTTTGGTGCTATTTTCAATCTGCTCATCGCAATTCCACATTAAAACTCTTTTGAAGAGTTTGCAATATATTTTCCATAATAGCAGCAATCTCCTCTTCACTTAAAGTTTTTTCATCTGATTGCACCACAAACCGGATTGTTAAAGAGAGTTTGTCTCCCAGCTTCTCATCCTGATATGTAGCGATAGGATAGAATCTTTTGATCTCATGTGGTAAAGACTCTTGCAACACTTCTTTAATCTGTGCAAATGTTAAATTCTTATCAATCAATATACTCAAATCACGAAAAGCCATCTGGTAGATAGAATACTCTTTTGCTTTTGGATATGTAAGTGAAAGTTTTTGCATATCAATTTCTGCAATGTATGTAGGTGGCAACTCCATCTCTTCTTGAATAGATAGATGCAGCTTATATGCAATCCCAATCTCTTGTTCGTTTTTTATAATAGCTGCACACTGATATGGATGTAAAAGGCTTGTAGTTGCCTCACATTGATGTAGCTCTACATCGCCAAAAATATGTCCGAGATCATCGGCAAATGTTCCAAAATCTACACTTAAAGGTTTGCCACTATTTTGAAGAGTATCTGGCTCTTTAGCACCACTAAAAATAAGAGCTAAAGCAGGCTTTTCGTTGCGTTCTTTATCAAATATTGAACCTATCTCAAAAAGCTTAACTCTCTTACTTCCATTTTTAAAGTTATTGGCCACTTGCATTAAGAGATTTGGAACAAGTGATGTGCGCAGTGTATTGAGTTCACTCGTAATAGGATTAATAATATCAAGCTCCTCTTTGACTCGTGGCAGACCAAGTTTTTCCAAAAGTTTACTGTCAGTAAAAAGATAACTGATAGTTTCAAAATATCCCGCACCAACAAGCAGTGTACGTAACTGTTTACCTTCCTGATAGCGTTGATAAGCAGCATTAATTCTGTTTTTCTCTTCTACTTTTAAAGGCTTAGCATGAATATTATCAATTCCGTAAATTCTTACAATCTCTTCAGCAACATCTTGGAGATTAAAAATATCATGTCTGTAAACAGGAGCTTTTACAACCATGAGATCTTCACTAAAATTTACTATTGTAAATCCCAAAGCTTTGAGTATCTCTACAATTTCTGTTCTTTCTATCTCATCGCCTATCAAAGCTGTGAGGGCTGGAAACTCTATTTTGATACCAGGCCTTTCTAACTCTTTATGAATCTCATGGGATCCAGTATAAAATTTCAAATCTTTATAGTATTTTTGTAAAACCATTTTCGCATATGTAGCACCAATTTCTAGTTGCGGATCACTTCCTCTACTACTACGATAATAGCTCCAATCATTTTTAATTGGAGCTTCATACATTTTTTTTGCAATAGTTTCTGGATCGATATAGCTCATTTCTAAAACAATTGTTTTCTCATCTTTTGTAGGTTTTGATTTGTCAAACTGGTATACTCCTATAATACTCGCCTTTTGTATACCATAAACAGATTCATACCCTTTTTCATCCTCTTTGACTACAATTTTAGGCTCTTCATCCTCAAAAATACTATATCCATATAGTCTCGTAATCACTCCCGTAGCATGAGTTACATAATATCCAAACTCTTCAGCCTCATTTGTAAAAGATTCGCCGCACAAAGCCACACGAAAACGCACTATAAAAGGGTTATGAAAACTCTCTTTTTCAAAAGCTTTATATAATAGATTTGATTGAATCTCTTTTGCTGGCTCAAAATTGAGTAGTCTTCCAATCCCCATTTGGAGATTTTGTACCTCTTCTAAAGAGGGTTCTTTTACGCTTCTTTTCAATGCTGCAGCCAACTCTCTTGCAATACCTAAAACACTGAGACAATCACCTCGATTAGCAGTAAGTTCTATATCGATAATAGTATCTTGAAAAAATGGGTAGCTTTGCAACTCTTTACCGAGTTTAAGTTCACCTATACTCTCATCAAGCACCATAATACCATCTTCCATCTTTGGAAGCCCTAGTTCACTTGACGAGCAGATCATTCCAAAACTCTCTACCCCACGAAGTTTTGCTGGCTTTATTGCAAAATCTCCTGGTAGTATAGCTCCCACTTTAGCAACAGCCACATATTCAGCATCCACTACATTTTTTGCGCCACAAACAATTTGAAGCTCTTCATCTCCTACATCGACTTGACACAGATTAAGCTTATCTGCATTGGGATGTTTTTGACACGACAAGACCTTTCCTACTACTACATTGGCAGGTATATTAATATTTTTGACTTCTGCTACCTCTAGTCCAATACGATTAAGAGTTTTTACAAGTTCTTCAACAGAGATATCTTCAATATCTATCCATTCGTTTAACCATCTTTTTGTTACTATCATCTAAACTGCTCCAATAGACGCAAATCTCCTTCAAAAAGGCTACGCAAATCACCAATTCTATGAATAAGCATAGCAAATCTCTCTACACCTAAACCAAATGCATAGCCACTGACATCTTCATACCCTACAGCCTCAAAGACATGCGGATCTACCATCCCACATCCAAGCACTTCTAACCATCCAGTTTGAGAGCAAACACGACACCCCTCACCTTCACAAAATATACAACTTATATCCACTTCAGCACTAGGTTCAGTAAAAGGGAAAAAACTTGGGCGAAAGCGTACATCAACATCACCAAACATATAATGCAAAAAATCTTGTAATAAAAATTTTAAATTAGCAAAGCTCACTGCTCCCTTTTCATCGACCACTAATCCTTCTACCTGATGGAACATCGGAGTGTGTGTAAGATCAAAATCTCTGCGAAAAACTGCTCCAGGGCTAATCATACGAATAGGTGGTTTTTGATTTTGCATTGTCCGTATCTGTACAGGAGAGGTGTGCGTACGTAACAATTTTCCATCTTTAAAATAGAATGTATCTTGCATATCTCTTGCTGGATGATATTTTGGAAGATTGAGTGCTTCAAAATTGTGAAAATCATCTTCCACCAAAGGACCTGTTTCTATAGCATAATTAAGGGCTATAAAATAGTCTATAATCTTATCCATTGTATAATTTACTGGATGCATTGCACCTTTGAGGCTACGAGGAGAATAGAGCGATACATCTACATAATCTTCTTGAAGTTTTTGCTGTATCGCTTTTTGCAATAGATCATCTTTCTTTGCTTGCAAAAGTGAATAAAGAGAGTTTTTGGCTTTATTTAGATCCTTTGCTACTTGTGGTTTTTCTTCATTTGGCACATTTTTAAGCTTTTCAAACTCTTTAGCAAAATAGCCCTTTTTACCAAAAAGCTCAATCCTGATTTTTTCTAATTCATCTAGCGACTGACATTGCGCTATGATTGTTTGCCAATCTTGCAAATATCACCTCTTTAAATTTTTTTGAAGTATAATAATACAATAATGATTATAAAAAGATAAGGGAGGCAAATTTATGTGTATCTTTTGTAAAATAGTTGCTGGTGAAATTCCAGCTAATAAAGTGATGGAAAATGAGGAGTTTTTGGCTTTTCACGATATTAATCCTAAAGCACCTATTCATATTCTCATCATACCAAAACATCATGTAGAAAATTTCCAAAGTACTCCACCTGAACTTATGGCAAAAATGACACCTTTTATTCAGGAGGTAGCCAAAAAATTAGAACTTGATAAAACAGGTTACAGGCTTATAGTCAATAATGGCGAAGATGGGGGACAGGAAGTGATGCATCTACATTTTCACATGCTTGGAGGTGCAAAACTGAGTTGGCCATATCTTGCTATTGAAGAAGAGGCCAAAAAATATATGTAAAGCCCTCTAGGCTTTACGTAAAAACTCTTCAAAATATGCAATCTGCTTTCTTACTTGCTCTTTTGAAGTTGCTCCATAGGAGTTACGTGCATTCATAGAATTGATAAGATTAAGGTACTCTAAAACATCTTTTCCAATTCTCTCATCAATACTTTTAAGCTCTTCATAGGTAAGTTCAGAGATATCTTTGCCTTTATGTTCAGCCAGTGCTACCGCCTTGCCCGTTATAAAATGTGCTTCACGAAAAGGGATGCCAACCTTTTCCACTAAGTAATCGGCTAAGTCAGTTGCAGTTAAATGGCCGGTTTTTGCAGCTTTAAGCATATTTTCTTTGTTGATCTTCATAGTTTTTAAAACTTCATTGAGAATAATCACAGATATCTTTGCATGTTTTACGCTATCAAAAACCCCCTCTTTATCTTCTTGCATATCTTTATTATATGCTAGTGGCAAACCTTTCATTACTGTCAAAAGACTCACAAGATTTCCATAACTTCTTCCTGTTTTTCCCCGTAAGAGCTCAGGAACATCCGGGTTTTTCTTTTGTGGCATGATCGAACTTCCAGTAGCATATTCATCACTAATAGTAATAAATTTAAATTCATAGCTACTCCATAAAATTAGTTCTTCAGCAAGTCTTGATATATGCATCACCATTGTAGCAATATTAAAGAGTATTTCAAGTGCAAAATCTCTATCACTTACCGTATCAAGACAGTTGATTGTCGGTGCCTTAAAACCTAATTCTTTAGCTGTATATTCTCTATCAATATTATGAGGAGTTCCTGCAAGTGCCGCACATCCTAATGGAGAATAATTATTACGTTCATAAGAGCTTTGAAACCGCTCAATATCTCTTTTAAACATTGAGGCGTAGGCTAGCATATGGTATGCAAAACTTATTGGCTGCGCATGTTGTAAATGGGTCATACCAGGCAACACAACATCATCAGTTTTCTTCGCAATATTTACAAATGTAGCGATAAGGTCTTTAAGGAGCTCTATAAATTCTTGATTTTGTTTTTGTACATAAAGTCTAAAGTCAAGAGCAACTTGATCATTGCGGCTGCGTGCAGTGTGAAGCTTTTTTCCAGCATCACCAATAAGTTGTGTGAGTCTCTTCTCAATTGCCATATGAATATCTTCATCAGCTATATCCCATACAAACTCACCTGACTCTATCTCTTCTTTAATCTTTTGCAAGCCATTAATAATTGCCTCTTTCTCTTCTTCACTCAAAACACCCTGTTTAGCTAACATCTTAGCATGAGCGATAGATCCTTGAATATCTTGTTCATAAAGCTCTTTATCAAATGGAAGACTTGCATTAAATTCATCAAGAAGTTTACTTGCACTCTTTTCAAAGCGGCCTGACCAAAGCTTTGCCATTATACACCTTTTTTTCTTGCAATTGTAACATACAAATTTTGTAAAGTAGACTGTAGAAATGCACTATAAAGAGTTAATTTCTTAGATTTTGTAATTATGTGAGGTATCAATCGAAGAAGTAATCGAAGGAAAAAATCTTGGCCTGGCGCCGACCTACTTTTCCACAGCCGAAGGCTGCAGTATCATCAGCGATGCGGAGCTTAGCTTCCAGGTTCGAAATGGGACTGGGCGTTTCCTCCGCTCTATAGGCACCAGGACAAGAGAAGAGAGGCTTTTGGAGTTAAAAGACTCTCTTCTCTTGTCATTGAGACAATAGTTTTATTTAAAGAACACTCATTGTTCGTAGCAAAGAGCGGTAGCTCAGTAAGGCGGCGGTGCATATGTTATGTGTAAGCCAAACGGACTATTAGTACTGGTCAGCTAAACGCATTGCTGCGCTTACACACCCAGCCTATCAAGGTGGTAGTCTTCCACCGTCCTTCAGGGAAGGCTCATCTTGGAGTCGGCTTCCCGCTTAGATGCCTTCAGCGGTTATCCGTTCCGTGCATAGCTACCCAGCGGTGCCCTTGGCAGGACAACTGGTACACCAGTGGCACGTCCAACCCGGTCCTCTCGTACTAGGGTCAGCTCTCCTCAGCCTTCCTACGCCCACGGAAGATAGGGACCGAACTGTCTCACGACGTTCTGAACCCAGCTCGCGTACCGCTTTAAATGGCGAACAGCCATACCCTTGGGACCTGCTCCAGCCCCAGGATGCGATGAGCCGACATCGAGGTGCCAAACCTCCCCGTCGATGTGAGCTCTTGGGGGAGATCAGCCTGTTATCCCCGGGGTACCTTTTATCCTTTGAGCGATGGCCCTTCCACTCAGAACCACCGGATCACTAAGACCGACTTTCGTCTCTGCTCGAGTTGTCTCTCTCACAGTCAGGCTGGCTTATGCCTTTATACTCTCCAAGCGATTTCCAACCGCTTTGAGCCAACCTTTGTAAGCCTCCGTTACTCTTTAGGAGGCGACCGCCCCAGTCAAACTACCCGCCAGGCATTGTCCTCCCACAGGATAACTGTGGCGAGTTAGCCACCAGAATGAGGAAGGGTGGTATCTCAAGGACGGCTCCACCAGAGCTGGCGCCCTGGCTTCTCAGCCTCCCACCTATCCTGCACATCCTCATCCCGATGGCAGTACCAAGCTGTAGTAAAGGTCCACGGGGTCTTTCCGTCTTTCCGCGGGTAGGAGGAATTTTCACCTCCACTACAATTTCACCGGATCCCTGGTCGAGACAGCCCCCATCTCGTTACGCCATTCATGCAGGTCGGTATTTAACCGACAAGGAATTTCGCTACCTTAGGACCGTTATAGTTACGGCCGCCGTTTACCGGGGCTTCGGTTCACGCCTTCGCTCCGAAGAGCTAAGCGATCCCCTTAACCTTCCGGCACCGGGCAGGCGTCACACCATATACATCCTCTTACGAGTTAGCATAGTGCTGTGTTTTTGATAAACAGTCGGATGGAGCGCTTCGCTGCGACCCGCCTCGGCTCCAGCCGCATGGGCCTTCACCTACTACGGGCACACCTTATACCGAAGATACGGTGCCAGTTTGCAGAGTTCCTTGACCAGGGTTCTTCCGCGCGCCTTAGAATACTCATCTCACCCACCTGTGTCGGTTTACGGTACGGGCTACTTACTACTTAAACGGCTTAGAAGCTTTTCTCGGCTCGACGGCATCACCGGTTCCCCCGCCGCCCCGAAGGGCTTTGGGGGCCTGTCAGGTCTCGGCCTCACGCTAGGCGGATTTGCCTACCTAGCAGCCTACACCCTTCGAGCCCGTATTCCATCACGGACCCCGGCTAGCCCTAAGCGTCCCTCCATCGCCTTGTAGTAAGTAGGTATCGGAATATTAACCGATTTCCCATCGCCTACCCCTCTCGGACTCGGCTTAGGACCCGACTAACCCTACGTTGACGAGCATCGCGTAGGAAACCTTGGGTTTTCGGCGAAGTGGATTCTCACCACTTTTATCGCTACTCATGCCTGCATGCTCACTTCCAGCCGCTCCACTGCTCCTCACCGGTACAGCTTCACCGCTGACTGGAACGCTCTGCTACCGCGCATACACCAGTATGCACCTGCGACTTCGGTGTGTGACTTAGCCCCGTTATATTTTCCGCGCAGGGCCGCTAGACCAGTGAGCTGTTACGCTTTCTTTAAAGGATGGCTGCTTCTAAGCCAACCTCCTGGTTGTCTAAGCAGCCCCACATCGTTTTCCACTTAGTCACAACTTGGGGACCTTAGTCGGCAGTCTGGGTTGTTCCCCTCTCGACATAGGATTTTATCACCCTACGCCTGACTCCCAGGATTACACTACAGGTATTCGGAGTTTGACAGGGTTTGGTACCGCGGTGAGCAGCCCTAGCCCTATCAGTGCTCTACCCCCTGTAGCTACTTCCTGAGGCTATACCTAAATATATTTCGCAGAGAACCAGCTATCACCGAGTTTGTTTGGCCTTTCACCCCTATCCACAGCTCATCCAAGGAGTTTTCAACCTCCACTGGTTCGGCCCTCCATGGGGTCTTACCCCCACTTCAGCCTGGCCATGGATAGATCACCCGGCTTCGGGTCTGCAGCCAGTGACTCAATCGCCCTATTCAGACTCGCTTTCGCTACGGCTTCGCGTTTGCTTAACCTCGCCACTGACCACAACTCGCAGGCTCATTATGCAAAAGGCAGTCCGTCACCCTGAGCCGAAGCTCATAGGGCTCCGAATGATTGTAGGCATACGGTTTCAGGTTCTATTTCACTCCCCTCACTGGGGTTCTTTTCACCTTTCCCTCACGGTACTTGTGCACTATCGGTGTGATGGTAGTATTTAGCCTTGGAGGGTGGTCCCCCCATCTTCAGTCAGGATAACACGTGTCCCGACCTACTCGCAAGGCCTCTGCTTAGTCCCACCTACACTATTTCGTCTACAGGGCTATCACCTTCTATGGCTTACCTTTCCAGGTAATTCAACTATAATGTAGGCTACACAGAGGCGGGCTACTCCCCGTTCGCTCGCCGCTACTAGGAGAATCTCGGTTGATTTCTTTTCCTCCGGGTACTGAGATGTTTCACTTCCCCGGGTTCGCCCCTGACATAGTCAGGTGACCAGTATTACTACTGGCCGGGTTGCCCCATTCGGAAATCCCCGGATCAACGCTTCTTGGCAGCTCCCCGAGGCTTTTCGCAGCCTAGCACGTCCTTCATCGCCTCCATCACCCTAGGCATCCACCGTACGCCCTTTGTAGCTTACACCTACTTCTAAGACGCACCGCCGCCTTACTCAACTACCTTAGTCAAGTAAAACAGCTTGCCTATTGTTTTTACCTCTTTTACTACGAACAATGAGTTGTCAAATAACCTTAGACTTAAAAGTCTAAAAACAATCTTCCTCTGAAGATTCTTTTTAGACTTTGGTGGAGTCTACCGATGACCCTTCCGGTAACCTCTCACAGGCGTATGCTATGCACTCGCTCCGCTCGCGCATATACGCATCGCCGTGCGCAGCTACAAACGACAAGCAGTTGTCGTTTGCTTTACGCTCCTCCCGTGCAAAGCACGCAGTCGGCAATGTAATCTCTCTTACACTCCCAACTACGTGCTTTTATCTTGGTGGAGTCTACCGGGATCGAACCGGTGACCTCCTGCGTGCAAGGCAGGCGCTCTCCCAGCTGAGCTAAGACCCCATCTTGTGTTTAGTTGTGAATTGTTTAGATTTTTTAGCGTAGCGTACAACTGAGTACGTGAGCTGGAAAATCTAGGCAAGATTCAACTAAACTGGTGGGCCTGAGAGGACTTGAACCTCTGACCTCACCCTTATCAGGGGTGCGCTCTAACCACCTGAGCTACAGGCCCATTATTAAAGCTCCGCCCCTGATAAGGGCTTCTCTTAGCTCTTGACTCCACTTTTCCTTTTCAAAGAACATCCTTGATCTCTCACAACTAGACAGAGAACGAGCCCCCTGAGTCAATAAGTGTGAGTACTTATTGACTCTTCCATCCAAAGAAACGAATCTTTGGATCATCACTCTAGAAAGGAGGTGATCCAACCGCAGGTTCTCCTACGGTTACCTTGTTACGACTTCACCCCAGTCGCTGAGCCCACCGTCGACAGGGGTCCTCCCTTTCGGGTCGGTCCCCCGGCTTCGGGTGAGCTCAACTCCCATGGTGTGACGGGCGGTGAGTACAAGACCCGGGAACGTATTCACCGCGGCATGGCTGATCCGCGATTACTAGCGATTCCGACTTCATGCAGTCGAGTTGCAGACTGCAATCCGAACTGGGACGCGCTTTAGAGATTTGCTCCACCTCGCGGTATTGCCTCTCTCTGTACGCGCCATTGTAGCACGTGTGTCGCCCTGGGCATAAGGGCCATGATGACTTGACGTCATCCTCACCTTCCTCCCGGTTACCCGGGCAGTCTCCTTAGAGTGCCCACCCGAAGTGCTGGCAACTAAGGACGAGGGTTGCGCTCGTTGCGGGACTTAACCCAACATCTCACGACACGAGCTGACGACAGCCGTGCAGCACCTGTCACCTGGCTCCCCCAAAAGGAGGCACCCCTCTATCTCTAGAGGGTTCCAGGGATGTCAAGCCCAGGTAAGGTTCTTCGCGTATCTTCGAATTAAACCACATGCTCCACCGCTTGTGCGGGTCCCCGTCTATTCCTTTGAGTTTTAGCCTTGCGGCCGTACTCCCCAGGCGGGATGCTTATTGCGTTAGCTGCATCACTGAGGTGACTAGCACCCCAACGACTAGCATCCATCGTTTAGGGCGTGGACTACCAGGGTATCTAATCCTGTTTGCTCCCCACGCTTTCGCGCCTCAGCGTCAGTACCGTCCCAGCAGGTCGCCTTCGCAATGGGTATTCCTGGTGATCTCTACGGATTTTACCCCTACACCACCAATTCCACCTGCCTCTTCCGGACTCTAGTCTACCAGTTTTGGACGCAGTTCCACAGTTAAGCTGTGGGCTTTCACATCCAACTTAGCAGACCGCCTACGCGCCCTTTACGCCCAGTGATTCCGAGTAACGCTTGCACCCTCCGTATTACCGCGGCTGCTGGCACGGAGTTAGCCGGTGCTTATTCGACAGGTACCGTCATCTTCTTCCCTGTCAAAAGGAGTTTACACCCCGAAGGGCGTCATCCTCCACGCGGCGTTGCTGCATCAGGGTTTCCCCCATTGTGCAATATTCCCCACTGCTGCCTCCCGTAGGAGTCTGGACCGTGTCTCAGTTCCAGTGTGGCTGACCATCCTCTCAGACCAGCTACCCGTCATAGCCTTGGTAGGCCTTTACCCCACCAACTAGCTGATAGGCCGCAGCCCCATCCCATAGCGCTAACGCTTTCCACAACCATACTTTCGTATGGAAGGAGTATAGGGTATTAGCAGCCCTTTCGGGCTGTTATCCCCCACTATGGGGCAGGTTAGCTACGTGTTACTCACCCGTGCGCCGCTTAGCTGACACTCTATCCCGAAGGATAGAGCCGTTCTCGCTCGACTTGCATGTGTTAAGCACGCCGCCAGCGTTCACTCTGAGCCAGGATCAAACTCTCCATAAATATCTTTATGAAGTTTTAAAATCCTCTTTTAAAACTCAAAGGACTCGTCTCTGTCTAGTTGTCAAAGATCCTAAATTCACAAGAACTCTCTCACTCATCTTCACTCAAGATAAGTGATTTGAACTCTTCTCAGCTCTCTTTTTCAAGGGGCGTTATTTTACTCAATCTCTCGATTTTTGTCAAGAGCTCTTTGAAATCTCTCTTCAGATTTCTCTCAATTCCCCTCTTTTTTCGAGGACTGAAATTATGCCAAACTTTCAGCTCTTTGTCAAGAGCATGTATAAGTCCAATACATATGGCACTCATAATGATTTTCAAGAAGGTATTGTACCGGAGATTTAAAATTAAGAGAAGAGTGTGGTATTTTGGTATTGTAATCGATGAGCCATTTTGCTAATTTTTTATTGAATTCATCCAAATCTGTAAAGAGTAAATCTTCATAGTATTGAATAAATTGTTCTTGAATTGTTCTATTGAATCTTTCATTGTGTGCATTCATTTTAGGGCTCCTTGGATATGTCCAGTAGTGTGTAAAGCCTTTTTGTTCAAGCAGAGCATCAAACTCTTTTTTAAATTCACTGCCATTATCTGAAAGAATTGCAAGTTTACGTTTTTGTTTGATGGAGGTTATTCCATCAATTAAAGCTTCAAGAGCATATGCAGTATGTTTTGCTCTTTTAGATGGAATTGCTACTGCGAATGCAATACGTGTGAGTGGGTCAATCATAGTAAGGATATATCGTTTTATACCGTTTGATACTATTTGGATGGTATCGACTGCCCAGAGTTCAAATGGTTTAGATTTGAGGTTTTTTGGTTTTCTGTTTTTTTGTGTCTTCTTTTTTGGTTTCACTTTTCCTTTTGTATCGATGCGGTAGGGAAAAAGTCTCATTGTATCTGGTGCTTTTGCGATTATTCTTCCTATTGTGGATTCCGAGGGAGTTTTAAGTTCTTTTTCTTCACAAAAAGGTTTAAGCAGGTGGTAGAGTTTTGCTTTGCCGATGTTGGGATATGCTTTTCTTAATCGTTTTATCTCTTTAATAACTTCTATTGGAACTTTTGACTCTCTTACTCTTTTTGGTCTTCGTGATTTTGGATTTAAGGCTTTTATATCGCCATCTGCATCATTTAAACTCTTTTTCCATCGAAAGAGTGTTCTTCTGCTTACTCCAAAAGCTTCAGTTGTTGCTGCTAGTCCATATTTTTCCCAAAACTCCAATATCTTTTTTCTTCTTTTTGCCTCTTCGCTTATCATAAGCGAATTGTAGTATATCCTCTCTAATCTTTTATATCCTTTGAGCCCTGGCAACGTGTATTTGATTTGCACTCCTCACTCTCCCTCTCGGAGTGCCATATGTGTTTGAACTTATGCAGAGTTTGGTATTTTGGTATTGTAATCGATGAGCCATTTTGCTAATTTTTTATTGAATTCATCCAAATCTGTAAAGAGTAAATCTTCATAGTATTGAATAAATTGTTCTTGAATTGTTCTATTGAATCTTTCATTGTGTGCATTCATTTTAGGGCTCCTTGGATATGTCCAGTAGTGTGTAAAGCCTTTTTGTTCAAGCAGAGCATCAAACTCTTTTTTAAATTCACTGCCATTATCTGAAAGAATTGCAAGTTTACGTTTTTGTTTGATGGAAGTTATTCCATCAATTAAAGCTTCAAGAGCATATGCAGTATGTCTTGCTCTTTTGGATGGAATCGCCACTGCGAATGCAATACGTGTGAGTGGGTCAATCATAGTAAGGATATATCGTTTTATACCGTTTGATACTATTTGGATGGTATCGACTGCCCAGAGTTCAAATGGTTTAGATTTGAGGTTTTTTGGTTTTCTGTTTTTTTGTGTCTTCTTTTTTGGTTTCACTTTTCCTTTTGTATCGATGCGGTAGGGAAAAAGTCTCATTGTATCTGGTGCTTTTGCGATTATTCTTCCTATTGTGGATTCCGAGGGAGTTTTAAGTTCTTTTTCTTCACAAAAAGGTTTAAGCAGGTGGTAGAGTTTTGCTTTGCCGATGTTGGGATATGCTTTTCTTAATCGTTTTATCTCTTTAATAACTTCTATTGGAACTTTTGACTCTCTTACTCTTTTTGGTCTTCGTGATTTTGGATTTAAGGCTTTTATATCGCCATCTGCATCATTGAAACTCTTTTTCCATCGAAAGAGTGTTCTTCTGCTTACTCCAAAAGCTTCAGTTGTTGCTGCTAGTCCATATTTTTCCCAAAACTCCAATATCTTTTTTCTTCTTTTTGCCTCTTCGCTTATCATAAGCGAATTGTAGTATATCCTCTCTAATCTTTTATATCCTTTGAGCCCTGGCAACGTGTATTTGATTTGCACTCCTCACTCTCCTTTGGAGAGTGCCAGATCTGAATGAACTTATGCAGCTGTTGCAGCAATTTTTAAAAAGACATTGAAGAGATGTAAGAAAAACCAGTTTCTGGTTCAATTGCAATTTTAAAATTTGCTTTGCAACTGTTATCATAAAAACAAAATGTAATTTCGCATTGCTGCTGTAATATTTTTGATTGGGTATATGCAGATATATAGCTCTGTGGATCTCCTATAAGCGGACGTCCTTGATTATCAAAAACTATTCGTTTACTACCTCTATATGAGCAACTTGGAGAAAAACGCACATCAACGATTTTGTATGTCTCTTCAATTGCTGCTTGTTTCAACGTCCTCTTATCAGTATAGTTTATTGTGAATCCGCCACTGATAAGCTTTCCGGTTAATGGATCTTTTGCAACCTCGCCAGTTGTTGCATTGGGATTACCATCATAACCGCTTCCACTGTTTTTATCTGAAAATATTGCGTATCCCCATTTAGCTGTACTTCCATCACTACTTGCTTTTTTCTTTTTAAAAAATCGTATCTGCCATAATTCTTTGTACCAATCGCTTTTGGTAGGATTAAATTTATCATCGATTATTGCTAAATGCTGTGTATAGCGAATATGTGAGAGAATTTGATGCGCAGCATCTACTACATCATTTTTTTGAAATCTTGGAAGCACCATCGCAGCTAGGATTCCAATCACTATAATAACAAAAATCACTTCAATAAGAGTAAATGAAGGAGAAAAAAGGAGACGATCGGCAAAAAGTTGCCGATCTTTTATAGATTTATTTAATCTCTTCAGCCTTTTGTACATCGTACAAAATATCATCAAATGGATGGCGGTACATTGGCATACCAAGGCGTTTTTCATCAAGGATGTGACCAATGAAACCGATCGTTCTACCAAGAATAAAGAAAGAATTAAGTGTACCACTTTCGATAAATTCATCAATCTCCTCTTCAGTGTATCCCAAAGCTCGCCACATATCTACCATCAAAATCCCAATAGTTCCATCAACATTGAGAATCAAATTGTCTTTTTTACTAGTTGTGAGTTTTTCAACTTCTAATGCATACTCAAGCAGTGGCGTTGCTGGAAAGTTTTCAGCTGCAAATTTTTTAAGTCCTTCAACCCTCTTATCTGGATTTCTTACAGATTTGATTCTGTGTCCAATACCAGGAATTGGAATACCCTGTTTTTTCATATAATTTAAAAATTCTGCTGGACTCATGTTATTATCGTGTGCATATTTAAAATATTTAGCCGCTCCGTCTATCGCTCCACCAAATCTTGGCCCAATGGTAAGAAGACCTGTTACAAGACTCTCTACTACAGATTTTCCAGCGCGTGCTGTAACTTTTGCATTATGCGCACCACTTACCGCTGGTCCATGGTCTGCAACTGTTTTGATAACTGTTTCGATAAAATCAACCGCCCATCGTGGATATACTTTTTTAAACCAAAGAAGGCTTACAACATCACCAATTGTTTTACCAGTATCTGGAGTTGCTACGCTACTAATTGGATAACCAGCATATGTTGCCTCTTCTCCTCTATCATCACTGATAGTACAAACAAAGTTTTTCGGTTTTCTGATTTTTCCTTGTGCTAAAGCTTTAGCGTAATCTTCAGGAATTGGTGGAACTTCAGGCTCTTCTATATCTTTAATAATGCCTTTTCCTTTAAGTTCTTCGTACACACCTTTGATCACGTGTGGAAGATCGTTAAAACTATCAGGCACATGAATACCAGCTTCTCTCATAGCTTGGTTTTTTGCAACTGCAGTCTCTTCATCTGCATTTGCACTAGCTCCTGCGTGACCGAACTGTACACCGCTACTGAAGTGCTGCGCAATTGTTCCGATACACCAACCAATTACTGGCTTAGTGATTTTTCCACTTTTAACTGCTTCGATCACTTTATACTCTTCGCGTCCTCCAACTTCACCAAGCAAAAGCATATATTTTACATTTGGATCTTTTTCCATGCGAAGAAGATGATCGATAAATACAGATCCAACAAATCTGTCACCACCGATTGCTACACCATCTGCTACACCGTCTGCATTGAGGGCAATAATGTTACAAAGCTCGTTAAATAGACCACCACTTCGAGTCACCAGACCACAGCTTCCCGGTCTATGAAGCTTGCTTTTTACGATGTTTTCAATTGTTCCACCAATATTTGCAACTTTGAATGCTCCTGGAGTGATTGCACCAACAGTTGCCGGACCAATAATTAAAACGCCTTTATCTCTTGCAGTCTTATTCATAATTCGAGCAAGTCTTTCAGGAATCCCTTCAGCTGTAATCATAATTGTTTTAAACTGAGGGAATCGAAGAGCATCCATTGTCACATCGTAAGCTGTTCTAAAAGAAGCAAAGTTTAGCAAAACATCAGCATTTGGATGGGCTGCAGCTGCTTCCTCAGTACTTCTATAGATTGGAATCATTACTTCATCAGTTCCAAAGAAAAATTTATCAAATTTATTTGAGCTCGTTGGTGCAACAATAGCAGCAACAGATGGCTTTTCTCTTTTGATTACATAATCGTAATCGAGCATACGCTGAATAGCGCTTCTGTTGTTATTCCAAAAAATTGCTTGTGTATCTCTTGTAAAAAGTCCCATTCATTCTCTCCTTATGCTTTTGCTTTATCTTCTTCAATTGCCATACGAACGATATCTGTGATATGCGTTTCTGGTCCAAAAACTTTGATAGGTAGACCCAATCTCTCAGCTGCTTCTTTAATATCTTTCAAACCTTTTTCATAGTTTGGACCACCACGTCTTACATAAATTCTTACACCTACATCTTTCATCTTATCTGCATACTTTTCAAAAGCTTGAATAATACCTGTAAATGTTTTTGCAACATCTGTAAAGTTTGCTATCGCACCACCAATAATTAAGATTTTATCTCTTCCTTGCGGGTCTTTTTTTCGGGTCATTAAATCAAGCACAGTCTCAGTATAAAATCGTGTCTCATCAGTTGTAGGACCACCAGAGTATTCACCATAATTTGCAAGTTCTGCAACACCGCCAGCCAAGTCTGCAATAGTATCCGCATAGACAACTGAAGCACCACCACCTGCTACAAGCGTCCAGATTCTTCCTTCTGGATTAAGTACAGTCAGTTTCAAAGAAGCACCACTTTTTGCATCCGCTTCCGCAATCGCTTTTTCTTCTGGACTCTTTTCTGGCATTCCAAAAGGTGTTGGAAACTCAATATCGCCCCACTTATCTCGCATCAAAAATCCTGCAGTATCATCAAGTCGTGCAACAAGGTCAAGAAGATAGACATTATCGCCAACAATAACTACAGGGTTGATTTCAAGGTATGCAAAATTGAGATCTCTAAAAAATTTATAGAAATTTACAGCAAAATTTGCATAGGTCTCTTTTTTATCTTCTGGAATATCAGCTGGAATGTTCTCTTTAATAATTTTTTCAATCTCTTCATCACTTGCATTAATTGGAATTTTCACTTCAACAACTTTATCCCAATTCTCTTCTACCTCCATACCGCCATGAGCACTCATATAGAGCACATCATAGTTTTCATCAAGAGTTGTTGCCGCAATATAGTACTCTTCATCTTCCGTATGTGGTGTAAAAGGCTCAACGATAAAATGTGTTAAAACACCTTTTTGTCCGCTAAGAAGTGTGGTTTCTTGATTTCTTTTTTCATCGATCCATTTTGCTGCATCTTCAAGTGTCACATCACCTGGCTTATTGACTTTAAAAAGTACAAGATTGTTTTTTCCTCTTTTTCCAAAAAGCATATCTGGTTTTGCAACAAGAGGTTTGTTTTTGAGCCACTCATATCCTGGCTCCTCAGCTTTCTTTTTAAGTTCCTCTCCACTTGTAACAAGTACCGACTCGAAAGGATATTTAAGAGGAGCAAAATATTTGTCCCAATTTTGTGCAAAAAGCTTCTTGCCGTCGTATTCACGTATCGCTCTTTGAGCCATCTGTTCTCCTTAAAAATTATTGATTTGTGCTATTGTAACATTTAATTTAAAATATACTCATTTATTTTTTTTCAAAAGAGTTTATTCACTCTTTTTATGTTTATTTTTGTTACAAATTATATTTTATCTCTATTTATTCGTTACTTTTAGAAACATAATAACTCGCCAGGATCCTATTGTTATAGTGTATATTAATTTTTTCCCCTGAAGTTTTTGAAAGTTTAAAATTACTACAAAAGCCAATACCATAAAACTGCAGTTGCAGTGACAGTGAAGCATCAGAAGTAGTAAGACAGGAGATACCTCTTTGCTGTAGCTCTTTTGCAAGGAGTTTCCCTATATAATACTGCTTTGCAAAATGGCGTTTGAGATGACCAAAAAGAAGTTCATTGAAAAAAAGAGCAGCATCATTGAGAATCATAAAAGAGATAACAATAACAAAAGCAAAATAAAACTTTTTGCGATATTTTGGAAGACGTGAACGCACACTATGCAAAAAGGTGCGTACCATCAAAATCACTCCAAACACTGCAAAAGGAGCAAAATCTAAAAGGTTTATTTTTTGTCTGAAAGAGAGAAATAGTGCAAACAAAAATGCTACTGCACTCACAAACCATAAAACATCTTTATGCTCTTTTATCATAGTTCTATAAATGACATAAAAAAAATAGAGAAAAAGAAGAGGGGAAAATATTGCACTAAAAACTCCAAAAGTATCAAGAAAATAGCTTTTTGGCTTCCCTCCTACAGAAAAACCAAAAAGAAGTATAGATGCACAAAAGAGAATAAAATAAAAAAATGCATATCTCCATCTTTTTTTATAGAGTGTATAAAAAGCAATAGCTAAAAACAAAATTGCAAAGGCCTTATCCAAAAAGAGTAAAACGAGAGCAAGAATCATCCCACCAATACGAAAGGGGGAAAGAAGCAGTAAAAGTGCTGTTAAAAAGATTAAAAAAGGGGCTTTATTGAGAATTACACCGGTTGCTAAAACTGCTGGAAGAAGAGAGTAAATAACTGCTGCCAGCAGTGCATCTTGCTCTTTTTTTACATAACGTTTTGCCAAAAGATATATGAGATAGACATTTGCTATAGAGATAAGTAGTACTGGTAACCGCACAAAGAGCTCTTGCGGGTATATTTTATACAAAGTGTTTGCAAGAGTATGAAGCCATCCAGATGAAGCAAACACAATTTTTGCCTCATCTGGACCTATGCCAAGTTTTAATGAACCATAAAGAAGAATAAAAAAGTAAAAAAGAATATAATAAAAGATCATATATGCAAAAAATTATCCAGTATTTCGTATCCGTGTTCACTCATAATTGATTCAGGATGAAATTGTACACCATATATCGGTCTTCCTGCCACTTCCAATGCCATAATCTCTTTATCATCTTTGCTATAAGCAGTTGGCTTGATAATAGATGGAAGGTTGTTTTGATTGACAACAAGAGAATGGTAACGCGTAGCACGAAACTCTTTAGGGAGTTTGTTAAAAATTTTTGTATTGTCACTAACTACAATTTGCGAAGTTTTTCCATGCATCATATTTTTTGCTTGAATAATCTCTCCCCCAAAAGCTTGCGCAATAGTTTGATGTCCAAGGCAAATCCCAAGAATAGGTTTTCTCTCAGCAAATTTTTTGACAACATCAAGACTTACTCCAGCCTCATTTGGTGTAGCAGGGCCTGGTGAAATGATAATTTTTTCAGGATTGAGTTTTTCAATCTCTTCAACGCTCATTTCGTCATTGCGAATAACTTTGAGATTTGCTCCAAGCTCTAAGCAGTATTGCACAATGTTATATGTAAAGCTATCGTAATTATCTATCATAAGTATCATGTAAATCCCTTGTCCAAAAAAAATCTATCCATTCATCGGCATATTGTACAAAAAAATCTGGCTGAAACTTTGCACTCGATTTATAAAACAGTACTGCAGACTTGCAAATAAGATGAGGAAATTTCTCCTTTACTTGTGCAATCACACGCTCCAATGTCTCACCAGAATCAACGATCTCATCTACAATTAAAATGCGCTCATGACAACTAAGATCTGGAATATTGCCTATAGTAACACATGGTAATTTCTTTTGATCCTCATAGCCAATTGCACTAATTGCATAAACACTACGAATATTGTAATACTCTCCCAAAAAATGGGCGATCGTTAAACCACCTCTACTTATTGCAACTATTGCATCAAACTTAAAATCTATTTTTTTTGTAAGAGTTTTGAGATCTCTTATAAATTCTTCGTAGCTGTAATAGCGCATTACCAAACTTTTATTTCATTGTAGAGGCTGTCACGCTCGACGGGAATAAAACCGCTATCTTTAATAAGTGCTACAAACTCTTCTAGTGGCACACCATAACGGCTTTGGGCTCCTGCAGCACTTTGAATAGCTTCGCGCTCAATTGTACCATCTAAATCATCTGCACCAAACTCCTGCGCAACAAGTGCAAGATTGAGCGTAGAGGTAGCCCAATAGGCTTTGATATGAGGAATGTTATCAAGCAAGATTCTTGCAATTGCTATAGTTTTGAGATACTCCTGGCCTGTTACAAAATTTTGGACTTTGAGGTAGTTGTTCTCTTTTTGATAAATAAGAGGAATAAAACAGTTAAAACCTCCTGTTTCATCTTGAAGATTACGCAGTCGCAGCATATGATCTATACGATGCTCCCTTTTTTCTACATGGCCAAAAAGCATTGTGGCATTACTTTTACGCCCTCTTTTGTGCCAAAGTCTATGAATTTGCAGCCACTCTTGGCTTGAGACTTTTCCTTTGCAGATATATTCTCTTACCTCTTCATCAAATATTTCAGCACCACCTCCTGGCATACTATCTACACCATTATCAATCATCAAATCGATCATCTCTTCAAACTCAAGACCATACTCTTTTGCCAAAAAATTCACCTCAGCTGCAGTGAGGGCTTTTATATGAATATGAGGAAATTGCTCTTTAATTTTGCGAAACATCCCCAAATACCAATCAAGTCTAGCTTTGTCATTATGCGCTGAGACAATATGCACCTCTTTGATGCCTCGCTTACTTGCATCTTCGACTATTGCCAAAACTTCATCATGGCTCATTGTATAAGGATTTGGATTTTTACGGTTGGCGCTAAAAGCGCAGAACTTACAGATGTCTTTACAGATATTTGTTGGATTTATATGACGATTGATATTAAAAAAACTCTTTTTACCATAAAGCTCTTTTCTTCTTTTATCTGCATATTTTGCTAATGTAAAAAGATCTACATCATAGAGCTGTACACCTTCATCAAAACCGAGCCGCTCACCGTTTTCTAGTTTTTGGAGAATATCCATCTACCCCTCTTCTAAGTTTTGTATAATATTATACAAAAAAAGGGCAGACTTGGATATAAAATATGTTATAGAGGAGCTTCTCAATGAAAATGCAGATGATCTCACTATCTCCAAAGCACTTCGCAACTCAATCAATGAATATTTCAAAAAATTAGATCAACTATTCGATAAAACACAGGGTAAAGATTTTCTTGTCAAACATACAAGGTATATTGATTCTATTATTACTGCTATATACAAAGTGGCAGTACGAAAAATGTTTGGAATCTACTCTCCCCTTTCAAATGCCATTCCCATAACAGTTATTGCTCTTGGAAGTTATGGAAGAGAGCAGCTCGCTCCCTATTCAGATATAGATCTTTTGATCTTATATGAAGAGACAGAAGGGTACAATACCAAAGCTCTCATAGAAAAGATTCTCTATATTATCTGGGATACGAAACTCAAACTCGGCCATAGGGTTCATGAGTTAAAAGAGATCCAAGAAATAGCAAAAAGTGACGATACTATCAAAACGGCCCTCTTAGAATCGCGTTTTTTGATAGGAAGTAAATATTTATGGTTTAAATATGAAAACGAGCTTGCAAAGGTGCGCCAATATAATCAAAAAGAGTATATTTTGGCAAAAATTGAAGAGGCAAAAAAACGCAGACACAAATACCCTTTTGCGATGGAGCCACATATAAAAGAGGGAGTGGGAAGCCTGCGCGATGCAAATCTGGTTTACTGGATTGCAAACGTAATATATGGCATAACTTCTTTAAAAAATCTCATTGGCACACTTTTCAATGAAGAGGAGTACAAAGAGTATCGTATCGCACTTGAATGGCTCTTTCGTATCCGTGCAGCTCTTCATCTTGTAGCTAAGAAAAAAGAGGATAGACTTTTACTACAATATATACCTGATGTGGCAACAAAGCTTGATGTCAAAGGTACAACGCCACAGAAAAAACAGCAAAATCTCGTCACAAAAACCCTCCAAGCTATGCATACGATTGATACTTTCTCTCAGATATATACAAAAAAGATGATACGCAGATATCTCTTTAATGCACTAAATATTCCAAAACTCCATAGTGGTAGAGTAAAAGAGAGACTCTTTATATGTGAAGAGATGGCATTTGCATCCTATTTTGTACAAGAAAATGCACTTAAATCATTTCTTGATTTTCTTGTGCACAATGAATTTAAAAAATATGATCCAAGCCTTGTGCACTATGCAAAAAAAGTAAAATCTCCTAAGCAATTAGCAAAAACGACTGCTAAAACCATCAAAAAACTCTACTATAAGAACAGTCTCTACCCCGTCTTATGCCTTTTACACAAAAGCAATCTCCTTGCAAATGTGGTACCTCCTCTTAAAAAAGTGATGTTTATGCCGCAATTTGATGGATATCACAAATACCCCGTAGATATTCATTCGCTCATGTGTATCAAAGCATTGGAAGAGATAGATGATCCACATTTACAAAATCTTTGGAATAATTTAAATGATGAAGAAAAAGCTCTTCTCAAACTTGTTATACTCCTCCATGATAGTGGTAAGGGCAGACGGCAAAGGCACCATGATGTTGGTGCCAAACTTTTTAAGACTTATGCACAAAAGTTGGGATTTTCTTCAGACTTAATTGAAACGGGCGCAATTCTTATCAAACACCACACAGATATGACAGATAACGCATATAACAAAGATTTTCATAATGAAAAAGTGCTTCTCGCTTTTGTAGCACCTCTCAAAAACAAAAAGAGACTGGATATGCTCTATCTTCTCACGTATGCTGATGTTAATGGTGTAGGAAACAATGTCTATACTTCATACAATGCAAAACTTCTCAAAGAGCTTTATACGCTTGCACTTGAATCTTTACAAAGAAGCGAAATACTCGATGAAGTAAGTAAAAGGCTCAAAAAAGAGAATGCACTGAAGAAAAATGCAGCATTTCTTGCTCTGCCAAGGATGCTGCAAAAACGTATTTTATCTATAGAATCAAATCTCTTTTTTATAAAGCATAAAACCGAAGAGATTATTGAAATATCAAAGATAGCTTATGAAACCGATGATTATACATACAAAATAAAAAATGATGACTTTTTGCGTATTGAGATCATTAGAACCACACCTATAAATTTGGGATATCTTCTTGGGAAACTCTCCTACCTCGATATAGTCTCTATGGAGGTGTTTAAGCTCTTTGATAATAAAAAGTTTTTTCGCATAGAATTTATGGAAAAAGATGAAGAGAATATCGACTTTATTACACATGTAATCGAAGATTCTTTTGATATGAGCAAAAAAATTCGCCTCAAACGTCCGATAATCGAAAAAAGTGGTATAAAAATCGATTGTAATCACTCAAAAACTTACGCGATGATGAGTATAGAAGCGCCCAATCAAAAAGGTTTGCTCGCTTATATAGCAAAAGTTTTTGATGAGTTTGGTATCGATATAGCCACAGCAAAGATTCATACTATTAAAAAAAGAGCGAAGGATCTCTTTTTGATAGAAAAGAATGGAAACTTTTGTACAAGAACTGAGGAAATCTTAAAAAAATTGCTAGGAGAGTAGCTGGTGTGCGGAATTGTTGGTTACATTGGACAAAATAATATCAAAGAGTTTTTGCTTGATGGCTTAAAAGAGCTCGAATATAGAGGATATGATAGTGCAGGATTAGCAATACTGCAAAAGAGCGAACTTAAAATTTGCAAAGCTGTAGGAAAACTCGAAAATCTCCGCCGTAAATGTGCTGATATGAAAGTAGAGGGCTTTGGTGTTGGGATTGCTCATACAAGATGGGCAACTCATGGCAAACCAACAGAACTCAATGCCCATCCCCATTTAGGTGAGTTTAGTTATGTTGTCCACAATGGAATCATAGAAAACTATAAAGAGCTTAAAGAAAGTATCGATGCAAAATTTGTTAGTCAAACAGATACAGAAGTAATCGTACACCTTTTTGAAAAAAATTTAAAAGAGTTAAATGATCCTCTCAAAGCTTTTAAAGCAACTATCGATGCACTCAAAGGCGCTTATGCAATTTTGCTTATTACAAAAGCTGCACCAGATAAGATCTTCTTTGCAAAAGAGGGTTCCCCTCTCATAGTTGGCAAAAATGAAGAAGAGATCTATTTTGCTTCTAGCGATGCACCCCTCATAGGACACGCAAAAGAGGTGCACTATCTTGAAGATGGAGAGTGGGGAGTAGCTGCGTATGGCAAAGTTACACTCTTTAAAAATGAAGAGCACATCGAGCCCGATTTTCAACCGCTCACTATCAACAAAGAGCTCGCGCAAAAAGGTGGATATCGCTTTTTTATGGAAAAAGAGATCTATGAGCAAAGCGATGTAATTACTGAGACGATGATGGGAAGAGTGGTTAATTCACATATAGAGTTTGAAGAGATTGAGAGTGAATTTTTACAAGAAATCAAAGCAATCAAAATTTGTGCATGTGGCACAAGCTACCATGCAGGACTCAGTGGTGCCTATCTTATCGAAAAACTTGCTCGCATTCCTGTATCTTGCGAGATAGCTAGTGAGTTTCGCTATAAAGATCCTGTTTTACATAAAGATACGCTCTTTATTGTTATTAGCCAAAGTGGTGAGACAGCTGATACTCTCGAAGCTCTCAAGATGGCTAAGAGTGCAGGCCTTAAAACTTTAGCTATATGCAATGTAGATAACTCATCGATTGTACGACTTGCAGATCGCACTATTCTTACCCGTGCAGGCATAGAAAAAGGAGTTGCAAGTACCAAAGCATTTACAACGCAAGTGATGGTACTATGGATGCTAGCTCTCTATTTCTCTCAATTGACCAATACACTTGATGAAAACTCCCGCGCAAAAGAAATAGAAGCGCTGCTGCATACACCACATGCGCTCAAAGTTGATGAGAATCTCCATGAGCGTATTCGGCGTCTGTCAAAACGTTACCTCCATGGTCATGGATTTTTTTTCATTGGGCGTGATATTTTCTTTCCCCTTGCACTTGAGGGTGCATTAAAACTCAAAGAGATTAGTTATCTCCACGCAGAGGGCTACCCAGCTGGAGAGATGAAACATGGTCCCATTGCCCTTGCAGATCCCGAACTCTTTACTATTGCACTTATGCCAAAGAACCTCCTCTATGACAAAATCAAAAGCAATGTAGAAGAGCTTAGTGCAAGAGATTCTACAATTTGTGCAATCAGCTCGCAAGAGTTTGAACTCGCGGATGACTTTGTCCGTATCCACACATGGGATCACTATATGCTCGAATACTATGAGATGGCTGTAGTATTGCAGCTTTTGGCTATGGAGATTGCCATTAGACTCGGCAATGACGTAGATATGCCAAGAAACTTGGCCAAATCAGTAACGGTGGAATAATATGAACGCGCAAGAGCTTTTAAATCAATTTATCGAAGAGTTGAAAAAAGAAAATAAACTTCTTATCGAAAGTGTCAAAGAAAAAGATGCTTCGAGTAGACTCATGGAGATTGTCCAACGCAAAGAGGAGATCTTGCGCCAAATACTCTCGCTAGAAAAAGAGGAGGTAGAACCATATCAAGAGGAGCTGCAGCTCATTGATGAGCTTACTGAGCGCAATAAAAGTCTTGCAGTCAATAACATAGAGTTTATTAATGACATCTTTGATGCCATTTATGCAGCCAACTCTCCCACAAAATATACAAAAGATGGTAATATAACTACATCCAAAGAGGGTTTTTTCAATAAGAAGGTGTAGTCATGTCTCTTTTTAGCCTACTTAATATCAATAGCCAATCTCTCAACAGCTTCCAAAAAGGCATAGATCTTGTCAATAAAAATATAAATAATGTTAACAACAAAGACTACTCCAAAGAGAGGGCTGTTTTTACAGAACTTGCAAACTATGGTGTCTCTCTCACTGAAGCACACCGTATCTTTGATCAGCGCTACTTTGATCGCTTTATACACGAAAATCAAAAATACTCTTTTTATAACGAGGTTGCATCATCTTTAGGCACTATTGAATCGATTTTTAATGACATTCAAGGAAGTGGACTAGCTGAAGAGTTTAACAAATATTACCAAGCTATTAATGATATTATCAATGAACCAGATAATATCCCTGCGCGCAATGCATTTATAGAGCAAGCAAAGGTTTTGATATCCAAATTTCAAAACAGCTACGAATCGCTTGAAAATGAAAAAGACAACCTCCATCTAGCCATGCAAAGTGAAGCCGATACTATCAACAACCTTACCCAAAGTCTCGCACTCATAAATAAAAAAATAGCAGGTCAACCCAAAAACCTCATCCCAGAGCAAGAAAAACTCAACTCGCTGCTCAATGAGCGTAATAAACTCATCAAAGATCTTAGTAAACATATCGATGTAAAGGTACGCTACAACCCAAATCAAACGGTTGATATCTTCAGTGCTAAAGGGCATGCTCTCGTTCTTCATGATAATAGGTATAAACTCAGCGTCGATACTTCCAATTCAAAAGACCTAGAATTCGACCTTAAAACATTTTCAGCCAAAATCTTCATTAATGGACAAGAACTGACTGACGATTTTACCAAGGGTAGTCTCAGTGCAAAACTGCAAGTAGAAAAGACAATAGATGCTACTATTACTAAACTCAACAAGCTATTGCATACATTCGCTATAGAAAATAATAATGTGAATAAAAGTGGTATTAAACTCAATGGAAATAATGGAAGCGATATTTTTTCTTCTACAGACTCTACACAGGAGATAAACCTTGCAAATATCAAAGTAGCTATCCAAAAACCTGATGAGATTGCAGCTGCAAAAGATGCAAATGATCTCCCAAATGATAACAGCAATATAAAAGATCTCTATGCACTCAAAGGCAAACCAATAACTGAACTTGACAATAAAACATTCTATAACTATTATATAAAGATGGTAAGCGATATTGCGAATGAGAAAAATCGCAATGAAGGTCTCGCGCATGATACTGAACAACTTGTCAATGCTTTGGACGATAAGTTGCAAGAGATTGGAGGGGTCAATCTCGATGAGGAGCTTGTCAATCTTACGCAGTTGCAGCGATCATATCAAGCGGCAGCGAGAGTTATAAGTGTAACTGATAAACTATTAGAAACAGTTATGAGTATAATTCGCTAAAATAAATCTGAAACTATCCGATAATGAAAAAAACTCTAAAAGAAGGGTATTATGAGAGTAAGTAATAATCAGATTTATCATACATTCTTGAAGTATGATAAAACACGACAAGAAAATATTGCCCGTTACACCAATCAGATAGCATCTGGTAAGCGCATTCTCAACCCATCTGATGATATCGTAGCTGTCGCAAAATCACTCAAAGTAAAAGAGACAGCAAACGAGCTTGATGGATATTTGCGCAATATTACTACCATAGAAAATCATCAAATTGCAGCGCAAACTGCACTTACAAATATCTATGATGCAGCCCAGGATGCAAGAGCGGAAATAGTACGTCTCCTCAACCATGGCGTCTTGGACCAAGAAGATGCAGAGATTGTCGATGATTATCTTCAAGGACTCAAAAACTATATCATTGATCAGGCAAATACAAAAATTGGAGATACCTATCTCTTTGCTGGTACAAAGAGTGATACAAAACCCTTTAATCCAGACGGAACATATAATGGCAATAATAAAACACAAACTGTTCCCGTATCTAAAGGATATGAAGTAGATAGCACATTTAATGGCAAAGAGGTTCTTGGTGCGCAATCAGGCAAGATAAAAATTGTAGAGATGATAGACCGTATTCATGACAAAATCCAAGCAGGTACTCTTACTGGCATTGATGACTCATGGCTAGAAGAGTTTGATAAAGGAATGGAAGAGATTTCAAGGCATCGCTCATTTATCGGTAGCCAGCAAAAGAATGTAGAAGATTTTAGGCTTCAACATGAAGCATACAAAACAATGTATAACGATATGATCGCAAAATTTGAAGATGCAGATATAGCTGAAGCAGTCGCAAAGCTTGAGCAGTCTAAAGTAGCATATGAAGCTTCTATGGCAGTATTTTCACAAAACAAAGATCTCTCTTTACTCAAGTACTTCGCAGCCTAAAACCTATACTTTTTGAGGCTCTCTTGTTGCTGGAGAGCCTCAGCTTTTTTCTTTTTCTCTTTTTCAATACAATCGATAATATAGTCAATTTGCTGTAGTATTGTTGGAAGTTTTCGTGTATCTATGGAGGTAAAATCTATACTATTAATTTGTTGGAGTTGTTTTTGAGCTTCATCGATATTGCCACTTTGCAGAGCAATTTGAAGGAGATCAAGAATCTGATCTATACTTTTGATTGTATTCCCTCCCAACCCTCTTTGAGACGAGACAATACTTCTATGAGATCATCAATGAGTTGCAAATCATTTTTGGCATGCACCTCAAAAAGACTGCGATTGATAAAATCGTAAAGCATATGGAGATTTGTAGCTATCTCGCCGCCATTTTTAAAATCAAGTGAACTGTCAAGTGCACGAATAATATCCCCTACTTTTGTAATATTACTAATTTTTGATTTAATATCACCATTTTTGATATCCTCTTTTGCTGCTCTAAGACAGACTATCGCTTTATCATAAAGTAAAATAACTTGTTCTAGCGGTGAAGCAGTTTGCACACTATTTTTCATATATGCATCTAATGGATTCATCTATTTCCTTTTATTGCTTATTATTTTTTGGAAGAATTGCACTGATTCGCGAGCGCACATCATTCATTTGTGCAAGAAGTGAATCGAGATGGATAAACTGTTTTTTCAAAATATCACTCTCTTTATCGATTCTTTTTATCATTTGTTCGATACTATCTTCATACTTTTGTATTTTTCGCTGATAATTTTTCTCTTTTTGCTTGATAGTCCCTTGAGGATCAAAGAGGAAGTCTAGATATGACTCAAGACCTATTTTTACTTCATCTATCGTATTTTTTAGTTCATCTTTATTGTTTTTGAGAAGTGATTCAAACTCATCGCTACGTAGTGATATGTGTCCATTGGTATGATCTACATCTATGAGACCTCTTTCCATGAATGGAGTAAGTTTGTCAAAAATTGATGCACGGATAGAGTGAAGAGTATAATCTCCACTTAATTCTCCATTTCCGCTACTCTTTTGTTTAATATAATCAACTAAAGAATTATAAGCACTAAAAAGATCTTCAATGGCTTGTCTTGGAGCCTCAGTATCTTGCTTAATATCTATTTGAATAGGATCACTGCTCTCTTTTTTGACAGTGATATCTATCCCATCAATAACATTAGAAAAGGTATTAGTTTGTGAGGTAACCTGCTGACCATAAATATCGATCACAGCATTTTGGGCAGTTTGCACATGAGAGGCCTTATAGTTGCTACCAAGTTGCAGTTGATCGAGAAGATCACCAGTATCACTAAAGTTTATCTGACTGTTCTCGCCAGTTTTAGTTGAAGAGATAATAAGCTTATAACTGCTTCCATTGTAAAAAACAGAAGCATTAGCTTCGTTTGTAGCTTGATTGATTTTAATTGCAATGCTATCGAGTGTATCAGTTGTGGTATAGTCAACAGTTATATCTTGACCATTGATGCTCAGTGTCAATGTGCCATCTTGCGTAGCTACTGTATCGTCGCGATTAGTTTTCCCAGATTGCGATAGCCAAGCATCATTTGAAGCAAGTTGTGAAACGGTAAAAGAGAGCTTCGTAGAATTTACTTCGCTCTCATATGTGATATTTACTACTGCTACATCTTCATTACTTACATTCACCGTTTTTTTATCAACAATAGAACCATCTTTGATTTCATCAAACTTGTTCTTGAAATCTTCGAGCATATTTGCAAAGGCTTTAAAAGCAGACTCAGCCTTTTTAACTTTATCCTCTTTTTGCTCTATGAGATTTACTTGCTGAAATTTTAGCTGCTGAAATTTTTGCAATATAGACTGATAATCAAATTGCCCACTCAAATTACTCAAATAAATCTCACCAGCCATTATTAAACCTTCTTCTCAAAGAGGAGTCCTGTTATCTCATCAATATATTTGGCAATTTTGAGTACTGATTCAGGCGGCAACTGACGAATTACCTCTTTTGTTTTGCTATCAACAATTTTTACCACTTGTATTCCTGTATCTTTATCTATTTCTACCCGTAATGATGAATTAAAAAGCTGCAACTTTTCATTGAGTTGTTCTACTGTTTTTTTTATTATATCATTTTGCATTAGAGGATCGAGTTTTTTAAACAATTCTTCATCGTTTAATTTTTTTTCATTTGAAGATGAAAGTTCATTTTTTTGAGCCAAATTTGCAGTATGCATATCTATTGCAGCTTGAGTAGATTGAATCGCTTTTACATCCATACTAAACTCCTTGATTCCTTAGCTAAACCCGCAAGCTTAGCTAAAGAATCGATAAGGGATATCCCTTATCGAAGAAGTTGTAGGACAAGCTGTGATTGCTGATTTGCTTGAGCAAGCATTGCAGTACCAGATTGCATGAGGATATTGTTTTTGGTAAATTCTGCCATCTCTTTAGCAAAATCGATATTTCTAATGCGGCTTTCCGCATCATTTGTATTGACTCTTTGTGTTTCATTATTTGATATAATTTTTTCTAGCTCAATTTGCGCAGAACCAAATTTTGCAGCCACTCGATCCACTGCCTTAATTAAAGCATCGACTTGAGAGATTGCTGCATTTGCTTTCGTTTGGCCAGTAACATTTATCGTATATGCTGTTCCTCCTATTGTCACAGTTGAAGTAGCAGCTGAATTAGCGCCAGCTGCAGCTTGAGCTGTATCAGAAACTATTGCTAAACTCTGATTTGTTCTTCCACCATACTGAATGGTAAAAGTCTGCACTCCTGATGAAAATATAGTTCTTCCGTTAAACTCTGTATCAGAAAAAATCTTTCCAATTGCGTCAACAAGCTTATTGATATCTTGCTGTATAGTTTTACGGTTGGTATCATCATTAGTATCGTTTGCAGCCTGAATAGTTTTGGCTTTTATATCATTGAGGATGTTATAAACCTCTTCTAAACTCCCCTGTGCAATCTGCGCCAAACTCACACCATCTTGTGCATTTCTTGTACCTTGATCAAGAGAAACTGCAAATGTTTTCAATTGATCAGCAATATAGAGTCCTGCTGCATCATCTGCTGCACGATTAATTCTATGACCAGTTGCCAGACGCTCCAAGTTTTTATTGACATTATGCTCAGTCTTTAGCATATTCGCATGCGTAAAATCAGACTGAAAGTTGTAGTTGATTTTGAGTGCCATTTTTTGCCTCCTGATTTTTTTTACACTTTTAGTATCGGAGACAAAAATTAATTTTTTAGCACTTTTTGGAGTTTTTCTACCAATTCATCTTCACCTAGCGCTTTGAGAGTATTGATATAATCAGGATATATCTCAATATTATAATTATCTATTAACGTTTTTTCAAAATATATCCTTGCATTTTTATAATCTGCTTTTTGATAGTAGATTTTTGCAACTATTTCATTTATAGTTTTATCATTCTCACTATTTTGCAAAAACATTTGGGCAAATTGTAAACTTTTTTCATAGTTCTTACGATTGAAATAATATATAGCGAAATACTTTTCAAAAAAACTATTGTTATAAAAAATTTTTTCTATTTTTTTAAATAGTTTTAAAAATCTCTCATCATTATGCTCTTCAAAATATCTCAAAAGTAAATAAATTTTATATATATTTTTCTCTTTCTTCCAATTTTTATATATTTCATCTATCTCCTCTTTTGTAAAATAATCTAAAATTTTTTCTGTAATAACATCTATTTTATTGACAGATTCGCTTACTTGCACCTCAACCATTTTCATACCTGGTTGAAAATCTATAGCATGTTCAAAAAATTTGAGATAATATTTCTTTGCTAAATCATACTTTTTTGCTGCAAAGAGTATTTCAGCTTTTTTATATAAATAGTCCGGATGAAAGTTCCAAATTTTCAAAGCCCTATTTATTGCTCTAATAGCATTACAATAATCTTTATCTTTGAGATACGCCTCTACAAGATATGTCATACCATAGGAGAAAAAGTGGTTATTCATTCTCTTTTCATCAAAAATATCAATAAATTTTTCTCCTATTTTTTTAAGTTTTTCATTGTACTTATCATCTTCATATGCAAGAATTGCGTATGTTTGCATAAAATAGAAATATTTAATAAAAATCTCTTTTTTGTCTTTTAAATTTTTAATTTCCGATTCTAATAATTTTAAATTTCTTTTTGCTTTTTGAAGTTGTACATTTGTCTTTTGATATCCATAGTGATTAACAAAAATTGGTAGAGCTATAACTTCTTCAACATCGACTCTTTCATGAATATCTCCTATCCATTTAATCTGTGGTTTATTTTTATGGATAAACGTTTGCGAAGAGATTGAGAGAACTCTCCCATCAAGACCAAAATTTTTCACATAAATATTTATTGCATCATATGGAATCTCTTTATAACTCCTGATATACACTTGAAACTTATTAAACTCATCCTTTTCCAACTCAAAATCAGCATCAAAATGCCATATCCATTTACCCTCACATTTGCTTATCGCATAATTTCTCGCGTCTGCAAAACCGTTCCACTTTTTTTTATACACCTTACAGCCATACTCTTTGGCAATCTCTATACTTCGATCAGTGGAACCTGTATCTACAACAACGATCTCATCAAATTTACCTTGGAGACTTTTGAGAAGTCTTGGAAGATTTTCCTCTTCGTTTTTCATGATAAGTGCGGCTGATATTTTCATGACCAATACTTTTGAATAAATTCATTTTTATTTTCTTCATAGCTATTTGCTATTACTTTTATTCTTCTATCTATTGCCTTAGTTTCTACACCAAATCTCTTCGCAACTTTTTGGCTTTCTAATTTCAAAGGATTTAAAAGATATGCAGCTCTTGCAAAATTTTTAGCTTGCCGTATATCTTCACTCTTTAGAGCCAATGTATAATAAAAAAGCCAAAAATTCTCAAACCCTCTCAATGATACGCCATCTATATTTTCTCGCATAAGAAGCTTTTTAATTTTTTGATATCTTTTAAGCAATTTTCTTAGCTTTTCATTCTCTTTCACATGTTGTAATGCATATTTAGCGATTGTTAAATTGTCACACTGTAGAGCTTGAGAAAATTTCATTCTTGCAATTTCCTCCGATTGAGATATATATTCAAATCCATAGTAAAGTGCATTCAGTCCATCAAAATAGCCTATGAGACTTGAAGATAATTTTTGGTTTATATCTTTCATATCATCAAAATGATAGAAAATCTCTTCTAATCTGTAATACTTTAAATTTAATCTCATAGCTAAAGATTCATAACTTCTATCAGCATAATAAACAGAATTTTCTCCATTTGTTGTATTAGATAAATGTATTCGCCATAAAGCAACCACATTATTAAGTTTTTTAAATCTAGCAGTTTTTGCGACCCTTATCCAAAATTCAAAATCCTGAGCTCTCTCAAAACGTTCATCATATTTTCCTATTTTCGTATAAAGTATTGTTTTCACCATTGACCCAAGATTGGGTATATACGATCCTTTTCCTTCATATAACATTTGTAAGAGAGTATCTCCATTTTCAAAAAAATCTAATGGTGTAAATCTTAATTCCTGTTCGCCAAAAGAATTCAAATTTCCATAGACAACGTCAGGTGTTATATCTACATCATTAAGCAAATCAACGTATTTTTGCAAAATATTTGGCATTAATTTATCGTCGTCATCAAGCCAAAGAATATACTCACCTCTAGCTTCTTCTATACATCTATTGCGTGTATATGGTCTTCCTCTGTTTTTTTCATTGGCAAAAAAGCGGATTTTAGGACTATTGAACTCCTCAATTACCTCTTGCATATCCACATCTGAGCCATCATCCACCACCACTATTTCATAATTTTCATAGTTTTGGTTAAGGGCACTTTGCAACGCTTCGCGTAAAAACTCTTTTCTATTGTATGTGGGAATGGCTATCGTAATCAACGGCTCATAGCTATTTTTTTTAAAATAGAGTTTTGCCGTACCTTTTTGTGTCTCATAATTTTCACTTCGTAAATTGTAATCATCCCTCAACCATTTCTCAACTATTTTCCTTTCTTCCTCTCTATGAGCATCATCGAGTAATATAACTGTTTCATTGTTTAAATAGCTATAAAGTAATGGAAGAGCTGGATAACGTGCCAAAGGCTGCGTATCCATAGGTGGACCATCTACAAGTAAAATATCTATGGGAGCATCAATATGGAGTTGCGAGATATCGTACCATAACCACTCATCCTCATCTATTAAATAGTATTTCAAAGGAGCATAAAGAGGCTCGACAAACTTCAAAAGGTTATGAAGTTTAAGTTCGTTTTCTGTTTTTTTCAAATAATCGTAACTATGATCGAGTGAGATAATTTTAGAGTTGGGCGAATGTTCTTTCAACAAATATGCCATTAAAATTGTAGAAACTCCACTTCCACATTCAACTATTATCAAATCTTTTTTATTTCGAATCTTTTTTAGTAATTCACGATAGACAATTTTCATAAAATCTGCACTAGCAGCCCATCCTCCCAACCTATTAAGTGGATAGTTAAGATTAATAAATGATAAAATCTGCTCAAGATCTTCTAATTGATATTGCATAATTGTTCCTCATTAAATGTATGATTTGTTTAATTTTAGCTAAAATAAAAATAAAAAAGGCTCAAAAATGACTTTTGACGTTTGCATAATCAATCAAAATAATGAAAATTTAGAAAAAACGTTGCAATCTTTAGACGCAAATAAAGAGTACATCTCACAAATAATAGTCTCTGGCAAAAGTGAGGATAAAGGCATACAATCTTTAAATATAGATTCAAAAAATGAAGCAGATCACCGCAATGCATGTTTGGAAGCTGCAAAGAGTGAATATATCTTATGGCTGAGTCCCGATATAGAGCTTGAAGATGAAACACTCGAAGAGTATGCTGATATTTTAGATGAGATAGAGAGTGATGTAGATATTATCTATCCCAATGAAGTTTTTTTTGATGAAGAGGATGAAAAGATCAGAAATTACGAAGATTGGTATGGCAAAGAAGAACTTTTGCTCCAAAGTCTTTCATTAGAAAACCATCTTCCAAACTGGGCTGTTCTTACTAAAAAGAGTACACTTGAAAAATTTGGAGGGTTTGAATCACAATATAACGATTACACTTTCTATGCATTTATATATAAAAATCTTAAAAATCTCTCTCTTAAACTATCTGATTTAAGCTTTATTAATCATTATATTCATGAGAGCTTTATTGATACATCGTATCGCAGTAAACTCGTACGCGATATCGTAGAAAAATATACTTTGCAAGAGATTTTTCCAAAACTAAATTGGGAAAATGAGAATCTCGCACTCGCAACCGCTTACACGCTTATAGGTGATGTCCTAGCTAAATACTATAACTACTTCAACGCATCTTCATTTTATCGCAATGCAATGCTGAGCTTTCATAATCAAGAGACACTAAGAAAACTTATTGATGCATACCTACAAATGGGACTTTTTGATGAGGCAAAACAGCTTCTTACCACACAAGATGCTACACAAGAGATGCAAGAAGAGTTATTACAAAAAATAGAGCAGACCCAAAAACTTGTACAAAATATTGAAAAATCTGTTGAAGAAGGAAAAAGTGGTGAGATATTAGCTATGGCAAATGATATAATGTCATATTATGAAGGAGCGCCGATATATAATGTGTTAGGAGTTATATATACTCTTAAGGGAGATTTAGAAAATGCATACAAATTTTTCTATAAAGCAGCAACTATGAATCCAATAGATAAAGACATTTTAGCTAACCTTGCAGAAATTGCAAAAAAGATACATAGAGAAAATGATGTAATTGCACTTTATGAAAGAATGACAAAATAAGGATATCAATGCAAGAAAATCTCTCGCGTTTTGATACGCTCAAGCTTGCTACGCAGTATTGGCACGGAGATGAGACTACGACAATACTTATAGTGGTGCTCTTTTTTTTGGCAATAGTTCTCTTTTTTATCATTGGTACAATTTTGCAAAAGAGACTCAAAGAAAAAAACATCCAGCACTATTTTGATATATATGCCAAAGAACGTGAACTAAATGAGCGCGAAAAAGAGACTCTTTGGAAATATGCCCATAAGATGGAGCGCGATCCCATGCTTGTATTGGAATTCAAAGCGCCTTTTGAAAAGGTAATGGATCTCTATATAAAAACAGATCCACACCCAGATGAGGAGCTTGTGAGGAGTCTGAGAAAAAAACTCGATTTTGAAGTAGTAAGCCCCTATATTCCTCTTATCACAACAAAAGATATTGAAGTATTTCAAAATGGGCGTATGATTCTATCAAACAATAAAGCCCTCGATGTCGCACTCTACGATAAAGATGAAAAATATATGTATTGGCTCGTAATCGATGGCGACCTTCCGCTCTCTACACACCCGGGAGAGTATGTTAAAATAGTCTTTATCCGTCAAGATGATGGGATTTATAGTTTTGAGCAACCAATAGCGGAAATCCTCAAAGAGTCTGGTAAAACAATTATTAAGATTCCTCATACATTTGAACTAAGCAGAACGCAACGCCGGGAAACTCCTCGCATAAAAATAGATATTCCTCTCAATTTCATCATCTATACCAATGATGGACAAAACGTTTTTGAAGGGAGGTTTGTCGATATTAGTGCGGGAGGGGCAAAGTTTTGTGCAAAAAATGATAATGATATATTAAAAAAGGTAAAGTTTGGTGATAATATGGAGCTTATTTTTAATCTCGACAAACATACATATACCCTAAGCTCCAAAGTGCTCGAAATCGATAGAAGACCGAAAAGTATCTGCTTTCGTACCCTCTTCGACAATATTGACAAAGAGATAAAAGAGCGGATTTTAGAGTTTGTGCTCAAAGAGCAGCTTAAACATGCCCAACTTAAAAGAAAACGCCAATGAGAGAGAAGAGCTTCAAGTTTTTTATAAAACAAAAAAGCATTCTTATCGATGAGAAGAGATTTGTAATAGCAAATTTGCAAAAAAAGATGGAAAACCTCCAAGAAAAAATAGATCAAAAAAAGAGTAAGATAGATTTACTAGACTCACAAGAGTATGAATCTCTCTTTTCTTTACATAATGCAAAAGCTTTACAAAAAGAGCTCAAAAAAGAGATCGCACAACTTAACCAGCAAAAGAGAGTATTAGAAGAAGAGATTGAAGAGATAAAAATAGAACTTAAAGAGATTTTCAGCCAAAAAAAGGCTTTAGAAAAGATGCTACAAAAACAGCGCATCGAAGCACAACATAAAAAAATGCAAGAGGAAAACAGGTTAGCAGATGAGAGCCATTTACGTAAAACTCTTTTTCATAGTTAGTGTCAGCAGCTTGCTTTTTGCTAATGAATGCAAAGAGATATCCAAAGAACTCAAAAAGCTTCAAGAACTTAAAACTGTTGTAGAAGCAAAGATTGCCAAAAATAAAAAACTGCTCCAAGAGATAAAAGCGCAAAAGAAGGCACTCCAAGATCTCAATGCTACTATAGAAAAGCAGATTGCCCAGATAGAGTCTCAAAGGTTCAAAAAGCTTGCAAAAGATTTTGAAAGTATGGATCCAGAGTATGCTGGAGAGAAACTCTCTAAAATAGAGGATCCAAAAATTGCAGCATATATTCTTTATAATATGAACTCAAGAAAAGCGGGCGAAGCACTCAATTATGTAGCTCCAGAATCACTGAGTAAAATAGTCAAAATACTCACACAACTCAAAAAACATGAAAAAAAATAGTCTCATACGTATCCTCTTTTTTCTTATAGTGTATGTTACACTCAGTGCCATTGCCACCTATTATTTTAGTATTGATAAAAGAGAACGCACAAAACTCTACCTTGCACAACAGATAGAGAAACTCTACTCTGAATACCAAGCTACCAAGTATGCTTATCGTATGCTTGCAAACTTCTTTTATGATGAGTTGAGTCACGATACAAAATTTCTCCAGCTCCTTGTGTCGTGGCAAAAAGATTCAAAAGTAGGAAAAGAGATAGAAAGGTTCTTGAGCCAAAAATTTAGATTATTGCAAAAATATGAGATAAATTATCTCACTATCTATGATCCTTCTGGCAATATTGTAGCGAGTATGCATAAAATGGCACCATTAAAGAGGAAAAAGAGTAAGCTTTTCGAAAAAAAAGAGACAACAAATGAGCTGGTTATTGAATTTAAAAAGCCATTCTATTTTCAACGCAATATGGTAGGAATCTATAAAGCAGCTATCAGTTACAATGTATTTAAAAATAGACTTGCAAAACTTTTCAAAGGTTATTATGAGTACATTATAAATGGTACACTTATTAACAAAAAGGTCTTCAGCTACGGCAACTACCTCTTTGTCCAAAGCGATCTTCACAAAGATTTTTACTATGAACAAAGCTCTAAGTCGCTACAAAATAGTAGGCAAAAAGAGCTCATCCATCGCATTAATAGTACAATAAAAGAGAAAATCGCTTCCTCTTTAGCAAAAAGAAAAAATTTTGCAATTTTGACAAAAATAGATGACACATATTATACGGTCTCATTTCTTGCTATAAAAGGAAAAGAGCATATAGGATATCTCATATCATATAAACCAGACTCCAATACAGCAATTTTTGAGTCGATCTTTTTGCAAAATGTCATCCTTAGCAATATCATTATAGCAATAGTACTCCTATTCATTTACTACGTGCTTGAAACGAGAAACCGCTTTGAGATGATGGCGGTGACAGACAAGCTTACCAAGCTTTATAACCGTTACAAATTCTATTCTATTGCAGAGCAAGAGATCCAAAGAGCAAAAAGGAACAAAAGGCCTTTTGCAATTATAATGTTTGATATAGACAAATTTAAACTTATCAACGATACGTATGGACATGATATAGGTGATCTGGTACTCAAAGAGATCTCGCAAATAATTCGCAAAAATATTCGAAGATACGATTACGCTTTTCGCTGGGGTGGAGAGGAGTTTATTATCCTAGCTCCAGAGACAGATATAAAAAATGCGATGAAACTTGCAGAAAAGATTCGTAAACTTATAGAAAATCATTCATTTGAAGAAGTTGGCAAAGTGACGATTAGTTTGGGTGTGACGCAGTTTGATCCTGAAAATGAAGATAATATTGATGCAGCGATTAAACGGGCTGACAATGCCTTATATCTATCCAAAAAAGAGGGGCGCAATAGAGTTACTCTAGCTGTGTAGTCCCTGCTTTTTATAGATTTTAGCAAATATTTTAGCAATCGCTTGATAGAGACTCTCTGGTACAAAATCTCCTATATCACACGCTTGATAGAGAGCTCTTGCTAAAGGAGGATTCTCTTCAATTGGTACATTATGAAGCCTTGCCTCCTCTTTTATGCGCAGAGCAATTCTATCTACACCCTTTGCCACTACTTTGGGCGCTTGCATTTTGCCTCTTTCATATTTCAAGGCAACGGCATAGTGCTCTGGGTTGGTAATGACTACATCTGCTTTTGCAACTTCAGCCATCATTCGTGTCAGGCTCATCTCACGCATTTTCTTTCTAATGGCAGATTTTATTTGTGGGTTTCCTTCATAGAGTTTTTGCTCCTCTTTTATCTCTTGTTTACTCATTTTAATATTCTCTTCAAACTCGTACTTACGAAAGAAAAAGTCAATAACACTCACAGGAATTGAAAGAAGCGCAAATCCCAAAATCATTATAAGTGTATATTTCATCATCAAATATGCATCATCATAGATTCCTGTTGCAGCAAACCGCAATACCCCTTCAAGTAAGTAACTTACTAAGTAGTATGAAACAACTGTAGCCACTATGAGTTTTAAGAGATTTTTAAACAGTTCAAAAAGTGTCTTGAGTGAAAAGATCCTCTTAAGGCCAGAGATAGGGTCAATTTTTTCTAATTTTGGAATGAGAGGTTTGAAAGTAAACAGAAAACCAAACTGCGCAACATTGGAAAATATGCCTATAATAAGAAGCAAACCAAAAATAGGGAGAAGTAAAATTGCAAGATCTTTTACTATTTCATAAATAATAGCGTAATTATACTCTGGAATATTGTGCAAAGGATCAGAGAAAAAATGGATAAAAATTTTATAGAGTCTCTCAAAGGCAAAAGGTATATAAAAAAGCAGTGTCAAAAATACTGTTATTAAAGAGGCGCTAATAGCAATATCCATACTCTTGGCCACCTGCCCCTCTTCGCGCGCCTTCTCACGCCTCCGGGGGGTGGCCTTTTCGGTTTTATCTGGATCTTTGGCCATCTATTTTCCTAAACTTTTTATAAGATATATTATATCGTGAATGAGATCTTTGAGATACTGCTCTCCAGCAAAGACAATCACAGAAGCTCCTAACGCCAAAGCTGCAAGACCTATAAATATCTGTAAAGGAAGTCCAACAATAAAAACATTGATTTGAGGTATGAGGCGATTTACAAGAGCTAAAGCAAGATTTACGAGATAGAGGATAAGTGCAAAAGGAAAAGCCAGTTTAAAAGCTAAAACAAAAATTGTAAAACTATTTTGTATGATATATTGCCAAAACCCTCCCTGGATATGCATCATACCCAATGGAATATATGAAAAACTCATAAAAAGCGCCGAAACAAAATACCCATAAGCACCTGAAGCAAAAAAAATGATATAAAAAAGCATCAAAAAGAGTTTACTCAACACTGAAATTTGTCCATAAGTTGGATCAAACATATTAACAACTGTTAGCCCCATGAAATAGCTTATTATTTCCGCTGCATAGGAAAATGCCGATACAAAAAAATTGACTAAAAGCCCTATACCAAATCCTATGAGCAGCTCTAAAAGAATCATGAGCAAGATTTTGTAGAGTGTGATATCTTCCAAAGAGAACGTAAATGAGATATTTTTGACTATAAAAAATGAAAGACTCACCACTAATAAAATTTTGACATTTGTTGGTATCATTGTAGTATTGAAAAATGGAAAGCTCAAAAATAGGGCTATAATACGCGTAAAAACAAGTGATATTGCAATAGCATCATGTACAGTGACAAGAGGCGTCATTGTATCAGTGTATGAATGGATTCAAAAATAGATCGAAAATAGTCGGTAAGCTCTACAAACATCCATGAACCAAACACTATTAAAGCAATGACAGTTGCTACAATTTTTGGAATAAATGTAAGTGTCATCTCTTGGATCTGGGTGGCTGCTTGAAAAATACTTACCAACATCCCTACCCCAAATGCTGTAAGAAGAACAGGCCCCCCAACAATTAAAGAGGTTTTGAGCATCTGCTCAATGAGTGTTATTACTTGATCTAGATTCATTTGTAACTCTCTATTAAAGCTTTAATTAAAAGTTCCCATCCATCAGAGAGTATAAACAAAATTAACTTAAAAGGGAGTGAGATCATCATAGGAGGGATCATCATCATACCCATAGACATCAAAATACTTGCTACCAAGAGATCTATTACCAAAAATGGTAAGAATATAACAAAAGCAACCTCAAAAGCAATTTTTATCTCACTGACTAAAAATGCAGGAATAAGGGTAGTAAGCGAGATATCTTCTGGCTTTGTTACCTGCTCTTTTGTAATATTTAAAAAGAGTTGAATATCTTTTTTTTGCGTGTTTTGCAGCAGAAATTTTTTTACTGGTTTGATTGCCAGTTCTAGTGCAGTTTTATCATCAATTTTTTTTTGCATAAAGGGCTCAATTGCTTGTGTATTGATATCGATAAATACTGGTTTCATGATAAAAAATGTCAAAAAAAGTGCCAATGCTATAATTACTTGATTTGGCGGGGACTGAGGGATACCTAGTGCATGACGAAGAAGTGAAAGCACAATAACAATACGTGTAAAAGAGGTAACAGTAATCAAAATTGCTGGTGCGAGACTAAGTATAGTTATAAGAAAGAGAATCTTAAGAGAAATGTCAAGATTTTTAAGCTGTGCAACAGTTTCTTCTACAACACCTGCAGCAAAGAGGGGTAATGTTAAAAAAGCAAAAATTCCAAATAGTCTATACACTTTCCCTCTCTTTTTTCCACTCTTTTAGTACTCTTATACCATTTTCATCAGAGGCAAGCAATATAATATCATCTTTAATCTCTACTAAATAGATATATCTGTTTCTTCCAAGAATTTTGGTCTCTTTGATTTTGATCTCTCTATTTTGCTTGGAGAGTTTTGGAAAGTTGTTATTAAAATAGTAGTAGAGCGCATAAAGAAAAATTATAATAAGAGAAAAAGTAGCAAGAAACTTGATTATCGCATAGCTATCCTGCAAGATCAACTATCCTTACGCCATATTTTTCATTTGCAATAACAATCTCACCAATAGCAAAGGGGGCATCGTTGAGAGTGACTGTCACATACTCTTCTACGCTCTTATCAAGCTCTATCACATCACCCTCTTTGAGAGCAAGTATCTCTACGAGTAGTTTCTCAGTACTACCCACATTTATACTAAGCTTGAGATTGATATCTTGTAAAAACTCTAGTCCTGGATTTTGTGGATTTTCCATGATTATAATCCATTATGCTGTTTGAATGACAAAGTCAGTAAAATAGACATTTTTCACGCCACCAATAGGCAAAATGGCATTAACTCGCTTTAAAATCTCCTCTTTAAGCTCCTCTATCCCTTCGGCAGTTCTTAGTTCACTTGAACTTTTTGTAAAAAGCAGTGTCGTAATTGCATCTTTTACCTGTGGAAGTCTCTTATCAAGCTCTGCTTTGATTTTTTCATCCTGTACATCGAGCACAATGCTAATTTTAAGATATCTGTCAGCATCTTTATCTTGGAGATTTACAATAAACGTACCTACATCAAACTGCACCCCAAGATCTTCTACATTTTTAATCTCTTCAACAACTTTTTCGGCTTTTTTTTCTTTTTGCTCCTCTTTTTTCTTATCAAGCACCAAAAATTTATAAGCAGCCGCTCCGCCACCTCCTATGAGTATAAGCAGTATAAGGAGTATAAGAATGAGCTTTTTTTTACCGCCTTTTTTCTCCTCTTGCTGCTCCTTTGTCTCTTCAGCCATCAAATACCTTTATCGTTTTATATCCATTGTTGTCTGGATGATTTGATCGCCCGTTGTAATTGTTTTTGCATTGGCTTGATATGCTCTTTGAGCAGTAATAAGATTGATAAACTCTTTTGAGATATCTACATTGCTCATCTCAAGCATACCGCTTCGTACTTTGCTAATCACACCTCCTGGTACTATTATCGGCGTAAATGTTTTTTGATTTGGTAAATAGAGGTTGTCTCCTTTTCTTATGAGAATCTCTTTATCTTTAAACGTAGCAACACCGAGTTTTGCAACATCTTTGACCTGACCATTTGTATAAGATCCCTTGAGCACTCCATCCTCTGAAACAGAAATGTTCATCAAATCACCCTTGCCATAACCATCTTGTTGAGAGTAAAAAATAAAATCCGAAGCAACTTCACTTACATTATCGAAAGACATAGTTAGAGAAAGAGGAGATGCTGCACCATTTGTTAACGGGAATGATGGCTGAGGATCGTTTCCGCTTTTAGATTGATTTCCTTGAGCATCATAGGTATATGTTGCCGTATTAGTCCCATCAGAAGCTGATGTTATTCTTCCTTGATCATCGAATTCCAAAGTCAATGTATTATTTTGAGTTCCAGTTGGAACTTCACCATCCAATAACACCACTACCTCCCATCGTCTAGCAGTTTCATCAGTATGCCTATAATAATAAGAAAGAGTATGAGAGTTACCTAAACTATCATATGCAGGCATTGTATTAATATAATTATAAGTAGAGGTATTATTTTGATCAAAAGGTATTGATATCACTGGAACACTAGAATCAAGATTTGTTGGCTCTTCAAAACTAACTTTGGAAGTCATATGAGGTGCTAGTGAACTTGGGATATTCACATCTTCCAGATCACCTATCATATTTCCATTTTCATCCAGTTTCCATCCTTGCAGTTTATATCCGGATTGATTAATAATGTCTCCATTGGCATCTATCCTGAAATTACCGTCTCTTGTATAATATTGTAAATCATTGGCACTGGGACTACGTACAATAAAAAAACCTTCTCCATCAAGTGCAAGAGAGAGTGGTTGATTGGTGTTTTTAAATGCCCCTTGACTAAAATCTTTTGTAGTTGATCCAACAAAAGATCCACCACCTATCTCTCTATTTTTTGGTGCCCCACCTGCTGAAAAAGTTGTCAAAGAGCTTGAAACTAAATCATTAAAATTGACAACTTCTTGCTTGTAACCATTTGTATTTACATTGGCGATATTATCTGAAATCACAGATAGCCAATCCCTGTTTGCTCCTAAACCTGTATTTCCTGTATAAAATGACTGGAGCATTTTAGCCTCCTATCTTCTCAATATTTGCTATATCGATGGTACCTTTATCATAAATTGCTACGATATTTGCACCATCCTTTTCTATTCCTGTAACAAGCGCAGTAGCTTTTACTTTCGCATCTACTCTCTCTTCGCCCTCTTTAGCAACAACACTTACTCTATAATATCCATCTTCAATCGTTTCATCATCCACCTCGAAAATATATTTCTCATTTGCTTTTAGATCACTATACTCTTTTTTAGCAACAATATCTCCCTCTTCATTACTCAGATACACTACAGCATGGTTAGCATCTTTTTTCAAAGAAAATTGCACTTCGCTCTTGCCATTTTGTACAAACGTGTTGTCACCCTCATATAACACTTTTTTTCCTATTAGATTGGTAGCATTCATAAAAAGTGTATTATTGTTATTAAGAGCATTCACAGAGTCTTCAAAATTTTTCATCACTTCTAACTCGCGAAGCTTCACAGTATTATCTATGAATTTTGTAATATCTTGCGCTTCAAAAGGATCTTGATACTGGAATGATGTAAGCAATACTTTCAAAAAACCTTCTTGGTCTATTTGAGAGTTGTCATAATTTGCATCATAAACTTTGATCTCTTTGCCACTAAGACCTTGAAGTGTGTCGATAGCGCTAGTCGCCATAAGTCACCTTTATAATGCTAGTTAAAAAAGATTGTAACCCAAACAAAATTAATAAAACTTTAAAATTATTGAATTTTAGGCTGATTCGATAGAATTTATCAATTTTTGCAGTTCTAAAAAGCTCTCTTGCAGATTTTTTTTAGTATCGACTGATTGTTTTAGAAATGCTTCAAGCTTGTCATAATTTTCAATTGCCAAATCTATTTTTGGTGAAGATCCCTTTTTATAAAGCCCCATATTGATCATATCTTCAGCATCTTTGTATGTTGCAAGAAGATTAATAAATGTAGACTGCATCTGTGCTACTTCATCACTTACAAGTTGAGGAGCAAGACGGCTAATACTTTTTAGAGGATCGACTGCTGGAAAGATTCTTTTTTGTGCCATCTCTTTTGATAGCACTATATGACCGTCTAAAAATCCTACCGCTGCATCAGCTACAGGGTCACTTGCTATCTCATCTCCCTCTACAAGAACAGTATAAATACCAGTAATTGATCCTTTTCCACTAAATGTTCCGGCTTGCTCTATGATTTTTGGCAAAAGTGAAAAGACTGAAGGAGTGTACCCTTTGGAGGTGGGCGGCTCGCCTATGGCAAGACCAATTTCACGCTGCGCCATCGCAAGTCTTGTGAGAGAATCTACAAGAAAAAGGACATTTTTATTACGATTAGAAAAATAGTTAGCAATAGCAATAGCAACATAGACTGCTCTTACTTTTGCTAAAGGTGTTTGATCAGATGTAGCAGCAACCACTACAGACTTTTGCAATGCTTTTTCGGTTAAATTATCTTCAATAAACTCTCTTACCTCTCTTCCTCGCTCTCCAATGAGCGCAATTACGTTGACATCCGCTTCTGTATAGCGAGAAATCATACCAAGCAGGGTACTTTTTCCAACACCAGCACTTGCAAAAATACCTACTCTTTGCCCTTTTCCAATCGTTAATAATCCATTGATACTACGTATGCCAATATCAAGAGGCTCTTTGATGCGGTCACGAAGTAAGGGATTGAGCGGATCATTTTTGAGGTAATATTTATTCTCATAGCGAACAAAATCTTTATTAAGAGGGTTTCCAAATGGATCTATTACACAGCCTAACAGATCTTCTCCTACACCTACATTCACTCGCTCTAGTGAAGCTTCAACAAAACTCCCAACTTTAATACCTCTTGTATCATCATAAGCCATGAGCAAAGTTTTGCCCTCTTTAAAACCAACTACTTCAGCTTCTAGTCCATTTTCCAAATAGCACGAATCCCCAATGGAGACATTAGGCAAATAGGCCTCTATAATAGGGCCGCTTACCCCTATGATACGCCCTTTGACAATAAACTTAGGTAAGCTTTTTAGTCTCTCTTTTAATTTCATCTTTTATAACATTCAACTTTTCTTCTATTTTATTTTCTATTTTAAAATCGTGAAACTCTATAATAAATTCGTTTTCTTTTAGTTCCTCACTTCTTTTTACTTGTACTGTTTCAAAACGTTTTTTTATATCTTCAAACATATTTGGCGAAACAATAATATCAAGTGGCATATAGTTGCTAAAGTCCTCCAGTAGTTTCTCTATAGCTTCGGTAATAGTTTGCATATTTTTTTTGTCAATAAAGAGAAATTCTAGTATTTCATTGACATTATCCAATACAATATCTGTGAAACGGTGGAGAAAAAGATTGTATTTTTGTGCAAACTCTTTCTCAAAATCGAGATATTTAGTCTGCAGATGTGCAATCTCTTGCTCTTTTTCTTGTAAAAAATGAGATTTTAGTTCTTGGATTTTAACCTCAAGAACCTTATTAAATTTTTGCTCTGCGTCACTAAATCCCTGCTCATAACTCTCCTTTGATACTTTGGCTATGAGCTCTTTATACTCTTTCTCCATCTCTTCTATTTTTTGCTGATAAAAGCGCTCTATCTCCTTTATCTTTTCATCAAAATTTTCTGTATCAACTTTTTCTTTAAGCTCTTTACTCGCCTCTTGCATCTGCTCAAAAGCTGTAAAATCGTCAAGTTCTAATTTCATTTGCTCTCTTCTTTTATCCATTTGCTAATCATATCTGCAAGTATATCGGGATTTTCTTCTGCAACTTCCAAAATTCTTGTATAGAGGGGCTCTTTCTCAAAATTAAAAATATCTTCTTCTTTCGCATGGAGCGCTGCTGCAGCTTCTGCTGCTTGCGCCCCAGCACCTTGCAACGCTTCTACTTGTTTAGCTTCTAGCTCTTGCAATTTCGCTCTTCTTCTTTTCATCAAGAGTGTAGCAACAAGTCCAAAAAGTATAAGTACCATTAATACTATAGCTCCTATAAGAAGATAAATTTGCATAGTTTTTTCTTGAGGAGCAGCTACACTCTCAGCCGGTTTTGTAGTCTCAAAAGGTACACTTACTACAGTAACTTTATCTCCTCGCTGCTCGTCAAACCCAATTGCACTCTTTATAAGACGCTCATAAGCAGCAAGCTCCTCTTTGCTTCTTGGTACATACTCTACTGTAACGGTACCGTTTTTATCGATTTTTTTAATGTATTTGCCATCTACAAGTACCCCAACACTTATCTTTTTTACTTTAAAAACATTCTTCTTGGTAACTATGTACGATTTTGTCACATCATAATTGGTAGTAACATCTTTTTTATTTTTATCTAAAAGGAGATTATTGTTTTTTCTATTAATAGTGGCTGGAACATTTGTCGGTGTTCCAGGAGCACCAACTTTTTGCTTCTCAAATCCTTTTGTTTTTTCTTGAATCTTTCTCTCACTGACAATAGCTACCTTGTCTGGATCATATATCTCATCTTTTTTATTAACTTTAGATGTCTCTACATCTACACTTGCTCGCACGACGACTTTTTGTGCTCCAAGAGCTCGTGCTAGCATCGATTGAATGCTCTTTTCAATCTCTCGTTTGATTTTTCTTTTGATATTGACAATATCGCTAGGCTCATCTTGTTTTTCATTGGCAACGAGATCTGAGAGTACTCGGCCTTGATTGTCAACCACTGTTACATTTTGTGGTTTGAGTTTGGCAACTGCATGAGAAACGAGAAATATAATTGCTTTAACCTGCTCTTTACTCAAATCTTTACCAGGCCATAGTGAAACAATAACAGATGCTTTTGCTTCATCCTCTTCTCTTGCAAATATAGAATCTTGTGGCAATGCAATGTTGACTTTTGCTTCCTTTATTGCATCAATCTTTTTGATAGTACGGGCTAATTCACCTTCAATTGCGCGAATATAATTAATGTTTTCTTGAAAATGGGTAGCTCCCATTTTCGGCTCATTAAAGATCTCAAATCCTACATCATGCGATGAGGGAATACCTTTTGCAGCAAGCTTGAGGCGAATATCATAAATTTTATCTTTTGGTACAAGAATAATAGATCCATCACCTTTGACTTCATAAGGAATATTTTCTTGCTGCAGTTCTGAGAGAATCTTTCCTGCATCATCAGGACTTAGGTTTGTATAGAGTACACCATAACGCTCTTTTGAAATATCACGAAAGAGAAGTGCTGAGAGAAGGATAATAATAGCTATAACACTAAGAGCTAAAAAGAGTGTTTTAAGGAAATTCTGATTTTCAAAAAGCTCTTTTGCTTTTGTTTGAAGTGTAGTAAAATCTAGTGCCAATTACTCACCTCATACCTGCATACGCATAATCTCTTGATAAGCTTCAATAGCCTTGTTGCGAATTTCAGTAGCAAGGCGGAGAGAAATATCAGCTTTTTCTATGGTACTCATAAGTTCTACCAAATTATCCACATCGCCTTGTATAAGTTTTGCTTGTGCACTGCTGGCAGCTTGAAGATCGCCATTGACATCTGCAACAAATTTTTCTACAAGATCTGCAAAATCACTCTTTTGAGATGTTTGGACTTGCGCAAGATTTGCAGAAAGTGCACTTGATACACCATCTATTTTCATTTTTTATTCCTTACACTTTTATAATTTCTAAACTTTTAAGAAGCATATCTTTTTGTGTATTAAACGCCGTAAGATTTGCTTCATAAGTCCTCATTGCAGAAATCATATCAACCATCTCTCGCATAGGATCTATATTTGGCAGTTTCACATATCCTCTCTCATCAGCTAAAGGATTTTGTGGATCGTATTTGAGTTTATATGGTGTTTGATCCTCTATCACCTCCTTAATAGCAACTTTTGAAAGAGGCACACCATTTTGGGCATCAAGAACCTCTTCAAATACTGGGATTTTTCGTCTATATGGGTTGCCTTTGTCATCAACTGCATTGCTATTTGCCATGTTGCTCGAAATGATGTCCATTCTATATTTTTGGACAGAAAGACCAGTTTGTGAAACTTCAAGCCCTTTAAAAATCATTGTTATCTCCCACTAATGACGAGTTTAAGTTTTGCAAACTCTTTTTTGAGATTTTCTGCCAAAGATTTATACATAATCGAACTCTCTGCAAGCTTAGCGAGCTCTTCTTGTACATCTACACGGTTGTCATCATATCCCCGTATTTTTGAAAGCTCTATCTCTTTAAATTTTTTCCCATTACTTGTAGGCTCAATATGTTTGGGATTATCTTTTTTCAACTCCATACTACGCTCTAACTCTTTTGCAAAAACCAGTTCTTTAGGCACATACCCTGGTGTATCGGCATTAGCAATATTTGATTGGATCACTTTTGTTCTTTCAAGATAGAAAGAGGCAGTTTGAGAGATTTTATCAATTTTATCCCACATATCTATTCCTTCACAGCAGCTTGCAGTAGCATATCTTCTATTGCGAGTTTTGCCAATATATTCCATGTCGTGTTGCAATCTTTTGCAGACTCTACCAACTTCTTAGCATACTCTATTTTACCAATTCTAACATAAGAGAGAGATAATACGCCATTTAAGAAGCAGTCTTTTTGAATCTGCTTTGCTAATGGCCCCAAGAGATCGATAAGCTTTTCATACTGCTCTTTATCAAGAAGCTTTTTAGCAAAAAGTTGTACAAATTTTTGCACTACCTCATCATGTTCATAATTTTTCGCTAACAAAAGACTTTGATCATGTAAAAATGTGGTATCTACTTTGTTTGTGCGCAGCAATACTATATTGGCAAAAATATTTCTATAAAGATCGCTTTTAGGACACAGAGCTACAGTTTTTTCATAAACCCCTGGACACTCTTTTTGTGCAATAAAGCAGATTTTTGCGTAGAGTTTATAAAATTTACAGCTATGTACTTTACTTTTTTGTAAAACCTCCAAAGCTTTATCAAACATTCTGTTTTGATAGAGTGCTTCGAGATACACATAAAGTACCTCTCGTGTATTGTAGCGTTTGGACAAATACTCTAAAAGAGCTATGCGCAAAGACTCTCTCTTACATTCATGCAAAAAAGAGGCGACACGTAAAAGTGTTTGCAGTTCAAAAACAGCCTTAAAAAACTCCGGATTGGCACTATAAAGCATACATAGAGCATGAGAGCGCTTTGTATCGATATACTCTTGCCAAAGCCGCGCAAAATACTCTTTGTGCTCATATTTTAGCTGCTTTGCAGAGACCAATGACAACTCCCAGCTCAATCGCTTATAGAGTTTTTGACTATCAAGAGAAAAAGCCTCAAGTCCAAAGTTGGCAAGTGCAAAGAGTCCTATATAGCTGTTGCGATATTTGACCAGTGTTTTTACTGTAAATCTTAAGGGATCTTGTAAAAATTCCTCATTAGGAAAATATTTTTTAATGTAATAAGCACTCTTTTTATCCTTACGGATAATATAGAGAAGTTTTAGTCTTGCTACTGTAGCCAGAGGTGTTTGCGGAAAGTTTTTTATAAGACGAATATAGTAGTTGATGCTACTTTTGTAATCTTTTTGCAAAAACTTAATATCACCCAAGCGCAAAAGGGCTTTTTGCAATACCTCTTTATTTTTCACATAATTCAAGATCCTACGAAATAGCACTTCAGCAAATTTCAGATCTCCATATCTGTATGCATTTTCTGCAACATAGTAATAATAAGAGGGATTATCAATAAGATAGCTCTCAAACTCTCTATAGGTTTTTTTGAAAAACTCCAAAGCCTTTCCATACTCGCCTTTTGCAAAGTAGTACATTCCTTGCAAAAAAGCAAACTCTTTTTTTTGCGTTTTTTCTAAATTTTCAATTGTAAGAATAAGCATATATTTTGTTGCTAAATCCATTCTTTTGAGCCATACGGCTGTACGCAAGAGCCCCATGAGGATATTGAGCTTCTCTTTTTTCGTAGTAGCCTGTTTAAAAGCTATCTTATAATTTGAAAATGCTCTTTCATAAAATCCAAGATTTTCGTAAATATTCCCTTTGAGATAGTAGTACTCACTATCTTTTTTACCACCTTTTGCTAAGTACGTATTCAAATAGTTTATTGCAGACCAGAGATACTTCTTGTCTCCGATTCTCTTTCCAATATAGAGATAGGTATGAGCAACCATAAAAAGAGATTGCAGATAATAAGGAGATTGAGGAAATTTTGTCAAATAGGTAAATTCATCCAATGCTCTATAATAGGATCCATAGCGAAAGTCTCGCATGGCGTTTTCAAAAACTCTTTTTTCATTTTTATAAATTTTCGAAATTTGTTGTGTAGCATTACCTTCTTGTGTAGAAGAGAGAGTTTCTTGAACAGTATTAATTTCAGCAGTTACAAATAGAGGAAAAAGTAGAAGAAAAAGACTAAACCTTAACATTCACTGAGCCATTTGCACTCTTTGTTTGTTCACTACTGTCCTCAGAAAAGAACTCTGTTTGCTTTTCTCTATCTTTTATTCTTACTCTATACCTTTCATATCCGCTATCTTTCATTACATTTTCAACGTATTCTTGCAAATCTGGTTGTAACTGGAGCGGAGATTGGGATATAAAATGAAGATTGAGACGGTTTTGTGTCATAGATATATTGATATAGGTGTTTTCTATTTTTATACGTACAGCTCTTTGTTGCAAATTCTGCTCAAAAAACTCATGCTCGCCTTCAGTTTGCATAAACTCTTGCGCCAAATGACTACCGTCATCATGAAACATATCATGACTTTGACTATCATGCTTTCCTGAAGAGTTTTGCTGTAAAGTAGCCTGCTCTACGCCTCTTTTTTCACTATGGTTTGGAAGATCTTTATTTATTATTTGTTGCGTTCCATCATGATTATTATGCTTCAAATGGAGGATGACTTCTGCCAAGTCTCTATCAATATCAGTACTTGTCTGTAGCTGTGTAATAGGTTCTTTTGATCTATTTGCTATTTTTTCTTTATGTATTGTATGCAGCTTATTTATCTTTATTTTTGATGACGACATAAGGGATATTTTCTTATCAAAATCTCTTTTTATTGCTGTTTTCATAAAAGGCAACTCATGAGATGATTCAAAAATGTTCTCATTTCTTTGCAATATATCGTAGAGTTGATCTTTATCTTTTTTAACATTACGCTTATTATCTATAAACATTGACTGAGTTTGAGAAAGTTGTGGAGCAATATTACCTGCACTCTTTTGTATATTTTTTATTTTATTTAACTGCATCTCATCATTAGCAGATATTTCTCTTTTCCAATTTGTTGGTAGAGATTGGATAGTTTTTTGTTTTATAAATGCCTTCGATACAATGAGGCTTTTACCCTTTTTTTCCTCGGCAATTACTTTTGATTCAATTTGAGAAAGTTGTCGAGTATGTAGATCATGGATTTTCGTAGAGCTTTGGATATTTTCTCCACTATTTTGTGTATTTTTTATTTTATCATCAGAAAATATTTCTTTTTGCCAATTTGTTGCTAGAGACTGGATGGTTTTTTGTTTTGCAAATACCTTTAATACAGTCTGGCTTTTACTCTTTTTTTGCTCGGCAACTGCTTTTGCTTTAACGGGCTTTTGTTGTTCTTGTATTATATTGCCTGAAAAAGAGTTTTGAAGATTTTCTACATTTTGTAAAGGTAGATCTTTTTTTGACTTTTCCTGACTCTTTGCAAAAGTCTGCTTTTTCGTTTGTTTTGCTGCAGGTACACTATAGAAATTGGAAAGTGCAACTTCTCTTTTTATTGTATTTCTTTTATAAGATTTTACCTCTATAAATGGAGAAGCATGATTTATAAATGTACTCTCAAACTGCTTTTTATCTTTTACAACGACAGTTTCATTGCCAGTATTATAAAAGTTATCTTTATTTGACTGCTGCAATTTTTTTGAAGCTTCTTGCTGTAAATCTTTATTATTTATTAGATTGGCATCTGTATGTGGGGTTATTTTTTGTGCAATACTATCCTCACGGATAAAAGCCCGTTTCTCATCTCTTTGCACAATACGTGGCTTTTGCTCTTTTTCAAATCCTTGCAAGAACTTTTCATTGCCATATTGCTGATTATTTACAATATCGTTGTACTTTTTTAATATATCGTGTAGTTGTATTTTATTGGGAGAACCAAAATTATTTTGAGTAGTTGGAAATTTTTGATTGGATGATATAAAAATATTACGTAAAATGGGACTTTTTTCATGCAGTACTTTTATGCTCTCTTGCCCATTTTTTGGCAGTTGCAGGATTTTTCCAAGAATTTGGGTAAAACTCTCTTTTTGAGATATAGCAGCACCTTTTACTGCTACTCCCTGCTGTGAAGAGACAAAACCCTGTTTGAGCAAGAGATCAAAAATGTTCATGTCTGCTCCAGATCTTTTAAAATAGTTTTAAGTTTTTTAATAGCCTGCGTCTTTATCTGTGATACACGCGACTGGGAAATCCCCAACGTTTGCGCAATCTCTTTTGGCTCCCGCTCTTCAAAGAAGAACATCTGCAATGTTCTCTTCTCCTTCTCGCTCAGCTGCTCCATAGCCATTGCAATCAAGTCACCAACTTGAGAAGAGATCGCCTGATCTTCAGGCCCTATATCATCACTTATCATCACATCTATAAGGCGCATCGAATCATCACCAGATCCAATAGCCTTATCCATACTTATCATTATAGCTAAATTTGAAAGAGGAATATCTTTGCCCTCCTCTTTTTCTTTTTTTATCTTTTCACGCATACTACGAGGCATTATGTGAAGGCTACGCAAATAATCTAAAATTTCTCCTCTGATTTTTATATACGCATACGTGGAAAATTGGGCTTTGCTCTCATCAAATTTGTCAATTGCTTTTATGAGACCTATAATGCCTGTGTTTACCAGCTCATCAAACTCTATACCCGCATCACGTGGCAGTTTAAAAAAAATTTTTGATGCCACTTTTTTTACTAAGGGGGTATTATCGAGTATAATCTGCTGCTTCTGCTCCACAGTAACTTTCATACGTTAATTCTTTCCCATAAAATCAAAGAGTTTTTGCCAAAATTTATCATGAGTTACAGATTCAACTTTGAGCTCCTCTTTGCATATTCTTCTTATACTATTAGTGTATCCATCCTTTGGATAGAGTACTGCAACAAGCTCTTTTCTCTTTACTGCTTGACGAAGATTGTTTGTAAAGGGAAGAACCCCTAGCAGCTCGATATCTATTCCGAGAAATTTATTTGTAGAAATTTTAAGTTTATTGAATGTCTGCTCCCCCTCCTCTTTGTTTTTACACATATTGACAACTATTTTGAAGTTGTCATATTTATAGAGATTATAAAGCGTCTTTATTAGTGCATATGCATCCATGAGTGCAGTTGGTTCTGGAGTAGTAATCACATAGGATTTATGCGACGCTCGCAAAAAGGATGCAACCTTTTCATCTATTCCAGCTCCTGTGTCTATAATAATATAGTCATACTCTTGTGACACAAGTTCAAGCTGATTAATCACAGTCTGTATCGAAACATCTTCCATTTCAAAGAAATCATCAATACCTGAAAAGCCTACCAATACATCAAATCCAGCAGCATGTTGGATAATATTTTCTATTTTCTCACCTGTAAAAAGATGCTTAATATTCTTGCCTTTATCCAAACCTAAAAAGAGATGCACATTCGCCATACCTATATCTGCATCAATAAGGAGCACCCTCTTTTTAAACTCATTTGCCAATATATAAGAAAAATTGACAGCAAAATTGGTCTTACCTACGCCCCCTTTTCCACTAGCAATGGTAATAAATTTACTATTTTTTGTATCGCTTTTGGATACAAGTTCTCTTAGACCACTCGCTTGATCAATCATACACTCTCACCTAATATATAGTTGGCAATCCTCTCAGGATTGAGTACTCGAATATCTTCTGGAACCTTTTGACCAGTACTAATAAATGATACTGGAATGTTACTTTTGATAGGAAGATTGAGCAAAATTCCAGGCTTATATGTCTCATCAATTTTTGTAAAAAAGATTTCGCTTATAGGGAAAAAAGTTCGATAACGGTTGACAATCTCCATCGCTTCAGAGTTTTTATAGTTACAGCTAATAACTAAGGATATCTCCATAAAATCGCTTCCACTTCCTAAAATCTCTTTCATCTCACCAAGTCGCCAATAATCATAGTGACTACGTCCCACTGTATCAATGAGCACTACATCAACTCCATTAAGATTTTGCAACGTCTTTTTAAGGTTTTTCGAATCAGTTATGGCATAAAAAGGGATATTGAGAATATTAGAAAAGGAGCGTGCTTGCTGAATAGCTCCTACTTTAAATGTATCAATACTTATAACTGCGATTTTGAGTTTTTGGTTGATAACAAGCTCAGAAGCTATTTTGAAAAGATTTGTTGTTTTCCCAACACCAGTTGGGCCTACAAAAGCAAAAACCTTAAAGGCACCTTTTTGGATTTTGAGGGGGCCTTTGAATTTAATCTTTTTTTCTATGGCTTTGACAAGAGCCTCTTTAAAAAAAGAGGTGTTGAGATCAAACTTATTTGCATCAATATCAAATCCACAGGACTCTTTAACAAGAAGTTTTGCAATTTTTGGATCTACATCTTTTTTGATAAGAAGCTTAATAAGTTCTAAAGCATCTCCTGTAAACTCTTTAAACTCTTCTGCAAAATTGAGTGGAGCTGCAATATTGGCATGTGGAGGCACTTCTCCAAAATTCACTTCACCTTTTACTATCGCTTTTTTCAAAGGTTCAATCTTTTTATCAATCATCTTCTCTATACGCTCTAAAAAGCGATCTACCTCTTGATTTTTCTCCTCTTTTGCCAAAATATCAAAAAAACCCTCTTCTGGTGTTGGAACTTGAACAAAAAGTGAATATTTTTTCTTCTTCAAAAAAGGAATCAATCCCTTCTCACTCACTTCGTAGCTTATTATTTTCACCTCATCGCCGTACTCCTTTTTTGCTTGCTGTATCAGCTCATCAAGGTTGTAACCTTCATACTTAACTATTTCCATGTAATTCAACCTTAGCTACGACATTGAGTTTTGTTTTTGGCTCAATCTCATTGTATGCAAGCACCGCTACATTTGCCAAATAGGGCTCTAAAATCTTTCTCACATATCGCCTTACAGATGATGAAGTGAGTAAAACAGGGGTACGCTGATTGATAATAAACTTTTCTAAATTTGCATTTATCTGTGTGATAAAGTTTTGAAGCATGAGAGGATCTAGAGGTGGCAAATTACCCTCATACTCTTTGATTTTTTCAAAAAGATACTCTTCACTGGAACTCCCCAATGTCATTGCATACAAAACACCATCTTTGGCATAGATAGAAGTAATAAGGCGAGATAAGGATTCACGTACAAGTTCAGTTAATATATCTGTGTCTGCTGTTTTTGTAATATTATCTGCAAGAGACTCTATGATAGTAAGAAGATCTTTGATGGGAATATTTTCTCTCAGCAGATTTTGCAGTACTCTATGCAGCACAGAGTAAGAGACCTGTTCAGGAATAATCTCTTTGACTATCGGATAACGCTTTGCAAGTGCTTCGACGAGATCTTTTGTCTCACTGCGCCCTAAAATTTCATACGAATGGTTTTTAATTACTTCTGAAAGATGAGTAATAATAACTGTTGCCACATCTACTACGGTATACCCCAGTATTTTGGCTCTATCTTTTTGGCTTGCATCAATCCAGTAGGCTTTGAGGTTAAATGTTGGCTCTCTCGTCTCAATCCCTTCAATCTCCCCTTTCGTACTACCAGTATCGATTGCTAGATATTTGTCTGGATAGACCTCACCGCGAGCTACCTCTATCCCCCGAATCAAAATACGATATTCGCCTGATTGCAGCTCAAGATTATCTTTGATATGTATCAAAGGGATAATAATACCGAGCTCTTTACTCAGCTGCTTTCGCAATGATTTTATACGCTTGACAAGCTCACCACCTTGCTTTTCATCTACCATTGGGATAAGTGTATAACCGATCTCAAAAGATATACTCTCTGGCTGTACGACAAGTTCTTCTTCAGTCTCTTCTTCAGTTTGCTTGATAATCTCTTTTGCTTGCTGCTGGGCCTGCTCCATCTCTCTTCTTTTGAGATCTAGCTGCATCATATAAGCTGTAATAGCAAGCAAAGATGCCAGTGTCATAAAAGGGATAAAAGGCATACCTGGCACTACTCCCATGACAACAAGAGCGCCAGCAGTCATATACAAAGCTTTTGGATAGCCTGTAAGCTGTGAAAAGATCTCTTTACCAAGATTTTCTTGCGATACTGCTCGTGTCACCATCAGGCCTGCTGCTGTAGATGTAATAAGTGAAGGAATTTGTCCAACAAGTCCATCACCAACAGTCAAAATGGTAAAGTTTGCCGTTGCAGTTGCGATATCCATACCATGCTGCGACATCCCAATAGCTATACCGCCTATAATATTTATTAGTGTAATAATTATGCCAGCAATTGCATCACCGCGAATAAATTTACTCGCACCATCCATTGCACCATAAAAATCGGCCTCCTTAGCTATCTCTTCTCGCCTCTTTTTTGCCTCCTCTTCATCGATTAAACCAGCATTGAGATCTGCATCAATTGCCATCTGTTTTCCTGGCATTGCATCGAGTGTAAAGCGCGCACCAACTTCACTGATTCTCTCTGTACCTTTGGTGATTACAATGAAGTTGATAGTCACAAGTACAATAAAAACAATAATTCCTACAACATAGTTACCGCCCACTACATACTGACCAAAGCTCTCTATAAGCTTTCCCGCTGCACTTGGCCCTTCGTGACCATGCAAAAGTATTCTTCTAGTGGTTGCTACGTTGAGTGATAGGCGAAAAAGTGTAGCAATCAGTAAAAGGGATGGAAAAGCTGAAATTTGCAGTGGATTTGTCACATACACTGCAGACATTAGCATCACGAGTGAGAGCGTAATACTTGTGGTGAGCAAAATATCAAGCAAAAAAGGAGGTACAGGAAGTACCATAGAGCCTAAAATGGCTAAAATAAGTACAATAACAATAGCATCTGAGTGCTCATTAACTTTGGTAAAAAAAAGCTCAAAATTAGCTGTCATTTACTATTCTTTTCGTACTCTTTTAGAGCAGCTTCTATATACTCTTTGATACCTAAAGCATCACTATCACTTATCGCCTTGGCTAATTGCATATCTACCATATCAAGATACATTTTTGAAGAAAATGAATTTCCCAATAGCATACCTTGAGGGAGAGTTTTGCGCACCTCTTTAAGAAACATATGTACAAACTCCTCTTCAAAGGCTTTTGTAGCCATTTGAGAGCTCTTTATTTGTGAAAGCTTCGCAATGTCCCAGTATGCTTCTACTTTCATTTTTCTATCCTACATTATCACAATTTTTGCATGAAGCTTGCCCGCTTTTTTTATTGCTTCAATTATAGCAATGAGATCTCTAGGTGAAATTCCAAGATCGTTAAGCGCCTTGACAAGGTCTTTGAGAGACGGCGATCGAATTGCAAAAATTCTACCATTTTCTTCTTTAATTGAAGTTGTAACAGACTCGCTTTTTACCGTTTTTCCAGGGGAAAGTGGATTTGGTTGGGAAACAAAAGGCTCTTTTTGCACAGTCACATAGATATTGCCATGCGATATGTAAACAGGAGTGTCAATCTTAATATCACCACTCATAATAACTGTGCCTGTTCTTTCATAAATAATGATTTTTGGTTCATTTGATGTTTCAACAGGCATAGCGAGTATCTGAGAAATAAACTTGACTTTATCTGGCATTGTTGGTGAAGGGAAAAACACTCTAATAGTAGCTGCATCCATAGCATAAGCTAAGGTCTGTTTGAAATGGCTATTGATAGCTTCAACAATATTTTTCGCTAGTTTAAAATTGGGATGTTTGAGTGTCAAAGTGACAAATCGCTGGGAATCGAAACTATAGGGAAGATCTTTTTCGATAATTGCGCCGTTGGGAATAATTCCGGTAGTTGTAAAATTTTTACTAACTTTACCACCTTTATTAGATTCACTATACCCCCCACCTGTAGATACTGGTCCTTGAGCAAAAGCATATATTTTTTTATCTGGACCAAAAAGAGGTGTACGAATGAGTACACCATTGCCAATATCTTTTGCATCACCCATGGAGGATACTGTAACATCAGCCATCATACCGCTTTTTGCAAAAGGTGGGAGTTTGGCAGTTACAATCACTGCAGCAGCATTTTTTGTTTTCACATCTTTAGGATCGATATTGATTCCCATCTTTTTGAGCATATTAGCAATGCTTAGAAGTGTAAATTTTGTAGTAGTTCCATCTCCAGTGCCATGAAGTCCAACGACAATACCGTATCCTGTAAGATAGTTTTCTCGTACGCCTTGAATATTTACCTCATCCCCTATGCGTACCTCAACTGCCGATAAATTTATAAGGAGAAGTAAAACACCTATTACGAAACGGAGCAATTTTCTATCCTGCTAGTTAAATATAATTTATTATAACTAAAATGGCCATATTTTCATAATGAAATTTGCAAGCCAGCCGGGACGCTGTGTAGTATTTAAAAACCCTTTTCCATTGTATTCAACATACATATCTGCAATTTTTGATGAGTCAATACTATTGTCAGGATTGATATCTTGAGGTTTTACTATGCCAGATATTTTGATGTATTGTGTATCATTGTTGATTTTGACATATTTTGTACCTACAATAAAAAGGTTACCGTTGGGATAGACTTTTACCACTCGTGCTGTTATTTTCGCTATGAGTTTAGCACTTCTATTGGTACCGCCTTTTCCTTGAAATGCATTGGTTGATTTTTGATTAATTCCAAATATAGTCGATTTGTTGTGAGGAAGCTTTTTATCCAGTACCGTCACAGATGGAAAAGAGAGGTTAAGATTGTTACTCCTTTGGCTCTTTGTATCTGTTGTTCCAGTACCTTGGAGATTTTCATTGACCAATATCGTAACAATATCACCTATATTATGTGCTTTTGCATCACTAAAGAGATTATCATACCCTGTATAAAGAGATCCTGGGGCTTTATATGTGGGCTTAGGAGCAACTTCACTCATAACTGGTATTTTTGGCGGCTCTTTTTGGACAAGCTCCTTTTGGGCACATCCACTGAGTAGTATTAATAGACAAAACCAACTACACCGTTGGACAAAACTTTGCATCGTAGTACCTTATTTGAAGAGAGATTCTTGACTCGTATTATATCACCTACATTTCCATTCTCAAGAGCAAGACCAAGAAGCTCAATATGTATGCCATCTCTTTGATAGATGATTTTCACACTTCTTTTTCTTTTGACGGCATAGTTTGGCTCTATCATATACTCTTTGATAATCACATTTGCTCCGATATCTCTCTTTGCCACAGCTCCTAATACTTCGCCAGCAGACACAAATTTTTGTGCAGAATTTTTTAGGCGCACTTTTTTGGTTGTAATATCTCTATCTGTAATAACGGTTCCTTTTGGAATTTTTTTGGTGGCTACTGCAGCTTGTATAAAACGCTCTATAGCTACACTTGCGCGCAGACTCTTTAATACTTTTCGTTGTGAAAAGATTTTTATCCGTAGATATATATGAGCAAAGCTGACTGTGGTGGGCTTTATTGCAATATGATACCCCTCAGGAGGTATTTTTATTGCTACTTTTGGCAAATCAATGCTTTTAATACGAATATGAGGATAGTTTGCTTGTATAAATTCTTCTATCTGCTTTCGCAGATTCTGTTTTGTAAGAAGAGTTGCTTTTTTAAACAGAACTACTTTTTGACCAACTATTTTGACTTTTTTCGTATCAATCAAACTATTTGCCAATATTTTGGTTATTTCTGCTTGAGTAATGACTCCATCGCTACGATATTGAGGAGGGATTTGCAATGAGGCTATAAGATTTTTTATATTTGATGGTGCTTCAATAGTAGCGATATCGGCTAACTTTAAAGGAGATTTATCTAAAACGCTTGTTTTTAGTACTATGAGATTTTGCGCAGCAGCAAAAAGGACTAAGCCTAAAAGGAGAAAAAGATTACGACTTAAGATTCGCAACAGTTCGCAGCATCTCATCTGAAGTTGTCACACCTTTTGAGTTCATTTCGTATGCCCTTTGAGCAACGATAAGATTTACCATCTCCTCAACGATATTGACATTGGAACTTTCTAAAAATCCTTGAGAGAGCTTTCCAAAACCATCTGTGTTAGGATCTCCTTCCACTGCTTCAGATGAAGCTTCAGTAGCCAAAAAGAGGTTTTGTCCTATTGCTTTAAGTCCTGCAGGATTCACAAAACGATAGAGCTTGATATCTCCTAACTCTTCTACAGTTTGCGTACCTCCCTCATTGCGTACGGCATTGACTTTTCCATTAGGGCTAATAGAGATACTTACAAGAGTCTCAGGTGAGTTTACCTGAATATTTGGCATGAGCTTATACCCTTCGCTTGTTACAATATATCCCTCATTGTCGATTTGAAAATTCCCTGCTCTTGTATATGCTTCACCCCCATTAGGAAGCTCGATTTTAAAAAAACCTCTCCCCTCGATCGCTACATCAAGATCTCTTTCAGTGTGCTTGAGGCTTCCTTGAGAAAAGATCTTACTTACATCAGAGACTTTTACTCCCAAGCCGACTTGGATTCCTGATGGTACTCTATTGCCATCAGCACTTACTACGCCGGGATCTTTGATATTTTGATAGATAAGATCTTCAAAGTTTGCTCTGCTCTGTTTAAATCCCACTGTATTGACATTTGCAATATTGTGAGAAACAACATCCAAGTTTGTCTGCTGCGCAGCCATTCCCGAAGCTGATGTCCATAGTGCCCGTATCATCTTCTCTCCTTTTAAGCTTTACCGATTTCATTTGTTTTTTGATTGAGTTGCTCGAGACTCTTTATCATGTTACTATACATCTCAAATCTTCTTTGCGCAGTAATAAGTGAAGTCATCTCTACAATAGGATTGAGATTGCTTCCTTCTAAAAATCCCTGTTTAAGTTTATATGTAGCAGGCTGCTCACTCCCCTTTGCAAGATAATAGGTATCACCCATAGGTTCAATTTTTGCAAAATCTTTAATTTGTAGTTTTGCTACTGCTTCTCCCTGTTGATAGATTGTCCCATCTTCACCAAGATCTACTCTTTTGCGTGAATCAAGCTTTATAGGTTTATCTCTATCATCAAGCAAGAAATTACCATTTTTATCCACTAGATACCCCTCTTCATTGAGGAAAAAGTGGCCGCTGCGTGTAAGTATCTTTTCTCCCCCTTTTTGCACAAGAAAATACCCACTTCCTTCAATAGCAAAATCAAGAGGATTCCCTGTTTGCCTCAATGGACCCTGTTTCATATCAATAAGAGTCTCTTGAAACCGTGGGAAAACAAAAAGGTGATTTGCATCCCCTCCATTTTCATCAAGTCTTTGACTCATCTCTTTTATAAGGAGTTTTTTAAACCCATCCGTATTGGCATTGGCAATATTGTTAGTGGTAGTGTCGAGCTGCTCCATCGCACGTGACCCACCACTTGCTAGCATATAGATCGATTGCATATCAAGGGCCATTTTTTACCTCTCTAAAATCTTTAGTCTATCTTCTGGTTTTATAATGTGGGTTATTTTGATACCAAAGTTATTTTTTACTGTATAGAGCTCTCCTTTTGCAATGACTCTTCCATTTACTTTGAGATCTATTGGCTCATTGACATACCTATCAAGCTCTATAACACTGTTTGGATTGAGTTTGAGCACATCCTCTAAAGGCATCTGCGTTGATCCAATCTCCACAGTAATTTCAAGTGGAATATCCAGTAAAAGTGAGAGCTTCGAATCAACACTCTTTTCATACTCACCAAACTCATCTAATGGTTTTGTATTCTCTTCATCATTATAACTCATTTGAGCAAACTGCTGTGCCATAAGCTCGTCTGGACTTAACTCTTCACTCTTTTCATCAGCATTCTCTTCTTGTGTGCTCTCTTGGGCTTCCGGTTCCTCTATCTGTTCATCACCCATATCTGCAAACTGTTGTGCCATGAGCTCATCTGGACTCAGTTCTTTATTCTCTTCACTCATTCTCTTCTTCCTTACTTACTTCCTCTTTTAGAAGTGCTGCATAACGATCTCCAACTTTACCCAGTCTACATACAAATTTCTCTTTATCTGCAATGCGGAGCTTTACTAGATCCTCTTTACTTACATCTAACATCAACTCAGTACCTACTTCCCAACCTATGATTTCTCGCAAAAAATACTCTTTTTTTGCTAGCTCCAACGTTACCTCTACATCTGTTTGCAATAAAAGCTCATTGAGCTTCTCTTTCCACGCAGTATCTACCTCTCCTGAGAATTCGCTATATATCACATCTTTAATAGGCAAGAACATTCCTTGCGGATAGCAAAAATATATAGGAGCCTCATACCCATCAATATCAACAAGACACTCTGCAATAATAACCTTCTCATTTCCTGAAGTTATTTTTGCAAGAGCAGGATTGAGCTCAGTCGATCTCTTCTCTACTTCAATATTATATACTAAAGAAAATGTTTCTTGCAGTTTTTTAAGAGCCAAATCTATAAAATCTTTAATCACATAGGTCTCAAGTTTTGTAAACTCTCTTCCTTCTACTTTAAAAGGTTTAGCAGGTCCTCCAAACATCACACTGATTATTGTAAAAACAAGTCTTGAATCCACAACTAAAAGAGCTGTCTCTTTCAAAGGTTTCATCGTAAAGGTTGTATAACTTGAGGGCATTGGAATTTTAAACATAAATGTATTGAAGCGTGTAATGTATATGCTCTCTTTGGAGACCATATTTATTTTTGGAAGAAGTTTACGAATATCATCACGAAAACTCTTAGCCCATCGCTCATAAATGAGTTCTAAGCCAGGAAGTCCACCTTTTTTAATACTTTCAAGTTCACTAAAATCAAAAGGTCGGATATCTGATTGCTCTTGCGGCTCTTCTGTTGCACCAGCATCATCACCGCCAAGTAGCGCATCAATCTCCTCTTGGGAGAGAAATTCTTGTTCAGACATCCTTAACCTTCATAAATCACTTAATAAAATTATATTTTCTCATTCTATTTTATTGATAAAACTATATATTATATTTGATTATCGTCAATTTTTACAAGCTATTTATTTAGAAATAACAAAAAACGTCAAAACAGATACATTTCTCCCATAAAATCATACATACTCTTCACCGGCGCCAAATTCAATAACACCTTTATTGATGAGATTTTTGATCTCTTCAATAACTTTCTTCTGCGCTTTTTCTACATCACTCTTTTTCACTGGACCCAATACTTCCATATCCTCCAGGAACATCTCTGCAGCTCTTTTTGACATATTAGAAAGAAATTTATTGAGTATATCCTCTGGTGCACCCTTGAGTGCGAGCATGAGATCGTTTTTATCAATGTTTTTGAGTATCTCAATAATAGCTTTGTTGTCAAGTTTGATAATATCTTCAAATTTAAACATTCTCTCTTCGATATTATCAGCTAAAAGTTCATCCTCTTTACGTACATCTTCAAGGAGTTCTACTTGGAGATCTTTTGGCAATGCATTCACAATTTCTGCTGCAACATCAATACCACTAAGAGTCTCTTCATTGCCAGCACCAATTGTGAGAAGCTCCTCTTCAAGAGTGTTAGCTACAACTTTGAGAGTTTGTGAAGAGATTTTTTCTATAGAAGCGATACGTTTAATAACCTCTTCTTGTACATTAGTCACACCAACGCGCTTAGGAATATATTGCAAAATCTCCGCAGCTTTGGAGGGTTTAAGCTGTGATAATATCAGTGCAATTACTTGAGGATGCTCATCTTTGATAAGGTTCGCAACCATTTTGGCATCAAGTTTTTCCAACTCTTTAAATATCGCTTTTCCCTCTTGCTCATCAAATGTTTCGCTGAGGAGTTTTTCTAAAAGCTCAGGAGGCAACGCCTCTTGTAAGATTTTTTTGAGATGATCTGGAGCAATTTTAACAGGCGATATATTTTTTAGATGCTCGTATGCCTCTTCAAGAACAGATTTGAGCACCTCTTTAGAGGGGGTTTCCAAAGATAATATAGTTTTAATGAGTTTTTCAATCTCATGCTCTTTAAGCCTTTTGAAAATATGTACCGTCACCTCTTCTGGTAATGATGAAATAAGTATTGCAGCTTTTTGTAATCCGTTTACACTTTTTTTGTCATCAGCCGCCAAATTAAACCTTTTTTGCTTTTGGAACATTTTAATATTTTTTTATTAAAAATCCTATGAAATTACCGATAATCACAAAAATCACCTGCAAAGGGATACGCATGTCAGGATTGAATAATGAGCAAATAGCAATAGCAATAAATCATATCAATTTAGCAAAAGACGAGATTACTGAGTGTGCTAATACTCTCTATGCGACACTAGAGATGTTAGAAGAGCAGTGCGATAATCATGAGATGAAAGAGAGCATTATCAAAGCAATCGCTACATTGCAAATGCAAGACATTGTCACACAAAGGTTAACAAAACTAGAAGATTTTATGCAGCGTATCGATACTGTAACTTCTCTTCCTCAAGACAATGCATATCTTGAAGAGTTTGCGTGGGAAAATGAAGTGGATCAAAACGATATAGATGCAATGTTCAATGAAAGAAAAGGATAATCTATGCATATACAAATAACAGAAGATATGCAAGAGATTTTGGATGAGTTTATACAAGAAGCTGAAGAGATCCTAGAAAATCTCGATCAAGAGCTCATAGAGCTGGAAAATGATCCTACAAACAAAGAGTTACTCAACCAGATTTTTCGGGGTATGCATACCCTTAAAGGTGGAGCAGGTTTTTTAGGCTTAGAAAGTATCATCAATCTTGCCCATATCATCGAAAGTATTTTCGACAAACTTCGCAACGATGAACTCCAGCTCAATTCAGATATGATGGATACGATTTTGGAAGGTATCGATATTATCAAAAACTCTATCGAAACACTCAAAACACAAAATGAGATTCCAGACACACAAGATATTCAAGGCATATTAGATAAACTTAATGATCTTCTTGAAGGAAAAGAAATAACATCAACACAAGAAGAACCTGTAGAAGATGCAGCACCTCAAGCGCAAGAAGATATAACTCAATCACATGATGAAGACCAAGAAGTACCCGTAGCACAGATAGATAAAGAGATTGAAATTGTGTTTCATGAAGATGTAGATCCAGATATCCAAAAACTCATCTTGCAATATCCTGATAAATCTATGATAGAGATCCTCGATGAACTCATATTGCTTCCACCAGAAGAGCGAGATATGGATCTCATCGCAAAACTTGATGAACTCATTCAGCAAGGCAAAGATGTAGAGGATCTCATTGTACAAAAAATTGTAAAAGAAAAAAAAGAGCTTGAAGAAAAAACAATTGAAGAAAAGTGCGAGGTTGTAGAAGCACCTCAAGAAGAAAAGAAGCAAAAAGCTCCAGCACCATCTCCCAAAGCGCCAGCCAAAAAGGCAAAAAAAGAGGAAGGGGAGACGATACGTATCGATATAGAGAGAGTCTCTACACTCATGAATCTGGTGGGAGAACTTGTTTTAGATCGCAACCGTATTGTCAAACTTACATCCAGACTCAACACTACACAAGATGATACAGAAGTTATCGAAGAGCTTAGTGAAGCAATAGCTGGAATGAGTAGAAGCGTCTCAGATTTGCAAGAAGTGGTAATGAAACTGCGCATGCAGCCAGTAAAACGTATTTTTAGTAAATTTCCTCGCATCGTAAGAGATTTGGCAAAAAAAGTTGGCAAAAAAATCAATCTTGAACTCGAAGGTGAAGATACAGAAATCGATAGAAGTATTCTCAATCAGCTTGAAGATCCGCTCATTCACTTGGTACGTAACTCTATCGATCACGGCATAGAGCCACCTGAAGAGCGTATCGCAAAAGGTAAACCAGAATATGGCACAATTTTGCTCTCGGCTCTTCAAGAGGGAGATCGCATCATCGTATCAATTGAGGATGATGGACGTGGAATAGATCCAGATAAGGTCAAACAAAAAGCTATAGAAAAAGGGCTTATTAGACCTGAGCAAGCAGAACAGATGAGTGATAAAGAAGCGTTTGAACTCATTTTTATGCCTGGATTTTCTACAGTGGAAAAGGTAAGCGATTTGAGTGGACGTGGTGTAGGAATGGATGTGGTAGCAAATGTGATTCACTCTTTGCGCGGAGCAATTGAAGTAGAGAGTGAAAAAGATGAGGGAACTAAAATCACTATGAAACTTCCACTTACAGTTGCTATCATACGTACCCTTATGGTGGGCGTTAATAATCGTATATTTGCTATACCACTTTTTAGCGTTGTTGAAATTATTAAATACCGTCCAGAAGATATCAAAGATGTTGGTATTTATAAATCACTTATGCTCAGAGACGAAGTCTATCTCTTTTTTCATCTCAATGAGCTTTTTGATATAGAAAGTAGCAGTGAAAACAAATTTGTCATTATCATCAACATTGGAGAAAAAAATATCGCTATTGCAGTAGATAATCTCTATGGAGAAGAAGAGATTGTTATTAAACCTCTTGGTGAGATGCTCAAAGATGTAGAAGGTATTGCAGGAGCAACTATTACAGGTGATGGAAAAGTGGTACTGATACTTGATATTAAATCTCTTATCAACGATAAACGTAACGATCTCATAGGAGTTATCTAATGAACGACATTGAAGTATTAGGTCTTAGTGAAACAATAGAAGAAGATCTTAAAGAAGAGCAGCGAGTTATTGCTTTTTTACTTAATAAGGAACTTATTGGCATTGATATCAAAAACATTATCAAAATTACAAAGCGTCTTGATATAACTCCTGTACCTAAAACACCAGAGCATATATTAGGAGTGATGAATCTGCGTGGCAATATTGTACCAGTAGTCAATGTAAAGCAGATGCTGGGGCTTCCTCACGACAAAAAAGAGGAACAAGAATTTATCCTTATTATCGATTCAGCTATTGGCAATATCGGACTTATGATTGATCAAGTGGTAGGCGCTATAACAATAGATGATGAAGAGATACTCCCAGCTCCTATCAACTCTATCGGGATTGATGCTAAATATATAACTGGAGTGGTCGTTACTGATGAAGAGGTAGGTGATAAAAACCTTCTCATCCTTCTTGATATTGAAAAACTGTTTCATAAATCTGACCAAGAAAACGAAGAATAAGAGGCTGCCATGAGAAAAAAAGAGTATCTACCTAAAATTTTGGAGACGGGAGCAAATGAACTTGAAGTTATAGATTTTCGCATGTTTGAAGAACTCGAAGATGGGAATGTTTATGAGTGGGTTTTAGGTGTCAACGTCGCCAAAGTCAAAGAGGTAATCCAGCGCCCCACCAATATATTTCGCTCTCCCGGTATGCCGCCTGAAGTAGAAGGACTAGCAAAAATCCGTGAAGATGTCATACCAATCGTAAATCTGGAAAAGTGGATGAAAATAAAAGCTCCTGCTGACAAAGAGAGCAAATATGCTATAGTTATGGAGTTTTTACGTGAGATTATAGGTATTTTAGTGCATGAAGCTAAAAGAATTCGCCGCATCAAGTGGACAGATATTAAAAAACCCCCAGCTAGCGTAGATGAAAAACTGGGAGGAAAAGTTGTAGGGGTAATAGAAATAGAAGATAACCAACTCCTTCTTTTATTAGATTTTGAAGGAATTTTGGATGAACTTGGCATGATAAAAGTTTTCAATGTAGAAGATAAAGATGAGTATGGAAAGAGTGATACATCTTACAATATACTGATTCTCGATGACAGTCCAGTTGCAAGAAAAATTATTCGTAAAATTCTTACACAAGATGGACATAATGTTTATGAAGTTGAAAGCGGAATTGATGGCCTCAAATACCTTGAATCACTTAAAGAGGAAGCTCAAAAAGAGGGAAAAGATATTACAGACAAAATACAACTCATAATTAGTGATATTGAGATGCCAGGAATGGATGGGCTGACATTTACAAAAAGAGTAAAAGAAGATCCAGTATTGTCAAAAATTCCTGTAGTTATCAATACATCACTATCTGATAAAGCAACAGTTGATAAAACAAGATTTGTCAATGCAGATGCACATCTTGTAAAATTTGATACAAAAGATCTTTTACATATAGTTCATGAATATGCAATAAAAAAATAGGGAGGATAAATGGCATTACCAGATAAAAACATAAGAATTTTAGTAGTAGATGATGCACCTATGATTCGCAGAATTCTCAAAAACCTTCTCAAAGAGATGGGATTTAGCAATATTGATGAAGCAGAAGATGGTATGGTAGCACTCCAAAAACTTCGTAGCCAAAAATACGATTTTGTTATTACTGATTGGAATATGCCAAATCTTACAGGCATTGAGCTTGTTCAAGAGATTAGAAAAGATCCCAATCTCAAATCTTTACCGATAATGATGGTTACAGCAGAAGCAAAAAAAGAAAATATCATACTAGCCCTTAAAAGCGGAGTCAATAACTATATCGTCAAACCTTTCACTCCAGAAAATGTCAAAGCTAAAATCGAGGCAATCTTTTCGGCCAAAAAAAAGTAACAGGAGCACAAAATGAGCAAAAAAGAGCTAAAACTAGAAAATGTAGATGAATGCAGAGAAGATCTCGAAACTTGTATAAGAGAAAAAGAGACGATTTTGAAAAATGGAAAAAGACAATGGATAAGAAGTGGTATCAATTTAAGCGAAGGTATCTTTAATGCAAGTTTAGTTGCAACTGGAATCTATAATTTTAAAAACCGTTTTTCAAAGTTTAACGATACGTTCGACAAAATCACAAGTACAAGCGAAGAGAGTCTCAAAATCACTGATACTATTATGCATAGTATTTCTGAGATAGAGCAGGCACAGAAAGATACAACCACTGAAATTGAAAATGGCGAAAATATCTTAAATAAAACAAACCAAGATATCTTAGAGTCTGTTAAAGCTATGGACAATCTTACAAAAACCACAGAAGAACTCAAAAGAAAAATCAGTGGTATCGACCATGTGCTTAATGTCATCTTAGAAATCACTGAACAAACAAACCTCCTTGCACTCAACGCAGCAATCGAAGCAGCCCGAGCTGGAGAAGTAGGACGTGGATTTGCAGTTGTAGCTGATGAAGTAAGAAAACTAGCTGAAAAGACAAGCAAAAGTGCAAGTGAGATACGTGAAGTAACAATTTCAGTTATGGATGAGATGGATAATACATCAAAAGTGGTTGGAAACGCAAAAACAATTGTAGAAGATAGTGCAGAAGGTGCAAGTAATGTACTAAAAACCTTCCGTAAAATAAAAGAGACAAGTAATAGTGTAACGCATCTTATTCAACGCCAAATCCAATATACTAACCAACAAAAAGAGCATATCTATACCTTTAATGATGAAATTTTAAAACTTAATGAAGATCTCAAACAGGCTCAAGATTTAGCTCATATAACTGGACTCCGCATCTTCTCAACAATCGATTTCATGAATGAAGGAATTGAAAAGTGTGAAGTAAATGAAAAAGATGAGGTGATCACAAAACTTTTTGATGCAATTAAAACACATTCAGTCTATATTATGAATGTTGCGAAAGTTCTTGAAGGTTATGAAAATATTTCTCTTCAAGATTTTACATCTTGCAATTTTGGTAGATGGTTCTATTCTGGAGAGGCTTTTAAAGCATTAAAGCCATACGGTGATGAGGTAATAGCGCTCCTTGAAGGCACCGAAGATCTTCATAAAAAAGTACATAATCTTGCTTTTGAATTAATAAGGCTACAAAAAGAGGGTAGAAAAAATGAAGTTTTTGAAAAAATTGAAGAGCTTGCAGACACAGCCAATGCAATTGTAAAAGAACTAACAAAAATAGTAGCAATTATTTCTGCAAAAGAGCTCGAATAAAGGCTGTAAAATGACATATAAAAATATTTATAATAAAAGAGGGATTGAGCCCAAAAATAGCGAATCCCCTTTTGCCCTTGATGAGCTATTCTTTTCAATTACTGATCCAAAAGGTATAATCCTTACAGGAAACGATGTTTTTCAAGAAGTTTCAAAGTTTGATAGAGATGAACTCATTGGTAAACCACACAATATCATACGTCATCCAGATATGCCACGAGCTATCTTTAAAGCTGTGTGGGATACTATCAAAGCAGGAAAACCTTTTGTAGGGTACGTAAAAAATATGGCAAAAGATGGCAGCTACTACTGGGTCTTAGCTGCAATTTATCCTGTTGTAAATGAGGAAGGAGAAATAGAGAAATATATCTCCATTCGTCTTAAGCCCTCTTCCAAGATATTTGATCTTATCCCCAATCTTTACAAAGAGATTTTAGAAGTTGAACTCAAAAACGATATGGAGAGTGCACACGCCTTTTTAATGGAAAAACTCCATGCACTTGGTTTTGAAACATATGAAGATTTTTCAAAAAGAGCATTTTTTGAAGAGATTGAAAGTAGAGAGAAACTTCTTGATAATCAAAATAACGTCTCTTGTCAAACAGATTTAACACAAGTTAATAATAAAAATATTGGATTTATTGATTTACTATGTAATCTCCAAACAATCTTTTTCCGTCTCAACCGCTACTTTAATGAGATTTTTGGAAAAGTAAATCTTTTTTTAAATCTCAATGAGGAACTCAACAAAAAAAGTAAGTTTATTTATGAACTGGCAGAAGATATCCGTCTACTCTCACTCAATGCTTCAATAGAGAGCTATAAAATAAAAAAGGATGGAGTCTCTTTCTCTACACTCTCACATGAGATGCGAAAAAATGCTGAACTAAGCGAACGTAAGATTTTGCAACTTAGTAAAATCATAGAAAATACAAAAAAAGATATCGAAGATATAGGCTTTAATATTCTCTCCTCTAAACTCATTATTGAGATGATTACCTTCTTTATCAAAGAGATGATCCAAAACCTCTCACAAGCCTCACTCAGCCATGAAAAACAGCAAGAAGTTATCAATAACATTAACGAACTCTTTGAGCTTTTGCGAATATATGCAAAACACTTAGCAATAAATGTGGATAAATCTAAAAGTCAACTGCGTTCAATGTATTACAACATTCAAGAGCTCAATGTCCTCATCAATAGGCTCGACTTTATCCACATCAATGGTCTTATTGAATCTGCTCATACTAAAGAGGAAGGCGGAGGATTTACAATTATATTTTCACAAATGCTCAAACTCATAGAGGCAGCTAAAAGCGAAATAATAAATTTGGAAACAAGTATTTATAGCGCTTCAGAAGAGAATCAAAACGTCAATCTTATTACGCAAATTGCTCAAAGAAAGATAATGAAGTTACAAAAGGAGTATGGTGCAGTTTTAAGCTCTTATATCTAGTCTAAGATCTCTTCTAGCTTTTTAAATGCTTTTTGTAAAATGCGCTCATTATATCTTTCACAATCACTTTTGAGAGATTTTTTAAAACTAAGCCTCTTTATCTCCTCTTTACTTGCACCCTCATCAATCGCTCTTTTGAGCTCTTCGTCTATATCAAGCTCCATATTAGCAAGCTCCCAAAGGGTAATACCAAAAGCACGAGAGTATTTAATAGCATCACTATCTGCTAATACAAGGTAGTTACGATCCTCTTCATCGATATAGTTTATAACACCTTTTGTATCAAAAAAACCGTACTTATCACCTAAAAAAATATCAAATTGCGACTCTATTTCACGCATCTCATTCCATCGATTGAGAGCAAATACAGTTTTTAGCTCACTATTAGCATTTTTAAGTTTTTGGTAGATGTGAATGGCACTTGTCGCATCAAGCTCCCCATCCATTAACGGAATAACAACTGCATCTAAAGCATATACCATACCACTATCTATAAGTGCATCGAGTACATATACAGCTGTCTTATTTGCACCTACATCCATAACAATATTATTTTCAAGAAGCAAGATATCACGCAATTCCTCACGAAGATCTTGCCCTGCAACACCTATACGCTCTAGCCATACCAAACGGCTCTTTTCAAAAGAGATACTATCTTCGTTTTCATCATCAAGTTCAAAAAATGATACTGGGTTTTGCGATTTCTGGTAGAGAAAGGGAGCTACTAATTGCATGCTGATCGTACTTTTTCCAACACCTCCTTTGGTGTTGATTACAGCAATTTTATAAAATTTTTGCATTACTACCTCTTATTACATCTTTGAGGTAATTATACCAAAAGCGAGGTCTCCCTCGCTTAGTGATTACATCCGCATCCACCATCTTGATGGCCGCCACTTTGTGTATTGCCACCAGTAGAGCATGCACTCACACCTGGAGGTGTTGTTGGTTGGATCATCTCGTTGCTCGCCCCTCCCTCTTCATTCACTTTTTCGATAAAGTGCCAGAGTCTGTTTGCAGCTTGATGATAGCGCTTTGCAGTCTCACTCTCAGGATGATAGAAAACTACCGGTTTTCCTTCATCACCCCCTTCCCTAATTGCTGGCTCAATTGGAATCTCCCCGAGTACACTTGTTCCATACTCAAGAGCTACATCATGTGATGTACCTTTGCCAAAAATATCACTCTCAGTGCTACAATTTGGACAGATAAAACCACTCATGTTTTCTACAATACCAGCAATTGGAATATGGAGTTTTTTGAACATATCAAGACTTCGTCTACTATCATCAAGACTCACCATCTGTGGTGTTGTAACTGTTACTCCAGCAGTCACTGGTACACTCTGTGCTAGAGTCAGCTGTGCATCACCAGTTCCTGGAGGCATATCGATAAAGAGCACATCCAAATCACTCCATAAAATATCTCTTAAAAACTGCTCAACCGCCTTCATAATCATTGCACCGCGCCAAATGAGTGACTGCCCTTCTTCCATAAGTACACCCATACTCATCACTTCTACACCATATTTTGTCTCAATAGGCTTAACTTTATTGCCAACAACTTCTGGCTGTGCTCCGAGAATTCCCATCATACGAGGGATATTTGGGCCATAAATATCTGCATCAAGGATTCCTACTTTTTTGCCTTGCATTGCAGTTGCGATTGCGAGGTTGACTGTAGTAGTCGATTTACCAACTCCCCCTTTACCACTACTTATCATCACAAAATTTTTCACTTGAGGAGCGAGATTTTTTCCTCTACTTGATGTCTCTCTTGGCATTTTTGGCTGATGAATATTGACAACAACCTCTTTTGCCCCTTCAAGCTGCAGCTTTTTTGTGATTTCATCACGCAGTTGCTGTGCTACTTCCGGAGCACTTGAAGTGATATCGAGCTCCACAAAAACTCTGTCTCCACTTACTTCTACAGCTTTAACAAAACCAAATGTCACGATATCTTTGGTAAAACCAGGATATGCAACAGTGCCTAAAACCTCTTTTACTTTTGCTTCATTTAGCATTACACTGCTCCTTTATTTTTAATTCGGATAAATTTTATCCTATTTAACTTTAATAGAGATTAATTTTTGAGGTAAATGCAGAATATAGTGCAGCGGAGCTTATGCTCCGTGCTCTTCGAGGATAGTTTGTGTGATTTTATAACTACAAAATTTAGGTCCACACATAGAGCAAAATTCAGCCTCTTTAAAAACATCTTGTGGAAGGGTTTCATCGTGATACTCACGCGCACGATCGGGGTCGAGTGCAAGTTCAAACTGCTTATTCCAATCAAAATGATACCTCGCATCACTCATAGCATCATCTACGTCTCTTGCACCTTTTCTTCCTCTTGCAATATCTGCTGCATGGGCAGCTATTTTATACGCTACAATACCTTCGCGCACATCTTGGGCATTTGGAAGGCCAAGGTGCTCTTTAGGTGTCACATAGCAAAGCATACTCGCTCCATACCAGCCAGCCATTGCAGCGCCAATTGCACTTGCAAGATGATCATATCCTGCAGCGATATCGGTAACAAGCGGACCTAATACATAAAAAGGTGCTTCATGGCAGTAGTCGCGCTCTATTTTAATATTGCGCTCGATCTGATTCATTGGAACATGCCCCGGCCCTTCGATCATCACTTGGACATCTTTATCCCATGCTTTGAGTGTGAGCTCACCTAAAACTTTGAGCTCTTCAAGCTGCGCATCATCGCTTGCATCAGCAAGGCATCCCGGTCGCAAGCTATCTCCAAGAGAGAGGCTTACATCATATTTGCGACAAATATCTAAAATATCATCAAAGGCCGTATAGAATGGATTTTCTTTATGGTAATGCATCATCCACGCTGCCATCAAACTGCCACCTCTTGAGACTATTCCCATTTTTCTCTTAGCTACAAGTGGCATGAAACGGAGTAAAAATCCAGCATGGATAGTAAAGTAGCTTACACCCTGCTGCGCCTGGCGCTCTATGACTTCAAGCATCTTATCAATAGTAAGATCTTCTATTTTATTATTGCAGTCATGGAGGATTTGATAGATTGGTACTGTACCAATAGGAACTTCTGCATTTTTGATAACCTCTTGCCTGATTGCATCAAGATCTCCACCAGTTGAGAGATCCATAATAGTATCAGCACCATATTTTTGGCACACTTTCACCTTTTCAACTTCGCCCTCAATATCGCTTGCTAATGCACTACTTCCAATATTTGCATTGATTTTACACTTTGCTGCAATTCCTATTGCCATCGGTTTTTGATGGATATGATTAACATTAGCAGGAATTATCATGCGTCCACGCGCTACCTCTTTTCGCACTGTCTCAGGCTCCAGCCCTTCAACTTGTGCTACATATTGCATCTCCTCAGTGATAATGCCCTGTTTAGCATAGTACATTTGTGTTTTAACAGTATTATTTTTTCTCTTTTCAACCCATTCTCTTCTCATATTTTTCTCCTTCAAAGCTTAAAGCTAAGGCTGGCTTTTCAAAATATTACTCAAAAAAGATAAAAAAAAGCTTTTATTATGTATAATTTTGTAACATTCAGGGAAAAAGGATAAATATTGTCCGAGATCACACTTGTGTTACTAGGAGCTGGTGCCTCTTCGCGCTTTACACTGCCAGTAAAGAAACAGTGGTTATGGATAGGTGATGAGCCTCTATGGCTCTATGTGTTACACAGATTTACATCTTTTGCACAATTTAACAATATCATACTTACAGCCCATCCTCAAGAAAAACCACTTTTTGAAAAGTATAGTAATGCTTTGGTCATACCAGGTGGAAATACAAGACAAGAATCAATACGCAATGCTCTTGAGCATGTAAGAAGCGAATATGTCCTCATTAGCGATATAGCAAGAGTCTGTGTGCAAAAAGAGGTAATAGAAAGAATCCTTGAACAAAAAGGCAAAGCAGATTGCATTGCTCCCTATGTACCAGCAGTAGATACTGTTATGTATAAAAATGAAACAATTGATAGAAGTGAAGTAAAACTTATCCAAACTCCACAGCTCTCTCGCACAAAAATATTACAAGAAGCTCTTTTACAAGAGAGAGAGTTTACAGATGAGAGCTCAGCAATTAAAGCTCTTGGAAAAGATGTAGTGTATGTATTAGGAAGCGAGAAGCAGCGTAAACTTACATACAAAGAAGATCTTCACTATCTTGATTGCCTACAACCCCCAGCAAATACGCAGCGTGTTGGAATGGGATTTGATGTACACGCATTTTGCGAAGGTAGGCCTCTCATGCTTTGTGGAGTAGAAGTTCCTCACCATTTAGGACTAGCTGGACATTCTGATGCAGATGTGGCAATCCATGCTATTATTGATGCACTTATGGGGGCTGCGGGATTTGGCGATATTGGAGAACTTTTTCCTGATAGCAATATGGAATATAAAGATATTGACTCAAAAGTTTTGCTACAAAAAACTGCTACACTTCTGCGTCAATGCGGATTTACAATCGTGCAGATTGATCTTACTATTATGGCGCAAGCGCCAAAACTTCTCGATTTTAAACCTGCAATGCAACAAACCATTGCATCACTGCTTGAGCTACCCCCGCATAACCTTAATATAAAAGCCACAACTACGGAGAAGTTAGGATTTGTAGGACGCAAAGAAGGAATAGCTGCACAAGCTATTGCTACATTGAAATATTTTGATTGGAGAAAAATATGAGAGTATTAATTGTCGAAAATGAGATATATTTAGCTCAAAGCATCTCTGCAAAACTGAGTGAAATAGGTTTTCAGTGTGAACTGGCTGCTGGAATCAAAGATGCTTTGAGTGATAAAAACTATGATGTCATACTACTCTCTACCAACATTAATGGTCAAGATTTTTATCCTGTACTCAACGCTTTTAAAGATAAAATCGTCATTTTACTTGTAACACATCTTACTCATGATACTGTAGCTGAACCGCTGCAAAAGGGAGCCAATGATTACATTATTAAACCATTTATTATGGATGAACTTATTCGCAAAATAAATCACCTCATAGAGCATGAACATCTAAAAAAAGAAAATCTTGCATACAAAGCATATATTGCTCACTCCTTTAAAGGATTACAAATAGACAATATCTCCATCAAAGAACCCCTCCCCCTCTTTATAAAAACGAATTATCAAAAATATGCCGATGCATATGCATTCTCATTTGCTAATCTCTTACAAGAGCCCTTTAAATTCTACTCACTTACTGAAAAAGGGATCTTCAATAAAATCAAAAATGAAAAAGATACACAACTCCTCTATATTAGTGATTTTCAGACACTTAAAAAAAGCGAAAAGCAGCAGTTTTTCGATATTATCAAAGATAAAAGAGCAATTGTCTCTACTACTGAATCTGCAGAAGAGGAGATACCTTTTAAGACAATCTTTCTTAAAAGCGATAACAAAATATTTGATAGGAATGATATTCTCACTATAGATGAGTATGTCAAATATATAATTATAAATTATCAAAACAAATTTCCCGATACTATGCTCTCAAAAAAATTGGGGATTTCTCGCAAAAGCCTTTGGGAAAAAAGGAAAAAATATGAAATCTTTAAGAAAAAATAAAATCTATATCGATAAAGAGGCGCTCGCTTCATTAGCTCTCGTGCAAGAGGGACTTCTCTTTCCAGTCGATAAACTTATGAATGAAAAAGAGACGCAAGAGGTAGACCGCACTAAAGAGTATAAAAATAGAACTTTTCCTTTCTCTTTCATTCTCGCACCCAGTGGAAAAAAGAATCAAGAGGTTATTAAAGCTTTAAAAAAAGGGGATAAAGTCGCACTTGTTGAAAATGATAGAGATGTAGGTGAGATTGAAGTCGAAGAGGTTTTTACAATTGATCCACTACAACGTATCAAAAATATATATGGTACAGATGATATCTCTCATCCAGGTATTAAAAAGAATCTCCAAAGACTTGGAAAATATGCTGTTAGTGGTAAATTTCATGTTATTTTTGATGATTTGAAAAGAACAAAAGAGCTTATCGCAAAAAAGAAAAAAGAGCTTAAAGCAAAAAATGTGGCAGCTATTATGCTTGCAGCAAAACCTCTCCATAGAGCCCACGAAAGACTCATTCGGCTTACTATGGAAAATAGCGACCTTGTAGTACTCTTTTTACTCAAACCCTACACTGAAGATAGATTTTCCTATGAGCTGCGTAAAAAGTGTCTTGAGTATTTTGTGAGTAACTACCTTCCAAAAAATCGTGTCATTATAGCACCATTAGAAAACACCTATATTTTTGCTGGATTTAATGAATTGATTCTCGATGCAATCGTAGCACAAAACTTTGGTTGCACAAAACTGGTTGTAGGAAAAAACCACGCGGGTCTGGGACTTTATTACGATAAAAATAGCGTAAAAAGTGTTTTTGATAATATCAAAGGCATTACTATTGAAATCGAAACAGTAAGTGAGTTTGTATACTGTAATGAGTGTAAAACATTAGTGAGCACCAATACCTGTCCTCACGGTACGCATCACCATATCTCCTACCATGCAGACTCTATTTTAGAACTTCTAGAGCTTGGTATTTTGCCGCCTGCAGTTTTAGTGCGCAAAGAGATAAGTGCTATAATTTTGAGTGAGCTCTTTCCAAATAGATTTAAAAATCTTGAAAAACTCTTTGCTGACCTCATACCAAACCCAGGCCTCATAGTCAAACATAATGAAGAAGATTTCTATAAAGAACTCATGAAACTCTATCAAACTACCTCTTTGACATAGGAAAAACCATGCAAAAATGTTTTCTTACAGGATGCTATACTGGACTCCTCCCAAAAGCTCCCGGCACATGGGGAACGCTCTTTGGAGCAGTTTTAGCTTGGATTATTTTACTTTTTATGCCCCAATCAACACTCTTTTTGCTTGTTGTTCTCATAACTATTATTGCTATAAAAGAGATTAACAAATATGAAGAAGCAACAAAAACACACGATGATCCTTCAATAGTTATTGATGAGATTGCTGGTATTTGGTTAGCAATCTCTCTCCTACCTAGTACCACACTGCCTTGGCTTTTATTGAGTATACTCTTTTTTAGATTTTTCGATATCAAAAAGCCTTCATATATAGGAAAACTTGAAAAACTCCCCGGTGGCATTGGTGTTATGGCAGATGACCTTTTAGCAGGAGTTCTTGCAGGACTATCTACAGGTTTAGTATACGTTGTTTTTACGCACAATCTGTTATAATGAAAAAAAGGAGGTGTACAATGAAAAAACTGCTCATATTGCTATTTACTGCACTAGCACTTTTTGCAAGTCCATATACAGGGTTTATGAAGCTTAAAAAGGGTGATTGGGCTAAATATATAATCTATACCGATGAAGGTACATTTTCAATGACTACAAAGTTTCTCGGTACCACCGAGTATAAGGGACTTAAAGTCAATATTGTAGAAATAGAGAGTAACGGAATGGTTACGCAATACTGGAGTGCAGTAGGAAATGATAGAGCTATCCAAAAACTTATAACAAAAACACCTCAAGGTATTATGTGTATGAGTGAAGAGATGATAGGAATGATGAATGCAGATAAAAATGCTGGATACCATACAACAACACCTAAAGAGTATAACCCCAATAAACCGCATATTAAATTTGCAACCTACACTCTTCCCAATGGAAAAAAGATAAAAGTTGCTATATTTAAAAATAAAAAGAGTGAAGTTTGGGTAAGCTCGCAAGTTCCTTTTGGCATTGTACTTGCAAAAGAGAATGGAAAGACAGTTATGAAACTTGAAGACTTTGGAAGTGGTGCAAAACCTACAATACCACTTAAAGAGGCGCGTAGCTGTACACCTATGGCATTGCCATTTCCAACAATGTAAAGCGGGCTTACGCCTGCTCTACCTCTTCAAAATTTTGCAAGATTTTATCTAACACTTTTCTAAACTTCTCATAAGCCTCTTTTTTGCCTTCAAAAATTTTCGCACTGTGAGGAAAGTTTTGTGCCAATTCATCATAGACAGCAATCTTTTGTTTTGCTGTAGCATCAACTGCATCAATAAAAGCAGCAAACCCCTCTTTGGAGGTAATAGAACGAAGAATGTCTCTGAGCATTCTTTTACGCTCTCGTACCTGTACATCTTCATCAATCATAAGGCCTATCACTTTGATATCTAATCGACTAAAATAGATCCCACAACGTACAGGTGCTAGCATATACTTTTGAATTGTCTCTATAAACCCACTCTCTTCATCCTCGGCCGTTTCACACCCAATTTCACACGCTTCCTCTTTTATATCTTTTACAGCTTTGAGTGCATCAAACTCTTTTTTAATATCATCAAAATTGATATCCATTCTTTTCCTTTATATCTTTTTTACTAAATCTAATAGTTTTCTATCATCAATGAGCGTCTCCTCTTGTGCTGTGAAAAACTCTAACCCATTTTTGCCCTTTTTGCTCATAAGCAGATACCCATCAATTCCGAAAAACTGGGCAGATTTTTGTTGAAACTCTGGCATAAATATAGTAACTTCAAGTTTTGAGTCTGCAAGATTGTAAATAAAGAATCCAAAATCCTCTTCATTGATGTTTATACCAATAAGCATCAACCCATCTTTGGCAACCTCTTTGTTTACGACACTTATAAAAGCTTTGCCAAATGTATCATGCCCAGCTACTGCTATGAGTTTTTTTCCATGAATATCTTCAGGTCTCATTCTATCCCCCACAACTGTTTTGCCTCTTCCTCTTCGATTTTACATCTTTGACAAATTTTCTCTCCACCAAAATAGGTAAAACATATTCCACAATCTTCACATCTTACTATTGTAAATTTCGCTAATATTTTGGCTTCAGGTTCGAAAAACTGCTTTGTATCAAAATATTCAGCTAGCTTGATGCTTCCTTTTTCACACACATCATGACACAGATGACATCGCACACAAAGCAAAGGATCAAACAAAATTGCAGACGCCTTACTCGTGGTACTGAGTGCCTCTGTTGGGCATATACGATAACAAATAGAGCAGTTATCGCAGCTCTCATCAATCTCTTTTTCTGATGTAAAACTCAAATGCTCATTTTCAAGATACTTGTAGTTTGCTGGTTTTTCAATTTTTTTAAGAAGAGTAAAGAGGAGTTTTCGCTTATTTGGAATACTCTTTTGCCTAATGGCTCGAATCTGCTCTGTATCAAGGCCAACTGTTGGATCTTCTAAAGCTTCAAGCTGCTCATCAATTTTTGCTTTCGTTTTTACTACATTTTTGAGTGTAAAGATATTAAAAAACTCTCTCCTATCTGGAACATTCTCTTTTTGCACTCCAAGTTTTTTGGCTTGCACTCCTCTTTGCTCAATAGCCTCAAGTACATAGTTGGCTTCTGCAATATTGTGCTCTATTTGCGCAAAACACTTCTCTTTAATATCACATGTCTCACAGTGTCCAATATCAAGCACAATCTCTTTGACTGCCCCAAGCGCTATGAGATACTCCACTCCTAATGCTGCAAGGCAGACAAAGTTGCTTTTACATGAAATGATTTTTTCATCAGATTTTACAAAATCAAAAAAGAACTCTGTAACATTAAAATCACTCAGTTGCAATGCTTCAGTGGGACACACCCCAACACATGCGCCACAATCGATACAGCCATCTTGCTTTAATGCAAGCGACCCTTCTTGCGTCTCAATTACATCAGCAGGGCAGATCTGCTCACAACTATTGCACTCATTTAGTTTTGAGTAGTAGCGGACACACTTAGCCGCATCAAGCCTTATCAAGCAATCTCCTCACTCAAATACTCATAATCTTCAAGCAAAAACTCTAAAGCAAGCTTTGCAGCATCTTTATAAAATGGTGTACGAGCTTGCTCTACAACATTGATAAAATACATTGGAGCAAATTGTAAAAGATGATTTTCTAAAAACTTCTTTTGCTCTGCTTTTATCGATTGCACAGCCTCTTCGTCGTTCTCTTCTTCAGCCTTTTGCTGCGCTTCGGTAAGTAGCTTCATAAACTCTAGCTCCACTCCAATATGATCAGGGCTTACTACGCGCGCCCTCTCATAATCCACACGAAATCCCAAATCATTATATACCTGCAATACAGGATTTGCTCCACCGCTCTCTATCATTCCGTCTTCACGCGTATAAAAAGTCTCATACGGTATAAGATGAAGTACTGCAATGTCAGTGAAATCTACGTTGAGAACTTCATTGATAAGTTTATAGCGGCTCTTATTTTGACGCTCTCTCCATTCATAGTAATGAGGAAAAAGTTCTTGAAAATTTGGTAATTTTTCAATGGTAGCAAGCGTTAAATCATCCATCTCGCCAACAAAAATTCTTGAAATAAGTCCATACATTGCATTTCTACTATGAGTCAAAAACTATCCTTTTATATAAAATTATCTTAGCTTCAAAGTTGATTTTATCAATTTTGTTTATTATTATACAGTGTGTCATTTATTTTTACCTTAAGCACTTTATGGGATCTTCAAACTAAGGAGAGTATATGAAAAAAGCCCTTCTTTTAAGTATCACTGCAATTTATCTATTAGCACAGGATAGTAATGTAACACAAGGTGAGCAGCTCTATACAAAAAATGGATGTTATGGATGTCACGGCAGTAAAGCTGAAGGTGCAAACAGTTTTCCAAAACTCGCTGGAAAAAGTGAGTCTTATATAATTAAACGACTTCATGGATACAAAAATGGAACTATCCATTCCAATAGAGCCGATATGATGACACCTTTTGCTAAAGCATTAAATGAAAATGAGATAAAGGCAATTGCCCAGTATATTCACTCTCTTGGTAAGAAGAAACTGTTTGATGAAGAGCGCTATTTTCAAGATTATGAGATAGGAACAAGTAGCGGGAGCTAAAATTTATTTACTTATATATTACACAAGCCAAAAGGCTTGTGTACATTACCCTTTATACATAGGGTTTTTATAGGCTCTTAATGTAAGAGGTGTTGCAGGTCGTTTGATCCAAGGTGGACGTCTAAACTTCATCTTCTCGCTTACTGGACGAGTCAGTTTATCCCTCCAAGCTTGATATGTTTTGAAGTTATTTTCATAGTTCACATAGACATCACCAAACTTATCACCCGGTTTTGCTTTTTCGATATAAACCATCTGATGCCACGCATGGTTACCTGCAATTGGATCTGGATGCACTGGAGCTACTGCATTTTGCCATGCACCAGTTAAACCATCCCACCAGATGTTATCGAGATCTTTATTGATCTCTTTAAATTGCCAGCTATCTTCTCGTTTCTTAAGTCCCTTATCTAGTCCCTCTTTTGCGCGCATCTTACCGATTTTACCATCCATCTCCATTTTATACAGAGGTGCTCCAACTCCCATGACACCAAGCTTATGCTCAAACCCAGGAATCTCTACCGCATTTTTAAGTTTCCATCGTCCTGCGTGGTGACTATTTGCTAAAACTCCTGGTCTTGTAGCTTCAGTTGGAATTGCCATTGCAACAAAATATCCACTTTCAAGCCCACTTACTGTATCCACGATTCGTACTCGAATCTTATCGCCTTTTTTAATTCCTAGTCTCTTCGCATCACTTGTATGGATCCATATAGGGTTATGGTTTTGGCTAATCTCCATCAAATGCTTAGAGTTAACGCTTCGTGTATGGATGTTGTATGGCAATCTATAAATTGTATTGAGTGCAAATTGGTTTTTATCTTTAATATAATCGTGGTGAACCTGTGTTACGAGATGCACCATCTCTTTGCGCTCTCTCCTATCTCGTGGGTAGATAGGAATTGCATATTCAGGCCACTGATACTCTTTTGCAAGCCAATCTACATAGAAATCGAGTCTCTTATCTGGTGTATGGAACCCATGATAGACTTTCCCATCAATTTCTATTCCAAATGGCTTTCCATCATGATAGAGTACATCATACTCATCTTTTTCTACATGGTCTTTATGAACTTTCTTCCCATGAATAGTGTAATACTCTCCATCAAATGGAATCTCTTCTTCTTGTGGTTTATATACATCAGTCTCTTCTGTCCATGCACCTCTATCTCTCATAAACTCATAGCAAGGATACTTACTGTTTGGATATGCTGCAATTGCTGCTTTTTTAAGTTTTGGTAAGTTAGCAAATGCTGCATCATAGAGCTCTGCAATTGTGATAGCCCGGTTTGGATCCTCTTTACTTGCCCAGTACTGTTTTACGCCATATTTTCCATCTGGATCAACATAGTGAACAAAAAGATTTGCCCAAAACTCATTCTCTTCCCAAATTTCCCCAAGACCAGCTTTAATATGTGCTTCAAGTGTTGCTCTTGTTGGATCTTTTGGCTTCCATCCCATTTTTTCTAATGCAACTCTTAAAGCTGGTTGTCTAAATGCTGTCCACTGCTCTGGTTTTGTAGGAGCAGATTGCTGGTCATGTCTCTCGCCAGAAAGCCCTGTTGGCAATACATAATCACAGTACCAGTTTGTCTCACTCCAGGTTGGTGAAAGGTTGAATGTTAGTTCAAACTTGTCTTCTCGCTTCAGTGCTTCTATCCATCGGAAACCATCTGGATTGATCCAAACTGGGTTATACATACGTGGTACCCATACAGCTATTTTTTCTGCTACTTTAAATCCTCGTTTATTCCATTTTTCTCTCCACTCATCATCCATAATAAGGTGTGGAAGCAAAAAACTCATCTCGTATGTAGAGAGTGGATACTCTGGTGGCCATGAGTAGTCATTCCATGTATCGACACGCTCTGGCGCTTTTCCAGCTACTGTCGCTTTGAAAAATTTACCGTTGACACTTACTTCATGCCAATGGTGCCAACTTACTCCACCAATATCACCTTTAAGTGCACCAGTGAGTGCTAGGAGCAAGAAGCCACTTCTTGTGTTCATCCATCCACCTCTATGGCCAATAGTCCCAGCTCGCCATAAATAAGTTGATATTTTATCTCCAGCATCCTGTATCATCTCCCAAAGCTGTTCAAGCTTATACTCTTGCCCTTCAAGCTTACACTCTTTGACAACAAAGTCAAGATCGTATGGCTTATACATATCTTTGAGTAGCTCAACAAAACTCTCATAGCTCTCATCTTTTGGAAGTCTGCTAATATACCCTTTTTCTTTGATGAAGCCCAGATACTCTTTATCTTTCATGAGTTTCTTCCAGTTGACCCAGTTTTTCACAAATTCATGGTCAACCATATCTTCACCATTTTTCTTCTTCTCATGAAGTACTCTATTTGCTAAGTAAAGATACAATGCAGCTTCTGTTCCAGGCCAAACTGGAAGCCAAAGATCAGCCATACCAGCACTATTTGAGAGACGTGGATCAATTACAACAAGTTTTGCACCTTTCTTTCTTGCATCTGCAATTAATCCTGCACTTTGTTGGAAGTAGTGTCCTGCATCTGCAGCATGGGAAGATTGCAAGAAAATAAGCCTACTATTTGCCCAGTCTGGTGAGTTCCTATCATCATTTGCCCACTGGATTGAACCTTGTCTTGCACCTGCACTACAGATGTTAGTATGTGAGTCAAATCCGTCAAAACCAAGTGTGTGAGGCACTTTCCCACTAAATCCATTCTCATTTGGTCGACCGACATGGTAGATGAACATTTTTCTACTTACTTCATCACCTTTTTCTAAAAGTTCGGCTACTTTTTTGCCGATCTCTTTCATAGCATCATCCCAGGTTACGCGAACCCACTTTCCTTCACCTCTTTTGCTTCCAGGTGCACGCTTAAGTGGGAATGGGACTCTATCTGGATCATACATCTGTGACCAAACTGCATACCCTTTTGCACAGTTGCGACCACGGCTTCCCGTATGGAGCGGGTTACCCATATATTTTTTAACTGTTAAGCTCTTTTTGTCAACCCACGCAGTCAAACCACACCCAGCTTCACAGTTACTACATACTGTTGGAACAATGACAAAATCATTTACATAGATACCATCTGGGTTATCTTCGCTTTGTACACCTTTGCGATCTATACCACCTCTTTTCCAATCGTCACCATCAAGCTCTTTAAAATCATCCCACTCTTCAAGTGGAGGATAAAAAGAGATGGTTTTTGGTGTATTGGTAAATTTTCCTACTTCTTCACTTTTTGCTTCAGCAATAGTTTCAAATACACCTTTGCTCACAGCTATTCCTGCTACTGCAGCAGCTGCTGTGCCTTTGAGAAAATTTCTTCTACTTTCTAAAAAACTCATATCGACTCCTTAACTGAGTGGTAGTAATTGTGGGATAATAAGCCATACATGTTTTGTGATATACAAACCCACAATCGCTGAAACGCTAGCCAAATAAAGCAGTGACGCACTTCTGCTTTTAAGGCTAAAATAGACTAAAATCATTGGGATAATAAATGCAAGCCACTGTCCAGCCCAGAACATTGCATGATATGCGCCATGCTCTTTTACATACGCTAAAATTGCTGCAACCTCTTCAGCTTTCATATGTCCAAAATAGTATTCACCCATATAGATTGTAAAGCTCAAAAATGCACTCACACCAAGAATAATTGCCAAATCACGTTTTATCTCATAGCCCCATTTTCCACCAATAATAAGAAATACTGCACTACCAGTTAAAAGAGCTGCTAACATCATCTGCACAAGTTCTGTTGGAGTTTGCCAAAGCTCTCGTGCAGTTGCTTCGCCCATGATAGTAGCTGTGTACATAGTAACTGGTACTGCTAGGACTACAGCAGCTTTTAAAAGAGGAGAATAGAGTGAATCACTAAGAACCTCACACTTTTTAGTAAGCTCTCTTACAAATCTTGGCATCTTATCTTCATGTTTTTTAGCAAAATTTTTGAGAGCTATAAGCATCATGATAAAAATGATACCTGTAAACACTGTCGCCATCCAAGCACCAACTGTAATAGCACTAGTAAAATGAGGATAAGCAAATATATGCCACATTCGCAGCGGCTGATGGAGATCTAAGAGTGTAAAGAGTAAAAAGATATTTAAAAAGATAAATGAAATAAGAGGCATCCAAAACTTCACCTCTTCTCCAACTTTGTCGTTATAGCGTGCTAAAAGATATGCACCGATAAAAACAACACCTGTACCAATACTTTTTGCCCACATATTGAGTGTAATCATCCATCCCCAAATCACCTCTGGAATTGGGACATCAAGCGTTACAATTGCATTTGTTGCTGCTACTGTATGTTCTACCATTAGTGACCTCCTATATGGTCTAAATGCGTGATTTTATTGAAAAGATTGTATCCCTCTTCTCTCTTCGCTGCCAATGGATTGAGCTGTACTTGACCACCACCTACATAAAAATGTTTCGGATGAGTGTTTTTCTCTGGTTTTCTTACTTGTACGCCACCATCTTTTTGATGTTGCATAATATATTGGCTAATATGACTCGTTGGATCGTCAAGATCTCCAAAGATATTTGCTTCAACCGGACATGCTACAACACATGCTGGCATCATCTCACTTGCAATTCTATGTGCACAGTATGTACATTTATCTGCAGTATTTGTGACTGGATCCATATAAATCGCACCATATGGGCAAGCCATCATACATCCTGCACAGCCGATACATCTCTCTTTGTCGATATTGACAATACCGTTTTCAAGATAGTGCAAAGCACTCACTGGACAGATACGCTCACACGGTGCATCTTCGCAATGGTTACAACGGAGTGGCGTATATGTTCTTTTTGTTTCAGGATATACACCTACATCCACATACTTTACACGAAGTCTCCAGCTATGCAGTGGAACCTTATTTTCCACTTTACAAGCAACTTCGCAGCCCTTACACCCCATACATAGGTCAAGGTCGACCAAAAAGCCTAGCTTCATACTTTCTCCTTTCAACTGATAAGCACCAGTGTTATAAGCTTGACTTTTAATAACTATAAGCCAAGCTAAATACCGAAAATGCGCTATTTCATAGCTATTAATAGTCTAACACTCTTTGCTTAACTTTGACTAAAAAATTGTAAAATTGAAAGATTTTTGCAATAAATAAGTTGAAAAAATGAAACAAATAGAGAGAATTTCTATTTACAATTTTTTAAATTCAGTTATATTGATTTATTTTTCAATTTATTTTGAATTTAATTTATGATTTTTGTGATGTATTTGGATGGTGTAATATCAAAGTAGATATTGATTGCATTTGGAAAATGAAGCTCTTGCGGATTGCGCTCTTCTTTGGGAAGAGCGTAGTCTGATGGCCATATTTTTTGCTTTGGACATAAGCTCATCAAAGGTACTTGCATTTCATATGCTGCCAAAGCTATGGGGAAGCTACCCACTTTATGGACTAATCCAAAACTGCCTATACCATCAGCTCCAAAAACTACTACATCCACCTCTTTGATGAGTGTTGCAGCAGCTGCATCTATGATGAGAGTTGCATCGATGCCATCTTGCAGAAGTTGCTGTGCTAAAACTCTGCCCTCATTTTTTGGTCTCGATTCTGTACACAATACTTGCACATCTTTTGCTTCCAATAGCGCTTTATAGACAAGGGAGCTAAAGGAGTGCGTTAAAATCTTTTTACCTCTTAGTATTGGTGCAGCTTTTTGTACTATAAGCTCGTTTGCTTTTTCAAACTCTATCCACCATTTATCACAAAGAGTCGGGGAAAAGTTTTGTAAATTGTTCTCAATAAAAGAGGCAAAGTTATAGATTGAAGCCATGAACGGCTGTGCATTTTTTAGTTTTGGAAGTATTAGTGGAAGTTCATTGAAAGAGGCTTTTTTTACAAGTTCTATGCTCTTTTTCGTTAGATATGTAGCTCCATGAAAAGAATCATTCGCTATCTCATCTATCTCTTTCTCCCACCACTTCATAGCTACTCTTGTAAACTTTTAATTTTTACTAAATAGCTATATTTCATATCTAGTTCAAAACTCTCATTTGTAGGATATTCATAGCCAAATACATCCTTCCACAATGAGTGATCCTCCATACACATATAAAAAAATACTTTTCCATGCCATGGCTTTAAAGACTCATAAGCAAAACGAAAAAGCTCTCTTTTGATTGAGAATGGATAGGAGAGTTTACCAGCTGCATTTACAAGTGGCATCTGTAAAATTTTGCTCTTCATTGCCCTTTGGCGCAGTTTTTTAATCACTGGTTTGATAAAAGTTAACGTTCCTAAACTCACCAATGCGACTCTATTGGGGTCAAACTCTTTTATAAGCCTTGCAAAAATCTCTCCATACTCCTCTTGCCACCCTTTGTAGTAGATCATTGGATGAAAATGAAAACCAACCAATCTTCCTTTATCGTGCACCTTTTTTGCCGCTTGCAATCGCTCCTCTAACGAAGCAGTGAGGCGCTCCTCTTTTTCGATAATTGTTTGAGGATTGAGACTCCATGTGGTTATAATATTTGGAGGATACTCATTTTCTACTAAGTAGCTTACATTATCGCTTTTTGTTTTGAGCTCTAGTATCGCATTTGGATTTTGTTTTGCAAAAGCAAAGAGGGCATCAAGCACTCCTCCACGATTACCCCACATGAGACTATCGCTACTTTGCCCTGTACCAATATGGTAAATCTCATTGGGATCGAGCTCTATATTTAAAAGTTTTTCTTTGAGATTTGTATTAAAAGTAATTGTATCTTCATTGTAAAAACTCTGAATCGAGCAGTAGCTGCAATCATACCCGCAAGACTCTACCATATCCAGTGTCCAAAGATTGCAGCAGCGCGTCTTTGGACTAGCCACAGGACACATACCAAAGCCAAGTTTTTTATCAATTTGCTCAAAACGAATCTTATGTGTTTTTTCTTTGTCTATAGAAAAATTCTCATAGCTTTTGAGATCTTTTCTATAAGCCTCATAGCGCTCATACAAGTGCTTAAGCGCCTCTTTTTTATTTTTTCCCTCTTCCCAAAGCCCCTCAATACTCGCCTCTGCCCACATATAGAGATCTACAGCAATATCACAAATCTGCTTGAGCTCAGCATGAGAGAGTCTATACTTGTAGGCTAGATTACGTATAAACTCTCTTTGCTTTTCGGGAAGAGAGAAATAGTGGGTATGTGCTACTTTTTTTTCAAAATCGTATATTTTCATCCTGGCAGCATAATTCCTCGAATCATAAAATAAAACATCGCTGCCAGCACTCCTGCAGCTGGTACAGTAATAATCCAAGCTGCTACAATCATTTTTAAAGCACTTCGTTGTACAAGCTCATACTTTTTAAGTGCCTTTATAGCCTTTTTCTCAATTTTTGTTAATTTTATCTCTCCATGCTCTAGACTAGCTATAACCTCTTTTTCTCTATTAATTTTTTCAATGAGCGCTTTTACGATAAAAGGATCAGCTTTTTTTGGATCTCCCAAAGCCTCTAATGCTCTTTCATACTCTTCTAATTTTTTCCTCTCCTCCTCTATCTTTGCCTCTTGAAACTCTTTTTCCAACACTTTTTCCTCTTTTTTGGCACGATCTTCTAATCGCATCAAATATTCACGCAAAAATCCAACACCAAATACACCCCCAACAGCAATATGTGTAGAGCTTACAGGAAGTCCCAAAGCAGACGCTACAATAACAGTAATAGCAGCAGCAAGTGCTATACAAAAAGCTCTAATTTGATCAAGCTCAGTAATTTCACTTCCAACTTTTTTAATAAGTTTTGGACCATACAGTGCTAGCCCTATGGAGATTCCAAGAGCTCCCACCATCATAACCCAAAGGGGGATTGGCGCCTTTTTTCCAAATTCTCCACTCATAATAGCATCATTGATACCTGCAAGAGGACCCACTGCATTAGCAACATCATTTGCTCCATGCGCAAAGCTCAAGAGTGCTGCACTAAAAATAAGCGGAATTGTAAATAGTTGATTAATAGATTCTCGCTCATTGGGAAGCGTTTGCGCTTTTTTTGCAATATATGATCGCACAAACATAAAGATTGGTACAGCTATAAAAAAGCCTATTACAACAGCAAGGGGAAGAGGAACTTTTACTATATGTTTGAGTCCTTTAACGATTAAATAGCTTGCAAACGCCCAACTCATTGTAGCAATATAGAGTGGAACCCATTTTTTTGCCGCTGCAATTTTATCTTCTTGAAAAATAACATTCTTCTTGATAATATACAAAAATCCAGCTGCAATGAGTCCGCCCAATACGGGAGAAATCACCCATGAAGCGGCAATTTTACCCATAGTCACCCAATTAACCATTCCAAAACCTGCTGCTGCTATACCCCCACCCATCACACCACCTACAATAGAGTGAGTGGTAGAGACTGGTGCTCCCATAGCAGTAGCAAGATTGAGCCATATTGCACCAGCAAGGAGTGCAGCAAGCATAATCCAAATAAACATCTGCGTATTGGCTATCAGATTAGGATCGATAATGCCTTTTCTGATTGTACCCACAACATCAGCTCCTGCGATAAGTGCACCTGCAGCTTCAAAAATCGCAGCTATAATAATTGCACCCATCAAAGAGAGTGCCCCACTTCCCACTGCAGGACCAACATTATTAGCCACATCATTGGCACCAATATTCATTGCCATATATCCGCCAAAAATTGCTGCAACTATAAGCAGTGTTCTATGCTCAATGCCGCTTGCGTGCATAGATGCATACCACATAACACCAATGATAAAGAGGAGCGCTATAATAATTCTCCCAGCATCTGAAGCTTCAAATTTCCTCGCTCTTTTGACTTCTGGTATATGTTTGAGTTCCAAAATATCTCCTTGCTATGCTTTTTTGAGATGAAGAGTCTATTTTTTTAGTCGTATTTCAATAGATTTTGCATGAGCCTCTAGCCCTTCAGTATGTGCCAAAATTGCTGCTGCTTCACCAATATCTTGCATTGCTTGACAAGAAAAACTAATAATCGAGCTCTTTTTCAAAAAGTGCTCAACACTCAGAGGTGAGTAAAAGCGTGCAGTTCCGCCTGTTGGCAAAGTATGGTTAGGCCCAGCAATATAATCTCCTATAGGTTCTGGCGTATTATCCCCTAAAAATATAGCTCCAGCGTTTTTAATTTTTGGTAAGAGTGTAAAAGGATTTTGCGTCATAATCTCTAAATGCTCAGGAGCTATCTGGTTCATCAAATCAATTGCCTCTTCCATACATTGCGTAACTATTATAGCTCCCCTCTCATCAATAGATTTTTGCGCAATTTCTCTTCTTTGTAGATTTTGCAAAAACTTCACTACTTCGCTGCTTACATTTTTTGCCAAAGTAGCAGAAGTTGTTATTAAAATAGAGCTCGCCATCTCATCATGCTCTGCTTGACTAAGAAGATCTATTGCAACAAAGCGCGGATTTGCACTCTCATCTGCAATAATTCCAATCTCACTTGGACCTGCAATCATATCAATATTGACTTCGCCATAGACAAGTTTTTTTGCAGTGGCTACAAAGATGTTGCCAGGACCAGTAATAACATCTACCTTTTCTATCGTTTGCGTACCATAGGCGAGAGCTGCAACTGCACTCGCTCCTCCTACTTTATAAACTTTTTCAATTCCACAAAGATGGCATGCAGCAAGTAAGAGCTCATTTGGCTCATTGTTGGGAGTAGGAGTAGTCACAACTATATCTTTTACGCCAGCTACTATTGCTGGAATAGCATTCATAAGTAGACTACTTGGATACGCAGCCTTTCCTCCAGGAATATAGAGACCAGCTCTTTCAACTGGTGTGACTTTTTGCCCTAAAATAGTGCCATTCTCTTCAAAATCGTTCCAAGACTTTGGCATCTGCTTTTCATGGTATGCCTTGATCCTCTCATACGCCAAATGCAAAGCCGCACGCAGCTTCTCATCAAGATTTTCATAAGCCTTTTGCATTAAAGCTGCATCAATGCGCAAATCTTCACTGCTCTTTGGTTCCCATCCATCAAACTTTGCTATATGACGATAGAGTGCATCATCACCCTCTTTTTTAATCTCATCAATAATTTGCATCACAATTGGAGTAACCTGCTCTATATCCATATCGGAACGCTCTAAAATTGCTGTAAATTCCCTTTGAAAACTGCTATCATCTGTGTGGAATATTCGCATAAAAGATTCCTTCTCCTACTAATTTATTATGAGATTGTAGCAAACTTTTTCTTGTATCTCTCTTCCATTGTAATATTGCCAAGTACACCTCCTTGATGGATATATAAAAAGGCATTGGACATGAGACATTGGAGATTGGATAAAATTGTGCTAAAGGCTATTGGATCATACAAGAGATCAAATTCCACTCCTGTTTGTTTTTTTAAATTTAGCCATATTTCAAACAGCTCCTCATAAAGTTTTCCAAAACGGTATCTCTTTGGAGGCTCAAGAATAGTTGGATGAAACTTCTCATCTGCTTCAAGAGCAAAAAACTGCTTTTTTAGATACTCTTTATCACCTACACAAGGAACAGTATAGACATTGGACATTGGACACCGGACACTAGAAAGAGTTTTTTGAAGATACAAAGCTGTAGTACCTGTTCCTGATGGTAAAAAGATATTGAGTTTTTCTATATTTTTCTCGTTTGCCCACTCTATAATCTCTTGGGCTAAAATTTTTATGCCATATTCAGCCTCTTTACATCGTACCCCCTCGGGTACTATTAAAGTGTCATCTATGATTTTACACTCACTTAATAAATTCTTCTCCCCAATGTCCATTGTCAAGTGTCCAATGTCTATAATTTTCATCCCCTTTTCAAGTGCTGCTTTTAAATTTCCCTTTGGATTTTGCAAAAGTTCTTCATTGATCCTTGTATGATATTCAAACTGCCAACCCTTCATCTTTGCTAAAACTGCAAGGGAATACATTGCATTGGATTGCATAGAGCCGTAGGAGATAACCTTCTTGATTTTTAAGGGAATTTGGAAAAAGTAGTAGAGTTTTCTTGCCTTATTACCACTAAAATCGGGGTGTAAGAGATCATCACGTTTGAGATAAAAAGAGTACCCTTCAAACTGCACTTTTTGTATGGGAGAAGATTGAAGCTTCAAAGAGCAAAAGCCCTTTGATTAATTGATATTGAGGCAACGAAGATCCTCATAAGCCTTTAGGACTCTTGCTTTCATACTCTTTTCACCCTCTCTTAGCCACTTTCTTGGGTCGTAATATTTTTTATTTGGCTTATCTTCCCCTTCTGGGTTACCAATTTGGCTTTGAAGATAGTCATGATATTTTTCGATATACCCTTTAACACCACTCCAAAATGCCCACTGGGTATCGGTATCAATATTCATTTTTACAACGCCATAATTGATCGCTTCATGGATTTTTGAGAGTTCACTCCCACTCCCACCATGGAAGACAAAGCTCACAGGTTTATCCTTATCAATGCCAAAATGCTTCTTTATATACTCTTGTGAGTTTTTAAGAATAATTGGCTCTAATCTTACATGCCCAGGCTTATAGACGCCATGTACATTGCCAAAACTTGCTGCAATTGTAAAATATGGACTAATTGCACTCAGACGCTTATACGCTTCAGCTACCTCTTCAGGCTGGGTATAGAGCTTGGCATTATCGATACCGGTATTGTCCACTCCATCCTCTTCACCACCAGTTACACCAAGCTCAATTTCAAGATGCATACCAAGAGGTGCCATACGCTTGAGATACTCTTCACAAGTTGCTAGATTCTCTTCAAGAGGCTCTTCGCTTAAATCTAGCATGTGGGAGCTAAAAAGTGGGCGACCATGCAATTTAAAATACTCTTCGCCTGCTGCTAAGAGCCCATCAATCCAAGGAAGCAGTTTTCTTGCAGCGTGATCTGTATGGAGTACCACACTCACACCGTAGCTTTCCGCTAAGATATGAACATGTTTTGCAGCAGCAACTGCTCCAAGAATCGCTGCTTTTTGCCCCTCATTATCAAGACCTTTGCCTGCCCAAAAATGCGCGCCACCGTTACTCAGCTGTATGATAACCGGAGAGTTTGCTTCTCGCGCAGCCTCCATGACAGCATTAATCGAGTTGGTACCTACAACATTGATTGCTGGCAGAGCGAAAGAGTGCTCTTTAGCATACTCATACAGTCGCAAAAGATCCTCACCCCACACTACACCAGGCTTGAGAAACTCTCTCACTCCCATCTCTTATCCTTTATCAGACGTTTTTCTTTATTTTCGCACTTTTTTTAAGCTTTTCAGCCTCACTTTTTATTACTTTTTGAAATTTTTGCATTTTAAGCTGAGATTTAATCTTCTCTTTTACTTGTGCAAAAGGAACAGTTGAAGCTGGTTTTTTATCTTCTACATAGATAACATGGTATCCAAATTGTGTTTTGACTGGTTTTGTTGTAAACTCTCCAGGTTTAAGTGAAAATGCTGCATCACTAAAAGGTTTTACCATCTGTCCCTGTTTAAAGTATCCTAAATCTCCTCCTCTTTTACCGCTTGGACCAACAGATTTAGTTTTTGCTAACTCAATAAACTTCTCTTTGAGTTTATCTTTTGGAGTTTTTTTGAGCTCATTGATAATATCTTTCGCCTCTTTCTCGCTTTTTACAAGAATGTGTCTTGCATGTACTGTCTCAGGCTGTTTAAATTTATCGATATTTTTTTTATAAAAATCCTCCGCTTCTTTATCAGTAACTTTTATAGAGTTAAACTGCTTTCTCATCCAGATTTCAAGAGCTAAATCGGCTTTAAGTTTATTGAGAGCTTCTTTGTACTCTTTTGTCTTTTCTACACCACTTTTGAGAGCCTTTTCTTTGAGAAGTTCTCTTTCAACTAGTTGATCCACAACTTTTTGTTGGATTTGTGGAGGGAGTTGCTCAAATTTCATACCGCTTTGTGCAAGCATTGGAGCTGCATCTTCAGTTGTAATCTTTTTACCATTCACAACAGCCAAAACTTTACCTGCTACTGCACTACTTGCTACAAGGCTTAATGCCACCAAACCACCAACGAAATATTTCTTCATCACTTTCCTTTTGTTGTAATATATAATTTACCCTGCAATTATTTCATATTATGGTAAACGTTTTGCACATCGTCATTTTCTTCAAGTACATCAATAAGTTTTTCTACTTTCTCTGCTGTTGCATCATCTACATCGATCTCATTTGAAGCTACAAGCCCCACGCTACTTTCTAAAATATTTGCCCCAACCTTTTCTACCGCTTCAAGTACGCTGTTAAAATCTGCTGGATCAGTTTCAATCACAAGCACTTCATCAAATTCGAGTATATCACTTGCCCCCGCTTCAAGAGCTGCTTCCATTATTGCATCTTCGTTTTCGCCACGTTCTACAGTGATAACTCCCTTTTTCTCAAACATCCATGATACGCTTCCGCTTGTGCCCAAACTTCCACCACTTTTGCTAAATGCATGGCGTACTGCCGCTACAGTTCTATTCTTGTTGTCTGTAAGGCACTCTACCATGATAGCTACACCACCAGGCCCATATCCCTCATAGGTAATCTCTTCATATTTTACACCTGGAAGGTTACCACTCGCTTTATCGATTGCTCTTTTTATATTATCTTGAGGCATTGAGACCGCTTTTGCCCGCTCAATTGCAAGGCGCAGTGCTGCATTTGTTTCGGGATTCGGTCCTCCATCGCGCACAGCAGTCATGATATCACGCACTGCTTTGGTAAAGACTTTTCCCTTTTTCGCATCCTCTTTTGCTTTGATGTGTTTGACTTTCGACCATTTATTATGACCGGCCATAAAATCTCCTCATAGAAAAATTTAGGTAAAATTATATCAAAAACGAAAGGCTCACTTATGGTACTGCGAAAGCCAAAAGAGATAGAAGAGATAAAAAAAAGACTTTTAGAGCACTATCCCCAAGCCCATACCGAGCTCAAATATAAAAATCTCTACCAACTTCTCGTTGCAGTTATGCTCTCTGCACAGTGTACAGATAAACGCGTCAATATGATTACACCTACGCTTTTTGCGAGATATCCTGATATTCATACACTCGCTCATGCAGATATCGATGAAGTTAAAGAGATTATTAAAAGCTGCTCATTTTTTAACAACAAAGCAAAAAATCTCATCAAAATGGCACAAATGGTAGAAGAAAAATATGGCGGCAAAATTCCTGAAGATGAAAAAGAGCTTGTGAAACTTCCAGGTGTAGGACAAAAAACTGCGCATGTGGTTATGATTGAATACTTCAAAAAAAATCTCATGGCAGTTGATACTCACGTATTTCGCGTAGCACACAGACTAGGTCTCAGTGATGCAAAAACGCCACAAGCTACAGAGAAAGATCTTGTAGAGGCTTTCAAAACAGATCTCAATGCAATCCATCAAGCTATGGTACTTTTTGGGCGCTATATCTGTACAGCTAAAAATCCAAAATGCGATCAGTGTTTTTTGTATGATCTTTGTGAAAGTGAAGATAAGAGAGAAATCAAAAAATAGCGCAAATTAGATCTTTGTAAGGACCCATTTGCCATATCTTTTTTCAAATACTACATCATCGCAACGTTTTTTAATATCATTTTTTTGAAAGTTATCAAATTTTTTCCCTAAGAGTGCTACGAGACCAAAATCAAATTTAGCAAAATGGGAGTTTGGATGTTTTTTGATATAGTCGACCAGACTCTCATAGCTTGTTAAGAAGCGAAATTGATAGCAAACCTTCGCAATGGCTCTTTTTTCATCTACTTTTTCAATCTTTACAACTTCTACACTTTGTGGCACCAAAATATCTATAGATGAGTAGGGCATAAAGTAGTTTACTACCTCATCAGCCACATACACACGCGACAACTCTCTGCTTCCACATCCAGTTAGCACAAATATGAGAAGAAGAAAAAAGAGTCTTTTCATAATAGCTCTTGTAACATTGTATAAAGAGGTTCTATCGTTGCTATCTTTACACGCTCTCTTACAGAGTGGGGATTTTCTATCTCTGGGCCAATAGAAACTATCTGCATATCAGAATATTTTTGAGCAAATATAGCACACTCAAGCCCTGCATGAATTGCTGCAAAATCGACACTTTTACTAAACTTTAGATATTTTTCTCTTATCTCTTTTGCTAAAGGTGTAATTTGTGGTTTCCAAGCTGGATACTCATCTTCCCATTGGCAATTCCAATCTTGAAAAAAGCATCCATATTCACTTTTGAGACGCTGGAGTTTTTCTTGAGAGTTTGCTCTTAGGCTCACTTCAATAGTAAGCTCACTGCCTTGCAGGGAGATTTTTGCTAGATTTACACTCTCTTGAGGAATATTAAAATTTTTCTCCCACGATCTTACTCCATTTGCAAAAGCGCAAAGGGTCTGCACTAAAGGATAATCAATTACTTCAAAAGCTTGGACTGTCTCAACTGTGAAGAAATCATTGTTCTTTAATTTTTTATCTGTAGCAATTAGAGCGTGCAAATGTACAGGAATAGAGTTGCGTCGCTCGCCCGCTTTTATTGCTCCAACTGCAGCATCTTCTACAAAAAATGCAAACTCTTTGATAGCATTGGGGATATCTTTATCAATATCCACACCACTATGACCGCCAGGAAAGTTTTTGGAAGTTACTTTATAAAAATTTTGCTGTGTAGCAGGAATATATCCTATATCTTTTTTAGCAATAAGATCAGCTCCACCTGCACAGCCTACATAAATCTTGCCAAACTCCTCACTATCAAGATTTATCATCTTCGTCGCTTGCAAATCTAAATCAAGGTTTTTAGCTCCAATAAGTCCAATTTCCTCATTATTCGTAAAGAGAAATTCTGCCTCTTTTCCCTCTTCCATAAGTGCAAGCATCATTGCTACGCCAATACCGTTATCAGCACCTAGTGAAGAGTCTTGTGCATAGAGATATCCATCCTTTTCGATACGCTCTATAGCAGGTGCTTTGCCAACACACACCATATCATAATGTGCTTGAAGGCATATATCACGTCTATCTTTATAGCATAAAATATTACCAGCTCTATCAGATTGCACACAATATCCACAATCTTTTGCAAAATTTGCAATGAAGATGCGCAGCTTGGCAGTATTGCCAGAGCAGTGAGGAATCGTTACGATTTCAAGAAATATCTCTAGTACGCGCATAGGGAGGGCAAACCTTCGTTAGAAGTGTTTGCCTTTTTCTTTAAAGATTTTAGGAAGTTCATTTTTATCTGTTTTTGTGAGATCCTCTTCAACATAGCGAAAGAGTTTATTAACAACATCTGGGTATTTTGCCTGTAGATCTTGCACTCTTTGCCAAACTCTTGAAAAGATATTCTCAGGAAGTGCTAGAAAATATTTTGGAGGATTATATTGTTCAACCATTTTCGCAATATCTTCTGCTATCACTTTTATCACATCCTCTTCCATCTTCTTTTCAAGTTCATGGCGCTCTCCTGCATTCCCTCCCATTTTACCAGCATCAGCTTTAAATCTTCCTGCTTCATCTGTAACAATATCTTGAAGCTTCCAGTGAGCTTCGACATAATCAACAGCGTTGACAAGATCAAGCTTAATATTTTCTGGCTTGAGTCCTGCTTCAGCTTCAAGATCTCTTGGATTTGCTTTGTAAACCTTCATCTCTCCAAGGTTTGATACGATTACTAAATCTCCAACTTTCATTCTTATCCTTTTTTTCTTTTATTGTAGCTATTTTTGAGTAAATTTTTGATAAAAGTAGTTGGTAGCAGCAACATATCCTTCCACACTTCCACAATCAAAGCGTTCTCCTCTAAATTTATAGGCAATCACCATATTATTTTTTGCTTGAACTCTTAGAGCATCTGTGAGTTGAATCTCTCCGCCAGCTCCTGGTTTTATATCTTGTAAAATTTCAAAAATATCTGGTGTCAAGATATAGCGACCAATCACAGCAAGATTGCTCGGGGCTTCGTCAATAGATGGTTTTTCTACCATATCGCTCACCATATATACCCCTTCTTCTATCTCTTTGCCGCTAATAACGCCATATTTGCTAATATTCTCCTTCTCAACCTCCATAACAGCTACTATAGATGTACGATACTTTGTAAAAAGTTCCACCATTTGCGCTAAAACCCCTTTGCCCTCGCCTTCACACAAATCATCAGCCAATACCACACCAAAGGGCTCATTTCCTATAAGTGTCTCTCCTACTAATACAGCATGCCCTAACCCTTTCATCTCTTTTTGTCTTGTATAGGCAAAAGTGTAGTTTTCCACCAAATTGCGAATATCTTTTAAAAGATACTCTTTTGATGTACCTTTGATTTGATGCTCAAGCTCATAACTTATATCAAAATGATCTTCAATTGCCCTTTTGCCTCGCCCCGTAACAATAGCCATCGTATCCATACCAGCTTCAATCGCCTCTTCTACACCATACTGAATGAGAGGTTTATTGACGATTGGAAGCATCTCTTTTGGAATCGCTTTTGTTGCTGGCAAAAACCTTGTACCATAACCTGCTGCTGGAAAAAGACATTTTTTAATCATTTGCGCCTTTCAAAAGATTTTATAAATAGCATAATTATAACAACTTCCACTACTAAGAGCAGATAGTGGAGCATATAGACCTGCTGCTGCTTTGATGCATCAACAATCTGATAGAAGATAAAACTTCCCACCATCCCAGCTAAGTAACCCACCTGTTTGCTTACATCTACTTTCGTCAATGCAACTGCTTTTTTGACTATAAGAGTCTCGGCACGCACCAAATAAGCACCAAACATAAATGTAAGCTGATAACCACTATATACTAAAAGTGCTGTCATGTAAGTATAGGGGTGCAGTAAAAAAATGATAATGAGTCCAAGCATTACAAGTTCTACAAAAATGCCTATTTGAAAGTAGCGTCTGATTTTGAGAAGCACATCATAAAATTTTGCAATAAGAAGCATTCCAACTGCAAGCACAATTCCACCAAAAGAGAATATTGAGGGCTGCAAGGGAGTATAAATCACAAAAATACTCCCTACTGAGAGCCCAGTAAAAAATGAATTAAAAAATTTATAAAAGATATAGTTTTTTAGACGCAGTCTCAAAAGCTGCCCTCAATTCCTATATAAAAACTGCGTGGCTGCGCACCGTATCCGTAAACCTCTTGATAGCGTCTATTAAAAATATTTTGTACTCGTACATATCCTCTATAGTTTTTTGCAAACTGATAGGAGAGCAAGAGGTTTGTTACATTGTAATTGCCAGTTTTCTTACTTTTTGCAGCATCATCATAGCGTTTGCCTACATAGTAACCATTGATATTGATAGTATGTTTTGCAGTAGGATACCAAGAAAGTGCATAGCTATAGCGTGTTTTAGCCCTGCGAGGAAGATAGTTACCTTGTGAATCTTTTGTTTGGAGGTAGGTAAAGCCAATTTGAGCAAAAATATCTTCTCCAACTGCTTGGCGATAGCTAGCTTCAACACCTTTAAACTTACTTGTACCAGGAAAATTTTTGTAGTATTCATCTCCATAGCTATTATAGTCTGGATCATACCAGTTGATAAGATCTTTTACTCGCTCTACAAAATAGACCAGTTTTACTCCATATGCTTCAATACCAACATCATAGCTTCTACTCTTTTCTGGCTGGAGATTGAAATTGGCTTTTCCCCATGGATTTATCATTTTGATTTGGTTTGGAATATTGTATGCTTTGGCAATATTGGCAAAGAGATTCACATCTCCTAATGCATATTTTGCGCCAATCTTTCCTGTTACTTGGTTATCAAACTTATCATAAGCATCGTAGCGAACATTTTCTTGGAGTATCAAAGATCCAAAACGGTTAAAATTTGTAAAGTAGATATAGCTATCATCATAATCGATACTTCCACTTTTTGCTGCAGTATCGCTGTATGCGCTCTTATATCTTTGTGATCCTCCTCCTAGTTGCAACTTTCCATTATCATAACGAAAAGTATCTCGCACCTCCACTGTACCTGTTTTACCCTCAAAATAGTTAACACCCCAACTTGCATCTAAAAAGTAGCGTTTAGTCGTTGTAGAATCTAAATGGAATGAGAGATGGTGCTTTTGTAGTTCTTTTGATCCATTGAGAAAAATTGCATAGTATTTGAATTTATCATTATTGCGAGAGTTTGGATCTGGAGCAAAGCTTTTTGGATTGTACCCATCAGCTTCATTATACGCATTGATATAAAAGCCACCAGTATCTAACGAAAAGCTCTCTGCATTATACTCTACTTTAAAGCGAACATTTCTATTGATATAGCCATCACTCTCATAATCTTTTGGATTTTTACGATAAGGTGTAATTGCAGAAAACCCATCAGTTTTATAGTAACTCATATCGAACACATAAGAGAACCTCTTTGTTAAAGAGTCTGCCAAATAGAGTGCTGCTTTTGTAGTACGAAAGCTGCCTCCCATTATATCAATACTCTTTTGGGCTTTTGTTTTCGTAATAATATTGATAACACCTGCAGCAGCATCAGCACCCCAAATTCCACTTTGGGCACCTTTGATAATCTCAACCCTTTCGATATTTTGTAAAAGAAGATGCTCAGAAGATGGACCACTTATATTGGAAGGATCGTTAAATCTTACTCCATCGATGAGAATAAGTACTTTGTCGTTTGCTAAGCCTCGCAAATAAATTGCATTTGCCTTACCCGGGCCACCATTGCTACTTTGCGTCACTCCTACTGCGTATTGCAAAAGATCTTTTAAGCTTTCTATCCCCAGCTCTTCTAATTCTTGTGTATCGATGACTTCGATATCGTCACTCACATCCTCTATCGATTCGCTCGATTTACTTGCACTTACAACCACTTTTTGGATCTGTGCAATTTGTGAAGCCTCAGCTTGCAATACTACCGTTGAAACAGTTGCAGCAATTGCAGCAAGAGAGAAGTACTTCCTTTTAAATCCTTTTGCCATTTTTGCTCCTTCATTGAAATAGAAGGAAATTATACTAAAACTCAAAACCTTCTCGCGCTGCTACTCCTGTATCAAAATAGTGTTTGATTTTCTTCATCTCTGTTACGAGATCTGCAATCTCTATCAGCCTCTTTGTAGCACCTCTACCTGTTAGTACTAGTTCACACTGGGCTTGTTGCATAAGATCTATTATCTCCTCTTCATAGAGCAGTTTAAAATGCATCGCTACTATGATTTCATCTAGCACAATTAGATCGTAACCCTTTTGCAGTGCCTCCTTTGCTCGCTGATATTGCCTTTGCACCATCGCTTTTTGCTCTTGCGATGGAGCATCAACGATAAATCTCCCATCCCACTCCCTATCTACCTCAATTCCTAGGCTCTGCAATACTGCAATTTCACTGGAATGCATTCCTTTCATAAACTGCATAAAGAGCACGCGTTTTTTAGCTCCCACTGCACGTATTGCCAAACCAACTCCAGCTGTTGTTTTGCCTTTACCATCACCAGTGTAGATCTGAATCACTGCGATACCTTGATGACAATATCATCAAAAACTGCTTGCGAGCTACCAGAGGCTACAACTCCTACTCCACCCGCTCTTTTTTTGAGATTTGTGAGTTTTGCAACCTCTTTTTCATCTATAAAAATAGTCGCACTATCTCCACAATAGGCAACTTTTAGTACTTTAGGCTTTTCACTTAAAGAGAGCTTTTTTTCAAGAAGCAGTTTTGGTTTTTTGTTTTCAACCTCCTCTACAATAAGTTTATTGTTTTTAAAATCGATGCTTACTGCATAATAGTTTTTGCGATCTCTTGCTCGAAAAAGCACTCCAGCATTTTTTTTGCTGAGGATTTTTGCTTGGCATACCCCATTGGTAAAATACTCATCTTTTGTAAAGAAGATATTTTTCTCATCTGCTCTATTACCTCGCGGATATTTTATAAAAAGTCTTTTCTTCTCATCTACCTCCCAGATACCTGGAAAAGATTTACCGCTACAGCTCACAATCCAGCCAAAAGGAAGTTCTCCTTTTTGTACATTTGCAAAATCCATCGTAACAACTTTTTGAAAATGTTCACACTTTCCAAACAAAAAGCTTGCCAATAAAGCTATAAATACAACTCTTTTCATACGACTCTCCTTTTTTGGTATTATACCTTGTAGCTAGTTTATTATAAATTTTGAGGAAATAGTATGTGTTTAATAGTAACAACTCTTTTTCTTGTACTCACTTTCTGGGCACTCATGCAAAAAGATTTTACAGCTGCTGCCCTTTATGCAAGCATTGCACTGCTCTTTGGTGCTTTAATGGTTTGGAATATCAAAAAAACTTGGAAAAGTCGTCATAAAACTTGAGAGCTTTTTTCACTAGTGTTGGTAAATGGGCATTACGCGCTTTTGCTAAATCCATCCATATAAAATCTCCTTCAACTTCTTCAGCGTAGCAGTAAACGGTAATTGCATATTTTGTATAGTTGTGTTTGAATGTTCCAAGGAGCTTCTCTTTTTTCTTTGCTTCAGGCAAAAGCAGCATACCTTTGTACATAGAGCCTTTGGAATACGTAAGTGCAATTTTTTTATCTTTGATAAAAAGAGCATAGTGAAGATCGAGTCTTTCATGCTCTCTTTTTCCTTTACTCCAGTACGTTTGTGGCTCGTTTTGCCCTTTGCAACTCTTTTGTAATGGACAATTTTCACACTTTGGATTTTGCACACATACAAGACTTCCAAGATCCATAAGTGCAAGATTGTGCTCTTTAGGAGAGGTTTTATCTAAAAATTCGCTAGCTTTTTGCCATATCTCTTTTTGCGAGCCAGTAAGTGCAAAGAAGCGCCGCAAAACCCGCTCAATATTCACATCCACTACAGGAACTGACTGGTTAAAAGCAAATGAAGCAATTGCATGGGCAGTATATTTGCCTATTCCTGGCAGTTTTTGCAGCTCTTGAATATTTTTCGGTAATGTATCTACAAGCTCCGCAACTTTTTTCATAGCAAGTGCTCTACGGTAATACCCAAGGCCACTCCATTGGGCTAAAAGCTCCTCATCACTTGCCATGCGAAGGCTTTGTAGTGTAGGAAATTTTTGCAAAAACGGCTCATACTTTTGCAGCACCCGCTCTACTTGTGTCTGCTGGAGCATTATTTCGCTCACATAGATATGGTAAGGATTATCTGTTTGGCGCCAGGGAAGATCGTGGCGCCCATGTTGCTTAAACCATCTTAGAAGCATGAGAGTTTTTCCCATTGGATTTTATTATTTCGTTATACTGAAAAATTATTATATCTTAAAACTTTTGTATTGACTATATATGTACATTTTGTTATTATAGTTCACATGAAAGAGATTAAATGGAACGAAGAGAAAAATCAGATTTTACAACTTACGCGAGGTTTTTCATTTGAAATGGTTTTAGATGCTTTAGAAAATAAAGAAATTATTGATATCAAAGAACATCCGAACAAAGATAGATATCCAAATCAAAAGATATTTATTTTAAGACTCAATGATTATTTATGTTATGTTCCATTTGTAGAAAATGAAAAGGAGATCTTTTTAAAAACAATAATACCAAGTCGAAAACTTAAAAAGGAGTATGAAAATGGAAAAAAATGACTTTTTTTACAATTTAGAAGAGATGGAAATCTTGGAAAATATAGAAAATGCAAAAAGTATATTGAAAAAAGAGGATAGAGAAAAATATGCAAAATTTGCAAAATATACAAAATCTTTACGCAAAAAAAAGCCTGTTACTATCCGCTTTAGCATAACCGATTTAGCAGCAGTAAAGGCTAAAGCTAAAGAGCTTGGTATCAGTTATCAAAACCTCATCCAAGCACTTGTACATAATTTCGCAACCGGAAAGATTAAGATAGATTTGTAGGTTTGTTTAATACTAAAAATTTTTTATAAACAATTATTATGATAACTATAATATTACTTCAAATTCTTTGTACTTATTGTCTCTAAACGTTAAAATACTTCGCCTCTGGATGATGTACAACTATCGCACAGGTTGACTGCTCAGGATGTATTTGAAACGTTTCACTCAGCTCAATACCAAACTCCTCTGGTTTTAAGAGGTTAAATATGTGACGATTGAGCTCAAGATCAGGACATGCTGGATAGCCTGGTGAATACCTAGCTCCTTGATAGCCTACCATTTTTACATCGCGTAAATCTGCCTTTTCATTGCGTAAAATCCCAAGCTCTATTCGTATCTGCTTGTGTGCAATCTCAGCCAATGCTTCGGCAAGCTCAACGCTGAGACCATGTACCAAATGATACTCATGATATTTCCCAGCTTTAAAAAGCTCTCCCTCATATTCACTAAACTTGCTTCCAGCACTCACGCAGGTAAAAGCACTTACATCCATTCTATCAGCATGAAAATAGTCTGCGATACATCTATGAGGCGGTTTAGACTGCCTTGGAAAGGTGAAAATCTCTATCGCGTCACCGATGATATTCTCTATCGGCTCACGATTGGCATCCTCATCCCTTTGCCAGCCAAACTCTTCTCCAAAAACATAGAGCTCATTATCTACAGCTCTTGCAGGCCAATATCCATAGAGAATTACTGGCTGGAATATATCTTTTAGCTCACTTCTAAGCCTATTAAAAGCTGGAATCACCTTTTCATCAAGCTGCTTTTGATACTCCTCTTTGCTCAGACCTTTTGACTTATAACCCCAACGCTGTTTAAAAAGAAGCCTTTTGTTGATCCACTCATAGGCGATATCCGGATCAATCTCAAGTGTCTTTCTACCCCAAAATGGTGGGATAGGTACAGGAGCCGGTTTTGGCAAGATAATGTTTGCCGGATCGATCTTTACTTCCTCTTTTGGCTTGACCTCGACAATCTCCTCTTCATCCTTGTCGCTTCCAAGCTTTGTATCAAAGTTTCCCTCTTCGATTCTGCTCATTGCCACTATTCCATCAAAAGCATCGCGGCAATAAAAGATAGGTCCATCATAGGCTGGACGGCAAAACTCATCCACAAATTTCTTCGTCAGCGCAGCCCCACCCAAAAGAACAGGCGCATCAATTCCTTTTTGCTTCATCTCTTTGAGGTTTTCCAACATCACTTGGGTAGATTTGACCAGCAGTCCACTCATTCCGATTGCCTGGGCATTATGCTCTTTATAAGCTTTGATAAACTCTTCGAGCTCTACTTTGATACCTAGATTGACAACTTTAAAGCCATTATTGGTGAGCAATATATCTACAAGGTTTTTACCAACATCATGCACGTCACCTTTGACCGTTCCTAAAATGAGCGTAGTCTGCGACTGTTTCTCTGTCTTTGGCAAAAACTGGTTGAGATAATCCACTGCTGCTTTCATCACCTCTGCACTTTGTAGTACAAATGGCAGCTGCATCTGCCCACTTCCAAAGAGATCGCCCACCTCTTTCATAGCCCCGATTAAAATCTCATTGATAATCTTTTCAGGATCTATCACATCTTTGGCTTTTTCAAGCAGTGGCATCATCCGATCTTTGTCCCCATCGATGAGGAGTTTGTGGATTTGCTCTTCAAGTGGGAGTTTGCTCAGTTCATCATCACTTGCAGTCTCTTTTTTCTCCGCTTTGCTGAAGTGCTCGATAAAGGCAAAGAGTGGATCGCCATTTTCGCGTCTGTTAAAGAGCAGATCCTCACAAACTTTTCGATCCTCTTCACTGATTTTGTGGTAAGGGATGAGATTTTTGACATTGACGATCGCCATCGTAAGACCGGCTTCGACGCAGTGGTGCAAAAAAACACTGTTGAGGTACTCCCTTGCATGTTTGTCTAAGCCAAAGCTGATATTGGATACTCCTAAAACTGCTCCCACTTCTGGATGACGCTTTCTTAACTCACGAATCGCTTCAATGGTTTCAATAGCTGCTGTTTGATACTCCTCATCCCCACTTCCAACAGTAAAGGTTAAAAGATCAAAAACAAGATCACCAGGATTGAGGCCATGCAGATTCACAGCTCTTTCATACATACGCTCAGCAACCGCCAATTTTTTCTCTTTTGTCTTTGCCATTCCCTCTTCATCGATTGCCAACAGTACCAATGCCGCACCATAGCGCTTTGCCAATGAACAGATCTTGTCAAACTTCTCTATCCCATCTTCGAGGTTGGCTGAGTTGATAATCGGACGTCCGCCAATGTGCTTAAGAGCTGTCTCTATGGCTGGCACTTGCGTGGAGTCCGGCATGAGGGGGATTGGAATCTTTTCATTATAGAGCTGGATGACTTCTTTCATATCTTTTGTCTCATCACGCCCTGCAAACCCCACACTTACATCAATTCCATGGGCTCCACTGCGCACTTGCTGCTGGGCAACACTGAGTGTCCCTTCATAATCGCTTTTTAAAAGAAGCTCTCTAAAAGCTTTGCTTCCTGTCGCGTTACTTCGCTCACCCATTAAAAAGGGAGGAGGATTTTGCATGAGTGTACGAGCTTCAAAAAGGCTTGCAATGCTTCTTGGCTGCTTTCCTTTTGGAGGAAGGGGCTTTTTGCCTTCAACTGAATCTACCAAAGCTTTGATATGCTGAGGAGTCGTCCCACAACATCCGCCTAGCAGCGTCACACCCGGTATGGCGGTAAATTTTGCTTCAAGCTCGGTAAACTCTTTTGGTCCCATAGGATAGTAGGTATAGCCGCCTCTGTTTTGAGGAAGCCCAGCATTGGCATGGATACTAATTGGCCGATCCCACACTTCGCTCAGCACTCTTACATGTTTTTCCACCATATCAGGACCGGTTCCGCAGTTAAATCCCAAAGAAATAATGTCAAACGGTTCTAAAATAGTCGCAATAGTTGCTGCATCAGTTCCGATAAGCATTGTACCATTTTGCTCAATGGTAACACTTACCATAATGGGAATTTGGGGAGCTGTATCTTGACAAGCATGAATCGCTGCTTTAATTTGAAGTGGATCTTGACAAGTCTCAAGCAAGAAAAGATCTGCTCCTCCATCTCTTGCCCCACGAGCAGCTTCGCTGTATCCTGCATACATTTCATCATAATCGATATGCCCAAGGCTTGGCAGTTTTGTTCCAGGTCCCAAAGAGCAGGCAGTAAAACGCGGTTTATCAGGTGTGCTATAAGCTTCGCAAACCTCCTTGACTAGCTCACATCCTCGTTTTGTAAGATCATACGCTTCGCTGGCTAAATCATACTCCTCCAAGACCCATGGCATTGAGCCAAATGTGTTTGTTTTAATGATATCAGCCCCTACTTTTGCATAGGCTTCATGGATCGACCTAATCACATCTGGAGCAGTTTTATTGAGAAGCTCATTACACCCCTCTTTACCTTCCCAAGCTTTGGCTGGAATCTCATTTGCTTTTGCCTGAAGCTGCGTTCCCATTGCACCATCAATGACTAAAATCCGCTTTTTTAGCAGCTCTTTAATCAATCTGCACCTCTTTAAATTTTTTTGCCATTATACTATTATATTTAAAAGGAGTTTGCAATGTTTATCAACCGCTTTCCCAAAATGGCAGCACTCCAAAAGTTTCGCGCAATTGCTTTAGGATTTAATGAAGAGATAGCTGAAGCAATTGGCATCGCAGAAGCTACAAAGTATGCAATATTTAAAAACCTCTCTTATAGAAGGCGCAGGGAAAAAGAGCGAGAATATGTCACTAAAAAGCTTAAAATCACACCAGAAAATCTAGATGTTGAGACATTTACTCTATTTAAACTCCAAGCGCTCAATGGGCTACCTTTTGTCGGAGAAAAGACATATACTAGTGAAGATTACAATAGAGCAGTCTTTATGAAATTTGGCGAAGAAGCTGGCAAAAAAATTGAAGAGTGGGCAAAAAATATAATAGATTCATGTGATAAAGCGCTCTTAGAAAATGAACAAAAATTCTTCAATGAGTGCTGGAAACCACACCGGGATGAGAATCCTTTAAAGAATTGATAAGAATCAATATAAAGAGAATAAAAAAAGTTTACAATAGAAACAAGAACTAAAAGGAGATAAATAAAAAAAATGAAAAAAGTCTTAATTTTTATTGTGTTACCTCTTTTTATTTTTTCAACTCCCTATATTGTCGGAAAAATGAGTACATATATTATCCTCAAAACTTCTAGTCAAGAGATTTCCCCTCAGCAGCTACGCAAACAAGCGATTGCAGCTGGATTTCGATCCAATCCCAAAAATTTTAATGATCTTATGAAACTCCTTGATACACCATCCAATCGACTCACAAAAGAAAAAATTCTTCTTGGAAAAATGCTCTTTTTTGATCCAAGCCTATCTAGAGATGGAACGATTAGCTGTGCAAGCTGCCATAATCTCGATAGTGGTGGAGATGATAACAGGCCAACAGCAATCGGTTATAAGAATCGAAAAAATCCTCATCATCTCAATTCTCCAACTGTACTTAATGCAGCGCTTCAAAAGTTTCAATTTTGGGATGGAAGAGCTAAAAGTGTCGAAGAACAAGCCAAAGGGCCATTACAAGCACCTTTTGAAATGGCAATGACGCCAAAAGAGGTGGTAGAACGGGTACGACAAAATCCATCTTACCGCAAGATGTTTAAAGAGGTTTTTGGCGATGAGACTATTACATTTGATCGTGTTACCAAAGCGATAGGAGCCTATGAACGAACACTCCTCACACGAGGGCGGTTTGATGATTTTCTCGATGGTAATCTGAGTGCATTGAATCCAAAAGAGCAAAAAGGTTTGAAACTTTTCATTAGCATCGGTTGTAAAGCATGCCATATGGGACGTAGTATTGGTGGGAAAATTATACAAAAATTCCCTATCATTGAGCGCCATACTCCAATTTATCCGGTTTTTGGTTTTCATGAGGGCAAATACTACTTCAAAGAATTACGTTTCGATACAAATATTTCTTATGAACCCTATCCATTTCCTAATTTTGGCCATTACTATGGCAAAAATAGTGCAAGATATTTTAAAGTTCCAATCTTACGGAATATTACAAAAACTGCCCCCTACTTTCACAATGGAGCTGTAAAAGACCTCAAAGAAGCCATTCGTATTATGGGGAAATATCAAAGAGACTTAAAGTTAAATGAGAATCAAATTGATGCTATAGAAGCATTTTTCCACACATTAGAAGGCAAAATAGTTGATTATGGTATTTAGCGAACTTTCACAACTCTTTTTTTTGACAATTTAAAAATCTTTGATGGCTCACTCTCATAGAGCCCTCGCCAATCTTCTACAACAATATCGGCTCGCTTTATAGCCCACTCTCTCTCAAATCTCTTTCCACTTTCATTGGCACTTGTAGAATAGAACCAACAAAACTTTTGTAAAAACTTATAGTGCTCCCCGCTATTTATCACACGCAAAGCTTTGCCATTCGGATAGATAAAAGTAGTTTTTTTCGCTCGCCTCACTAGGTTTTTGTGCTTTTTGGGAACTCTTACAAACTTTTGTAAATTTTTCAATGAAGATACTGCTATGAGAAATGGTTTGGAGGGAGGACGTTTTTTAATTTGTGCTAGTTTTTCACTATCTTGGCTCAAAAAACCGACAGTTGTGTCGGTTTGAGCAAGGTAAACTTTTGTGGGTTCCATTATTCGCTGAGGTAGTCTTGCAGCGCTTTTGGAGTAAGCTCTTTGGCTCTCAGGCTCTTAATCGCTTCAGCTGCTACTTTTGCTGCTGAAATAGTTGTAAAGTAAGGGATCTGATGGCGCAGCACCTGCTCGCGTATCTTTCTTGCATCACTCTTACTTGCTTTATTGTCACTTGTATTGATTGCCATTGCAATCTCACCATTTTTAATCATATCTTCGATATTCGGACGCCCTTCGCTAATTTTAAGTACCAATGTACTCTCAATTCCAGCATCTTCTAAGATTTTATGCGTTCCTCGCGTAGCAACGATCTCAAATCCTAAATCTTTATAAAGTCTCGCAATCTCTGGGGCATATGGCTTATCATAGTCAGTCAGCGATAAAAAGAGCTTTCCAGCAGTTGCCAGGCGGTTACCTGCTGCAAACTGTGATTTAGCAAAGCTCTCTCCAAAACTTTCACTTATCCCCATTACCTCCCCGGTACTCTTCATCTCAGGCCCTAATAATAAATCGGCTCCAGGAAGTTTGTTGAATGGAAATACCGCCTCTTTTACGGCTATATGATTTTTGAGTTTTGGTTTGAGAATTTCTTGGCTAAAATCTACTACTCCATATTCATCATAATATTGAAGCGCTTCTACAAGATCACCTTTGATCATCACGCGCGTTGCCACTTTTGCCATCGGAACACCTGTAGCTTTACTCACAAATGGCACGGTGCGCGATGCTCTTGGATTTACTTCAATCAAATAGACCTCATCTTTATAGATTGCATATTGGATATTGAGTAATCCCTTTACGCCAAGTCCAAGGGCAATTTTTGCAGTCTGCTCTTCAACTTCAAATAAAATCTTCTCGTCAATCGTCACTGTTGGCAAAGAGCAAGCACTATCACCAGAGTGGATCCCAGCCTCTTCGATATGCTGCATAATTCCACCGATATAGACTCTCTTACCATCACTTATAGCATCTACATCAAGTTCAATTGCGTGATCGAGAAATTTATCAATTAAAACGGGAGATTCATGGCTGACACTCACTGCCTCATCCATATACTCTTTAAGCTCACTTTCATTATAGACGATGCGCATTGCTCGCCCACCGAGAACGTAGCTTGGTCGCACAAGCACAGGATATCCAATCTCTTCTGCAATTTTCAAAGCATCTTCTTTGGTAAAAGCTGTCCCATTTGGAGGCTGTTTGAGTCCATTTTTGGCTATAAATTCGCTAAATTTCTCTCTATCTTCAGCTAAATCTATCACTTTTGCACTTGTTCCTACAATTTTAGCTCCAATAGCTGTGAGAGGCTTGGCAAGTTTGAGGGGAGTCTGCCCTCCAAAGTGCACTATCACACCACTTGGATTTTCTTCTTTGATGACACTGCGCACATGCTCAAAATCGATAGGCTCAAAGTAGAGAATATCACTTGTATCATAATCAGTAGAGACCGTTTCAGGGTTGCAGTTGTACATAATTGATTTAATCCCCATATCTTTGAGAGCAAAGGCAGCGTGCACACAGCAGTAGTCAAACTCAATCCCCTGCCCAATGCGGTTTGGGCCTCCACCGATGATAAGCACCTTCTCTTCATTTGACTCTTTTTGCACCTTTGGAAGTTTTGTAATATTTGTAGAGCTATAGAGATAGGGAGTAAGGGCTGGAAACTCTGCTGCACAAGTATCTACTTCGTTGTATTCAAGTTCAATTCCTAAAGAGACTCTGGCGCTGTACACATCATTTTCTGTAAGCTCTGTATGCTCTTTTTCATTGATAAGCTTTGCAATCATCTTATCGCTAAAGCCATATGTTTTGGCTCTGCGTAGCATCTCTTCATTTTGCAAAATATCAAGATCTATTTTTTCTTCAAACTGCACAATCTCTTCTATTTGATACAAAAACCATGGATCGATTTGTGAGAGTTCATGGATCTCTTCTACACTCAATCCTTCACGAAAACCTTGCGCAATATAGAGGAGGCGTTTCTCATTTGGACGGCGGATTTCATGCTTGATAGTCTCGATATCTGCTTCAATCTTCTCAAATCCAGCAAGTCCCGTCTCTAGTGAGCAAAGCCCCTTTTGGACAGATTCTTTAAAGGTGCGTCCTATTGCCATCACTTCGCCAACACTTTTCATAGATGTAGTAAGTGTAGAGTCAGCTTGTGGGAACTTTTCAAAAGTAAAGCGTGGAATTTTTGTTACAATATAGTCAATCGTTGGCTCAAAACTTGCAGCAGTACCTGTAATATCATTTTCGATCTCATCAAGGGTATAGCCAACAGCAAGCAGCGTCGCTACTTTTGCTATAGGGTAACCTGTAGCTTTACTCGCAAGTGCACTTGAGCGGCTCACTCTGGGATTCATCTCGATAACAATCATGCGCCCAGTTTTTGGATTGACTGCGAACTGCACATTACTCCCACCAGTATCCACACCAATCTCTCGCAAAATTGCAAAAGAGGCATCGCGCATACGTTGATACTCTTTGTCCGTGAGAGTGAGAGCTGGGGCTATAGTGATAGAGTCTCCTGTATGTACGCCCATAGGATCGAGGTTTTCGATGGAGCAGACAATAATACAGTTATCTTCGCGATCTCTGATTACCTCCATCTCATACTCTTTCCAGCCAAGAAGCGACTCTTCGATGAGAATCTCACTAATAGGACTTGCCTCTAAACCCTTGGCTGCAAGAGTTTTAAATTCATCGATATTGTATGCTACACCACTTCCACCACCAGCAAGTGTATAAGAAGCGCGGATAATAAGAGGAAATCCAATTTCACGGGCTGCTTCCATCGCCTCTTCGAGGCTGTAAGCGTAACGGCTCTTTGGAAGATCCATACCAAGCCGTAGCATCGCCTCTTTGAAAGCCTGTCTATCTTCACCCTTTTTAATAGCCTCTGGATTTGCTCCAAGAAATTTTACTCCCTCTAACATCCCCTTTTCATACATACTCATTGCAACATTAAGAGCAGTCTGCCCACCCATTGTAGGCAAGATCGCATCAACTTTTTCTTGTTGAATAATCTTATAGATAATATCTTCTGTAATTGGTTCGATATATGTGCGATCTGCAAAGCCTGGATCAGTCATAATAGTTGCAGGGTTGGAGTTTACTAGAACTACGCGATAACCTAAAGATTTGAGAGTTTTTACTGCTTGAGTTCCTGAGTAGTCAAATTCACATGCTTGGCCTATAACGATGGGACCTGAGCCTATGAGGAGAATCGTGTGGATATCGTCTCTTTTTGGCATTGTTACCCTTGTGATTTTAGTTTTTGATTTTATCGAAAAGTTCTTTATAACTTCATTAGCCAAAAAAATCTTGGATGGGATAAATTAGCAAAAGTACGTACTTTAGCTACTTTATAGCTTCCTTCTTGCCAGATTTTGATTACAACTCCCACTTTCAGTCCATAGACAAAAATCTTATCAAGCCCACTTGTTACAACCTGTTGTCCTACGTGAAAGTTCTCATAATTTGGGATATATTTGACAATGACGAATCTATTATCACCACTTCCAGTCGCAACACCTTGTGCTTTCTCCCCAATAATAACTCCATAGCTACATTTTGTATTACCATTGAGCAGTGCAAGTGTTTTGCCATTCTTTTCAATGGCTATACCTGCAACATACTCTCCTTTAAGTAGCCCAGCAATATTTTGGGATTGCAGTTTTGTATCTAGCCATAATGCAGTAAAATCTCCAAATTTTTCATATGCTAAGGCACGTACATACCGCAAATCTACTTTATATGGAAGTGAAATATTGCAATCATGCATAAGTGATTGGAGATGCTGCTGGAGATCTGCTACAAGAAGTTGCGATTTTTGTAGTTCTCTATTTTCTCGCTGTAATTGTGCTATTTTATCTGCTTGATTGAGATATTTATAAAAAAAAGCATCAATATTATCTAATGTTTTTACTACAGTTGATTTAATAAAATTGGTAGAAGTAAGTATTGCATTGCGCAAATGTGAATCAATCTCAAAAAAGAGCAGCGCCAGTAGCAATGCTGCTATGACAAAACCTACTCTTTTAATCATTAGCGAGTTGTTCGAGGATCTCTATCTCTTCAAGAACTTTTCCAGTACCTTTTGCAACAGCAAGAAGTGGCTCTTCTGCAATATAAACAGGAATTTTTACCGCTTGTGAAAGGTAAGTATCGAGATTACGAATATGAGCACCACCGCCCGTTAGCACAATACCATTTTCTATGATATCACCAGCAAGTTCTGGCGGGGTTTGCTCTAAAACATCTTTGAGTGCTTCTGCAATAGCCTTAATTGGCTCTCGCATTGCTTCATAAATATCTTCACTTGTAATAGTTATACTATTTAAAAGGCCTCCTACCTGATCTCTTCCTGTTACAGTCATCTTGAGAGGCTCATCAAGAGGCATAGCAGTACCTATCTCTATTTTTACCTCTTCAGCTACCCTATCTCCAATGATAAGGTTATACTTTTTCTTTATATAATCTATAATAGCATTATCTATTTTATCCCCAGCTACGCGAATAGATTTACTCACAACAAGACCACCTAAAGAGATCACACCAATCTCGGTTGTCCCTCCTCCAATATCCACCACTAAACTTCCTTGGGGCTCTTTAACAGGAAGTCCTGCACCAATTGCTGCTGCCATCGGCTCTTCTATGAGATAAACCTCTCTTGCTCCAGCACTGAGGGCTGACTCTTTGACAGCTTTACGCTCTACTTGTGTCAAACCATAGGGAACACAAATAATAATACGCGGGCGGATGAAAGCTTTGCGTTTATGAGCCTTTTCAATGAAGTAACGAATCATTTTTTCAGTTATATCAAAGTCTGCTATAACACCATCTTTCATAGGACGAATGGCTGTAATATCGCCTGGAGTTTTTCCTACCATCTCTTTTGCTTCATGTCCTACTGCAAGGATGCGCTGCCTACCAAATTTATCTTTTTTGATTGCTACAACAGAGGGCTCATTGATAATAATCCCTTCGCCGCGACTCAGCACTAAAGTATTCGCTGTACCAAGATCGATTCCCATATCATTGGAAAAAAACCCTATAACTTTATCAAAAATCATACTCCGCCCTTATGCACTCTTCTTCTGTTTTTTTACAAGCAGTGGTGCTGCTTTTTTGGTAATCACATCTTTTGTAATGATAACCTCATACCCTTTATATTCAGGCAGATCATACATAATATCCATCATTATCTCTTCCATAATGCTACGAAGGCCCCGCGCTCCTGTTTTTCTTTTGATAGCAAGATCAGCTACTGCTTCAAGGGCATCTTTTTCAAAAGTAAGCTCCACTTCATCAAGAGCAAAAAGCTTTTTATACTGCTTCACAAGAGCATTTTTGGGCTCAGTCAAGATGCGTACCATATCATCTCGGCTCAGTTCATTGAGTGTAGCTATCATATGAAGACGCCCTATGAGCTCTGGAATAAGTCCATAATGGACAAGATCATCTGGCTCTACATAGTTAAGGAGATCGCTCTCATCTCTTTTACTACGTTTTTCTTGTCCAAATCCAAGGACATTACCACCAAGCCTTCGCTTAATAATATCAGTTAAACCATCAAATGCACCACCACAAATGAAGAGAATATTTGACGTATCTATCTGTACAAACTCTTGATTTGGATGTTTTCTGCCACCTTTTGCACTGATATTAACTACACTCCCCTCAATAATTTTTAAAAGGGCTTGCTGTACTCCTTCACCACTCACATCTCGTGTGATGCTTCGATTTTCACTAAGTCTAGCAATTTTATCTATCTCATCAATAAAAACAATACCCTTTTCTGCCTTTTTCACATCTTCATCTGCTGCATGATAGAGACGTGTAAGGATATTTTCTACATCCTCTCCCACATATCCGGCTTCAGTAAGACTCGTAGCATCTGCAATTGCTAAAGGAACATCAAGCACTTTCGCCATCGTTTGCGCCATTAGAGTTTTTCCACTCCCAGTAGGACCGATAAAGAGAACATTTGATTTTGCAATCTCTGTATCATCCTCTTCAATCTCATTTTGTTTGAAAATGCGCTTATAATGGTTATATACTGCAACACTAAAAACTTTTTTAGCTTTTTCCTGCCCTATAACATACTCATCTAAAATAGCCTTTAACTCTTTTGGAGTAGGAAGATAATCAAGTTTTATCTCTTCTTCACTCTGCTCTTTGATATCTCCAAAAAGAATTTTATATGCTGAGACTATACAGTTTTTACAAATATAGACATCACTCTTCTCTTGTCCAGCTATCAAAGGATTATCACGACTCTCAAAACTTCCACAAAAACTACACTTTTTTAACATCATTCACCTCTATATGGTATCCCTCTTTTTGTTGTAAGCACAAACTGTGCCAAATTTTTTACATGTTCATTGTGAGACTCTTCAAGTAGCTCTTTTGCTACCTCTTGCAAAGGTCTACCACTCAAAAAAAGCTCTTTATATGCTTGTTTTAATGCATTAACAACATCGCTGCCTAGTCTGCGTCTAATTCCTGTAAGATTCAATCCTCGCAGCTTTGCACGATTACCTTCAGCAAGACAGTAAGGTGGAATATCTTGACTCACTGCACTAGCTCCTGCAATCATAGCATAATCACCAATGTGCACAAACTGGTGTATTGGTGTCATTCCTCCAATGACAACAAAATCTCCCAATTCCACATGTCCAGCAAGCGTAGCAGCATTTGCCAAAATACAGTTATTTCCAATTATACAGTCATGTGCCACATGCACGTATGCCATAAGAAGATTATTATCACCAATTACTGTTTTACCACCTCCCCCTTCAGTACCTGGATTTATAAAACAAAACTCTCTTATTATATTATTTTTACCAATTATGAGCTCTACCTCTTCACCTTTAAATTTAAGATCTTGTGGAATAGAGCCTACTACTGCATTATAAAAGACCTTTGTACCTTCACCAATTCTTGTTTTGCCATCTATGATGGCTCCTTGCATAATGGTTACTTCATCCTCAATAACAGCATCTTTTGAGACAAAGGCATAAGCACCTATATTAACATTTTTACCAATCTGAGCACCTGGCTTTACGATTGCAGTTGGATGTATCATCACTTATCCACTATCATAGCTTTGAGCTCAGCTTCAGCTACAAGATTATCATCTACGTAAGCTTTTCCTTCAAGTACCCAGATATTTCCTCTATGTTTAAGAACTTCAAGACGATATTCTAGTCTATCTCCTGGACGTACGGGATTGCGAAACTTACATTTATCAATACTCATAAAATAGACCACTTTATCTTTTGCAGCCTCCTGTTCAGACTCGCTTGCACTCTTAAATGCAAGCACCCCACCAGCCTGTGCCATTCCCTCAACTATCATAACACCCGGATATATAGGATGGCCTGGAAAATGCCCTTGGAAGACTGGCTCAGATATACTGACATTTTTATAAGCTATAATACTCTTTCCCTCTTGAATCTCTGTTACTCTATCAACTAGCAAAAAGGGAAATCTATGGGGTAAAATCTCTTGAATAGCTATCACATCAAGCATTCTTATCCTTTATAATTAATTTCTCTTTTACATCTTTGTAGCTTACTGCATCAATAGCAATCTCAAACTTATCTGGAATTTTATCTAAAACTACAATAGGTGACAAACTCCATTCTCCATCTATATCAGCTCTTATCTTTTGCTCAAGCTCCCAAGGAATTCCTCGGTAATAAAGCTCCTTCATGCTTTGCACATTCATATAATTACGTAAATACTCAAGATCTATGATGCGAATCTCATCTCTATTTGCATACCCCACACCATCAATAATCTCTTCAACTCTTGCTCTTGCATAGTTGCGGCGTAGATGGGAATAGCTCAAAATATAGCTTGGAACAACCTCTTTATTTATTCGAACAAATCCTCTCAAAAGTCTATAATTCAAAAATCTTTTTCTTACAATTGTGTAAGAGATATTTTGTTCTTCTAATTTTATGCGTTTTTGATAGAGTGCAAGACGCTCTTCAATTGAGGCTGGCAAAATCTGGCGAGTAATAGGAGAGAGCATCTCATCCATAATCACCTCTTGCTGCGCACGCTGCTGTGAAAGCCCAAAGAGACAGCCGCAATAGTCTTGGCGATAAAGCTTTTGCTCTTTTGTAACCCTGCTTTGTAGCTGTGTCCCTCCAAAGGATCGGAAATCTACAAAAACAAACTCCGTACCAAGCTTGCTATCTACCTCGAAGGCACTCTGTTTGAGCTGCTCTTGCGATTTGAGAGGACTTACAAGAAGTGTTGTGGTATAGCGTTTAATTCCCAACTCTTTTGCTTTCTTAGCACTCACATGCAGCCGTCTATCAAAGCAAACCCTGCACCGCTCCCCTTTTTCAGGCTCATTTTCTAAACCTCTCACAGCCTGCAGCCAATTTTCGTAATCATACTCCCCTTCAATAAGCTCTATACCTAATCTTTTACAACTTCTTTGCACATCTAGTAAGCGCAGTTTATACTCACTATAAGGATGGATATTGGGATCATAAAAAAAACCTACAAGTCTCTCATGAGGATACTTTTCTTTAAGTTTTTCAAGAAAAAAGTGGCTATCTACACTGCAACATATATGTACTAGCATTACTCTTTCAACTCCTTTAGCCACATAGCAACATTTACATCACTTGGCATACGCCAATCACCCCGAGGGCTTAGTGCAATTGTCCCAACTTTTACACCATCTGGCATAGCATCACGTTTAAACTGATTTGCAAAGAAGCGCTTAATAAAAACTTTTAGCCACTTTTTGATAGTCTCTTCAGAGTATTTTTTACCAAAAGCGAGTTTTGCGATCATGAGAAGTTTTTTTGGCTCTGCTCCATATTTGACAAAATGATACAAGAAAAAGTCATGCAGCTCATAAGGACCTATAATCTCTTCAGTTTTTTGTACTATTTTCTCCCCTTGTGCTGGTAAAAGTTCAGGAGAAACAGGACGCTCAATGATCTTAGTAAGAGTTTCACTCAGATCCTTTTTCACACTAGCTACCCAAGCTATCACATACTTGACCAGTGTTTTTGGTACACCTGCATTAACATTATACATAGCCATATGATCACCATTGTATGTGTTAAACCCTAGTGCAATCTCACTCAAATCTCCAGTTCCTACAACGATACCACCCAACTTATTTGCAAGATCCATAAGCACCATTGTACGATAGCGCGCCTGGGCATTTTCAAAGGTTACATCATGCACACTCTCATCATGACCAATATCTGCAAAATGTTTTTTTACTGTATCAACGATATCAATCTCTTTAAACGTTACTCCAAGCGTAGTTGCTAGCTTTTTAGCACTCTTCCTTGTGCCCTCAGTGGTTCCAAATCCTGGCATAGAAACTGCTATAATATCTTTACGTGATTTACCAAGTTTCTCACACGCTTCAACGCACACAAGAAGCGCAAGTGTAGAATCGAGCCCTCCACTTATTCCAATAATTAGTTTAGGATCTCCAATTTGCCGTATGCGCCTAGCAAGAGCACTCGATTGAATCGAAAAGATCTCTTTACATCGCTCATCTCTATCGGCCTTTTTGCCAGGAACAAAAGGGTGGGGATCGTAATAGCGTTTTGGAGTTTTTTGGACAGGAACATCTGCGCATGCAACAATGCGAAAAGATCTTCTCTCGCTTTGTGCATAACTTGTCTCTGTACCACGTAGATTTTTCAGCTTAGCCGTATCAATATCAGCAATGCAGCCTTGTGAGGCAAAAGAAAACCGCTCTCCTTGTGCTAAAAGCGCTCCATTTTCTGCTATGAGTGTAGCTCCGCTATAACACACATCTGCGCTACTCTCCCCCACACCACTACTTGCATACGCATAGGCGCATACTCCTCTTGCACTCTGGGTGCGCACAAGCTCTGTACGATATGCTGATTTGCCAACCACCTCATCGCTTGCAGAGAGATTGCAAATAAGATTTGCCCCGGCTGCAGCTTGATAGAGTGAGGGGGGAATTACGCTCCACAAATCCTCACAAATCTCCACTCCTACTACAAGTTCGCCACTTTGGAAGAGAATATCCACACCAAAAGGAGCACCAAGAAGCGTCTCTCCATGTATTTCTTTACCACTCACAAACCAGCGCATCTCATAAAATTCACGATAGTTTGGTAAATAGCTCTTTGGCACAATACCTCTTATTTCTCCATTTTGCAAAATAACTGCACAGTTATAGAGCCTCTGGCGAAACCAAAGGGGCGCACCAATAATCACAATTGAGTCCATTGCTGCAGCCTTGAGCTCCTCAATAGCTGCCAAAACCTCTTTTTCTACCTCTTGCTGCAAGAAAAGATCCCCCATTGTATAACCAGTTATACAGAGCTCAGGAAAAACTATTACTGCAGCATCTTTGTATGTATGCATGAGCTCTTTGATGATAGCAACATTTGCAGCTATATCGCCAAGAGAGAGCTTGGGACTCACTGCAGCAACGCGGTAAAAACTCATCTTGTCTCTTTGACTTCAATCTTTTCTATAATGTCGTTTTGATCAATCATATCAAGAGTCATAAAAGATGCGGCATCATCTTCAGGGATCTGTCCAAAAACCGTATGAACTCCATCAAGATGAGGACAATCTACAAAACAGATAAAAAACTGGCTTCCTCCTGTATCTTTGCCAGCATGTGCCATAGAGATTGCTCCCCTTTTATGTTTATGTACATTTTTGTCACATTCACACTTTATCGCCCAACCTGGTCCTCCTCTGCCAGTTCCTTCGGGACATCCACCTTGTGCCATAAATCCTTTAATAACACGATGAAATTTGAGTCCATCATAAAAACCACTATTGGCTAAATAGGCAAAGTTGGCTACTGTATTTGGTACCTCTTCAGGAAAGAGTTTTATCCAGATATCTCCTTTATCTTTTACTTTTATATGAGCCCACTGGTACGTATCTACATTACTCAAATCATACTCTTTGAGCTTTTTTCCAAATATGTTTAACATCTTCGCAAACCTTTTATAATTTTTTGTCTCTTTTGTACATTAAATAGATTTTATCTTAATCTTTGTTACAATTTTATAAATTTCTTTTTTAAGGATTAGCTATGAAAAAGGTTTTAGCAATCACAGCAGCAGCTTCAGTACTCTCTTTTGGCGCAGCATACAAACTCCCTGAACAGTCGGCTAGAAGTGTAGCCCTTTCTGGTGCGTATGTTGCTGGAGCAGATCATGCAGATGCAGCATATTTTAACCCAGCTAATATGAGTTTTATGCCAAATGATAGCTTTTTTGAATTTAGTCTTACCGGCATCTACTTGCCAAAAATCACTTTTACTGGCCAGGTCTACTCTCCGCAAACTAAACAGTTTGAGCCTGCAAATGCCAGAAGTAAAAAAGAGGGATTTTTAGTTCCACATCTACATTGGGTAGGAAAAGAGTACAAAGGTCTTCGTTTTGGTTTAAGTATAGTAACTCCCGGAGGACTTTCAAAAAGATGGACAACACAGCCTCAAATCTGGAGTGCAGAGGAGTTTACACTCCGCATAGCAGAAATCAACCCTTCTGTTTCATATAAAATTACTGATAAAGTTGCGATAGCTGCAGGAGTGAGGGCTCTTTATAGTGATGGAAAAGTACGTGTCCATTTTCCTCATCTCTATAAAGAGGATCTCGATGGAGATACCGATTTTAAATGGGGATACAATTTAGCCCTTGCCTACCGTATCGATCCTACATTTACCCTTGCAGCAACATACCGATCAAAAATTAGCTTGCAAGAGGTTGGATCTGCAAAAGGGTATCTAGGCAAATATCTTCTTTCTAAAAATCCACAAGATCTTACAACGCTTATTCCCTACTACACCAAAGCTAATGTTGCAGTACCGCTTCCAGCAACACTCACTCTAGCAGCAGCACTTTGGATGAGTGAAAACACAAGAGTAGAGTTTACGTATGAACGCACATACTGGAGTAAATATAAAAACCTCGATTTTAATTTTTACAATAATCAATTTGCAGAAGCGGTACTTGGACAACCAAAAGCAAAAAATTGGAAAGATACAAATACTTTTAGAGTGGGTATTACTCACAAAAATAGTCCAAAATTCACAACTATGTATGGTCTTGCATACGATGAAACACCAGTGCCAACAAATCGTGTAGGATTTGAGCTTCCAGATGCAGATGCCATCATTCTCTCTCTTGGTGCACTCTATAACCATACACAAAATCTCTCTTTTGGTATTAGCTATCTCTATAGACTATAAGGTAGAGCGCTCTATTTCGCCACTTGATCGCAATAATAACGGCATAGCTGGAAAATTTAGTAATGTGCGTGCACATCTACTCAATCTATCTCTTTGCTATAGGTATTGATAGATGTTTGATTACAAATACAACAGCTTTTACGAAGTTCTCAAAGAGCATGCCCAAAAACGCCCCAAAGCTACTGCATACTATGTAGGAGATCGTAAAATTAGCTTTGAGCGTATGCTGCTCAAAGTAGACACATTTGCAAGATTTCTAGAGTTAATAGGCGTTCATAGAGGCGATAAAATAGCACTCTATTTGGCAAACTCTATTGAATTTATTGTCGCACTCCTTGCTGCGCAAAAACTAGGAGCCATTCCCGTACCAGTGAATAATTTTTTAAAAGAAGAAGAGGTTGTATTTATACTTAATGACTCTGAAGCTAAAATACTCGTTGCCAGCGCAGATTTTTCAAAAGAGCTGCAAAATATTTTTAGCCGTACCGGAGTACAAAAAATTATATGGGAGGGCGAATACAATGGATTAGATGAGAATAATATCTCTTTTAATGAGATCTTATCCAATCTTGAATCCCATGAAAAGATTACACAAAGTGTAGATATCGACGATATTGCTGTTATTATCTATACATCTGGCACAACTGGTAAACCAAAAGGTGCAATGCTTAGTTACCGCAATATCTTTTCTAATATTTTAGGCATCGAGCAGCTTCTACAAATTAAACCAAAAGAGCGTTTTATTGTATATCTGCCTATGTTTCACTCTTTTACTCTTACCGTTACTATACTTATGCCCCTTTATTTTGGATCCCCGGTGGTTATTATTAGATCAATCATGCCTTTTTCTAATATTATCAAGCAGGTTTTACTCAAGCGTGTCTCAATCTTTGTTGGCGTCCCTGATGTATACAATGCTCTATCCAAAGCAAAACTTCCATGGTATTTTCACTGGTTTAATAGTGTGAAATATTATGTAAGTGGAGCAGCAGCGCTGCCAGAAGATACGCTCAAACGTTTTCGCAAGCGCTTTAAAAAAGGGGTTTTACTTGAAGGGTATGGCCTTAGCGAAGCAAGTCCCGTTGTTGCAGTGAATCTTCCCAATAAGCAAAAACCAAAATCAGTAGGCCCAGCAATTCCAGGTGTTACTGTGAAAATAGTCGATGAAGATATGGTAGAGCTTCCGCTTGGAGAGATTGGTGAAATCATCGTCAAAGGTGATAATGTAATGCAAGGTTACTGGAAAAGGCCAGAAGCGACAGCCGAAACAATTGTCAATGGATGGCTAAGAACCGGGGATCTTGGATATATGGATGAAGATGGCTTTATCTTCATAGTAGATCGTAAAAAAGATCTCATCATCTCCAAAGGCATCAATATCTATCCAAGAGAGATCGAAGAGGTGCTCACTTCACATCCACTCGTAAAAGCTGCAGCTGTTATTGGAATCAAAGATGAAAAGAGTGGAGAGGTACCAGTGGCCTATATTGAGAGCGAAGATGGTGAGCAGATCAGTGAGAGCGAGATAAAAAAATATTTGCGTGAACATCTTGCCAACTATAAGATCCCAAAATCTATATTTATTGTCGATGAACTTCCAAAAAACGCAACAGGTAAAGTGCTCAAACGGGTACTCAAAGAGAGGCTCTCACAATGAAAATAGCAGTAGTAGGAGGTGGTGGAGTTGGCGGCTATATTGCCGCAAAACTGAGTGAACATTTTCATGTGGATCTTCTTTCAAAATCGATGCAGCAACTCCATCTCATTGAAAATGGCAAACTGCAAACCTATCATCCTCATATTCTCGATAAACCAAAAGGGGTATATGATATTATCTTTTTTGCTACAAAAAGTACTGTACTTCCACAAAGAGCTAAGGAGCTACAAACACATATCCATACTCATACCATCATTGTACCCCTTCTCAATGGGATCGAGCCATATAACCAGTTAAAAAAACTCTTTCCCACAGCCAAAGTCCTCAAAGGCGCAATCTATATTATCGCAAACAAAGTAGCACCAGATACAATAGAACTCAAAGGTAAAGGAGCGCTTGTAGTTACTGAGCAAAATGAGACTCTTGCACACATCTTACAAACTGCTGAAATTAAATATAAAATGCCTCAAGATATCGACAAAGCTATTTGGCAAAAGTACCTTTTTATTGCAGCAACTGCAGCTTTAACGACTCTTTATAATGCAACGTTTGGTGAGATTGCAAAAAACCATCTTGACGAATTTACAAGGCTTTTAAAAGAGATAAAAGATATAGCAAACAAAGAAGGAATTCCTCTTAATGAAGAAGATATTGAGCGCTCAATAATGCTTTTAGAAAAGTCTCCACCCAATGCAAAAACTTCTATGCAACTCGATTTTGAAAAAGGGGCTCCAAGCGAAGTTGATAATCTCATTGGGTATCTTGCACAAAAGTCACCACTTTTTACACAGATTCATAATAGACTCTTAGAACAAAGAAGATGAATAGCTCTTTGCTATCTCTTCTGGCTTTACCTCAAGATCCTCTACAAGATTATTTATCTTTTCAAACTCTCCTCGCTCCAGTTTTTGTGCTATACGTAACAGCAACCCATAAGGTGTCTCATGAGCCACTATCGCTTTATGTATCTCTTCATCAAGGGATGGAAACTCTGCTAAAATCTCCTCCTTCTCTCCAAGCACTTCCGTTAACACTGATAGCATTCCTACAAGATATGCTTTATCGCTATCAAGTTCCAACCTTGAAGCTATATTATTTAAAAATGTAGCACGGCTTACTGCCACAGCTACCCAAGGATTTGTATCAAAATCACCTCCTTCATGTGCAAAAAACATGAGTAGAAGCCACTTTTTAAGATTTTTGATACCAAGGTAGGCAACCGCCTGACTAATAGAAGCAACTTCTTTTTGTAGATTAAAATAAGATGAATTTATAAGTTTTAAAATATTAAATGAGAGTTCTGGACTCTTTTTCAATGCTTCAACGATTTCTTCAAACTCATCCTCACTCATTGACCATATCTTTAATATCTCATTTTTTGATGGCATCACTATTTTTTGTCGAGCTATTTGTGGCTTCATAAAATAGTAACCCTGAAAATAGTCAAAACCTAGTTCCTTGAATCTATCATACTGCTCTTTTGTCTCTATTTTTTCTGCCAAAAGTTTAATACCGTTTTTCTTAAGACTTATTACAATCTTCTCTAAAGCATCTTCATCTAAATCTTCATGAAGAGCATCGAATTTAACAATATCAAAAAGTGAAAAAAATTTCTTGTATTTATCAAATGCATTCCAGTTTGCCACAAAATCATCAAGTGCAATCTGAAATCCGGCTTTTTTATGTTTTTCTAAAATATGTGCCACACGAGATATTTCAACCTTTTCTAATACCTCAATAACAAAATACTCTTTGGGAAGAGACTCTATTGTACCACTTACTAAAAGCGTCTCATCTATATTGATAAATCCTAGCTTTCTATGCAGTACTGCCATAAAATTACTAAACAAAAAACCTGTTAGAACTAGACTAGTAGCACCTCTATCTGTTAATTGTTGTTTTTCGCCACGAAAAAGCAGTTCATAACCAAACAGTCTCTCTTCTCTATCTAAAATTGGTTGCCTCGCAAAAACCACCTCTTTAGACATTACCCCTCTATTCCGCAAAGTTTGAGAAGTGCTTCACTTCTTGGCTCTCTACCTGCAAATGCTTTAAAGCTCTCCATTGCTGGACGACTTCCACCTTTACAAAGTATCTCTTGCAGATAACTTTCGGCAATCTCATCATTATAAATGCCATTATCCACAAACATAAAAAATGCATCAGCGCTTAATACTTCTGCCCACTTGTAGCTGTAGTACCCTGCTGCATATCCTCCCGCAAAGATATGACCAAAACCCCATTGAAACTTATTGTATGGTGGTACAGGCACCACACTTACCTCTTTGCGAACTTCATCTAGTATTTGCTGTACGTCCACTGGCCACTGCATGTGTACTTTCATATCAAAAAGACCAAATTCAAGCTGACGTACCATTGCCATGGCACTTTGAAAATTTTTGGCTCGTTTAAGATTTTCTATCATCTCTTTTGGAAGGGGCTCTCCTGTTTGATAATGCTTTGCAAAAAGACTTAGCACCTCCTCTTCATAGGCAAAATTTTCTAAAAATTGGCTTGGAAACTCCACAGCATCCCACTCAACTCCTGCAATGCCACTGACTGCAGGCTCTTTAACTTCGCTTAATAGATGGTGCAAAGCATGTCCCATCTCATGAAAAAGCGTTACCACATCATCTGGTCTTAGAAGACTTGGAGCAGTATCACTACTGGGAGCAAAATTTGCCACAATATAGGCAACAGGATAGACAACCTCTCCCTTTTCATCTACATGGTGCGTTACCCACTCATCCATCCATGCTCCGCCTCGCTTACCTTCTCTCGCTTCCAAATCCACATAGAGTCTTCCTACGAGTCTGTGAGGCAAAGAGATCTCATAGCATTTGACACTCTCATGCCAAACAGGCGTATCAATCTCTTGAAACTGTAGTTTAAAAAGTCTGTTTAAAAAAGTAAAAAGTCCATTTACTGTTGCATCCTTTTCAAAATAGGGTTTATACTTTTCATCATCCACATCCAATTTTGCAATTTTGAGTTTTTCGCTCCAGTAAGCAATATCGTAGGGCTGTAATTCATAGGCAGCACCATTTTCTTTGGCAAATTGTTGCAGCTCTTCAAACTCTTTTTGTGCCTGAGGTTTGCTCTTTTTTGCAAGATCTTCTAAAAAGCTCACTATCTCTTCTGGACTTTGCGCCATCTTTGTCTCTAAACTTAGCTTGGCATAATTTTTAAATCCCAATAGCTTTGCCTTTTTATGGCGCAATTCCAAAATAGCATTAATAAGTTTTTCATTTTCTGGCGCTCTCGTTACATAGGCTTTGTAGAGTTCCTCCCTCCGCTCGCGGCTTGGACCATAAGTCATATAAGCAATATAGCTTGGCTGCTTGAGAGTAAAGCGCCATCCATTTTCTACTTTGGCAGCCCTCAGCTCATCTTCTGGCATCTCAGCTACCTCTTTTGGATCTGTAATGAGCATCTCATACTCATCAGTAGCTTTGAGGAGGTTTTGGGCAAAACTGCTTGAAAGTTCACTCAATTTTATATTAATCTTTTTAAGCTCCTCTTGCTCTTTTTGAGGCAATGCTACACCACTAAGCTCAAACTCTATGAGCATATCTGTTACCACTTTTTTTTGCTCATTACTGAGATCTTGCAACTCAAAAATCTCTTTGAGAGCATCATACACTGCACCATTTTGCCCAAGCTCTGTATGATAGCGACTAAGCTCAGGCAAGAGTTCATCATAAACCTTTTGCGTTTTAGGAGAGTTTTTGACGTAGTTCAGATGACTAATAGGACTAAAATAAAATCCAAGTTTCTCCTCCATAAGCTGCAAAGGTCTTACAAAGTTTTCATAGCTCTTTTTTGGAATTGTCAAAAGATTTGCAAGTTTTTCTCTATTTTCCTCAATTGTTTTTAATACAAGCTCTTTTTGCTTTTCAATATTCTCTTCAGTAATTGTAAACTTTGGGAATTTAGGCATTAAGCCTCCTTGAAAACTTTTTTTCTTCATTTTATCCAAAATATCGCTAATTTTATAATAAAGCAAAGCTTTCAATGATTTTTATGCAGATTAAAAAATATTCTTGTTTTACTCAACTTCGTTTATTTCAAGATAAACTAGATATTTGTATGCCAAGTACAAAATTCTTAAGATTTTCGCAAAAACTCTTAGCGCACTTTGGCGCGCTACCCTCTTTTGTCGTGCTGAGAATGGATCCTTGGTGTAACAAATAGTGAAGCTATAAAAATAGCCTTTCAAAAATATGAAAAAAGATCCTTGGCAGCTATCAAAAGCTTGAGAAATTCAAACGAGGAGAGGATATTAAGAGGATTTTAACAGGCTAAGACCGAAGTATCCGATACGAAGATACAAAGAGGTGATAGGATATAATAGTAAAATGAAAGAATATGAGCGCAATATTATAAGTAAATTCAAAGACTTTGATGCCACAAGCACATTGCAAGCTATCAAAAGCTTCAAAAAAGTCTGGAATAGTGAGCAAGATTATTTAAAGCATATAGAAAAAAGATTGGCTGAAAAAACTATCAGAAATGAAGAGGAATATCTCTATAAAACCATAGATTGTCTGGCAAACGCTGAAACATACGTTGTAGCCGAATATGAACAAAGTTGGGATAGGATTCGATATGCATCTTTTGGTAATTTGGCTGTTGTGTTTAATGAATATGGTACAATATTAACAAGCTACAAAATAGATGAGACAAAAAAGCCTTTTTAGGTGAAGCATAAAGAGTTTGGAGCAAAAATTAAAAAAAGTACGACTGATGAAAAATTTAGAAAAGTTTTTAGAAAGCTACGAGATAAACTTAAAATATTTTGATTTAGAGGCTTTTGAAAATGAGATAATGGATATCCCATATCAAATTGAAGTGCTTGAACAAAACTATGATAAGCTTACAGATGCCCAAAAGAAGAAATTTTTAGAGCTCAATAAAAAACTTGTTGAAATTCTTGGCAATATTCAAGCAAAAAATAGCTTGCAAGAGAAAATTTTAGAAGCGCTAAAAGAGTCTTTAAAAGTAGAGCAAGAAAAAGAACATATAGCAGCTCAAAATTATGCCATAGGCAAGAGGGCTCCCACCTCCTCCTTTGCCCGTTCCTCTGTGCGAGGCGGCACGGCCGGGAGAATCACCGCGTCAACCTATGGCTTTAATAGTATTATAATATAAAATTTACTCTTTACCTAAATCCTCCAATTCCATCCTAATCTTATCCATATATTCAATATCAATGGAGTTTAAATCATTATTAATAATCTGCAGCAGCTTTAGTCTTTCATAGATAAGTTCTGAATAGCCCAAGTTTTTAAATGCTTCGAGTGTACTATGTTTTGATTTTTTTTCAAGAGATCCTATAGAAATACTTACTTGAGTAAAGCGAAAATAGCCCACCTGGTTATTGAAATTTTTAAAATAAAGGAGTAATCACAAACTTGTTTCGCGTCACTCAACTTCGTTTGCTTCAGGGTAAACCAGCCACTCATATGCTCAGACACGAAATTTCTTGAATTTCTACTTCGTATATACTTACGGCTTTCGCTTTGGAACGAAAGCAAAGCAGTTTGCTTTCTTAAGCCTTTGGCTTGCGATTTAATGAAATCATAAATTTGTTTCGCTTCGCTCAACTTCATTTATTTCAAAGCAAACCATCTGCTCGTATATTCGTCACTAAAATCCTTGATTTTAGGACTCACATATACTCGCAGATTTCGCTCAGGCACGGACAACAAGCAGTTGTTGTCCTAAAACTTCGTTTTGCCCTCGCTCACTTAAAATCGGGTCATCGGTGTAATATAAGAAAAGTGGTTCTTTTTTTGAAAGGACATAATATGAGTCTCAATCCCCTTAAAATCGGGTCATCGGTGTAATTTGAAAAAATTGTCAGCTAAAGAATTGGCTGACATTAGTCTCAATCCCCTTAAAATCGGGTCATCGGTGTAATGAAGGCTTGAAGAGGCAGATAAGCTTGCAATAGAAGTGTCTCAATCCCCTTAAAATCGGGTCATCGGTGTAATGTAGGTGCTATTTCATCAAATGTAAAAAAAGTGCTGTCTCAATCCCCTTAAAATCGGGTCATCGGTGTAATTATGATTATCGCTTCAACACTGCAATGGATGTGGCTGAGTCTCAATCCCCTTAAAATCGGGTCATCGGTGTAATATTTAGTCCAGATATAGCTAAATGGGAGGAACTATCAGGAAAGTCTCAATCCCCTTAAAATCGGGTCATCGGTGTAATAAGTTATTAGAGGCATGTTAAGAGGCTATTATGTCTCAATCCCCTTAAAATCGGGTCATCGGTGTAATTGATGTAGCTTTTGAAGCACATTCAGTTAAATCATTAAGTCTCAATCCCCTTAAAATCGGGTCATCGGTGTAATAGCTAAATGGGAAGAGTTAAATAGTGAACAAAAGCTTGGTCTCAATCCCCTTAAAATCGGGTCATCGGTGTAATATAGTGAACAAAAGCTTGAAGTTAAAAAATCCTTAAGTCTCAATCCCCTTAAAATCGGGTCATCGGTGTAATAGTAACAACAAGTTGTCAAATACCCATAAATACGATAATTTAGTGTATCAATAGTTTTCTTAAAATTTACTTTAGTATCCATTATTTGTCTTTTTATCGAAAATCGATCTCCGAAAAATCGATACTTTAAGTCTCATTTAATACTTAAATGAAACTTTAACACATTTACCGTATGAGAAATATCTCTTTCAAATCATACGCAACACCCATGTATATACCATGATCTTTGATTTTGTATATTCTTACATCGTCCTCATCTGGATCAATAAGTTCGGTAAGTTTATCAGCTATCGCATAAATCTCCTCTTTAGTTGCTTTCTTTGCAAGGAAGATAGAGTATTGGATCCTTATACATTCTTGCTCTAATAATTTTGCAATTTTGCGAAGTCTTTTTGGATTGCTAATGTCATAGCAGATCAAATAGTCACTTCTTTTCATAATTTACCACTCTTCCCACTATGTATCTACGTGCATCAATGATATAAACTTTAAAGAATTTTGTAAGATAGAAGAGTTCGCGCAGTGATATTTCGGTATTGAGACTGAGGTAGAGTGCATAAATTTTGTTATATGAAACAATAAATTGAGTATCTTCGATTCTGATATCCAGATATCCATCATTAGCTTTTACTTTGGCATTTGATTTAATGATGAGTTTTTTTCGATAATATCTCTCATTGTTGCGAGGGTTTGCTTTATTGCTGACTCTTGGCCTTCTATGAAAATCTTGAGATTTGTCCATAACTTTTTCCTTCCATTGTGCGTTAGCAGTACACTTTTCTTATTTTTAGAAAAATCCTGAATTGTAAGATGCTTATCGAGAAATTGATATGCTACAAACTTGTCAATTTCAGCTCTGAAAAACTCTAAGATATCTGAACTCAAAGCTAAATGATCTCTAAAAGAGGTATGTAAATAGCCAATAAGTGGCTCAAAACCATAAAAATGAAGCCATGTTGATATTTCAAAATAGAAGATAGTATATACATAGGATAGCAGAGCATTTACCGGATCAAGAGGCGGATTTTTACTTCTTTGCCCTTTGGCTAAAATTTTTGGAAATAACGTAAAATAGTGTTTGAAGTACTCTTTTGCCAAACTACCCTCAATTCCTAAAAGGGTTTGAAGATCTTTTGCTTTTTGCAGTTCTTTTAAAATTTTTCCTTTTTCAAAATTGAGGTTGAAGTGCTTGAGCGTTTCGTATGATTTATGGATCTTCGCTTCAAGAATAAATTTTGCAATTTCTACTCTTTTGACAAGAGCGTGATATTGAGCCTCTTTGAGGTGCGCATTTTTGTTATATTTTTTTTGAATATGGATAAACTCTTTTGGGTTTGTAGTTACTATCAAGATTGCAGTATCATTTTTGGCAATTGTTGCAATATCCTTGAGTGAAATATCGGTTCTATGTGAGAGTATGAGATAATCTATAGCCTTCAATGGGAGCTTCATCTCATTGTCTATTACCAAAACAGTGCTTTTTATCTCTATTGATGACGCTCTATCGATGATGACTCTATTCATATAACAACTGTTCCTTTGTCAAAAGGCAACTGCTTTGCTTTGCCGAGCAAAATAGCATCCTTTTCAACTTCAACAATATTGATTCTATCAACTTCAGCATCCATTCTCAAAAAGAGTTTTCTTATCAATTTTTCGAGATCTTTTTGTGATAGATAACTCTCCACTGCACTCTTTTGCCCGCCAAAGGCAAAAGAGTAAACTACTTTTCTTACCTTATAGAGTCGCTTTTTATCTGCTATGTCATAACAAATAAGATAGAGTTTAGTCTTCATCGACTCTGCTTTTCAAGGATGCAACAAAACTACAATCTTTTTTAATGGCAGACTGCTGTAACGCTTCATATTCACCTTTTAGGCGGCTTAATTCTTCAGCTTTGTCGCCACTTGCCAAAAAGAAAAGAGCCGGCCAAAACACTACTAAACCCACAGTGGTTGCTAATACATCTCGCTTATGAGCTTTATCTTGAACACCTGCAATTTCAGATACTTTTGCAGAAACTCTTGCCATCTCGTCTTGAAGCTGTTCACAAGAGTAATGACGGTATTGCAATGGAGATACATACGCAGCATTGATATCTTCAGCCTTTTTGGCACATCCTGTGAATAAGACTCCCAACATGAGAGACAAAGAAACAATTTTTCTCATAACAACCTCCAGTTTTTGAGGAGATTGTAGTAGATAAAACCGTCAATTATTGTCGTTTAGAAACTTTAATAGAAGATTTTCAAGCTCTTTTTGAAGATATGCAGGGGATATTATTCTCATATGAGGAAGCCATCTCTTGGCCAAAAGGAGAATTTCATTGTCGTTGTTTATATTGTATTCTATGAGCAACGAACCATCTTCATGCTCCTTGAGAATTTTTTGAGATTTTAAAAACTTTTTTACCTTAAAATGCCTTGCAACCTCTGCATCAACTTTTACAGTTACAGGAAAAAATGGCTCATTATAACTTGTAAAGAGAGATTGGAAATTTTTGAAAAAATAGTCTACTTCTGCTGGTGTTTTAAATGTATTCGGATGTTGCGTTATTTCTTGAATAAAATTGATTCTTAAAAATTTAAAACCATTATTAATAGGATCTTTGCTCAAAATCGCCAAATACCAGTTATTTTCTGCAAAAACAATTTTAAGCGGTTTTACTTTACTAAAATAATACGTTTTATCAGATTTATAGACTATATCGATATATTTTTTGAAATAGATTGCGCTTTTGAGGATCTGCAAATGTTTTGTAGCTATTAACTCTTCGAAAGGAGGCTCTTTGATGAAGAATATTTTGTCATCTTTTTTAATTATATTGTTTGGGCAAAAGCCAAGATATTGTAAAAAAGGGCTATTGGTCAAAATCAAAACATCTATAAATTTTTCATACTCTCCAAAATCTCTTTTTGAAGGCAGAAGATCCCCTATAGCCAACGTTTGCGGCAATGCGTAACAGCCTTTTGTAGTTGGGATAAATGAAATCTGAAAAAACTCTTCAATCTCAGCTTTTAACCTCTGTACATTTCGCACAGAAGTTTGAAGCAATTCTGCAAGATGTTTGATACAGAATTTTCTATGTTTTTGAATATACATCAAAAATGCAAGGAGTTTTCTGCTTTTAGTCACTGTCAATCCTATCGCCAAAATAATCTCATCAGCTGTTAAATAGTTCAATGTCTTTGTTTGCTTAAATTTTAAATTGCTCTGCTTCTTTTTTGCTCATTTTGATAACAAATTCTTTGTTCTTGCCTGTTTGGGTCTCTTGAAGAGTTTTTAACATATTTTTATCCTGAAAAAATGAAAGCTTGTATCTTGTATCTTGATCTTTTTGTATCATCCCCAATATTCCCATAAGTTCGCTTCTTGTAAAATTCTTCCTCAATAGAGACAAGCCTGTATCGACCCTTTTTCCATCTATTTCAAAAATGATTTCTACGGGCTGTTCGTTTCTTATGAACTCTATAAAACCCCAGCCAGCCAAAATTGCCAAAGCAACAGCGCTTGCTGTATCCAAGATCCCATATATTTCCCACAAATAAGAATTAAGAATTTTTGCAATGATTCCGCTAATGATTACAACTATAAATACAATAAATGGAATATATCGATTCACTCATATCTCCTAAATCTCACAAATTGAAACTCAGAGTATTTTGCAACTTTATCATCAATGTTTCTCTCTTTTACAATACGTTTCGTGGTAGCATAAACTGGCACTACTCCCAGCTTTTTAGCTTCATTTACAAGAATGCAACAAAGTCCAAAATCTCCTTGAATGAGAGCAAAATCTCCCTTTTTGGTATTCTCTTGCAAAAAATCGACTAGAGGCTTCGCATAATTTCTCAGACTTTCAAGATCAGGCGGCACATTGGAAAAAAGCGTTTGAAGATCTGGCGGAAGATAGACAAACTCTTCTATTCCCATCTCTTTTGCAGCTTTAATCTGTTCAGGTATCAGTTTGTGGGAAAAAAAGAGAAGTAATTTTTTCATTTGTGATACTTTCTCTTCTTTTTTTCCAGTTCATTTAAAAGAAATAGCTTGAAATTACTTTTATCTATAATAGGAGCTTCTTGTAAAACTTTATTTGCTTGATTGATATAATTTTGAAGGTGTTCAATGCTTTTCTTTAGACTTTTTTTACCACCTTTTTCTCCAATGAATGCGTGATTGGCCAAATTCCTCAAATCTTTAATTTGTTCAACAAGCTTGATAAACTCTTTTTTAAAAAAATGCTGCTGATATTTCAATATGTATCCTATTGATGAATCAATATCTCGGATTTTATAACCTTGTTCCAATAAATTAAGTTCTTCAATAATGTAATAATGAAGCGTTTCACGTAAAATAGTAAGAGCCTGAGCATATCTGTTTTTATGAAACAATACATCAGATAGTATAAGATAGAGTTGCCACTTTGGTAAATTGAAATCAAAGTTTTTAGTTTCTTTTTTCAATTCATCGATTATAAATGAAAACGATTTTATATCATTAGGTACATTTTCAACTTTTTCTAATTTCTCTTCAATTTCTTTAATTGTTTCTAAATAGATATCAGCAGCGGCAAAACCGACGCTTTTTGTATAGATATCAAATTTATTCGCCAATGAACTGATTGGATGATATTCTTCATCTCCTTTATGTTCTCTTATTTTTTTAGAAATCAATTGAGCTATTTCTCTGCCATCGCCATATTTTTTAAAAATATTTGCAGACTCTATCCATTGATTAAGTTCGATAAATGGAAGCATATTGACAATAGGTGTTATATTTTCCTCTTTGGCTTCAAATATACCGTAATACACTCCCTTTACTTCAGCATTTTTGAAATTTTTAAAAAATTGCAATATAGTAGATATAAAAAGAGGCAAGGAGCGAAATCCATGAGTAATATCGAAATATATTTCACTATTATCAACATCTAAACTTGTTAAAACTTCAAATATTTTCCAAAACTCTTCACTGTTTTTTCCAAATGGGATAATTACCTTTTCATAATCTTTTATATATTCATCAGCCAAATTCCACAAGGATTCTACAGTTCCTACAATAAAAATTTTGTCAGGATTATATAATCTCCTTAAAGCATCACCGACCAATTTACTTTGAATTATCTTGTCTTCTATTTTATAGGATGTCAAACTATAATTATATTTTTGGTTTTCTTTTTGATATTGCCCTTTTCCAAGTATACTGATAAGTATTTTCTCTTTCATGTTTCTGCCTTAAATGTCTCTTTTTTCTTAATATGGACAGCCTATTTATCTCTACCTACTTTTTTATACTAGTTCCCATAAATGAAATCAAAATTTTCGCCATTATTCAAACTATCTTATTTTTTTACCACACATTTTTGCAGTTTTTTATCAAATGTTTTAATCATATAATCTTGTGACATTGAGCAAAGTAATGCATCTACAAAATCTAAATTCTTTATTGTATATAATCTAAGGGCGTCTATAATGTAATACTTCTTTGGTAAAAGAGTGATATTTGGATATTCAAAAAGCAACTGCAACGAATCAACAATCTCTTTTTTCTGAACATCGTATACACCTCTTAAAACATAAATTACTTCTGCCACCACTTCACCTAAAATTAATATCTCTTGATTTTCGATGATATCTTTCACTTCTTCAAACATTTTTGCATCATCTTGCAGCAAATAACGCAAAACAATATTAGTATCGATTACTATCATTAATCTACTTTTCGATACTTATTCATAACATACTCTTGCCAAGCACCTTCTTCTTTTTCTTTTAAAGTTGGATTTGCATACTTTTTCAACATTCCTGCTGCTCTATTTTTTTTAATTTGTACTATTTTTTTTTCGATTTCATTTACTAAATCTGCATATTTCGCTTGAATATAAAATCCTTTTACTACATTTTTTTTCTTATCGATAATCTCGATAATTTCATACTCATCCAATTTATGCAAATTTCTTTGAATCTCAGAAATTGATAATTTTTGCACAACTTTCCTTTTCATATATATTTTCATATATTATAACAAACTATTTCAAATGGTCATCAATTTTTTCCAAAACTATTTTATTGTCTTTTTCGTTACAATAGACTCTTCTACTATCATCTCCATCAAATGGATAAAATTCATGAGAATTTTTTTTAAAATTTTCCTTCTATTTGTTGTCTCTGTGGGAGATAAACAAAATCCCTTATTCCTTTTTCTTTGATTACTTTAATCTGCTCGGGCACTAGTTTGTAGGAGAAAAAGAGGAGTTTTTTCATAATTGTTAAATTTTAAAAAGTTCTACTTGTTTTAAAAATTCATCTTTTATTATTCGCTTTTTTTCTTCATTTAAATATTTTATATATTTATCATGATCTTCAAAAGTTTTATAAATATAAAAATTATTATCATTAACAAAATAGAAAATTCTATACGGATTATCTCCATTATCATATACATAGTGACCATTTTTTAATTCAGTTTTATTTTGATAGTTCCACTGAAATTTGTTTTTAAGAATATCTATTATGTGTGGTTGTTTTTTAATCTCATTATAAATATCGTCAGTAGTATAAAAAATAAAATTTTCTCTTTTATACTTATCCCATAAAATTTTTCCAAGAGGATTTAATGCAACAATATCCTCTTCTATTTCTAATAAATTTTTACATTTTTTAAGATATTGATAATTTAATTCACTTTTATTTAACAATAAATTTGCGTCAATGATACAAAACTCTTTCCAATACTTATCAAAAAGTTTTTCATCAATACTAATTGGAATTTGTGGAATTTCTATTAGTGCATCAGTAAACTCAAATATATAAAAAATTGGTATTTTATTAACCTGTCCAAATATTGTCATATAAGGAATCACACCTTTAAATCCACCAGTTACATTAAGCACCATATCTCCAAAATATTCTCCATTTGAACCTATTTGATTTAATCTATTAAGAAGATTAATCAAACCTTTTTTATATCTCTTATAATCTGCAACTTGCAGATCTTTAATAATATTTTTCTCATCAAAATTGACTCTATAATTACTATTTTTCTCAATTAGCTCTTTTAATATTTCGCTACATAAAGGAGATAATATAGAGTCTGTAGCAATAAGTTCAATATCAATTGAAAAATTTTTAAATTTTTCATTTTTTTGTATAGCAATAAGACTTTTTATTTCTGCTGAAGTTTTTTCATCAAAAGTAATATTTTCTTTTATAAAATCTTTTAATGCATTAAACTCTTTAGAAAAAGATTCTTTTTCCCTATAGTCCTTCTTAAAAAGTTTAGAAAAATTCTCAAGAGCTTCTTTTTCACTTTGTATTAAATTACATTTATTTCTCAAAGGGTTAATAATATTAGTTACCAAAGATGTCCCTACAGTAGTAACTATTTTCATGGTTTTATCTCCAACTTAGTCCATCCTAATTGATTTTTATCCTCATCACACCAAGTTGAAAGTTGATAAGCAAAATCTTTTTTTACTTTCTTACCTTTTTTATCTTTTACATCAACTTTTATTTTTCTTTTGTTCTCTATTGTTTTGGCACCAGCACCTGAATGTTTACCAATTTTGATTAAATATTCTTCATATTCTGGTATCTTTATACCTTGCCACCACTCTCTTTTTCTCTCAAAACTGTTTATTTTTTGATAATAATCTTTTAAACAAGTTTTGATAAATTCAAAATCAAAATTTTCCGGTACGTGTGAAATCTTTTTTAATAAATTTTCATTTATATTTATTGTTCCTTCAAATTCTCCATTTTTTACCACTTCTAATATTACTGGTATTAATTGAAAATCTTCTTTTCCTTTATTGAAAGGTTGAATTATATTTTTCTCAACATTAACAGGTTTTAAATCACTAATGCTTAAAACTTTTAAAAAGTCTTTTGTAGCATCAAATTTATCTTGATTACAAAAAATTTGAGCCATAAATTTATTTTCATTTTGAATATCTTTTAAATCTTCATACTTTTGATTAAAAATATAGTTTGCAACTGCTGTTCTTATTGCTCCCTTAATACTACTTCCGGGAATATATACTTTTTTATAAACATCTTTAATAAATTGATTAATCGGTGCTCTAATATCTCCCCTTTTTGATAAATACTCTTTTGCATTTGGTTTAAGTTTAATCTCTTCTAAAAATTCTTTTGCATTTTTTCTATAGAAACTAACAATTTTTTGTGAATTTTCGCTAATTTCTAAAAAATTTTGATAAAGTTTTTCATCACTTAACACTCTTTTATTAAACTCTATATCATTAATAATTTTAACACTATTATTTGTAATTAGATAATCATAAGGCCAATAATCTTCCCCACTACCAATATGAATAGGAGTTTTAACTATCAATCTTATTTTAGCTTGCATCTTTGACTCCAAAATAGATTCCTATTGAATAACCACTATGAAAATAGCCTTTTTTATTAAAAACCTCTTCTTTAGCTGTTCCATAAACTTCATTAAACTCTTTTATCAAAAAACTTGTTCCAGGTAAAAACATAATTACAGGATTTTTAAATGGATGATGACTTGCTAAATAACCCCCACTTTTTGGAAATTTGGTGATTTTTTTACCAAAAGAAAGTTGAAGTTTTTTATCTTTAAACATTGTAGAGAGATTTAAATAAAAATTTCTATTTTCTTTTGGTTTAAAAAACTTTTTCTCTTCAAAATCTTCAAAGATTTCAATTCCAAATTTTCCTTTACCGCTACTTTTATCCTTTCCATATCCTCTCATTCCAATAAATTCAAATACTTCTTTAATTTCTTCTAATGAAATTTGCCCTTCATCAAACTTTGCATAAATCTCTATTGCAAAATTTTCTATATAAAAAATCTCATTAATTGCATAAAGTCCTTTTGACGTTCGATTAAATCTTCTATCAATTGAGTTTTTTAAAGTAAGAGTAGTTTTTTTATCTTTTTCATATTTGAATTGTTCCTCTTTAAATTTTTTAAAAATTACTTTATCCGTTAAATTATCAATATTTTTAAATATCCAATTTTTAGGGATAAAATTTGTTTTTTTATATTTTTTATTTAAATCCATAAAATTTGGCGGAATCAGATAAGAAGATAAAAAAGGTTTTGGTAATTTTCCTTTATCAAAACCATCACTAAAAACTATAAAAGGCTTTGATTGAAAATTTTTTAATAGTTCTTTTAACTTACCCTCACCATACTTATAAACTACTCCCCAAGCAAAATGACCAAATATTGTATCACTTTGCAATGGAGTAATAAAAGGTGTTTTAAGTTTCAAAACAATCTTAATTATTTTCATTGCCCAAACCTAACTCTTTTTCAATTTCTTTAATATCTATTAATTTTTTATTATCTAAAAATTTTTCATCAATCCCTTCAATATCAAAAAACTCTACTTTTCCATATCCTCTACTACTATTTCCACCAAGTGCAGTAAGTTCCAAAAGTTTCATTCCAAGAGCTAAATAATTAAAATTATTTTTATCATCTTCATTAAATACCATATAAGTTAAATAAAACTCAAATTCAGCTCCAGCTGGCACTCTTTCAATCTGTCTTAATCCACCCCTTCTAACAGTTCCACTAAACCTGTCTATAATAATCTCATATTTAGATTCAGTTAATGCATTAACGCTCATTAGCTGTTCTTTACTCTCTTTTGTTAAATAACAATCATAAAAACTCACTTTTGTCGGACCTATATCTTTTGCAATGTCTTCATTTTTAATAGTTGCACCATTTCCAAATATTTTAGCGATTATTTTAAAATTTTTTAATTTTTTATCATCTTCATAAATCCATTTATCATCTTTTTTATCTTCAGTTGGTTTATTCACTTTTGTTGGTGAGCCATCTACAATAGTGCCAAGTCTCCATTCAAGCAAAGTTCTCATTTTTCCTTTTATACTACTTCCTGGGATATATGGTTCATTTGTAATTGGATTTTTAATTACTGGCGTATCTATTCCACCTATTTTAATTTCATCATTACCTGCACCAATATGAAGCCCAGTTAATACTTTTATTTTTCCACTAATTTGTTTAATCTCTTGTAGTTTCATTTTCCATCCTTTTTAGTTTTCATTAATTACACCTTTTGCATATGCAATAACTGCTTCAAATAAAGAAACAAAAATTGTAAATTTTTCCAACGATTTTTCTAAATCTTTATCATACCCCTCTACTATGTAATCAATGTTTTTATCAATGAATCTTTTAAAATTTGTATTCATATTTTTCTTTTGATAGGCAATATTTGCTTTAGCTTTTTCCATCTTTATAAGAGGTAAAAGTTCTCTAAATTTTTGTAACTTTTTTTCTTTATAACTTATAGAGTTTATTTGAATCTGATAATTTAAAATCTCATTATAAAATTTTCTCATCTGATTTATAGAAATCTTTCTTTTATTACTTTGATCATCATAAGTAAGATACTTGATACATTTAAAAACAATTTTTTCTGCTATATCACTAAATAAATCTACTTTAATTTTCCCATCAACATCAAAATAATTTACTTCCCATTCAAAATCCCCACATTTCATTTTTTTATCCTTTTTTTCTATTGCTTTTTTTATTTTTTCAAGTCCTTCCATCTTTAATCCTTTTTATATTTTCTCTTAGAATAGAGGTATAAATTTAGTGGAATTTTTAACTTCTCGCCCCACTTTTCTATCCAATCTGCAATTTGCAAAGCTTCATTCCATTTTCTTTCTTGCTCTAATTTATTCTTATCTTTTACACTATTTTTTAAATAATAATTAAATAAGGCTTTCCAACGTGCATTTTCTATTAAAACTTGAGAATTTACATTTTGCATATTTTGCAAAAAAATTAATGTTTGTTGCATATCGATGAAAGTATAAACTTTATATAAAAAACTCTCACTTAAATAATCCATTTTTTTAAACTCATCCTCTAATGCATAAAGCTCTAAAACTTCCTCATTACTTACTTTTATTCCAAAAATTACAGAATTATTTTTATTAAAATCTTTTGCTTTATTTAAATCCTCTTCTGCAAACTCTGCCATTTGCATTATTGGAACATTAGCAGATATGAATTTAATTGCATAACTTAGATGAAAGTCACTATTTTGTGTGAACTTTTTAAAATCTATTATAAGTTCTTTATGCAAAGCAATAATCTCTTCATAATGGCCAATTAAAAAAAGATCATCTCCACCAGCAAATACGGTATAAATATTTTTATATTCTTCTTTTTCTTCTTTAATCTTCTTTTTCAAAATTGAAGTAAAATAGAAATCTGTAAATCTTGATAAACTCATTATTCTTGAAAATGTAGCTTCATCAAAAATTTTTTCATTTTTTACTCTTTTAATTGGAATATAATCATTTTTTTCATTTTTTCCTTTTTTAAACCCATATATAAAAATTTGCCCCAAATTATCCACATCAGCCTTTAAAATAGCCAAATATTTTCGTCCATAAAATCCATCATCTTCTTCTTTTAATCCCTCTACAGCTATATGATAAAAGCTTTTTACATCTCCTTTTTTTAATCTTTCATCAAACTTTTCTTCAATAAGTTTATATCTTTTATCATTTTCATCTTCTATCAAAGGGACATAATTAGCAACTCTTTTATATGCAAAATTATCATTTTCATCCATAGAAAAATAGATTAGATTATGATTTTGTATATCATTTACAAAATCAAATGCATCTATTAGATCTTTTGATAAATCTATTTGAATATATTTTTTCTTCGTAAATTTTTCACCTATTTCTTTAAATTTTTTACAAAACTTACAAATATAAATATCATCTATTTTTTCAGTTGTTGGCACAATTCCACATATATCACATTTTTCTTTACTTTTAAACTCTTCTATATAGTCTTCAAAAACTTCTATATTACTATCAAATTTTAGTTTTTCTTCTTCAAAAGATTTTGCTAAATTCCAAAATACACAAGAAGCATTATAAGGTCTATTTTGACAATGTAAATTCTTTTCTTTTTCAAATATTTTATTATTATATTGCAAATGCTCATATTTTTCTTCTATAAAAGTAAGTGCAAATTTTGTTTGCAAATAATTTATAGTAGCAAACTGCTTATTTATTTCATCTTTTATATACTCAATAAATTCATCAAAAGTAAATTCTTTATTATTAACTTTTACCTTCTCATATTTTGGTGCGATAATAGTGAATTTTCCTCCAGCACTTAATACAATATTTGTAGGAGGTATTTGAAGTAATTTACATATTTTAAGTGCAATATATTCTGTTGAAAGTGATACAAAAAGCGATTTTGCTCTTAATATTTTTGCTAAAAATTTATTACTTTCTCCAAATTTAGAAAAAATAAAACTCTGAATTGAAGTAAAATCACCTTGTATAAGATAAAATTTATCTTTATTTGTTTTCAATGCAACACTTAAAGCAGAGGTTAAAAGTAAATGATCAAACAGTGATACATCTGGATAAGATCTGTAGCTTGAAGAAGGTATAAAGGTTGTATATTTCTCAAGTAATGACTTAATTTTTAAAAACTCTAAAAAATTATCTTCTTTATTAAAGTTCAATTGCAAATTTTCGGCATCTTTTTTAAAATCATTATAAAGTCGTTGATATTTTTCTTGTGCTTGACTATCTTCTTTTTCTCTATTTGGATAAGCAATATTAGAAGTAAATTTTTGCACAGGAAAGAAAAACTCTTCATTTTCATTACATAAAGCTACTTCACTAAAAATTGACATTAACTTAGTCTTTTTAAAATTGGAGCTTTCTCCTTCTTTTCTTTCAGCACTTGCATATCTATCTGCAAGTTGAATTATTTTTTTATCATCATTTAAATTATTTTCATGATGAGATGATGCAATCTCAACTAGATTCTCAATGCCAACTAATCCCATCTCTTCAATAGCTTTGCTCGTATGAGCCGCATGAATATATGAGCATTTTTGTTCATTACATAAAGCAAAAGTCATATCATGATCATCTAAATCCTTTTTACCTGTTCTTTGTCTAAACTTCCCAATATCATGTAAAAGTCCCGCAAGTGCAATTAAATCAACATCTCTCATCTCACATCCTCTACTTCAATTTTCCCTAGTCCAAATGTCCCAAGCTTCCCCACTCCTACAATCTCACCATATTTTAAAAATTCATACGTTTGTCTATCAAGTCCATCAACAACCATTTCTCCTACTATGCCTCCAATTTTCATTTTTGTTTTTTGTCTATTGGAATATCTTGCAAAATCAACAAATCTCAAATCTTTTTTTATTACTTCTGGAAAATTTTCTATCTTTTCATCAATTCCATCAAAAAAGAGCCTCTTTTTATAAATTGAAACTAAAATATCCTTTATATCAAGCTCACTAAGTCGCAAAAATTTTCCCTCCCTCTTTAATCTAAGAGGCGTTACAAATCTTATCTTTACTTTTGGACAAAATTCGTCGCATTTAAAATTTTTTGGCTCTGTTTTTATACTCTTAAACTCATTTTCAAACACAACCTCACTACCTAGATAAATCTTTTCTATCTCATATTTTTTTCTATTTGCCCCAAGTCCTTTTTGCGTTAGCATCCTATAAAGAGCACTTAATACATACGGATACTTTTGACACGCTTCATTAAAAAGATACAAGGAAAAATCAAGTTTTTTTGGCTTTAGTGTAAAATCGAATCTAAACTTGTGAAATCTATTTTTCTCTTCATAAAACTCATAATAAAGACAATTCTCTTTTGCAAAGCAGGTTGAACATTCAAAAGAGGGATTTATGCAGACTACATCTTTGAGATTCACTCCAAAAGCACCACGTAGCATGGAGCCTATAAAGGGAGGTAATTGTGCAAAATCTTTTGATACTACATCTATTTTAAAATAGTTCAAAAACTTACCTTTAAATCTACAATTAATTTATTTTACATTCAAAAAAGTTATATTAAACTTAATTTATGAATACCCTTATAATGTATGATATAAGCTGTGACAAAAAAAGAAACAAAGTTGAAAAGCTCCTCTCTTCATATGGTTATAGGGTCAACTATTCTGTCTTTGAAATTTCAGTGCCAAAGCATCAATTCAAAAAACTTCTTCAAAACCTAATAAAACTAACTTCCAAAGAGGATAATGTAAGAGTCTATATCCTCACAAAAGAGGTATTAAAAAAATCTTTCAAACTCCACTCAAATGAAGGGATCTTTACAGATGAAGAGCTATATTTTTAATAAAACTTTTGAAGATATTTTCACAAAAGAGCGAATTGCATATGAGGCAAAAAGAGCCGGATTTGATATACCATATAAAAACTTTTTTAATTTTGCACCGCACAAAAGTTTTTTTATTCCAAAAAACTCAAATGGAATGCGCCAGATTTCAGTTCCAGATACAAAAGCCAAAATCATTCAAAAAATCCTGCATGATGAACTCACTTCTGTTTTGAGATTTAGTGACAGAAACTATGCATACCAAAAAAATAAATCGCCTCTTAAAGCCATCAATAGAGTTAAACATATTATAAAAAATTACGAATTCATACTCAAAGCCGATATTAAAGATTTTTTCGACAGTATTGATCACGATAGACTCCTTGCTAAACTTTCAAAGATTATCAAAGATCCTAAAATCATATATCTCATCGCTCTTTTCCTCAAAAATGGCTCACTATTTCATAATCAATGGATTGACAAAACTGAAGGAGTTTATCAAGGTGATGTTTTAAGCCCGCTACTATCCAATATTTATTTGCACAAGTTTGATATGAAACTCGAAAATGAAAATATAGAGTTTGTCCGTTTTGCTGATGATATGATCTTTTTTGCCAATCCCTACAAAGAAACTAAAAAGATTTTAAATTTCATAAATCAACTATTACAACAAGAAAAACTCTCTTTACATCCTGATAAACTCTATATTACCCATAAAAACAAACCTTTTGAATATTTAGGAGTACTTTTTGACATCCCTACTAACAGCTACTCCATAGAAAATGAAAGACTTATGAGCAAAATCTCCACCATCTCAAAAGAGACAAAAAATCTTGACCTCGATCAAACTATTAAAAAACTTAATGAACATATTGAAGGATTTTTAAACTATTATGCAAAGATAATCAACAATACAAATCAATTGGAACTTCTGCAAAAAAGAGCCGATGAGATCATCATAGCAAAAATCATAGAGGCAAAACAGAATAAAACCATAACACGCAAAAGCGATTTTTTGCAAAAACTATCTTCTCTTCTTGCCTATACAAAAACCTCTCCTATAAATTTGGTAAATCATGCATACGAACAACTCAGACTCAAAAGTCCAAAAAAAGCAGCGTATAAAACTATTGAACAAAAAAAGAGGGACTTTTTCAAAAATAGTCTTAAAACTACAGAACTCATCATCTCAAAACCAGGAACCTATCTCTCTTTCTCGCAGGGAAAAATTTCTATCAAAACCCACGATGCACCCATCAAAAGAATCCCGTTCAAAAAACTTCGCCGTATCATTATCCTTACAACAAGAAGCTCTCTTTCTACATATCTCATCAAAAAATGCGCCGAAGAAAAAATAGATATAGATTTCATTGCAGAAAATGAACCATACGCTCTTCTCACATATCATAAAACAATAGCTAAAGAACTTCATATCAAGCAGCTTAAACTCATCTTATCCCCAAAAGGTTTACATTACACCAAAAATCTTTATTATGCAAAAGCAAAAAATCAAAGGAATTTGTTAAAATATTTCAATATAAGAAGAAAAAATGAAAGTTTGCAAAAATATATTGAAAAAATCACTCTTCTTATTCCCAAAATCAAAAATGCAAAAGATAGCAAAACCATTATGGGCATAGAAGCACAGATTAGTCAACTCTACTGGAATGGCTTTAAACTTATTACCAATTTACCATATTTCCAGCGAACTCACAAAGATTCCAAAGATCCAATAAATCAAGCTCTAAATTATGGCTATGCAATACTCTATAACAGAATCCAAGCAGCTCTTATCAAAGAAGGATTAAATATCTATTACTCTTTTTTACACGTCACAGATTACCGCAAGCCTACACTGGTTTTTGATATGATAGAGCCTTTCCGTCAACCTATAGTAGATCGAGAAATCATCTCAATAATCACCAAAAACCAAACAATAAAACAAAAAGATGGTAGGCTTACTTCAAATTCACTCAAACTCATTATCCAAAATATCCAGGAGCGTCTTGCATCATTCACCAAAACAAAATTTGGCAAAACCACCTATCTCAATCTCATCTATTTTGAAGCTAATGCGCTCAAAAAAGCAATAGAAAATGAAGATCCAAACCATACATTTTTTATAGCAAAATATTAAAAACAATATTAGAACTTTTTTCATAATCATAAGATAAGATTGAAAGCAAAAATTACCATTTTATGGAATTATTACTTTTTCTGATAGTTCTGATTTCAGGGATTATTAAGTATTCATCAGCAGATGTTAGAACTTTTAGCTAATTTTAAGTTTAAAAAGCCTTATTTTATGGGCTATATTATTTGCAGACTTCTAACATCACATTTTCACAATAATTTTTTTTCAATGTTAGAACTTTTTTAAAGTCAAAAATCCCTTATTTTAGGGGCTTTAAGTTAAAATTAAGCAATTTTTACATATGATATCTTAATAGATGTTAGTATTTTTTGGATATTTGAAAACTCGCTTGTTTTAAAAAGGTAAGTTTTTAAAAAGTCTCGTTATTTGGGTTATTTACCTATTAGACCCGATTTTAAGGGGATTGAGACAGAAAGAGTCTCTAAGAGACTCTTTTCTCTCACCTTTACCCTCTATTTACCTATTAGACCCGATTTTAAGGGGATTGAGACATTTGAAAAGCCCTTTAATGTCGGGCTTTACTAATTCACTATTTACCTATTAGACCCGATTTTAAGGGGATTGAGACTTTAAAAAGAATAACACTGCTTCGCCTCTCATTTTTACTATTTACCTATTAGACCCGATTTTAAGGGGATTGAGACACTTTACTTCCATGTCCCGGGTAAGGTTCCCAACTAAAATAAATTTACCTATTAGACCCGATTTTAAGGGGATTGAGACTTAATTTTAATATTGTAGTCGGTGATGTACAAATTTATTGTCATTTACCTATTAGACCCGATTTTAAGGGGATTGAGACTCAAAACCCGCAACCTTAACATCTCCGTAAATCTCATTAAGATTTACCTATTAGACCCGATTTTAAGGGGATTGAGACCTTCGCTAAAATCGTTCCCGTAAGAGGGGGCTTTGGCGTATTTACCTATTAGACCCGATTTTAAGGGGATTTTTTTTCGGTAACCGGGCGTAGGCTATGGTCGCTACGCTCCCATAAACGCTCGCCGTGCGAGCCTGAAAAAGCCAAGCAGTTGGCTTTTTCTTTACGGCTCTCCCCTATTAGACCCGATTAATAAGTTTGTGGTTAAGATAGATCCTTCGCTTGTGTTCAGGATGACGAAGAGAAAAGCTCAGGATGGTAAGACGTCTATTTTTAAAAATATATCTTATAGACAATTTATGACGCTTTCAAGATGTATCCTTTCAAAAAAAGAAAGGATACAAAATGCGAGAATTTCTCTATTTGTTAGGAGGCGCCAGCGCTTTTGTGGCAATGTTTGTCTGGAGAACTTTTTTCTTCGTGAGTGCCATTGTGATGGCTTATGCTTTTATCAATAAAAGTTTGGATATAGGTGATGCGATCATGATGGTTTTGGGATATGCTTTAGTGGGTTTCGCGTGTATAATCATTGGAGGCTTGGCTATGATGTGGGCAGAAAACATGAAAGGTGGAGACCATTTTAGTCATTGAGAATTTTGGGTATATATATGAACTTTCATACGCCTTTGGATCTATGTGGCGATTATGTTCTCTTGACATACTCCCCATGTATTTTTTTTGGGGGGTTCAGGTAATAACAGCCTATGGCATAGGCTATAAACCTGGCGTAGGTTATGCAAACAAGCTTGCATATACGCCCATATTGGATCTTTTAAAAAGTAGTCAGCTACCCCACGCCTAAAGGCGGGGGAGTAGCTGACCCAAATATTCATTGCTAACGATTTTTAAAATCCATTCTACATCCAAATTCACTATCAAGTAAAAGATTCACTTTTTTCATTTTTTTATCAAACCCTCGGATTTTGACTTCTATTTGCCCATTTTTTAATAGCTCTTTTGCATCTTTTTTGGTTAGCATTTTGCCTCCAAATTTTTTGATACTATCTTTAAATATAGCAAACTCGCACCCCTCTTCCCATTTACTACATCCGTAACTTAGTGGATACTCCACTATATCCGCTCCACACACTGGGCAACTCCCAAGTGATTCTGCTGCAATACCTGCTGTAAAATCGACTTGTGGTAAAAATTTGCTAGCTTTTTGCACAAGCTCCACCCAAAAGAGACGCTCAATGCCACTACTTATTTTAAAAGAGAGTTGGACTGAACCCTTCAATAGTGCTCGCATCTCTTTGGGAGTGATAGTTGGGTGTCCAAGATGAGACAGGGAGCTTTTGCCGATGCTAAAGTCACACCCTTTTACAAATCCAGCGCACCCATAAAAGCTTCCTCTATCTACAACAGCCTTACCGCACTTTGGACACTTTCCAACTTTAGATTGCATCAAGTTTTGCTCTTAACCTCTTAATAAACTCTTCCATCGAAGGGATCTGCACATTGCCTTCTCGCTGCTTCTTGCCCCAAAGAGGCTCTGGGAAGAAGCTGTCATTTTCAAATCTTGCCTGTATGTGCCAGTGGACTTGCGGCACATAGTTGCCAAAGGAGGCGATATTAATTTTATCTGGCTTAAAATAGTCTATCATCTCTTTTTCTACAATCTCTAAAGCTTTGTAGATTGCCTCTTTAGTCTTCTCATCGCACTCGCTCATCTCTTTGCATCTTTTTTTGGCGAAAATTTTCAGCCACGGAACTTCACCAGGCTCACTTTCAATAGTGATATACTCATTTTCATAAATCATCCAAACTCCTCTTTTCAACAATCTCTTCGCTTTTACTTTCTCCATAGGGAGCAAAAAGTTTTTAAAAATTAAATATAACATTTTTTCTTTTTAATATCTTTTTAAGTAATATCTATTACACTTTTTATTGTAACATGAACCCTAATTACAATCTTAGCTACAAAGGAAAAAAATGAGAAAAATATTGATACTTATATTAGCATCTCTTACACTTTTTGCCTCTATCAATTGGTATACAGATTTCAATAAAGCATACCAAGAATCACTTGCAACCAACAAACCTCTTTTTGTCTTTATTGAACGACTCAATCCCCCCTGTCAGTGGTGTCATAAAATGAAAACTACAACACTTAAAGATCCAAAAATCATCGATTTTATCAAGAAATATTTCATAGCTGTCAAACTTGATCGCGACACTAGCGACTATCCTGATAAACTCTATCCAAGATATGTACCAACAATTTACATCATTCAAAAAGAAAAGGTCATTAAACGTATCATTGGCTACTGGTCCAAAGAGGATTTTTGGAGTGATTTAAAAGATATTGAGCGAACTTTGCATAAATGATTAAGAGGATCAGTTTTAAAAGTATAAAGCTCTTTACACTTGGTCTTTTTATTCTTTTTGTTACACTTTTTACTGCATTGATTGTATATGAAGAGTACAATGAATTTAAAAAGGAGATTGCTCTTTTTGAAAAAAATTTCATCAATAAACAAAAAGAGCTCGTCAAAAAAGAGACGCTTCGCGCCCTTCGCTATATATCTTACAAACACCATGAAGCTCCAAACAAACCCCTCGCACAACTCCAAAAGGAGATAATCGATGCTATAGAGTATATGAGAAACGAAAGAGATGGCACAGGATATATATTTATCTATACATTTGACGGAATAAATGTTGCAGATCCAATTTTAAAACAAAATAAAGGTAAAAATCTCATCAACTTTACTGATCCTACTGGGAAAAAAGTGATAAAAGAGCTTATTGAAGTCTCAAAAAAGCCTGATGGGGGATTTGTACAGTACTACTGGAACAAACCAACCACAAATACTCTTGCTCCAAAGATAAGCTATGCAAAAGCATATAAACCATTTAATTGGATGGTAGGTTCCGGTGTATATCTCGATGAAATTGAAAAGATGATTCGCCAAAAAAAGCTAGCCTACCGAGACAAAATGGTGAAGTACATCATCAACATTCTCACACTCTCTTTTATGCTCTTTTTTGCTACATTCGTAATTTTACGCTACACCTCCAATCTCATTGAGCGCTCACTGCAAAAGATTAAAATACGAACACAGGATGCTGCTAACCATGGAACCTATATCTATGCCCAAGATCTTTTATTTAATGAATTTAAAGAGATAGCAGGCTATACCAACAAAATGATAAAAATCATCAAAGATAGAACAAAAAAGCTGCAAGAGCTCAATAGAACACTTGAACTCAAAGTCTTACAAAAGACACAAAAACTCAACCAACAAAACGAAGAGCTTAAAAGAAGTAAAGAGTTTACAGAAAAGCTCCTTCACGATCAAGATCGTTTCTTAAAAACCGCCATTCATGAGATCAATACACCTTTAAGCATCATTCTTACAAATATCGATCTTTTAAAAATGGAAAATATCAAAAACCAAGAGCTTACCAATATTGAATCTGGTATCAAAATCATCCACAATATCTATAATGATCTGGCATATCTACTGAAAAAAGATAGAGTCGAATATAAAAAGGGCTTCATTGATGTCTCATCATTTTTAGAGCAACGAGTGGAGTTTTTTACTGAAGTTGCCAAAGGGAATCATCTACGCTTTATCACTAAGATTGAGCCAGATATCACTCTTTTTATTAACGAGATAGAGTTACAACGCATCATAGACAACAATCTCTCCAATGCTATCAAATACTCCCATATCAATACAGCTATTACTATCAAACTCTATAAAAAAGATACAATAGTACTCGAGTTTTGGACTGAGTCAAAAAAAATAGAAGATAAAGAGGCTATCTTTAAGCAGTTTTACAGAGAAGATAGAGCTAAAGGTGGATTTGGACTAGGCTTAGCCCTTGTTAAAGAGATCTGCGATAAAAACGGTTGCACCATTGAAGTAGACAATGATGGAAAATATAATATATTTCGCTATATTTGGAAGAGACAATGAAAATACTTTTGATGGAAGATGAGATAATTTTGTGCGATTCGATAGAGCGCTACCTTGAAAAGATCGGACACCAGGTCACAACTGCATACGATGGACAGCAGGCATTCGATCTTATTCAACACAATTCTTATGATCTTTTAATCCTTGATATCAACGTTCCCGATATCGATGGATTTACTTTGATGGAGCTTTTGAAAGAACACAAGCGCTATACTCCAGTTATTTTCATCTCTTCTCTCACAGATATTGAAGATATTACAAAAGGTTTTGAACTTGGATGCAAAGACTACATCAAAAAGCCCTTTCATCTCAAAGAGTTGGAGCTTCGCATAGAAAAGCTTGCCATCCAAGACAAATCCCATGTCGTTCTTTCAAAAAGCTACAGCTACTCTTTTGAGCAAAAAACGCTCTTTTTCAATAATACCCCTGTAACCCTTTCCAAAAGACAGCAGCAAATCATCGAACTCTTAGCAAAAAATAGAGGCATCGTGGTCAATTACGATATGTTTCGCGAATATGTATATACAGAGGAGTTTGTGGATAATCCCACAATTAGAGCAGAAATCAGTAGACTCAAAAAACAGCTCAAGGAAGATTTTATTATTAATGTACGAGGACTTGGATACAAAATAGATAAATAGTTTGAGATATTAGATATTCAATGACAAAAACTTATGAACGATTTCTTATACTCCATTAACAAATTACATAAAACTTGCAAATCCTTGTATTTTCAATTTATAAAGCATTTCTAATAATTTTTGGACTGTATGTTTATAACGAATTTCTTTTATCTGCGGGATTCCTTCTTTGATTTTTTCTTCAGGACTCTCAATTTCGAATTGTTTTAATAAACTAATAATTGGTTTTTCTAACTTTTGCCTAGTTCCATGGAGTTTTGGCAGCACTTTCATTTTTACAGCTAAATCAAAAGCTTCCTCTGGGTTATCAAATTTAAATTGTGAATCTTGAGAGTTATATAAAAACATTATGATTTCATCAAAGACACGATATCCAAAGTGAAGGTTATATTTCCTCAAAGTATTATTCATTTTTTCTAGAATTTCTAAATATTTTCTATTTTCTTCTCTTTCCAAAAACTCTCTTATCTTTTGCTTGTCAACAACAGCAAATTCGCCATTATTTATAAAATCTTCTTTGAGATTTCCGATTGTAACTGAGTTTTTATTATCAAAATTTTCTTGTAAAAATTCTAAATAATCCTCAAAACTTCCAACGTTAAACTCTATTGTAAATGCTCTATCTAAAACTTTTGGAGAAAACATGTGGGTAGTTTCATCAATATTTACAGTTCCAACGAAATAAAGGTTTGGTGGTAAAAACAACTCTTTTGGAGTGTCATTTATATCTTCATTATGAAGCTTTATACTTTGAGATGTAAAGTTATAGTTTTCTTCATTTAAAGAGGAAGTATTTTTTCCCAAAGTAACTAAAAATTTTTGAAAACTATGATTTCTCTGCGTTTCATTTTCATTATCAAATCTTTTAACTTCTAATACTGACAAAAAGTCTGCAAAATAATACTCAACTTTTGCCAAATTCATCTCATCAAATAATACAAAAAATGGGTCTGCATTTTTGCCTTTTTCTAAATAATTCTTCGAAGCTACTACAATAAAATCTAATAAAGGGGTAGAATGGTATTGATTTTTTAGTGGGTTATAAAATCCAAGTAGCGATTTTGTATCTTTAAAATCAGGGCGAATGGGGAAGAATAAATTATTTTCTGCATTTGGAAAACAGTTCACAAACTCTTCGAATATTTTTGTTTTTCCTGTTCCAGAAAGCCCTGCAAGGATTACAAAGCCTTTTGTTTTCAAAGAGTTATAAAAAGAGTTTTTAATATAAGGGTCAAGCTTTAGATTTGAATTTTCAAAGCAATTTATTTCATTTGTTGGTGAAGGTGGTTTTGATGAAAATGTAGCAATGTATGATTTTATTATTTCATCTAAATTATTCAACACATCTTCTAATTGTTCTTCTTTTAATTTACCATCTTCTAATTTATAACATTTTTTCAAATAAGAATTAGGATATTTTTCTTTTATTTTTGATAAATTGCATTCACAAGTTGTTTCTTTGATTTGTTTATAATTATTAATTATTTCATCTGGCCACTTTATTTCTGAATTTTCTGTTTCAGATACGCCATAAGCTAAAACTAAGCAATCTTTTCTATTAAATAAAATTACGGGATATATTCCTTTCGATACTGTCTGATTAAATCTTAAGAATGCCATCCAAGATATATCAGCTTGTTGTCCTTGTCCAAAACTAACTTTAGTTTCTAATCCTTCATAATAGGTTTTATAATTTTTGGTTCCTAAAGTATTTTTTTCAATAGATTCTTTTATAAATTTTTTTATTAATTGTTTCATATTATTTTTTGAAAAGAGAGGTTCATAAATATATAAAAAACTACCTACTAATCTATTTGTACTAACAGGTTGGTTACAAAAACTTATTAAATCATCTATTGATATTTCATTTTCTAATTTTTCGATTTTATCAATTAAGAACCAAGTTTTAAAGATTTCACTTCTTTTTCCAGATAATCTTTTTTTCTTTGCCCACGTTTTATTTAATAAATATTTCTCCCATTCTTGTGGACATTCTATTCCTTCATCACCTTCTTTTGTCTTAAAATCTATAACTCTATATCTTGCTTTTAAACTTTTATCTTGATATAAATAAAACCAAAAAGGCTTTTCTTTCTCATAATCCTCTTTACAATGTTTTATTGGATAACTCCACCAAAGAGATATTTTTTTATTTTTATTTAAAAATTCATCGATTTCTTTTATCATTTCATTAATGGATGATTCTTTTTCAACAGCTCCACCTAATGCAATTCTGCTCATATTCTATCCTTAAGCTTATTATTTCATCTCTAACTTTAAATCTAAATACCCAATACCTTCTAATTTTTCTTTATTTTCTTTTATAAATTCAAAAAAAGAATTTATTAGTTTTTTATCTTTGTTTACTTTCCAAAATTTTCCTTCTTTGTTCTTTTTTCCTAAACAAACAGCAATAGCAAACTGTGTTTTTATTCCATCTTTATAATAATGCATATTTTGTAAAATATCTTTTTTATTATCTTCAAAAAATCTAAATTTAGCATCAAAAATACATCTATGTTCTTTATACTCTATATAGATATCCGGTCTAAATTTAAGATTCGAATAACTCCATTTGGTTGGTTGATATTGCAAAATTAATCCATTATTAAACTTAAATTTTGCATACTCATAAATAGTTCCTTGTTCTATCTTTTCTTCAAAATTGATTTCAACTTCATAACCTCCAAAATTGTCTTTAAATTCTTTTAAGATCGTAGTTAAAACATAATACTCCCATAAAGTTGCCATATCTTTTAAAGAAAATGCCATGTCTAAATCTTCAAAGATTTTTGGAACAAATGATAAATGCAATAATCTATAAATCTGGAAAACTTCTCTGTATCCTGATCTTTTCATTAACACCTGTGAATTTGAAGGAAAATAGTTCAGCTCTCCAACATCTGAAAATATATCTGATAGAAGTGCATATTCTATGTCGTTTTTTAGTTCTCGTATTTCTGATAAAAACATAAACTCCTTTAAATCTGTGGATAACACAAACTCTAATTCTTTTAAAAAGTATTTAATAAATCTATTTTCTATTGTGTCAAAAGTTTCTTCTGTTTCATATTGTAAAACTGCCATAGGAGAATATTTTTTATTTTTATATTCAATTATTCCGTTTTCAGTTTCGTATAACCTTTCTGGATTTTGAGCTATATTGACAATTACATCCGGATCTATACAGCTTACTTCATTTAGATTTTTATAAGTTTCATATACAAATAATTTTCTGTGTGGATTCGACAAAATCAAATGTAAAGAACTAATTAACTCTTCTTTCTTTTCCAAAAGTAAAAGCAGTTTGAAAATTTTGCTTTCATTCAGATAACTTTCTTCTACTGAAAAATGAGATAAGCTTAATGTATAAAATAAGTTTTCTTTAGAAAGCTCTTTTAGGATGTATTTCAAGAATTTTTCAAATTGTTTATAATATTTATCTTCGAAATTAGGTACAGGTTCTTTAGTCTCATCTATTAATCCAAAATGCTCAATTAATTTTTCTGGAATAATAAGATATTTTTCACCATTTACTTCAAAAATCCCTGTGAAATTTTTAAAAATTATAAAATTTCCATAGATTTCAATATGCTCTTTTTGTTGTAAGAAATTTAATTTATCTTCTATTTTAATTTCATTTTTTTTTATTTCAAGTTGTTTTTCTGCAAAATGAATTTTCATATCGTTAAATTCGTCTTTAAGTGGAAACAATATTTCTTGTTCAAAGTGATACCTCCTTACGCAAATTTTATTTTTTACCTTGTGAAGTCCTATTTCTATTATAATATTAGAAATTTAAAATCTCAACCTATCATTATCTCGTAAATTTTGCTACGTTTATGCTACGTTTGCTCCTTACAATATAGTTTGAACTACTTCTCAAGGAGCAGATATGAAAAAAATTGCACTCTCATTTGTTGCAAGCTCACTGCTTACTCTTAGCTATGCTAGTGAGGCTACAACACTACAAGAAGCCTTCACAAATGGCAACTTCAAAGGCCATATACGTCTCTTCTATATAGATAGACACTGGCAAGGAAGCATTTCAAAAAAAAATATAGACGCTTTTGCTACAGGTCTTGATCTTCACTACGAAACTGCTTCATTTAAGGGAGTTAGTTTAGGAGTTGGGCTCTACAGTGACAGTGACTTTGGACTCAATCACTCATTTTCAAGCGGCAAACTCAATACTTCCATTCTTGGCGATAAGGGTGAGGGATACGCTTTTGTAGGAGAAGCTTATCTCAAATACCAAATTGGCAAAACCACATTCAAAGTAGGAAGGCAAAAACTCAATACTCCTCTTGCAGCAGCTGATGATGCAAGAATGATTCCAAGCCTCTTTGAAGCCTATGTACTAACAAATACCGATTTGCCAGACACTACGCTCGTTGCTGCCCATGTAACAAAAGAGGCGCCTGGAACATTTTACAATCAGTATCGTATCCCAACACTACCTGCTTTGGCTCTTACAGCGGGGTATGGTGCAGGATATCTCAATCCTACGCAAACAGGTGTAGTAGGACACTTTTTGGATATGGGTCGCTACGCAATTGGACAAGATACAGATGGAGTCACTGCAGCAGCAATTATTTATAAAGGAATACAAAACCTTAGCCTTCAAGTCTGGGACTACTATGCACATGACATTCTCAATGCACTCTATATCCAAGCTGACTACAAAATAGCTCTTGAAGGTGATATAAAACCTTTTATCGCAGCACAATATATCAATGAGCAAGAGGTAGGCGACGAGCTTGCCGGTAAAGTAGACAGCAACTACTTTGCAATCAAGGCTGGTTTAGTATATGGTACACTCAGTGCATATGCAGCCTACTCTACCACAGATGATAGCACTAATGCAGCTCTCAATGGTGGAATCATTACTCCTTGGGGAGGTATGCCGGCATTTACGCAAGGCATGGTAACAAGACATCAATTCTTTGCCGATACCGATGCTTGGAAAGTTGCAGCCGCATATAAATGGAGTGAGTATGGAGTCAATCTCAAAACTGCCTTTTACTACACCTCTTTTGATGTAGGTAAAAACAACTCACTTGCAACTGATTCAGCAGCTTATGCACACAGCTGGACTGCAACAGAAGCGGGATTTGATTTTATCTACTATCCTGAAGCTGTAAAGAACCTTCAACTTCGATTTCGAGGCAATTTCCCAAGAAAATTCCTTGAAAAGAGTGATGGCAACGATCTTGGCTGGAACGAATACCGTTTCATCGTCAACTACACATTCTAAGGAGCAGACATGAAAACAGAAGTTTTAGAAAAACTCAAATCCAATCCAAGACTTTGGGAGCTTGTAGAAAAACGTGAGAAGTTTTCCTGGACTATGGCAATTATCATGCTCATAGTCTACTACGCATTTATTCTCACCATCGCTTTTGATCCTTCATTGTTGGGAAAACCTCTCAGTGAAGGAAGCATCACTACAATCGGTATTCCTATCGGTATAGGAATTATTGTTTTTGCGTTTATCTTAACAGGAATTTACGTCAACAAAGCAAACAAAGAGTTTGACACTATCACAAAAGAACTCAAAGAGTCGATTAAGGAGCTGTTATGAAAAAGTGGCTACTTCCATTTATCTTTTCTCTCTCGGCATATGCAGCAGGTGCAGCAGAGGTAAGCGGTAAAAGAGATCTCAATGTCTCTGCTGTGGTAATGTTTTTGCTCTTTGTTGCATTGACACTTTTCATCACATACTGGGCAGCTAAGAGAACACGCACAGCAAAAGATTTCTATACTGCAGGTGGAGGAATTACCGGATTTCAAAACGGTCTTGCGATGGCAGGGGACTACATGAGTGCTGCCTCTTTTTTGGGGATTTCGGGGCTTGTGTATCTCAAAGGATATGATGGGCTTATCTACTCCATCGGATTTTTGGTTGGCTGGCCTATTGTGCTTTTCTTGATAGCTGAGAAGCTCAGAAACCTTGGTAAATACACATTTGCCGATGTCGTCTCTTTTCGCCTAAAACCGGGACCCACAAGAACATTGGCAGCTTTTGGATCTATTGCAACAGTGCTTTTATACCTCATCGCACAGATGGTTGGTTCAGGAAAACTGATTCAAGTACTTTTTGGACTTGACTATGCCTTTGCAGTCATCATTGTTGGGGTCTTGATGATTTTATACGTTACATTCGGAGGAATGCTTGCTACTACATGGGTGCAGATTATCAAAGCAGTGCTTCTTTTAGCTGGTGCTACCTTTATGGCTTTGGCAGTTATGGCACATTTTGGATTTAGCCTTGAAGATCTTTTCAAAAAAGCAGTTGCAACACACCCTGATGGCTTAAAAATCATGTCTCCAGGAGGATTGGTCAAAGATCCAATATCTGCAATCTCCCTTGGTATGGCTTTGATGTTTGGGCTTGCTGGTCTTCCACACATCTTAATGCGATTCTTCACTGTTGCCGATGCAAAAGAGGCACGCAAATCGGTCTTCTATGCAACAGGATTTATCGGGTATTTTTATATGCTTACATTCATCATCGGTTTTGGTGCAATTGTGTTTGTCATGACAAATCCAGAGTATCTTGGTCCTGATGGGAAAATCTTTGGTGGAAACAACATGGCTGCTATCCACTTAGCGCATGCAGTTGGCGGCAACTTCTTCTTAGGATTTATCTCTGCGGTGGCATTTGCAACGATTTTGGCAGTTGTATCAGGTCTGACACTTGCAGGAGCTTCAGCCATCAGTCACGACCTTTATGCAAGTGTTTTTAAAAGAGGACAAGTAGATGAGATTACAGAGATGAAAGTCTCTAAAATTGCCACACTTGCAATCGGCATTTTGGCAATTTTGCTAGGAATTGCATTTGAAAAACAAAACATCGCTTTCATGGTGGGTCTTGCATTTGCAATTGCAGCAAGTGCCAACTTTCCGGTACTTTTTTTGTCAATGTACTGGAAAGGTCTCACAACAAAAGGAGCATTTCGAGGAGGTCTTCTTGGACTCGTTACTGCAATCGTATTGGTGATTTTGGGACCTACTGTGTGGGTAAGTGTTCTTGGCAATCCTGAGCCAATCTTCCCATATAAATACCCGGCACTTTTTAGTGTGACAGTAGCGTTTATTGGTATCTGGTTTTTCAGCAAAATCGACAACTCCCCAGAAGCGCAGGAAGAGAGAGAAAAATTTGAAGCGCAATTTATCAGAGCACAAACTGGTATCGGTGCCGAAGGTGCATCAGCTCATTAAGTCCAGCCGCTTTTTGCGGCTGCAAAAAGGATAGTAATGGAAGAAGTAAAAAATTTTTTGAGTACAATCCACCCTTTTGATACTCTTACTCCACAACAGCTCAATTTGCTCGTTTCTCATACCGATATAGGTTATTATCAAGAGGGTGAGGAGATTGTACTCAATAGATTTTTTATTATTTTCAAAGGAAGCGTCCAAGAGATACAAGAAGATGATGTAGTTGAAATCTATCATGAAAAAGATTTTTTCGATATTCAAGCACTGCTTGGAAAGAAAGATGCACGCTTTGTGGCAGTGGAAGAGACACTTTTATATGAGATAGATAAAGAGACCTTTTTAGACGTTTTTCACAAAAACAGTACATTCAAACAATATTTTTTTCAAACAATTTCTCAAAAAATTGATAAACTCAAAGAGCAAAGAACTCTTTCACAAGTAGGTGAACTGCTCTCAGCCAAGCTAGAAGATATTCCTCTTACACCTCTTTGCAAAGTGGACGCTTCCACTCCCATCAAAGATGCAGTGAAAAATATGCAACACCTTCTGCTTGTACAAAAAGGAAATCTCGAAGGAGTGGTAACGTCTAGCGATCTTAAAAAAGTTATTCTTCATGCAATCGATTTTTCCTCACCAATAGAGTCAATTGCAACGTTTCCTGCCATAACTATTCAATATGATGACTTTTTATTCAATGCCCTTTTGCTCATGACGAGTAAAAATATCAAACACCTCATCGTTAAAAAAGAGAATATTACAATAGGAAGTATTGAAATTGGAGATCTTTTAAGCTTCTTTTCCAACCAATCCTATCTTTTGGCACGTAAAATCGAGCAGGCAGACTCCATAGAAGATCTCAAAAATGTTACAGATAAGTTTATCCAAATGGTAGAGATCTTGTACCATAAAGGCATTAAAACACGCTATTTAGCAAAACTTGTAAGCGAGCTTAATGAAAAAGTGTATAAAAAGGTCTATGATCTGACATTTTGTATAGATGGTACATTTTTGCTCCTTGGCAGCCAAGGAAGAGGTGAACAGCTTCTTAGAACTGACCAAGACAACGCCTTTATAGTAAAAAATCTGGCAGACAAACAAATTGCACTCAAAAAAGCCGAAGAGTTTATAGCTGCTCTGAAGCTTCTTGGCTATCCACGCTGCAAAGGCAATATTATGCTCAATACTCCGCTATGGAATAAAACTTCCAAAGAGTGGGAAGAGACTATACTTAGCTGGATCGAAGATCCAAATGAGACCCATTTGATGTATATGAGCATTTTTCTCGATGCCAAAGCAGTCTATGGAAATCATAAGCAACTTGAAAATCTCAAAAAGATAATTTTTGATCATGTAAGCGATAATTTAGCATTTCTAGCGCAAATGGCGCGACCTGTTATGCAGTTTGAAAATCCACTCAATATGTTTGGTTTTTTTCGCAAAACGCAACATATCGATCTTAAAAAAGGTGGGGTTTTTGCAGTTGTTCATGGAGCTAGAATCTTAGCATTGCAATACCATATCCACAATACAAATACAGTTGAGCGACTTAAAGAGATCAGCAATCTTGGCATTTTGGAAAAGAGCTTTGTTACCGATCTCATTGAAAGCTATGAGACACTCAACTCCTTTAGACTCAGAGCTTCACTGCACAATATACAAAAAGGATTAGATGCTACCAATAGCATCGATGTTACAACACTCAATAAACTAGAGCGAGATATATTGAAAGAGAGCTTTAAGACAATCGAAAAATTCAAAGAGTTTTTATCATACCACTATAAACTATCGATGGTGAGCTGATGTTTTGGCAAAAGTGGCTATATAGAGGTGATTTTAGGTTTCTTTTTGAACCATACAGTGGTGATGAAGTGATTTTTATCGATTGTGAAACAACTGGACTCGATCCCAAAAAAGATGAGATTGTTTCTATTGCATGTTTGCCTGTCAAAAAAGATAAGATACTTCTCTCGAAAGCACTCTACCTTGAAGTCAAACCACAGCATGATATCAGCGCCCAAAGTATCAAGATCCATCACTTAAGAGCTTGCGATCTGCAAGGTGCGATGGTTCCAAAAGAGGCAATTGAGAGAGTTTTATACTTCATCAAAAATCGCCCAGTAGCGGGGTATTATGTGGAGTTTGATGTGAAGATGATAAGTAAATATACCAAAAAGTTTTTTGGATTCACTCTTCCCAATAAACAGATAGAGGTTTCGGGACTCTACTACGACTATAAACAAAAAGCGATACCGCAAGGGTTTATTGATTTGAAGTTTGATACAATACTTAAAAGTTTGAATTTACCAAAATTCAAAGCACACAACGCCCTCAATGACACTATAATGGGTGCAATGATTTATCTTAAACTTACAAAAAGGAGATAGCATGGAAAAAGTACCTGTTTTTGACCCCACACCAAGGATTAAGGAGCGAGCTCGCATTAATTCTATGGATCAATATTGGCAAATGGTAAAAGAGGCTGAGAGTGATTATGAGGGATTTTGGGATAAACTCGCAAAAGAAAAAATCAACTGGCGTGAGCCTTATACAAAAGTGCTTGATGAAAGTGAAGCACCATTTTACAAATGGTTTGTAGGTGGAAAGCTCAACGTCACTGAACAGTGTATCGATAGACACTTAGAAACGAAAAAGAATAAAGCTGCAATCATCTGGGAAGGCGAGCCGGGAGACAAAAGAGTTATCACTTACTTAGAGCTCTACTATGAAGTGAACCGCTTTGCAAACTTACTGAAAAGCAAATTTGGGATTAAAAAAGGTGATAGAGTCGTTATCTATATGCCAATGATCCCTGAAGCCGCTTTTGCAATGCTTGCATGTGCACGTATTGGTGCAATTCATTCAGTGGTTTTTGGTGGATTTAGTGCTGAGGCATTGAGAGATAGAATCCAAGATGCTCAGGCAAAACTTGTCATCACTGCTGATGGTGCTTATAGACGAGGTAAGCCATATATGCTCAAACCCGTTGTGGATGTAGCGCTGGCAAAGGATTGCGAAAGCGTAGAAGCAGTTTTGGTTGTTAGAAGAAACAACGAAGAGATCAAATGGCATGACCATAGAGACTATGACTATAATGAGCTTATTAAAGATATGCCAGCACGCTGCGAACCAGAAATCATGGATAGCGAAGATCCACTCTTTTTGCTCTATACTTCTGGCTCTACAGGTAAACCAAAAGGGGTGCAGCACTCACAAGCTGGATATATCCTCTGGGCGCAACTTACGATGGAGTGGGTATTTGATATCAAAGATACCGACACCTACTGGTGTACAGCAGATGTTGGCTGGATTACAGGTCACACCTACATTGTCTATGGACCGCTTGCAGCGGGAGCAACAACCATGATGTATGAAGGAGTTCCAGTCTATCCAGATGCTGGGAGATGGTGGAGAATGATTGAAGAGTATAGAGTCAATCAGTTCTACACTGCTCCTACTGCCATCAGACTCCTTCATAAACTTGGAGCGGATGAGCCGGATAAGTATGATTTAAGCAGCCTCTATATCCTTGGAACCGTTGGAGAGCCTATCAACCCAGATGCTTGGATGTGGTATTTTGAAAAAGTGGGACGAGGGCAGTGCCCAATCGTTGATACATGGTGGCAGACTGAAACAGGAGGTCACATGATTAGTCCACTCCCAGGTGCAACTCCAATTAAACCGGGATCTGCAACATTCCCTCTTCCAGGAATCTTTGCTGAAATTATTGATACTGATGGCAACAAAAAAGAGCCAAACGAAAAAGGGTATCTTTGTATCACAAAACCTTGGCCTAGTATGATTCGAACCATCTGGGGAGATCCAGATAGATTTGTCAAAAGCTACTTTGGCACATGTAAAAAAGATGGAAAGCCAGTCTATTTTAGTGGTGATGGCGCAATATATGATGAAGAAGGGTATATCTGGATCACCGGACGTATGGATGATGTAATTAATGTAAGTGGTCACCGCTTAGGAACTGCTGAGATTGAAGCGGCTATCGGTCACCATCCAAGGGTTGCTGAGTGTGCAGTAGTTGGAAAGCCGCATGAGGTAAAAGGCGAAAGTGTTTTTGCATTTGTGGTACTCAAAGATGATGAAGGCGTAGCTGATGAGATGGAGCTCATTAAAGAGATCAATGAAGTAATCACTAAAGATATCGGACCACTTGCAAAATGTGATGAGATAGCATTTGTTCCAGGACTTCCAAAAACAAGAAGCGGTAAGATCATGCGAAGAATCCTCAGAAGCATTGCCAAAGGCGAAGAGATCAAACAAGATACCTCAACTCTTGAAGATCCTAGCGTAGTAGAAAAGATTATTCAAATTGTTCAAGGATAAGAGAGTTTTCTCTTATCCTTACAATCCACAACTCCCATTACTGCAACTCCCACCACCTAGATTAAAATCCTCTTCATAGCCACAGGCACTACATTTATACACTACATTGGATGTGCCGCTGCACCCTCCCTTTTTGGAGTTTTTTACATAGATTGCAGGCTCTTCACACTCTGGACAGATGCCTTGCTGCAGTTTTGAGAGATGTTCCCCTTTATGTTTGATATAAAGGTAATAGGCTAACGCACTTAATGCTATTAAGATTGTCACCACAATAAACATATACATAACTACTCTCTTGCAAAGACACTAGAAGTAGAGCAGATAGTTTGGAGCATATATTTTGCATCAAGATTTCCTCTACGATTTGCTTTTTTCCACCACTCAACCGCCTTGTTTTGATCTTTTTCTACTCCCCACCCTTCATAGTACATCATCCCAAGATAGTACATCGCTTCACCATCACCATTTTTAGCCAACTCTTTAAAAAGTGGCAACGCTTCATCAAATTTATCAGCTTCAAAAAGTGCTACTGCTTTTTGTAACATCTACCCTCCTTCTATCTCATGAAAATGGAGTTTCAACCCCTCTTGCATCATCACAAATCCACTAATGATTATTTTGCCCTCATGCACCATTTTATGGTGTTTTGCACAAAGGGGGATAAGATTATATTTGTGATTTGCTTTGAAATGATCGATAAAACCAGCTTTTGCTTTTGCCTTTGGGGCAATGTGGTGTACTTCCTCTACCGGTGCATTGCAAATAGCACACTTTGTTAAGTATACCTTCTTATTATAGCGGCTCTTTCTTTTTTGCTTCAAAAGCTCCGCTTCACTTTTTTCACCTGTGAGATTTTTGCGAATACTATATGCATACTCTAAAAATTTCCTATCCATATGAAGCGCTTTTGCAAACTCTAGCCCATACATAGTGCTTCCACTTCCAATTTGTAGCTTCCTATCATACACAAGCCTATCTTTCTCCTCATCATAGTACACACCAAGGTGCAAAAAGACAATATTTGAAAGCTCTGCAATAGCTTTAATGGAAGTGAGTTGGTGCAGATGTGTAGCAAAGATAAAGTAGCTTCCAATTTCACTAAGCCGCTTAATCGCTGCACTCACTATGGAGAGTGCTGAGTAAGTCTCTGTCCCATGGCTTATCTCATCTCCGAGTACTAGGGAATTTGCTGTAGCACGGTTAAAGATATTTTTGAGCTCCAACATCTCTATAGCAAAAGTAGAAAGCCCTTTGTAGAGATTATCTTTTGAGACTATTCTTGTAAAAATCTTATCTACCAAACCAAAGCGCATAGCAGCAGCTGGTACAAAAAAGCCAGCTTGCGCCATCACTACTGCAATCCCAACACTCTTCATGAGCGAGCTCTTGCCACTTGAGTTTATTCCATAAAGGAGCACTCCCCTTACCTCTTTGCCACTACTTGCCAAGGTAGTAATATGCTCATGCTCACTTGAAGGCTCACCTAGCAAAAGATCGTTTGGAACATAGATACCATTTTCTTCCCGTGACTCTATGATTGGATGGCGCAAGGCGATGAATTCGAGCTTTTGCTCTTTCGTAATCGTTGGTCTTGCATAGTTGTAGAGTTTGGCAACCTTTGCCCCACTAATTGCAAAGTCAAGCTCACCTATATAGCTAATGAGGCGCTCAAGCAGCGCACTGTAGCGTAGCTCAATCTCTTCAAGAGCCTCTTCATAACTCTTCTTCACTAGAGCAATGAGTTTTGCTTGCAGTGCGATATACTCTTGCGAGAGGTTATCAATATAGCTATTTGTAAGTTTAACGCTATTTTTCAATCGCTTAATGTGAAAATCTTTAAAAAAGTAGTGCTTCCCATCTATTGTGACAAAACTATTAAGGAGTTTTTCTTCAATAAGCTTATAGCGATTTTTAGTAAGGTTTATAAAAAAACCTTCACTCTCTAACCAACCTAAGGTTACAAAAGATTCATCTTTATCAAAAAAACTTTTTACATGCTGCGTGAAGTGCTCTAATTTTGTAAAAATATGCGCAATCTGCTCTTCAATGCGATCGATAAAGATATTAACACCTTCATTGAAAATATTTGCTTCAATTTGGTCGCGGCGAAATTTTGCAGTCTCTTCAAGATTGAAAATATGCTCTAACTCTGTGCGAAAACTATGGAGTTCTGCAAAATCAAACTGGGCAAGATCTTGGAGGCTCTCTTCAAGATCTCTATAAATTTTCTCTATCGCATAGAGCGAAGCATGCAGGTAGTTTATCTCAAAAGGATGGAGCTTTTTTAGCTTTATACGGCGCAAGATGCGCTCTATATCATAGACTTGTTTGAGAAGCTTTTCAAATTTTTCGTACCGCTCCAAAAATGTCTCTATAAGATCGTAGCGTCTTTGCAGCTCATTTGCATCTTGAATAGGATTGAGCAGACGCTCTTTAAGAAGCCTCTTTCCAATCGGTGTAGAGGTGTGATCAATGAGTTTGAGCAGCGTCATCTCTTCAGGATCGCGTGAGATGATATTGAGCTGCTCTAAAGCGTTGTTACCAAGGTAAACATAGTGTTTATTGCCCAAAAATATTGGACGCATAAGCTTTTGTACTAAAGCAGGATCATGCTCGATAATAAAATCGATTAAAATCGCCAGCGCTTCACTGCTATAGGGATAGCGCTCAAGATCGAGATACTCTATAGGTGAGAGAATGGAGTTAATGGAAAAAATCGAAGCAAAGAGAGAGTTTTGATAATCTATTTTGAGTCGTGAGCGATTGATATTGCAGGTATAGTGCTCAAGTTCAAGATAGTTTTGCACAAATTCTTGATCTACATTCCCATCATAAGTAATAACAATTTCATTTGTTTGATAGGTTTGCAAAAGTGTAAAAATCTCATCAAGTGCAAAAGTTTTGTCATCTTTTGTGGAGTAGAGTTGGTTGACATAGCATTTGCCAATAGTTACATCTACAGCTGCATAGCCAGCATAGTAACTTCCTCTATTTTGACCAATAATGAGTGAGACAATGAAGTTCTCATTTGGCTCAGCCTGATAGTCAAAATTGGTACCGGGAGAGATAATATTGGCAATATAGCGCTTGACATTTGGAGGCGCTCCCTTTTGGCGTATAAGGACGATTGTATATTTTTTGCTCTGCACGAGGCGACTAAGATAGCGATCAAGCGCAAAATTTGGCACTCCCGCCATCAAAGGGTTGGCTATAGAGTTTTCTATGATTGATTTATTTTTGCGAGTAAGTTGGATATTGAGAAACTCTGCTATCTCTTTAGCTTTTCCTATTTTTATCTCATCATTGTTGACCTCATACACTTCAAAAAAAGATCCTATCTCCATCAACACAACGGTATTGCTTCCATACTTTTGCTCAAAAAAGCGCTGCAGCTCAAAATATATTTCAGTTAAAAGACGCTTTTTGTCGTTTAGGATCTCATGGAGTCTTGCGAGGTCTTTTTCCAACTATACCCTTTTTTTGTATAATTTTAGCAAAAAAGGCACATAATGGAGCTTTGTGTAGCACTCGATCTCCCCTTGCGTGAACAAAATCTCACTCTTGCCAAAGAAATCAAAGAGTTCCCTGTCTGGCTTAAAGTTGGACTGCGCAGTTATATACGCGATGGCAAAGAGTTTATACAAGATCTCAAAGCAATTAATCCTGAGTTTAAAATCTTTGCAGATCTCAAACTCTACGATATTCCCAATACGATGGCAGATGCAGCCGAAGAGCTTGCAAAAATTGGCGTTGAGATGTTTAATATTCATGCAAGTGCTGGCAAAGAAGCTATGCAAACAGTTATGCAACGATTGGAGCAGTTTTCAAAGAGGCCTCTTGTACTTGCAGTCACAGTGCTTACATCTTTTAATGAAGAGCAGTTTCGCACTATCTACAACGCTTCTATCGATGAAAAGGCAACGCAATTTGCAAAAGATGCCTTTGATGCAGGCTTAGATGGAGTAGTTTGCAGTGTATATGAGAGCAAAAAAATAAAGCAGATTACTGCTCATAATTTTATTACTCTCACTCCTGGCATTCGCCCTTTTGGCGAAGATGCAGGAGATCAAAAGCGAGTTGCAGATATACCTATAGCAAAAGAGAACCGTAGTGACATCATTGTAGTTGGTCGTCCTATCTATAAAGCTAAAAATCCAAAAGAGGTTGTCCAAAAAATATTGACAAAATTGTGAATTTTTTCTATAATGCCAACTCCACAAGGACAGGTGGGTGAGCTGGCTGAAACCACCTCCCTGCTAAGGAGGCGTACCCATTGCGGGTACCGAGGGTTCGAATCCCTCCCTGTCCGCCACGACTTCAAAAATCCCGTAAAACTGGCTTTTTAACGGTTCAAATTAAAAAGTGTCAATTACTTTTGCAAAGCTATTGTTGTAATTCTGCTAAACTTTAATATGAGGATAAATTTTATATACTCTTCGCTATTCCCTCATATTTATCTATCCTATCACTTTGCTTAACCAGCTAAATATTTCAAAAATGAGCAAATATTAGAATTAAACCATTCTCAATGATTCTTTTTAGATAATCCTCTTTTTAAACTATAGCATCTTGGATAATCAACTTAGAGAATCTTTATACTTCTCAATGCAAAAGTAGCAAAAATTTGAATAAATTCAATAATGAAACCAGAATAAAAATATATTCTATGTTTTTCAGCAATGATTTCTTATCTTCAAATAAGTTAAATTGTTATTAAGTTTTTATTCAATATTATTTAAATATACTTTTTGAAATTTATAGTAATAATAAAGGAAAATATCATGAAAAGAGATCTTTTAAAAATGATCTTTTTTGGTTTAGTGATATCACTATTTTTTGGTATAGCAAATCCAGCAAAAGCAGATCATTGGATAAAAGCATATGGTCTGGATAGTTTTGATGAGTTCAATTCTATCATAAAAACAGATAACGGATATATTGCTGCTGGAAGGGTAGGAGGTAATGCATGGATAATGAAATTGGATGACAATGGAAATATAACTTGGCAAAAAAGTTATGGTGAGGATGATTCTGATTGGTTAAATTCTATCATAAAAACAGATAATGGATATATCGCTGCTGGAAGAAAAAGAGGTAATGCATGGATAGTGAAATTTGATGAAAATGGAAATATAACTTGGCAAAAAAGTTATGGTGGGGATAGTTCTGATGAGTTCAACTCTATCATAAAAGCAGATAACGGATATATTGCTGCTGGATATACATATTCTTTTTCTATTGAGGTAGGATATGCTGATGCATGGATAATGAAGATAAATGAAGATGGAACTATTGCTTGGCAAAAAAGGTATGGTGGAAGTAATGATGATAGGATCAATTCCATCGTAAAAATAGATGATGGATATATTGCTGCTGGAGATAGTAGTGGTGATGGATGGATAATGAAAATAAATGAAGATGGAACTATTGCCTGGCAAAAAAGTTATGGTGGAAGTAATAATGATAGGATCAATTCCATCGTAAAAATAGATGATGGATATATTGCTGCTGGAGATAGTAGTGGTGATGGATGGATAATGAAAATAAATGAAGATGGAACTATTGCCTGGCAAAAAAGTTATGGTGGAAGTAATGGTTATTGGATCAATTCTATCGTAAAAATAGATAATGGATATATCGCTGCTGGAAGTACATATTCTTTTGGAACAGGAAATGGAGATGCATGGATAATGAAATTGGATGACAATGGAAATATAATTTGGCAAAAAAGGTATGGTGAGGATGGTTCTGATTGGATCAATTCTATCATAAAAACAGATAATGGATATATCACTGCTGGAAGAACATCTTTGGGAGCAGGAAATGGTGATGGATTTGTTCTTAATCTTGATCAAGATGGAAATGTAAATAATTGTGAAATCATAAAAACTTCTTATGCAGAGATAGAAGACACAACTGTACAACCTGTAGATACAGCAATTGTTCCAGTTGATACAGATGCAAATCCAGTTGATACACTTGTAACACTTCATGAAACTAATATAAGTATATATACAATATGCAAATCTGTTGCCACTGTAGCTGTACCTCTTTTTGGACCTTTTGGTTATCTTGTCTTAATAACTCTACTAGGTTTCTTTGGATATAGAAAATCAAGATAAAAGTGGGGGGGTTTTCCCGCTTTTTAAAAGGTGGAATTCAAATTTTTAGTATTCCCTATATTTGCTAAAAATACACAATCTAAAAGCTCCATGGTGTAGAAATAGAAGAGTTTTTTGTTCCAAGAATAGAAAAGATACAACTTCATCAAATTAAACCTTTTCATTTACATATGCTTTTTACTGTTGAAAAAGGGTCTAATGAAAATAGAGTAAAAGAGCATGTTATCAAAGAATTAAAAAATATTCTTAAATTTTTATCATTGGAAAATATTGTTAAAGTTACAGCACAAAAAGTAGAAGATATTCCACTTGATAAAAAAACAGGAAAATTTAAAATAATATATCCTTATAAAGAGAAAAAATAATAGTCGTTACGTCAGAAAAGACAAAAAGAAGATGTAACACCAAGTACTTTGGTTACCTTGCTATGAAATATAACTTGAAATGTTTCTTAGTACCTTAAATATGCAGAAAAAGAGTTCTCTACTACTCTTTTTAGATAACTTAGTTAGGTATCGAAAATATCACACAGAATTAATTGACATAGATACATTTCTAATAAAACTTGATTAATATTTAATCAAGTCGTTATTTGATAATATTTATAGAAAATGAATGAAAAAGGAGAGGAAATGAAAAGAGATCTTTTGAAAACGATCTTTTTTGGTTTAGTGGTATCAGTTTTTTTATAGCAAATCCAGCAAAAGCGGATCATTGGATAAAAGCTTATGGTGGGGATCAAAATGATGAGATCAATTCCATCATAAAAACGGATGGTGGATATGTTGCTGCTGGATATACAGAATTTTTTGGAGCAAGAGGGACTGCTGCATGGATAATGAAGCTAAATGAGGATGGAACGATTGCTTGGCAAAAAGGTTATAAAGCTGTTCCTGGTGCTTATCTCCTTTCTATCATAAAAACGGATGGTGGATATGTTGCTGCTGGAGATATAATAAGTGATCCGCCTAGTGGATGGATAATAAAGATAAATGAAGATGGAAGTATTGCTTGGCAAAAAACATATTGGGATGGTTTCTATTTCTACTCTATCATAAAAACAGATAACGGATATATTGCTGCTGGATATAGTAGTGGTCCTGGATATAGTAGTGGTGATGGATGGATAATGAAAATAAATGAAGATGGAACTATTGCTTGGCAAAAAAGATATGGTGGGAATAAGAAGGATAAGATCAATTCTATCATAAAAACAGATGATGGATATATTGCTGCTGGATATACAGAATCTTTTGGAGCAGGAAAGTCTGATGCATGGATAATAAAGCTTAATGGAGATGGAAGCATAGCCTGGCAAAAAAGGTTTGGCGGAGATGAGGATGATTTTATCAATTCTATCATAAAAACAGATGATGGATATGTTGCTGCTGGATATACAGAATCTTTTGGGGCAGGAGAGGATTATGATGCATGGATAACGAAGTTAAATGAAGATGGAGATATCGTTTGGCAATATAGATATGGTGGGGACAAGAAGGATAGGATCAATTCTATCATAAAAACAGATGATGGATATATTGGAGCAGGAGTAATAGATTCTACAATGGTAGAAAGTGGAGATGCGTGGATAATGAAGATAAATGAAGATGGAGACATAATTTGGCAAAAAAGGTATGGCGAAGATAATAAAGATGAGATTAATTCTATCATAAAAACAGATGATGGATATGTTGCCGCTGGAGGAACAGTTTCTTTTGGAGCAGGAAATATGGATGGATTTGTTCTCAATCTTGATCAAGATGGAGATGTAAATGGTTGTGAAATCATAAAAACTTCTAATGCAGCAAGATATCCAACAACTGCACAAACTAACAATATAGTTCAAGATCCCGTAGATTTTGATGTAAACCATGTGTCTGATTCAGATGCAACAATTAGTGATCTAGACGTAAATATATATACAATATGCAAATCTGTTGCCACTGTAGCTGTACCTCTTTTGGGACCTTTTGGCTATCTTGTTTTAATAACTCTATTAGGTTTCTTTGGATATAGAAGATCAAGATAAAAGCGGGAATTTTCCCGCCTTTTAAAGGATGGAATTCAAATTTAGTATTCTTTTTATTTGCAACCCAAAAGCTTCAATCACTTCATACAAAATAATCATATATCCTGTTGGCTGATCAAAAAATATGAAAGAACAAGAGCAATAATGGCACTAATGATTCCAAAGATCAAAAAGCGGAGTCATCTACCTTTACACCAAAGCTGAAAAACAATGTATAAAAAGGCTTTTAATCAAGTTTTGTGGCAGAGCAAATAAAGCCTAATTTACTAAAAAACTCCAAATATTTTAAGCTAAAATAACAATTACACTAGCCATTGCCTAAAATCTTTTTGTTTAGAGACAAAAGAAATGAGAAACTCTTCCGAAAAAGCAAACATAAATAGAAACATAATCTGATATTTGCCATCAAAGAAAGCAATGAGCAGCTATTATAAGCAATATACCTAATACTCGACTCTTTTTGCAAAAGAACGGCAATTTTTTGGCCATAGCTATTTCCTCTTATTTCTTACATAAATTGCTTTTGGTCCGTTGAAGCTTTTACGCTCATCTATTTCAAAAAGTCCTGTAGCTTTGACTAATTCACTAAGTTTTTTATAACCATAGTTTCTTGGATCAAATTGTGGTGACTGCTTAGCAATATAGTTTCCCAATGCTCCTAGATGTGCCCAACCACTCTCATCACTTGTTGCATCAGCAGCCTCTTGCAAAAGACGTATCAGTTTTTTATCACGCCTAAGCTCCTGCGTACTCCATCTCTTTTGGTTCTCTTCACTCTGTTCATCGGCTCTTAAAACCTCTGTATAGATAAATTTGTCACAGGCTGCTACAAACGGTAGTGGAGTCTTCTTTTCCCCAAATCCATATACCATCAAACCAGACTCTCTGATTCTTGATGCAAGCTTTGTAAAGTCGCTATCACTACTTACGATACAAAAACCATCAAAATTTCCTGAATAGAGAAGATCCATAGCATCAATAATCATGGCACTATCTGTAGCATTTTTGCCTGTAGTATAACCAAACTGTTGTATAGGCTGAATAGAGTGGGTAAGCAGCACTTCCTTCCAGCCTTTGAGTTTTGGACTTGTCCAATCACCATATATTCTTTTCACATAGGCTGTACCATATTTTGCGATCTCTGCCAATAGCGCATCAATAATAGAAGGCTGTGCGTTGTCTGCATCGATGAGGACTGCTAGTTTTTGAGGTTTTTCCATACTGCTACTTTTTTACTATAATTATACAAAAAGACTTAGAATGCGACTCTTTATCGATGCTGATGCACTCCCTAATATGCTGAAGCCTCTTTTGCTCAAAGCAATAACAAGATACACAATTCCCACATATATTGTTTCTAATAAGCCTGTATCTATCGGATCTTCACCCTTTATCCAGTCAATTATTGTAGACCAAGGTATTGATAAAGCAGATCTATGGATCATTGAGCAAGTAGAGCCAGAAGATCTCGTCATTACAGCAGATATTCCTCTAGCTGATAAAGTAGTTGCAAAAGGAGCTTGGGCATTAGATCACAGAGGAATACTCTACGATCCTGAGAATATCAAACACTATCTTGCACTGCGCAATCTCATGCAAACAATACGAGATACTGGAGAAAAAACGAAAGGGCCTGCATCTTTTAGTCCAAAAGATAAACAGGCCTTTGCAAATGCTCTGAGTAAATTTTTAGCTAAACACATTACACATTAGATAGTATCTGGAATTGGATAGTTTTCAACAACAAAATCGATATCTTTATCCCCACGTCCACTTAAATTCACCAAAATTGCTTCATCCTTATGCTCTTTTGCATGTTTCATCGCATAGGCTACAGCATGGGCAGATTCAAGAGCAGGAATAATTCCTTCAAGTCTTGAAAGTTTATAAAATGCATCAATTGCCTCATCATCGCTAATAGTTTTTACCTGAGTTCTTCCAATCTCTTTGAGATAAGCATGTTCAGGTCCTACCGATGGATAATCCACTCCGCTTCCAATAGAGTGCACCGGTGCAGGGTTGCCTTTTTCGTCTTTGAGCATAATAGAGTTAAACCCATGTAAAATCCCCTCTTCCCCATACGTCAAAGAGGCAGCATGTTCACCAAGTTTCTCCCCTTTTCCCAAAGGCTCTACCGCATAAAGCTCAACTGGATCTTCAATAAATGCACTAAAAAGTCCCATGGCATTACTTCCACCACCTACCACAGCAGCGCAAGCATCCGGAAGTCTCCCCGTCATCTCATAAAACTGCTCTTTTGCCTCAAATCCTACAACAGATTGAAAATCACGTACCATTTTTGGAAAAGGGTGAGGCCCAACAACAGAACCAATTGCGTACATAGCAGTATCAGCTTGCTTGAGATAACTCTCAAAGCAGCTATCGACTGCCTCTTTAAGCGTTCTAAGACCATGTTTTACAGGAACTACTTTGGCTCCTAAAATTTGCATGCGCACTACATTTGGCCTCTCTTTTTCCATATCAACTTCACCCATATGGATCTCACACTCTAGTCCAAAGTACGCAGCAGCCGTAGCCAATGCTACCCCATGCTGTCCTGCTCCAGTTTCTGCCATAATCTTCTTTTTTCCAAGATATTTGGCAAGTAACGCTTCAGCCATACAGTGGTTAAGTTTATGTGCTCCTGTGTGATTGAGATCTTCTCTTTTAAGATAGATCTGCCCTCCACCGATATACTCACTGAGCCTATGACAGTAATAGACTGGAGTAGGCCTTCCCTGAAAATGCTTTCTGATTCTTCGCAGCTCATCGAGATACTCAAAACTTTTAGAGAGTTTTTCATACGCCTCATTTATCTCTTTAAAAGCTTTTTCAAGCTCAGGAGGAATGAAAGCTCCACCATATTTTCCAAAATATCCCTTTTTATCTGGCACTCTCTCAAGATATGGACGCTGCATGTCAAATCCTTTTTTGTTTTATGATAATATTTTTTGTCTTAAAGTCTCCATTACCTCTTTGCAAAACTTCTTTTCATCTATACTCTTTTGATAGAGCTATTATAAAGCCTAATATAATGCAAGACTATATGTTCAACTTCATCAAGCGTAATGTCACTGCTGGCAATATTATTGGAAATAATAGTTGCTAAGAGTTTTGGATCTGTTATCATACATATTGCCCAATTTTCTCTATCGCCTCTTTTGCTCCCATCGCCAAAGAGATATCTGCCCCCTCACTCTCTCTTGGATTGATACGAATAAGTGTAGCATCAAAGCTTTGAGCAATACGCTCTCCCATAATACGAATTGTTGGCACAGCGGTACCTGCACCAAACTCTAAAATCGTAAGTTTTCCATCTACTTTTTGCAAAAAGGTTTCTAAACGTTTGCGCTGTTCCTCCTCACGAGACTCTATCCATCTCCAATCACCAAACATCAAAATATTTGGTCTTGCAATAGCTTGACATTGTGGGCATCTTGGTAATGGATCTTTTGCTAAAAAATGCTCTTCATCGATAACTATCTCTACATTTTCAGCACTCCAAATAACCTGATTGCAAGGAACGCTACACTGCATATAGTGAATACTTCCATGTACCTCATCGATCTTTTCTTCATCAAATCCGGCTTTTTGAAACTGCCCATCTACATTGGAAGTAAGAACAAAATAGTCTTTTTTGCTTTTAGCAATTGCTAGAAGTTTTGCAAATCCGCTATGAGGAGTAGTATCACGATAGAGATGGAGTCTATGCCCATAGAAAGCCCATGCAAGGTGAGGATCTTCTTCAAACCATCTGGGATTTGCCAGCTCTTCAAAGCGCAGTCCAAGCCTTTTTGCTACTGGATAGGCTCTCCAAAACCCTTCAACTCCTCTAAAATCAGGAAGCCCGCTATCAACCCCCATCCCAGCTCCAGCTGTAATGAGAAGATACTCAGCATCTTTTATAGCTTTTGCAGCTTCAGCAATCATGATTTTCTCCCACGCTTTTTATTATTGTATAACATTTTGAAGTACAACTGTGAGACTAATATAAATTATTATGTAAAAAAATGAAAGACAAATAGCAAAATAAAATGAATTAAATAATTTGATATTTAACACACTTGTAGATAGAGATCGGATATGAAGGATTTGAAGAGTTATGGTAGCTGGGGGGAGACTTGAACTCCCGACCTCCGGCTTATGAGACCAGCGCTCTCACCAGCTGAGCTACCCAGCCAAAGCGAGTGAAATTATACTTCAATTTCGCTTTTATGTCAATAATTTGTATAAGTCCAATACATATGGCACTCATAATGATTTTCAAGAAGGTATTGTACCGGAGATTTAAAATTAAGAGAAGAGTGTGGTATTTTGGTATTGTAATCGATGAGCCATTTTGCTAATTTTTTATTGAATTCATCCAAATCTGTAAAGAGTAAATCTTCATAGTATTGAATAAATTGTTCTTGAATTGTTCTATTGAATCTTTCATTGTGTGCATTCATTTTAGGGCTCCTTGGATATGTCCAGTAGTGTGTAAAGCCTTTTTGTTCAAGCAGAGCGTCAAACTCTTTTTTAAATTCACTGCCATTATCTGAAAGAATTGCAAGTTTACGTTTTTGTTTGATGGAGGTTATTCCATCAATTAAAGCTTCAAGAGCATATGCAGTATGTCTTGCTCTTTTGGATGGAATTGCTACTGCGAATGCAATACGTGTGAGTGGGTCAATCATAGTAAGGATATATCGTTTTATACCGTTTGATACTATTTGGATGGTATCGACTGCCCAGAGTTCAAATGGTTTAGATTTGAGGTTTTTTGGTTTTCTGTTTTTTTGTGTCTTCTTTTTTGGTTTCACTTTTCCTTTTGTATCGATGCGGTAGGGAAAAAGTCTCATTGTATCTGGTGCTTTTGCGATTATTCTTCCTATTGTGGATTCCGAGGGAGTTTTAAGTTCTTTTTCTTCACAAAAAGGTTTAAGCAGGTGGTAGAGTTTTGCTTTGCCGATGTTGGGATATGCTTTTCTTAATCGTTTTATCTCTTTAATAACTTCTATTGGAACTTTTGACTCTCTTACTCTTTTTGGTCTTCGTGATTTTGGATTTAAGGCTTTTATATCGCCATCTGCATTATTGAAACTCTTTTTCCATCGAAAGAGTGTTCTTCTGCTTACTCCAAAAGCTTCAGTTGTTGCTGCTAGTCCATATTTTTCCCAAAACTCCAATATCTTTTTTCTTCTTTTTGCCTCTTCGCTTATCATAAGCGAATTGTAGTATATCCTCTCTAATCTTTTATATCCTTTGAGCCCTGGCAACGTGTATTTGATTTGCACTCCTCACTCTCCCTCTCGGAGTGCCATATGTGTTTGAACTTATGCATAATTATATTTTTTCATTACAAATCAAAAAAGATTCAACAACCCTTTTGCTGCTGGGGGAAGGTTCTTTTTCAACAGTTTATCTTGCAGTCTCTTTTTTAGCTCTTTTTTTACTCTGCCTTTTATAAACTCTTTTACATCAATTTTGATATCAGGATTTTGCGGATCTCCTTGCAGTTTTACATATACAGGTCTCTTTTGAATCTCTATGCGAAGTTTTGCATCTATTTTTTGCTTATCAAGATCAATTTTTGCATTTTGAGCACTGATATGTGTCAGTCTACTTTGCATATCAAGATTTGCAATAACTACCTTATCATTAATAGTACTATTGATTTCTGTGAGTTTATATATCTCTCTAGTTATATCGAAGTTTGCCATCTGTTTGAGCATAAAACTCATCTTATTTGGCAAGATCCTGCCATCATGTGCCTCGGCATGGAGCTTTCCTTTTTTGGTTACAAGATTATAATGCATATTCACATCCATTGAAGAATCAAAGATTTTAGGATAGTAGAGCATATGGGTAAGTTTAACTACTTGGATACCTTTTAAAAATGCTTCTACTTTATTATTTAAAAGTTTGCCATTTATTATTCCGCCAAGGGTACTGCTATGGAGTGTTATTAAGAGATTTTTATCCTTTTTAATTTTTCCATTGAGTGTTATTTTTCCTCGCATTTTTTGCTTTGTCAAAAAGTAGAGTTTACCAAGATCTGGAACTTTTACAACATAATCTGCATCGACTGTGCCACTCTTAATAACAAATTTTGCTCCTTTTGTATGAACATCTCCAATATTTGTAAAGAGATCTACATCACTAAAGACTATGCCATTTTTAATACTACTTTTATGTGAAGCATTGAAAGTAATGCGGGCTTTCTCAATCCCAAAATTTTGTTGCAACACTTTCGCATCTGTCTTTCCAGATTTGATCTGAGAAACGATATTGCCTGCTAAATGCTCTGGTTCAAGATTTGTTAGATGAATATCTGCATCTATCAAAGCATCTGCATAGTGAGGCTGATAAAGCATATAGAGGATCTTTTCCAACTTTGCTTGACGAATCTTTGCATCTACTAAAGCTGGCTCAAACTCTTCTAATACTATACGATACTGCGTAGCTGAGCCTACCACATCTGCTTTTCCTGTAATATCAACTTTTTGTTTATCACCTTTTACGTCCCCACTTGTTATAAGTGGTCCTCGCAGTTTTTGCCCTGTAAGGGCTTGGAGATCTTCAAGTTTTGCAATATGTACATCATAGTGAATATCAAAACTTTGCGCAAAGGGATCAAGTTTGCCCCCAGCTTTGATGAGTGTACTTTTTCCCACTTGCAACTCAATATCTAGTGGAGAGATACGAAATTTTTTGAGTGAAGCTTTGACGGGAAGCTTTTTATTGAGATTTGTTTCTATAATTGGACGCAAAAAATTGTTACCGCTTGCTGTAAAGAGTACCCAATAAGTTGCTCCTAAGAGTATCGCTATGATGAATATTATAAATAGTAGTAGCTTTTTCATTGCTCGCCCCTTCTTCGATATAAACTATTATACATTAATTATTGTTCAATAAAGCAAAGAGAGGTTTATTGCATCAAAAATATTATGTTAGAAGATTTTTTAAGTGCTATATACTCAAATTTAATGATATTCATAGTTTAATTTAAGCTTATTTTAAGTTTTATTGCTATAAAATTTTGGCACTGAAAATGACAGACTGACAAAGAAAAAGGAGGGTGCGATGAATTTCAAACCACTTGGAAACAGAGTATTAGTAGAAAGAGTAGAAGAGCCTGAAAAAACTCCATCAGGAATCATTATCCCAGATAATGCAAAAGAGAAACCTCTTGAAGGAAACGTTTTGGCAATTGGTCCAGAAGTAGAAGAAGAGGGACATATTAAAGTTGGAGATAGAGTAGTTTTTGCTAAATATAGCGGAACAGATATTACACTTGAAGGAAAAGAGTATCTCATTTTACAAACTGACGATATTCTTGGAATTTTGGAATAAGAAGGAGGTGATAGATGGCAGCAAAAGAGATTCATTTTAGTGATATTGCTAGAGGAGAACTTTTCGAAGGTGTTAAAAAATTAGCGGACGCTGTAAAAGTAACAATGGGGCCTCGCGGTCGCAATGTACTTATTCAAAAATCTTTTGGAAGCCCAAGTATTACAAAAGATGGTGTAAGTGTTGCAAAAGAGATTGAGCTTCCTAACACTGTTGAAAATATGGGTGCACAACTTGTAAAAGAGGTTGCAAGCAAAACTGCGGATGAAGCTGGTGATGGTACAACTACTGCAACAGTACTTGCATACAATATCTTTAAAGAAGGTCTTAGAAACATCACAGCTGGTGCAAACCCAATCGAAGTTAAAAGAGGTATGGATAAAGCAGCTGAAGCGATTGTGGCTGAGCTTCAAAAAATCTCTCGTGAAGTAAAAGATAAAAAAGAGATCGCACAAGTTGCAACAATTTCTGCAAACAACGATCCAAAAATTGGTGAGCTCATCGCTGAAGCTATGGATAAAGTTGGTAAAGATGGTGTTATTACTGTTGAAGAGGGTAAATCACTCCAAGATGAGCTTGAAGTTGTTGAAGGTATGCAGTTTGATAGAGGATACCTCAGCCCATACTTTGTAACAGATACTGAAAAGATGGAAGCTGTGCTTGAAGACCCATATATCCTCCTTTATGATAAAAAAATCAGTAATATGAAAGATCTACTTCCAATTTTGGAAAAAATTGTACAAACTGGAAATAAACCACTCCTTATCATTGCTGAAGATGTAGAGGGTGAAGCACTTGCAACACTCGTTGTGAACAAACTAAGAGGTACACTCAATGTATGTGCTGTAAAAGCTCCTGGATTTGGTGATAGAAGAAAAGCGATGTTGCAAGATATCGCAATCCTCACTGGTGGCCAAGTAATTAGCGAAGAGCTTGGACGTACATTAGAGAGTGCAACACTTGAAGATCTCGGACGCGCTTCAAGAGTAGTTGTAGATAAAGAAAACACTACTATTGTAGATGGTAAAGGTGACAAAGCTGCAGTTGAAGCACGCATTAAAGAGATCAAAGCACAAATTGAAGTAACAACAAGTGAATATGATAAAGAAAAACTTCAAGAGCGCCTTGCAAAACTTGCTGGTGGTGTAGCAGTTATCAAAGTAGGTGCTGCAACTGAAACTGAAATGAAAGAGAAAAAAGATAGAGTTGATGACGCTCTTAGCGCAACTAAAGCTGCTGTAGAAGAAGGTATTGTTATTGGTGGTGGTACTGCCCTTGTAAGAGCAGCAAACAAAGTAAGTCTTGAACTTGAAGGCGATGAGAAAATAGGGGCTGAAATAATTCTTAGAGCAATCAAAGCTCCACTCAAACAAATCGCTGAAAATGCAGGATTCGATCCAGGTGTTGTAGCAAACAATGTTGAAAATGCTGACAATGAAAACATCGGATTCAACGCTGCAACTGGAGAGTATGTAGATATGTTTGAAGCTGGTATCGTTGACCCAGCAAAAGTTGAGCGTGTAGCATTGCAAAATGCAGTATCAGTTGCAAGCTTGCTCCTTACAACTGAAGCAACTGTAAGTGAAATCAAAGAGGAAAAACCAGCAGCTCCAGCTCCTGACATGGGAGGAATGGGTGGTATGGGAGGAATGGGATTCTAATCCCTTCCCTCACCCAAACTTTTTTATTATCTCATCTACTTTCGATCTTTTAACTTTTTGCACTAAAACCACTTCATTTGTTAGCTTTTCTTCTTTATACTCATCAAATATGTAAAAATTATTATTGTATTTCTCTTTGAGAGTATGATAGGTATTGTCTTTTCGTGGATCTCTTTCAATGAGAAAGTGACCCTTTCCAAGCACTACTTTGCGAAGTAAAATATCATCTACCTCTTCAATAAGAAATTCTATTTTCTCTTTTTCTATAACACCACCCTCTTGGAGCCTTTTGCGCAGTTTCAGTAGCATTTTTGGATAATCGCTTGCTATAAGATCTGCACCTCTTTCATGCATGGCAATGGCAAGATCCTCTTCATTGACTGTCCACACTCCAACTTTGAGATGGATATTGTGTGCAAACCTGTTGGCTTTAGCTGTAGCTATTCGATAGTGAGGCAAGACAAGAGCACATCCAAGCTGCTTTGCATCTGGAATTTTGCCTGGAGGATAGCTATATACAAGACCTGTAGTAATAGTGCTATCAAGGCGTTTTACTTCACTTACAACCTCTTCATAAAAGCTTATAATACATACATCTTGCTGCATCTGATACTCTTGCACAAGCTCTACTACCTTTTGACACGTATCAGGCTCTTTAATCTCCAAAAACATAGCAATTTTGCCTTTTGCGCTCTCAAGCGCTTCAGCCAAAGTGGCTACAGGCTCACTATCTTCAATGAGGATATTTTCTTTGATATATGCAAATTCAAGCTCTTTAGCCTCTTTTGCCACACCAGCCACCCTCTCAAAATCGCTATCGTGCAAGAGTATCAACTCACCATCTTTGGTGCTGCGGATATCTACCTCTACAATATCGGCTTTGATACGAATAGCATGTTTTATGCCTTTGATAGTGTTTTCAGGAACTTCTAATCCCCCACCTCTATGTGCTATAACACCAAAAGGCTTTTGATTGAGTGCTTTTTCAATCATTTTGAATCTTTTCTGTAAGAATTGCAAGAGCTCTCTCTTGCTCTTTTGGAGAGAGTTTTCCAGCTTTATAGAAAACTACTTTGCCCTCTTTATCAACAATGACAATATCTTGATTTTGATCTGCTAATCCCCACTTTTTAACGAGGATCTTCTTATTATCTTTCACATAGATAGTTTATGGAAACTTCTTTTGCTTCTTTTTCAAAATTGCATTGAGTAAAAAGTTTGGCATCCAGGTAGCTGCCATATTGATAATAGCAACTGATCCATACTTGCTTCTATCAAAATTTTTTGCTTTGACTTTTTCAAAAAACTCCTCATTGAGATCTCTTTTATCGGGATCGCTATACACAAGGAGGTAGACCTTGCCGCGAAGGGATGAGAGGTCAAATGCACCACCACTCACTAGTCCTCCATCTTTCTTATCAAGCACCACTTTTGGCACTATACTTCCTATCTCAATACCTAAGCTAAAGATAACCAACATTACAAGTAATGCTATCTTTTTCATTTTTGCTCCAAAAATCGTTTTCTAATGGCAGGATTTGTCATATTCTCTCCTCTTGCCATCATTGCCAAAAACTCTTCAAATCCTACTGCACCAGCTACCTTTTTCTCATAAGCACCAAAGCCATAATTCATTGGAGTTTTATCTCCTAATTTATACCAAGCCTTGCGTGCATCAATATAGCGGTGTGTATCATCAGTATAAATCCAAAGTTTTATTTTGTCTTTCTCTTTTTGGTTGAGATACCACTTTGCCAAGCATCCTGGATCATCAAAAAAATAGACTCTACCATTTGGCATAATAGCTTGGGCACTATGGAGTTTCGTTTCAAGCTGCATAGTACACTCTACACACTGCACTTCACCCGGTTTAAAGATTACCGGCTTTCCATCTTTGCTTTTTTTATAGACTTCAATCTTCTCACATCCCACAAAAAAAAGAAAAAATAGTAATAAAAAAACTCTCTTCATCTCTCCTCCTAAAAGAGCCATACACCATTTTTGAGATAGTAGCTTATGACATAATATGTAAGTATCAATGTAAAAACTATATCAAAAAGAAGCGCTAATTTTACTGAAGAGACAACTCCTAATGCCTTCTTGACCCCTACTGCGATACCTAAAAATGTCCCTAAAAAGAGCAGTGTATAGAGAACGTAGCCTATATAATAGTACTCCTTTTGCAAAATACAAAAGGGGCAGTGATGCGTAGGTAATTCATAGATATAAGGAGAGAAAAAGAAGATAATCGCCAAAATGGCAATGAAAATAAATGTCACACTCAAAAATGCAAAAATATAGATCCTCTTATAAAAAACTATTAACAGAGCAAGATTACCATAAAAAAGCCCTAAAAGCAGTTTTGGCGGAATATGGGATAAAATCCCTAAAGCGCTCTGTCCAACAGGATTAAAGAGCACTCCACAGCAACTTACAATCTTATTCACATCAAGGGCATGAAAATAGGCATATTCAAGCAATAGTTCAGCGACAATAAAAAGATAGAGCAGCACAAACAAGCGAAATTTGAGCTTTGTATAGGCGTAATCGATGGTTTTCATATCAAGTGCGTTGATAACAAGCCAGATACCAAAGAGGTAGATATTAAGAATTTTCACACCAAAAAGCCATACACCATAAGGATTTGCCGTAACAACACCAGCAGCGCACATTGCGCCAGGGATAATATTGGAGAGTTTATCAAGAGTGTATATAAAATAAAAAAGAAGAATGATTTTAAAAAAGAGAGCAAACTTAATAATCGTAGCGGCCAAATAACTTTGACGTAATAATGCATACTGTCTTGGCGTATCGGCATTATAATCAAACCACAAAGAGATCTTTATACTAATTATCCATGCAATACTCAAAAAGATAAAAAGCAGCGTATCTAAAAAGAGATTGATAAAAACCTCAGGAGAGAAAAACATTGCCCTCTCTCACTTCATAAATCTCATCTACAATTTCTAGATCGGCAAATCTGGGATCATGTGTGGCAATTACTATCGTCTTGCCCTCTTGCTTTAATTGGCCTAAAATCTGCAAAAACTGCTCAGTAAGAGCACTATCGAGATTTGCTGTGGGCTCATCTGCTAAAATAATAGGAGGATTGTCTATGAGTGCTCTTGCAATGGCACAACGCTGCTGCTCACCGCCGCTCAGTTTCCTTACAACCATATCCTTTTTGTGTGCAATTGCAAAGCGCTCCATAACTGCACTAGCCATCAGCTCAAGCTCTTTTAGAGGAGTTGGAGTAGGAATTAATGGGACTATCACATTTTCAAAAACTGTGAGATCTTCTAAGAGATTAAATTTTTGAAAAATAAAGCCTATCTTTTCTCTTCTATATACAGCTGCAAATCTATCTGGAAGCTTTGAGATAGTTTGCCCATCTACTACCACTTTTCCACTTGTAGGTCTAGTGAGTGCCGCAATGAGTGAAAGGAGCGTACTTTTGCCACTCCCACTTGGCCCCATAAGAAGCACAAGAGAGCTCCTTTTTATTTGCAAACTTACATCTTTTAAAGCCACAACCTCTTTTGCAGTACCTAAATTGTAAATTTTACTCACTTTTTCCAAAGAAATAATAGCACTCATCGTATCGCCTCTTCTGGATCAATAACTGCCGCTCGCCAGCTTGGAACAATCGTTGCAGCTAAATAGAGAGGCACAAGAATTAAAAAGATGCTCACTGCAATGGAGGGCTCATACACCACCATGAGATCTGCTTGGGGTTTGAGAGCTGAAAAGCCGCTAAAGAGATTGCGTAAAAGAGGCGCTTGTAAAGCAAAAACAAAGAAGTAGCTCCCAATCACTCCTACCAAATAGGAGCTCCCTATCACAATCAAACTCTCTAATAACTTCAAAAACAAAACATCCTCTATGCGCCACCCTAAGGCTTTGAGAATACCAATCTCTTTAATCTGCTCTTTTCCTACACTGCTAGCTTTTTCAAATACCAAGATAAAAAAGGCAAAGAGTGCTCCAATAAAAAGCGCCAAAAAGAGTCCACTCTTATAATCAAAGAGGTTTTGATAGCTAGTTCGCAGATCCTCTTTTGTAATAACACGGGTATCGGGATAGAGTGTGCGTAGTTTAGCAGCGATGGTACGCATCTCTTTTGGATTTTGGAGTTTCACAACAATATCTGTAGCCTCATTTTTTGGAAGTGCAAAGATTTTTCTTGCTAACTGCATCGGAACCAATATCGTATCACTCGCTTCTAGTGCACTTTGTGCTGGGAAGGTACCTGCAAGTTTAACCTTGATAAAATCGCCTTGGGGAGTGATAAAGTTGAAAAAATCTTTATAGTAGTGGTTTTGTAAAACTCTCTTTACCCCCTCTCCTACTACCATAAAATTACCTTCTGCTTCTGTGTTGGCAATAGCTTCATTGAAACTCTCTTTATAGCTTACATCATCAAAATCGATCCCCCCTACACTAAAATTGACTCCAGCAGGTGCGTAGTAGTAATACCCCCACACACGTGGCATTGCCCAGGCTATACCACTGATATTTTCAATTTTTTCAACTCTTTGCATATCTATTGGAGCAAGTCTTCCAGCTGCTACCTTTTGCACATAAATATCAGGTAACGCATTAAGAGTAACAAAGAGCTCCTTTTTGAGCGAAGCTGCAATCAAAAAAACACTCATAACAGTAAAAATGAGCAGACTAAAAATTATAAAAAGACTCACATTTTTCCATACTCTTCGGCGCAATGATGCTAGCGCAAAGGCGAGCATTTTCATTGAATTTGATCCTTTGCATTGAGATAGGGTGGAGGCGCATAGATAAAAGTACTTGGAAAATAGGGAGAAAGCGAAGGACCATATCCAAAAACCTCAAAAAGATTTGTAAGAGACCTGTGGCGAATGCAGTGCGCTTCAGTACTCATTGCAAGATCTGGTAGCTGCAAGAGGTGCACTACTGCTCTTTTTTGCTGCACACTTCCATGCTGCTTATGCATAATCCAAGCAGTCTGCCCTCCCCAGAGTAAAATAAAAAGAATAAAAAAAACAAAAAGATAGAGATATCTATTCAAGTTCTTGTAACACCTCTTTATTTATTTGTGAAAACCGTAAAATTTTCTTTCCTTTATGATCATTCAAAAAGCTCTTTGCATCTTGCAAAGATTTAAATGGAATCAACTCTTTACCCATAGGTCCATACACATCACTGCCTAAAACATAGTAAGCTTTTGTAGCATCTACTGCTTCTCCACTGTAGTAGTCACTCACATAGGCTCGCTTAAATTTATGGTTTTGGAGATATTTCATCATATCTTTGACACCATCAAAGTAGAGCTTTCTCCCCTCTTCATCAACAATCATCGTAGCCCACCGAGGATGTTTTGCTACAAACATTCCACATACAGGACATTTTGCATCTTTTGGTACATGAATATGTTTTTTGTGCTGTTTTTGCCACAGATAGAGCGCCACTGCTTGGAGTTTTTTACCTTGGAGGTTACAAAGATGGTTTTTTACAATATGCTCTTTGAGTTTGGCTAAAGAGGCAAACTCTCCATCAACCTTTTTACAGTGCTTTTTATAAAGAATTTTACCCATCATTGCCATTTTTTTCTGCTTGTGAGCAATTTTTGCTTGCTCTTTTGCAAACATTTTTCGCTGCAAAGCAAAAGCCTCATCAAAGCGCATGATTTTTCCACCATACTTCTTTTGAAATGCTTTAGCATCATCTATCGAACTAAAGGCAATTTTACTTTGCATACTCATCGTCCCAGGTACACTGCTGCCTACTACATAGTAAGCATTTTGTACAGGGATGAACTTACCGCTTTTTGCATCGACTACCATTATTTTTGCAATTTTATCTTTTATATGTGGATAAACTTGCGCTAAGCAGTGCATAGAGCATAGCTGCATCTGCTTGCCATCTTTGAGTACAACAAGGTGATTTGTTTTATAAAATTTTGCAAGATTCATACCACACACACTGCACCATTTTTGATGAAGTTCTGGATGTAGCATCGACTTATTAAAAGCAAAGAGTGCAAGAACAAAAAACATTGGAAGCAGTAGTTTTCTCATAAATCCCCCTTTGCTTTGATTATAGAGCAGAAGTGTTAAATTTATCTTAATTTATACTCTATAGGAACTATAATCTTTACACACTCTTTTGGTGCTGGAAAATCGCGGCGAGCCTTATTTATTGTTTTGATTGCAGCCTTATCCAAGATTTTGTGTCCACTCGATTGTAAAATCTCAATATTTTCTATCTCTTTTTGGGGAGTAAGCTCAAAACATACACGTACAATACCCTCTTTTTTTGTTCGTCTTGCCACTCTTGGATAGTATTTATGTTTTTGGATAGCCAAGCGGATCTTACTTGCAAAACGAGTGGTATATTGCTCTGCATAGGAAGGTTTGCGAGGAGGCTGAGGATGAGGCTTTTGGGTGCTACTCTTGTTTTTGTTTTGTGGTAGTGTTTTTTGCACAGAAGTTGTGTCTACCACCTTTTTCTCAATTTTTTTTACACTCTTTTTTGCAACCACTTTTTTTAGCTGAGGTTTCTGTTTTGGCTTACTATGTTTTTTTGTTATTTTTCGAGGTTTTTTTATAGTTTTTTTGGGTTTTAATAGCTTTTTTGGTTTTTTTAGTGTTTTTTTTATTATTTTACGTGGATTATTTTTTGGTTTTATATTTGGTTTTTGCTTAAGAACCTCTTTTTTGGGAAATTGCGTTTTCTTTTTAGGAGGCCTTTTTATAGTTTTATGCATTTTACAATTTTTACAGGCACATTTTTTGCAACTGCACTCTTTTTTTATTTTTATATCACTAATAACCACTCTTTTTGGCAACTCTTTTGGCATGGAAAAATTAAATTGAGAAATAAGAGCAAAAAGAGCTGCATAGAAAGCTAGTGTTATAAAAAAGGATCGTTTCATTTAACCGTTTCTACTGCAATATTTGTAAAACCTTCTGTTTTTAAAAGATCCAAAACCTCAATAAATACTTCAAACTTTGCATTTTTATCAGTACGAATGAGTATATTGCTCTTTTTATTAAGAGAGAGGAGTTTATTCTTAAGTGTAGCTAAAGTTACAGGATCTTTAAAGTAAAAGATCTTGCCATCTTTTGTAATGGAGAGCTCTATTTTTTTTACTGGCAGATTCTTTGCAGAACCTGCTTTTGGGAGATCAAGAGGAATAGCACCTTTGGCAATAAAGGTTGCAGTTGTTAGTACTATCACCAATAGCACCAACATAATATCGATAAAGGGGATAACATTAATTTGATCAAACTTTTTGAGCTGCATGTACTATATCCCATCGTGCAAGCAAGACTTCTACACGTCTTATCAAAAAGTTGTACATCATCGTTGCTGGAATTGCTACAACCAATCCCATTGCAGTGGCTTTGAGTGCAAGAGCAAGTCCAATCATAATCTCTTTTGTATTGACAATGCCATGCTGTCCCATTGTATAGAAAGTAAGCATAATTCCAAGCACCGTCCCAAGGAGGCCAATATAGGGAGCAGAAGAAGCAATGGTGGCAATCAAAGAGAGATAATCGGTGAGTTTAACTTCTAACTCCTCTTTATTGCTAAACTCTTCAAGCTTGATACTTCTAAAATAGAGCAGTCTTTCAATAAAAAACCAGACACTCAAAAAACTCATAAAGATTAAAAAACCAATTATCCCATAGTCGATAAACTCTTTTAAGTGATTCATACTTTTACCTTTGTAAGATCCAGAGTCACTTTCGTCCCCTTCCCTTTTTCTGCATCAATTGAAATCCTGATATTCTCTTCATCACAAAATCTTTTTACAATATTGAGCCCTATACCATATCCTTCGTTTTTGTCTGTTGCGCGATAGTATCTATCAAAAACTCTCACAAGATCTGCATCGCTCATGCCGATGCCATTATCTTCTATCACAAGTTTTGCATCTTTGACAATGATTTTAATCAATCCATCTTCTGGCGTATACTTTATCGCATTGGATAAAATATTATCAAAACTTTTTATAAATCCAATTTTTGGAAGATTGACCTGCAAAGGCTGTAAATCTATGTAGACTCTTTTTTTTTGTAACAACTCTTTAAAAAACTCTACGCGATCTTTTACAACTTCAGCTACATCAAAATGCTCTCTTGTATCTTTGTCTATCTCTTTTTTTATAAAAAAATCCACCTCTTTATAGAGTGCTAAGAGTTGTTCACTTGCTTTTGCTATGCGCTCAAGCCTCTTTTGCGATTTCTCATGGGGGCAGGATTTTTTGAGCATCGCTACATTGGCTTTAATGGTAGCTACTGGGATATTGAGCTCATGCAAGGTATCTTTGAGCAGATTATCAAGCTCACTATTTTGCTCTATCAGTGGAGAAAAGGCATATTTTGCAAAAAGATACCCAAGCATAACCACTAAAAGCGCTATAATCGCACCTAAAATCCACAAATAGTTCCAGCCAACATTATCGATCCACAAGTACCCCACAAATAGAAGCAAAAAAATAGAAACCCCATAGAGGAGCATAAAAGCAAAGATATCTCTACTTTTCAAACTTATATCCCACGCCTCTTACATTTGTAATAGCATCCTTGCCAAAAATCTTCTTGAGTGTATTCACATAGACACGCAAAGCCCCATCACTTACCACTTCATCTGGTTTCCAAAGATACTCATAAATACGCTCTTTTGTAACAATCTTTTTGCGATTTTTTACAAAAAGCTCCAAAAGCTTCATCTCTTTGGGATTGAGCTCTATGACTTCATCTCCCTTTTGCAATTTCATCTGCTTGATATCAAAAACATACTGATCTATTGCGATTTTTTCTGCACCATAGCTTCTGCGCAGTAAAGCTTTTATGCGAAGAGAGAGTTCGTCCAAGTCTACAGGCTTTGTCATATAATCATCAGCGCCGCGTAAAAACCCCTCTTTGATGTCCTCTTTTTGATTTTTGCTCGTAATAAAAATGGCTGGCGTCTCATCCCCACTCTTGCGCAACTCTTCTAAAAGCGTAAAGCCATCCATCCCTTCAAGCTTTACATCAAAGAGATAGAGATCATATTTGGTGTGATAGCAAAACTCTAAAGCCTCTTTTGCATTCACTGCCCAATCAACCCTATACCCCTCCTCTTGCAAAAACTCCTCTACTGTCTCCCCAAAGAGCTCATCATCTTCAAGCAGCAAAACTCTATATGCCACCCGCTATCCTCCATGCTAAACTTTCGCCTGCAAACATTGGCACTACATTGTTGTAACTTGAAGGAACTTCAAATGGCTCTTTTACAAGTTTGACCTCTTTTTTTGGTGGAGTGATACCATAAATATTTTGCGCATTATCGCTCACAAACTTTTGCAGATTCTCTAGTACCCCTGCTGCTTCAAAGAGCTGGGCTAGAGCTGGGAGTGCAATAGGAGCAGTAAAGACCCCGGCAGCACATCCAGGAGCTTCCTTTTTATCTCTTGGATGGGGAGCGCTGTCACTCCCAAACATCACCTTCTCATGTGCCATGAGTGCTACTTTGCGCAAGGCCATGCGATCTTCTGGTCTCTTTGCGATTGGTTTACAGAATAGATGTGGCTGCAAAAGTCCGCCTGCTACATCATCAAGAGTAATGTAGAGATGGTGCAGCGTAATAGTGGCGTAGAGATTTTCATACTTCATCAAAGCATCTACCGCATCTTTTGTCGTGATATGCTCCATTATTATTTTGAGATCTGGAAATCTTTTGGCTATGCGCTCATAGATAGGAATAAACTCAGCTTCTCTATCCATCACAAAGCCATTTGTCTCTCCGTGTACGCAAAGAGGAATACCCAGCTCACTCATAGCTTCTAATGTTGGTGCTAGAGCCTCAACACTAAAATTATCTACACCATCTTCACTATTTGTGGTAATTCCAGCTGGATAGAGTTTTATAGCTAAAATCGAATCTTTTATATCAGCTAAAAAGGCATAATCATACTCTGGTCTAAAAAAAAGCGTCATATATGGCTCAAAAACCTCATCGCCCATTGCCTCTTTGATACGCTCTTTGTAGCTTTGTACCATCTCTTTAGTTGTTACAGGTGGTACGAGATTTGGCATCACTAGAGCACCTGCAAAGCTTTTGGCACTTAAAGGGGCAACAGTTTGGAGCATCTGTCCATCGCGCAGATGCAGATGCATATCAAGTGGAGAGTGGAGCGTCAATTGCATGTGCTACCTTTCTAAGAAGTTCTATTGTTTTTTGTTGATAAAGCTTGGCAAGTTCAGGACTTTTTGCTTCAAAGCGCGTCACAAGTACTGGCGTAGTATTGGAAGCTCTCACAAGAGCCCATCCCTCATCAAAGACAATGCGCACACCATCTACATCGATAATCTCTTTGATAGGAGGAAAATCATCTGGTGGCATAGCAAGAGCCTCTTTAAGCTTTTCAATAATGGCAAATTTTGCCTCTTCGCTTGTATGGATCTTAATTTCTGGTGTATTATAGACCTTTGGAAGTGAGGCTACTTCTGCATCAAGATCAACTCCCCTATATACAAGTTCAAGTACTCTTAGCATTGCATATATTGCATCATCATATCCAAAATAGCGATCATTAAAAAAGAGATGGCCGCTCACCTCCGCTGCAAAATCGGCATTAGTTTGGGCAATTTTTACTTTAAGATTGCTATGGCCAGTTTTATACATAATCGCTTTGCCAATTTTGTTTATCTCATCATACATCACCTGAGAGCACTTTACTTCACCAATGACTGTAGGATTATCAAGCTGTTTAGCAAAGATAATTGCAAGTTCATCTCCTTTGAAATTGTGCTGCTGTGTTAGTACTGCAATGCGATCTGCATCCCCATCAAAAGCAAAACCCAAATCTATAGCTTTCTCTTTCATTGTTTTTTGCAAATCTTTGAGATTCTCCTCTTCACTTGGATCTGGATGGTGATTGGGAAATGTTCCGTCTGGTTTGCAATAGAGACCTTCGTAAGAGATATCAAGCCCTTTTAGAATCGGCTCAGCAACAATGCCAGCTACGCCATTACCACAATCTATCGCTATTGTTTGCTCAAAATCTCTCAAATGTGAAAAATTTTCTAGCATATATGCGATGTAGCGCTCTTTTGCATCAATTGGATAGTATTTCTCATCATCTGCTATTACTATATCACTCGCTAGTACCTCCTCTCCAAGTGCATAGATATCTGCTCCAAAGAAGGGGTTCTTATCAACTGTAATCTTAAAGCCGTTATACTCAGGGGGATTATGCGATCCTGTAATCATCACTGAAGCACTAGGAGTTACCTTTTTACCATCTATCTCAAATGTTTGAAAATTACTAAAGTAGTTAACTCCCGTTGGCACCATGCCCATGCCAAGTACACGTTTACCTGCTGCATTGATGCCACTTGTAAGCCATTGAAAGAGTATTGGCGAGTGAGTACGTGCATCATACCCTACTGCAATATATTCACCAAGAATCCTTTTAGCTAAAAAGTAGCCTATTTTTTTTGTAGTTGTTTCATTAAGCTCTTTTTCAAATATTCCACGAATATCATATTCACGAAAAATACTCTTTGCCATTTTACTCCTACTTTTTGCTCAATTATAACAAAGTAGTACTAAAAGAGCTTACCTATTTTTTTAAATCCATAGTAGTAAAGCATGATGCCCAAGAGTGTAACTCCAGCAAAATATGGCCACAGATCTACAAATGGTGTACCACGGAAGAATATACTCTCCGTTCCTTCTATATAGTAGCGAAGAGGCGAAAAGAGTGAGAGCTTTTGCAAGATTGGATGCATCGCATAAATGGGTGTCCAGGCACCACTCAAAAATATAATTGGCATCATTATAAGTATTGAGAGCTGTGCTACTTGCATGATATCCCTTGCCACGGCAGCTATGAAGAGCCCGATTCCAGCGCTACTGAGAATATAGAAAAAACTAAGCAGCACAAAAGCCCAAAAAGAGCCGTTTATTGGAGTGTCAAATGCCCAAAGGATCACAAACCCAACAGAAATGATCGTCCCTAAAAGATTGATAAATACCTGTGAGAGACTTTTTGCTAAGATTATCATCTTTGCATCCACTGGCATCAAGAGCATAAGATCCCATGTGCCATCTTCTTTCTCTTTCACAAAAACCATCGCTGTGAGAATGACACTCAACAGTGTTATCACAGAGAGAAGCTCAGCTAAAGAGATAAACATATGAGTATCTGCATTTTGATTGAAGAGTTTGTGGGTTTTGAGCTCAACAGGCAGGCTAAGTTTTTGAAAATCCAAGATAATATTTTGCAAATAACTAAGTGTAATAAAGCTTTGTGCAGCTGCAGTGGAGTCTACAAGCACATTGATAGTTGCTTTTTTACCTTGAGCGTAATTTGTGGCAAATTCTCTATCAAAAATGATACCAACCATGATGTCTTTATTGAAGATCGCTTTGCGAAGGCTTTGCTCATCCAAAAAGGCTTTTGGTTTTTTAAACTCTGGGGCATGAAAGTGTGAAAGGATCTTTTGACTCACTCCACCTCCAGTATAGTCTACATATCCGATTGTCACATTTCTTGGCTTCACTGCTATACCAGCCCCAGCAATATAGACATCAAGAGTATAAAAATAGAGCACAGCTAAAACCAAGAGGGGAAGGCGCAAAAAGGTGAGTATCTCTTTGAAAAAAGTAACGATAAAGGAGCGTATCATCGCATCTCCTTTTTCAGTAGCAGCGTACCTATTAGAAAATAGAGGAGGAAAAATCCCACTAATATTGCAAGATAGAGGATATTTTTTTGCGATGCAAAGCCTTGCCCTATGAGAAATGTATCATAAATGATATGATTGTAATACATCACTGGAAAGAGATGCGCTTCGATATAGGACTCCCCTTTCATCGATGATATAGGCATCAAGATACCTGAATATAAAAATCCAGGAATCACTGTCACAATAACAGTAAGCACCACTGCTACAATCTGGCGCTTTGTAATGATAGAGATAAGAAGCCCAATTGAGAGACTTATGAGCACATAGAGCTCGCTTGCAACCCAATAGAGGAAGAAGCTTCCTCTAAAGGGAACTTCAAATATATAGAGTGCCAAAATGAAAAGCACAAAGATATTGATAGAGTGGAGCAAAAAAACTGGTATCAGTTTTGCTGCTAAAAATTCTGACTTTGAAAGAGGTGAAGCGTAGAAGTTAAAGATGGTACCTTTTTCTTTCTCTTTGACAATTAAAAGGGCTGAGAGAAGCGCTGGAGCTACGAGGAGCACGAGACCTATGAGACCTGGAACAATAGCATCCTCATCACGCATTGCCTGGTTAAAGAGTGTACGCTGATTGATCGCAATTTTTGGCTTCAGCCCCATCCTTGCTCCAATATCTTGGGCAGCTTTGAGGATAGTTCCTTCTAAATAGCTTTGAATGGTTAGCGCTCGCATAGGAAAAGAGCCATCTACAAAAATTCCCATCTCACTTATTTGGCCATGGAGCAAGCGCTTTTCAAAAGAGCTTGGGATGATCACAATTGCATCGATTTTTGCCTGCTTCATGAGGCGCAGTGCCTTTTGCTCACTCATGTGAGAGAGTGTAGGTGTGAAATATTTGGAGTGCTCAAATTTTCCTATCAGTTCAGCTGAGAGTTTGCTTGCATCATTATCTATTAAAAGTACTCTTGCATGGGTGACTTCTAGGCGAATGCCATAGCCAAAAAGAATCAAAATCATCGTTGGTATTAGATAAACGAGATAGATGAGCTTTGTTCTGACTAGTTCAGTAAACTCTTTTTTGATATAGGCTTGTACAGTCCTTATTTTCATCTGTTTACCTTGTAGTAGTAAAGGAAAATGTCCTCAAAGCTTTTAGCTTCAGGATGCTTTTTGTATAGATTATTAACAGTATCATCAACGATCTTTTTCCCCCGCTTAAGCACTACGACTCTATCGCAAAACTCCGCTTCACTCATATAGTGTGTGGTAATAAGAATCGAAATGCCCCACTTCTTTTTTAGCTGCTTCAAAAGCTCCCAAAACTGCGCTCTTGCAATGGCATCTACTCCGCTTGTTGGCTCATCCAAAAAGAGCACCACAGGCTTATGCAAAAGTGCAGCTGCTACCGAAAAGCGCTGATTGACTCCGAGAGGCAAAGAAGTTGGAAAATCATCCATATACTTCTCAAATCCCAGCTCATGGGCATAGCGCTCTATGCGTTCAAGCGCTTCAAGAGGAGGTATTTGGTGCATATTGGCAAAGTAGATGAGGTTTTCTCGCACTGTAAGATCATTATACAGAGCAAAGCGCTGCGATACATAGCCGATTTTTGCCTTGAGATCTTGTCTATCCTGTCCGTTTTTAATGGGTTTTCCTAAGAGATAAAGCTCTCCTTCATCAATTGGGTAAAGCCCCAAGAGCATCTTGATAAATGTTGTCTTACCAGCGCCATTTGCTCCAAGCAGTCCTAAAATCTCACCACGCCTGAGCACCATATCGATATGATCATCTGCTACAAAATCACCAAATCGCTTCGTCAGACCTCGTGCCTCCATCACTATTTCTGGAAGATCAATTGCCACTTTACGCTCAGTTATCTCAATCTTTGGAGGGATTTTATTATGCTGTAAGGCGCTTACAAAAAATATATCTTCTAGAGTTGCTTCTTTGTGCTTTGCTGGCAAAGGTTTCAAAGAATAGGTTTTTCCATGAATTGTAAAGCACTCTTGACACTCTGTCGGCTCATAGACATACTCTTTGATAGCATCCACAAGCTCTTCTGCCTTGCCACTTGCAATGATGCTACCCTCTTCAAAGAGCAGTACTTTATCCATTTTTTGCGCCTCTTGCATATAGGCTGTGCTTACTAGAGCGATAGTTCCTTCTTCTTTTCGGATGTTATCGAGAATCTCCCAAAGCTCAAGGCGGCTTAAGGGATCGACTCCAGTAGTAGGCTCATCAAGCAGTAGTAGCTTTGGGCGGTGCAAGAGGGTGCAAATAAGTGAGAGTTTTTGGCGCATACCACCACTTAAATTTCCAGCAAGCCTATCAGTAAACTCTGCAAGACCTGCCATTTCAAGAAGTCTTTGGCGATAGGCATAAAACTTCTCATCTTTTTTTAATGCTCTAATATCAGCAAAAAAATCGAGATGCTCACCGACACTCAGTGTATCATAGAGTACGAGCCCTAGACCTTGTGGCATGAGGCCTATATCTTTTTTGATTATCTCAGCCTCTTTGGGTAAGTGGTACATAACACCACCAAAGCTTACTTCCCCTTCAAAAGGTATCACTCCAGCAATTGCATGCATGAGCGAGCTCTTGCCAGCCCCATCTGCTCCAATAAATCCTACAATCTCTCCTCTTTGAGCTTCAAGGCTTGCATGTGCGATACCTATGCGCTTTTTGTAACGGACTGTGACGTCTCTAACCTCTAAGAGCGCCATAGTTTTTCCCTACTAATAGCAGCAAGAGTGTAGTAGTCCCAACAAGTGAGAAGACAAGTGCCGTATGCATACCAAAGTGCTCCCAAAGCAGCCCACACACATACGCACCAAGCGCTCCAAAAAGAGCGACTCCGGCATAAAAAACTCCATAGACTGAGCCTTTATTGTCACTTTGCATGGCGATATAGGCTCTTGTGGCATTGAGAGTTGCTACGGTGAAGAGTCCAAAAAAGGCAAAAGCTATCCATGTAAAGAGAGGCTTTTGCAAAAAAAGCAGCAAAAGTGAAGCTACTCCACTTATAAATCCAAAAGCCATGATCTTAAGCGCACCAACTCTATCGATAAATACTCCCAAAAGATAGCTTGTTAGTGTCTGGGTGCCCGTAGATATCGCAAAAAGAAGTGGAATAACCATCACTGCAATACCCACACTCTTTGCTTGCATCGTCAAAAATGCATCACTCCACATGAAAAAGACAAAGAGAAAGTAAAAAAGAAGCATCCCAATGACACGTTTGTCTTTTACAGTGAGACGAAATTTCTGTGATTTTGGCTTTTTGGGCACATCTTTGACAAAAAATATCACTAAAACTAAGCCAATGAGCCCAGGAATGATGGTAAAAAAGAAGATGGAGCGAAAAACCACTTCGCTCTCTCCAAGTTTCCACAATAAAAAAAATGCTAGAAGCGTTCCTGTAAGCTCTCCTGCGATATCAAGCGTCTTATGAAAACCAAAAGTTTTGCCTGTACTCTGTTTCTTGCTGAAACTAGCTATCAAAACATCTTTTGGTGCACTCCGTAGCGCTTTACCTAAACGTTCCAATCCCCGTAAAGCTGCTACACTTTTGTAACTATGAGAAAAACCTATGAGAGGTTTACTCAAAGCCGAGAGCGCATATCCACTCACAACCAAAGGCTTGACAATTCCATAGCGATCGCTAATGAAGCCAGAGAGTAGACGCAGGGCATACGAGACAAAGGTAGCAACTGCTACGATGATTCCAAGCTTATCTACTCCTTCATGAAGAGTAACGACAACAAAGATTGGCAAAATAGGATTGATCATCGCCGTTGCCATATCGGTAAAGAAACTCACCCAGCCAAGGATTACAACGTTTTTATCGATTTTTTGGACATTAGACATTTGACATTCGACATTTGAAGTTTTTGATTCTTCTAAATCATCAAATTTATTTTTCACAATTTTCTCCTCCAATGTCCAATATCTAATGTCCAATGTCTAAATCTGCGGTATCTCATGAAGACTCTTTGGAAGTCCCTTACCATCAATAGATATAACGCCAGTTGCTGGAAGGCCAAGTTTAAGCAAAGGATCTGGTTTAAGAGGCTTGAGGTGCACCGCATAGACTCGTTGTATCCTATCACTCCTTACCGCCACCTCTTTTGGCGTAAACTCCGCTTTTTGCGCTATGCGTACTACCTCGGCCGCGATAGGCTTATTGGGATATGCATCCAAAAAAATCACTGCTTTATCGTGCAGTTTGATTTTACCATTGGAGAGCGTATCGACGTAGATTTTGAGATAGAGAGTGTTTGGATCGATAAGCGTAGCTACTGGCATACCAGCACCAAGAACCTCCCCACTATTTGCAATCTTTTCCACTACATATCCATTGAGTGGACTTTTGAGAGTAAGCTCTGCGATGACTGCTTCGATCTGTTCCTTTTGGGCTTTGAGTGCTTCAATCCCTTTTTTGAGCGCTGCTACACCCTTACGCAAAGCGTCAAGACCCTTTTGTGCAGCCTTGGCATCTACTACATCGCTCCTAGCGATAGCTATGGCTTGGAGGAGTTGTGCTTTTTTGGCTTTGAGTGCTCGAAGCCTGTTTCTATCTGTTTTATATTTGAGTGTAATCTCTTCTAATTTATGTTTTTGAATGAGCCTTTTTTTATAGAGATCTTTGATACGCAGATAGTCTTTTCTATCTTGAGTTACAACATCTCCTTGAGAGGCTATAGCGCTTTGAATCTCTTGAAGCTGCTTTTGCTTGGCTTTGAGAGCAGAGGTCGCTTTTGCAAGAATTTGTGGGATTTTTGTCTCATTTATATTTAGTTCTATCTCTTTAGCTTTGAGCTCTTCTTGTTTAGCTTCTATCTGCTTTTCGATTGCCTCTTTTTGCTTTGAAAACTCCTTGCTTTCTAAAACAGCAACCACATCACCTTTTTTGATCGCATCTCCATCATCGAAAAAGATCTTTGCAACTCTTCCAGGATATTTTGTATTGAGATTGACAAGATCGCCATCAAATCTCCCTACCCCTTCGATTAAGTTTGGTGGTAGCTTTTTTGGATGGAGTTTTATATATATAAGCGCTGCAGCTATTATAAAAAGAGCTAAAGCAAAAAAACCAACCCAATATTTTTGTACTATTTTCATACTAAATCCTTTAATACCTCAAGCGTCTTTTTTCGTCCAATCTCAATAATTTCATAAGCTTTATGAAAATCGAGTGTTCCTGCTATACTTTTGGGTATCTCTATCAATATATCTGGTGGATAGCCTCCAATACGATAATTAGAGAGTGTCTTTTGCATAGACTCAATAGCCATATCCACTATATCTATAAGATGATAGTCTTCTTGCTCATCTTTAAAAATCTGCCTTGCTTTATCTGTCACATTCGTAACAATTGTTTCAAGCTTCGAGACCTTCTGTTTTACATCTTTTGGAATTTTAATCTTAGGAGCCTTTCCCTCACCAAGAAGTGATATAGCAATGGTCAAATCACTAGGACTTGACATCGTAGGAGCCACTGGCAAAGGATTAAGGACACCGCCATCGATAAGGAGCATCCCATCCTTTTCTATAGGTGTAAAAAAAGATGGAATAGCAATAGATGCTCGAATAGCCTCTAAAAGATCTCCTTCTTGAAACCAAATTTCCCGATTGCGTTTGAGATCTGTAGCAACAGCAGTGTAATCATAAGGCAAGTTTTCAATTTTCACATTCCCCAAAATTTGGCGAAGCTTTTTCATAACCCGATCTCCACCAACAAGCCCCCGTTTATCAAAGGAAAAATCAAGCAATTTCATCACATCAAAGGCATCAAGTCCTAAAACCCACTCTTGATATTCCTTCAGTTTTCCAGCTGCATAGAGCCCACCGATAAGAGCACCCATGGATGCACCACTAATTGCAACGATCTCAAAATGCTTCTCAATCTCCTCTATAGCTCCAATATGAGCATATCCTCTTGCACCACCACTTCCAAGAACTAAAGAGATCTTCTTCTTTTTCATTTTCCTACGCCTTGCAAAAAGAGCTCCACTACTTGAGTAGGATTAAGATCTTTATTGTGTACAATCCAGTACTCTACATAGCCATTTGTATAGGAGTTAAATAAAAATGCCAATTTTAAAAAATCATGTTCTCGAAGAGGAGTTTGAGCATGAAGTTTTTCAAACCAAGAAGCAAGTAATGCAAGAATTGGCTCGATGAGCATATACTCCTTTTTACCCATTTTTAAAAAGAAAAGGGGATCTCCCATGAGTGGATCTTCTAATGCTCTTCTTTTTTGTTTAAATACTTCAAATTTAAGATTGACATAGTGCTGCAAGCAAAGAAGTGGGTCATCTATATTATTTGTCTGTTCTTGCAGCATTGAATAAAACTTTTTTATCTCAAATTCAATATAGGCTAAAAGTAGATCCTCTTTTGAAGCGAAAATCTTATAAAGTGCTCCTATAGACATATCAAGATGCTTCGCAATATCTTGCATTTTAAGATCCGCAAACCCTTTTTGCTCAAAAAGTTCGGATATTACCTCTAGTAAAATCTCTTTTTTTGTCTCTTTGATCTTTTGCTTAATTGTTTCTTTCATCATTACCTCTTCTTTAAAACCATTATAACTCAGCATATCTTAATGAAAAATTATATATCATTTTTGTGAATCTCGTTCACAAGGATAGAAATGAGTAAAAAAATTGGCTCAGTAGTTATTATTCTCCTTATTATTTTATTTGGATATCTTGGATTTGATTATCTCCACTATAGAAAAGTCAATGCTGTAAGCGACGCAGCCTTTATCAAAAGTGATGAACTAGCTATGCTTAGTTTTAAAGTAGGCGGTAAAGTAACGAAAATGACCAAAACAGAGCACCAACCTATAAAAAAAGGTGAACTCTTAGCTATAATAGATGATACAGACTTTCGCAAAGCAAAAGAGAAATTAGAGCATAAAAAAGAGGCTTTGATAAAAAAAATAGAAGCTTTGCAGCTAAAAAGAGAGAGACTCAAAAAAAATCTTACTTTGCAAAGTAAAATAGCAAGCCAAGAGATCGAAGCATTGCAAAAAGAGATAGAAGCAAATAAATCAAGAGTAAAAGCTTTTCAAGTAAAACTGCAAAAGCTGCAAAAAGATGAAAAACGCTTTAAATCCCTCCTGCAAAAAAGACTCATAGCAAAAGAGCAGTATGAAAATATACATACACAAAAAATTGCACTTCAAAAAGAGCTCCAAGCCATGCAAAAGGGTATAGAAGCACTACGCATCAAGCAACAAGAGCTACAAAATAGAGCAAAAATAGCAAAAAACCAAGAAAAGTCTATCTTGGAGCTCTCCAAAGAGATTGAGTCACTGGAAAAAGAGAGTGCTGCATTAAAAAGTACAATCGACGAGCTCAACCTCAAACTATCCTATACAAAGCTCTATGCTCCTTTTGATGGAATCATTGCTAAGAAATTCTTCGATACTCCAAAAATAGTTAAAAAAGGTAGCCCTGTCTATGCTATTACTGATCCTAAAAAACTCTATTGCGAAGTACTGCTTTCAGAAAAGAAAATGCACGGAGTAAAGCCTGGAAATCGTGTTACAATAAATGTCGATGCAGTTCCAGACAAAATATACCATGGGATAGTAGAGTCAATTGCTCCTACATCTGCCTCCACTTTTAGCTTGGTCCCCAGGGATATAGCAAGTGGGGAATTTACCAAGCTTGATCAACGCTTCAAAGTTCGCATAAAGCTCAACAATATCGAAGGTCTTCGCGCCGGTATGGGTGCGACTGTCGCTATAGAGAGGAAATAGCATGGCAACGCCAGCTGAAGATGTCGTATTAGAAGAGGGAAAAAAACCTTGGGATATAACCCCAACAGAGCGTGCAATCTTCTCTATCATTGTGATGGTAGGGGCATTTATGGCAATTTTAGATACTACTGTTGTAGATGTCATCGTCCCAAAACTCACAGGTCCCCTCGCCACAGATATGTATGGGGTACAGTGGATTATTACAAGCTATATGATAGCGGCAGCTATTGGCCTGCTTATTACTGAATGGCTCATTAAAACATACGGCTCGAAAGCCATTTTTTTATCAGGTGTAGCTCTTTTTGGTGCAGCCTCCCTCGCATGTGGTATTGCAAACACTCTTGAAGAGATGATAATTTTTCGTATTATCCAAGGTGTAGGCGAAGCTTTTATCATGGTCACAAGTCATATCATGATCTTTAGCTACTTTCCACCCCATCAAAAGGGTTTGGCTATGGGGATCTTTGCATTAGGAGTCAGTTTTGCTCCAGCCCTTGGCCCAACTGTAGGAGGATATTTAACTGAATTTTATAACTGGCGTATGGTATTTTTCATCAATGTCCCAGTAGGTATTTTACTTCTTATCTCCGGTATCATCTTCTTACCAAAAGAGCGTCTCTTTGAAAAACTGCGATTTAATTTTGTTAGCTTCATACTTCTTAGCTTTGCAACAGTCTCACTACTTGTCATGCTCTCAAAGGGACAGCAGTTTGGATGGTTTAACAGCTCTTTTATAGGAGTACTTCTTTTTTGCACCATTATTGGCTTTTTGCTCTACGCTCTTGTGGAGTTTAACTCCAAATATAGGCTTATAGATTTCTCTTTGTTTAAAAATCCCGACTTTTTTAACGGCATGATGATCTACTTTTTCATCCTCGGCTTTTCTATGTATCAATATTTTTATCTACTACCTGTCTATTATGAGCGAATTAAAATGCTTCCAACTCTCAATGCCGGTATTGCCGTTTTTGCATTTGCAGTCTTCATAGGAATCTTCTCTCCACTTGCAGGTATGCTTGCAGATAAAATTGGAGCAAAAAAAACGGTTGCACTGGCAGCATTCGTCTATGTCGCCACTTCTGTACTTTTATTGCCAAAACTCAACTACTATACCCCAATGCACCAGGCAATGCTTTTAACTATCCCTTTTGGTATTGGTATGGGACTCTTCTTTGCTCCTGTGACTGTTATGGTAATGCAAAGCGCGCCACCACATAAAGGTGAACTTGCCATTGTACTTATGGACTACTTTCGTTTCGTGGGAGGCAGTTTTGGTACAGCACTTGCCACAAACAATATGGAATATTTTAAAAATATGCATTTTTTGCGGATGAATGAGCTGCAAAACTATGAATACTTAAACTATTTTCTTCATAAACTACAAAATCTTCTCGGTCTAAGCTGGGAGCAAATAAAGATCATATTTGGTAGTTTTGAAGAGTTTATGAGCTTTAATTATGGCTTTTATAATACATTCATGCATGCAGGCTACTGGGGAGTTTTTGGTACGATTTTTGTACTTTTACTCTTTTTGATAAAACCAAAGGAGAACCAATGAAAAAAATCTTAGCCCTCTTATCTCTTCTCTTACCCCTTTTTGCACAAAATTATACGCAGATATTGCAAAAAATAGATAATTCGCTGCTTTTACAACAAGCCCAAAAGCTAACTATTGCTTCAAAGAAGATGGCTGAGGCTGCAAAGGGCAAAAATCTACCATCACTCGATGTATCTTTACAAGCTATTCATCTCCAAGAGACTCCAACGATGTATTTGCATATGCCTCAAATGCCTGTGGCGGGTCTTCCTATGGGTAAAAAAGAGCAGTGGCAAGGAGAACTGCGACTCACTTATCCACTCTTTAGCGGTTTTGCAATTACAGCTGCTATCCACAAAGCCAAACTAGAGTATCAAAAAGCAAAGCTCAAAAAAGATGATCTCAAAAGAAATCTCTATATGCAAATAACTATGCTTTATAGTTCAATCTTTGCATTAAAACAAAAACTGCGAGCTTTGCAAAAAGCACATGAAGCAATAAAACTGGCTTACAAAAAAGCAAAAGGCTTCTATGATAAAGGGCTATTAGCTCCAAGTGAGCTTTATAATCTCAAAGCCAAAAAGTATGCAATTACAGCAAATATAACACAAACAAAGGGGCAAATCAGCGCACTTTATAATGATATTTCCCATATACTCAATACAAAAATCTCTACTATCGATGGTCTTGTATCGTTCCCAGAGCCGCAAAAAGCACGTATTCTTCAGACTGCTATGCAACAAAGAGAAGATCTAAAAGCTTTGCAAAAGAGTTTAAGTATCAATGAAGAGGATGTTATTCTAGCTAAAAGCTCCTATTATCCTAAAATTGCACTCATTGCAGCACTCAAAAAGCATGGAGATAGCATAGCCCTCAATGGCGATGGATTTACAAATGCGGATCAAAGCTATGCAGGAGCAGTTTTACAGTGGAATCTCTTCTCAGGACTGAGTGATACGCGAACGGTAGAAGCTGCCAAAATTAAAAAAGCGGCAACCGCTTTACAAATAGCAGAATATAAAAAGAAGATTGCTACAAATATACAAAACGCTTTTATCAAGCTTACTGCACTCCAGCAAAAGCTTAAAAGTACGCAAGCTCAGGTAAAAGCACAAAAAGAATATTACAAACTAACCCAGGGAAGATTTGATAATCAGCTTACAAGTGCAGATGAACTGAGTCGTTCCATCGCAGATCTTGCAGCAGCAAAAGCGAGAAAAGCAGCTATAAAGGCAGAGATTTTCAATCAAAAAGCTTATATCTATCTACTCAGTGGACTTAAAAACTTTGAAAAAGTTGCACTACAACGATAAGAGGCAAAACCTCTTATCAATGCTCTTTAATATAGGCTTTTTCTCCATGAATTGCTTCATCAAGCCCCTCTATCTCATCATCGCGGCTTACACGAAGTCCAATAGTTTTATCAACAATTTTGAATATTACATAACTCAAAATTATAGTATAGATACCAACAACTAACAGTGCAAGCAACTCTTTGCCCAAAAGTCCAGCTCCACCGCCATACATTAGTCCATTTGCACCACCAATATCTTCTTTGGCAAAAATTCCAAGCAAAATAGCACCTAGCATTCCCCCAACACCATGCACACCAAAAACATCAAGACTATCGTCATATTTGAATCTATTTTTGAGATATACTACTGCCCAAAAACAGACAACTGCTGCAGCAACACCAATAACTATCCCACCAAAAACATCAACAAAGCCAGAAGCTGGAGTTATTGTAGCAAGTCCTGCAATTATCCCAGTAAAAAGACCAAGGCTTGTAGGTTTTTTAAACTTGATCCACTCTAACACCATCCAAACTATTCCTCCAACAATTGCTGCAAGGGTTGTTACCAATGCTGCACTCACAGCTTGTGCATTCATCGCTAACGCACTTCCTCCATTAAATCCAAACCAACCAAACCACAAAAGCCCGGTACCAATAGCCACAAGAGGCAAAGATGAAGGAAGCATAATAGGCTCTTTACGCTTACCAAGAATGATTGCTCCCACCAATGCGGCAAGTCCACTTGTTTCATGAATGACAATACCGCCCGCAAAATCGAGCACACCAATATCACCTAGCCATCCACCGCCCCAGATCCAGTGAGCCACTGGAAAATAGACAATAGTTGACCAAAGAAGAGAAATGAGCATCCATGCACCAAACTTCATTCTCTCCACAAATGCTCCAGCCATAAGTGCTGTTGCAATTGCCGCAAATGTCATCTGAAAAAAGATAAAAAGGTAATGGTAAAGATTTGGTGCTGCAGGCGCTGCATCACTAGGTTTGATAGAGTTGAGGAAAAAATATTGTAAATTCCCAATAAAACCACCAATATCTGGTGCAAAAACTAATGAATAGCCATATACAATCCATACCAAACTCACTATCCCAAATGCTACCATCACCATCATAATGGTATTGAGTATACTTTTGACTTTGGTAAGTCCACCATAAAAGAGTGCTAACGCTGGGACACTCATGAGGAGTACAAAAGCTGTGGAAACTAGTATCCATACATTATCAGCAACTACAATCTTGTCCATATTCTTCCTTTGATATAAAAATATTTAATTAAATTGCCTCTTCATCCTCTTCGCCAGTTCTAATACGAATAACTTTTTCAATATCACTCACAAATACTTTTCCATCTCCAATTTTTCCTGTACGTGCACTATTAACGATTGCTTGGATAACTTGCTCTACGTTATCGGCTGCAACTACTACTTCGATTTTTACTTTTGGCAAGAAGTCTACTACATATTCAGCCCCTCTATAGAGCTCAGTATGCCCTTGCTGACGTCCATACCCCTTGACCTCTGTAATAGTCATTCCGGTAATTCCAATCTCTGTTAATGCCTCTTTCACATCTTCTAGTTTAAAAGGCTTAATTACTGCCTCAATCTTTTTCATAAAAAACTCCTCTTTTTGTTTTTTTTATTGTAAAAAAATTAGTCTTTAATAATCATAAGAATAGCAATTCAAACAAAGCTTTTTTCCTAACTACACTTAAAAATGATGTTAGAACTTTTTTGGATATTTGAAAACTCGGCTGTTTAAAAAGAAAAATTTTTAAAAAGTCTCATTTTATGGGTTATTTGCCTATTAGAGCCGATTTTAAGGGGATTTTTGGCAACAAGATGTAATAATACTCACTTCACTCACATAAACGCCTCGCCATGCGAGCCTAAAAAAGCCGAGCATAAAGATAAATCGAAAACTTAATATAAGGCAGTTATTAACTTTTTGTATCGAAGCGAAAATATATAAGTATACTTTATGATAAAAACCAAGCAGAACAAATTTAAATTTGTTAACTTGTGAACTTACCTATAAAAATTTAAAAAAGCTTATTCAAAATTTTTAAAAGATTTTCAATCTCACTAAAAATAGCATAACCTACAACTTAAACTCCTCCTCTATATCTTTTGCCAAAGCAAAACCTTTGAAAGTTAAACTCTCATCATTTACATACTGCTCCTGCTTCAACTCCTTTAAAAGTCTTTTACCCTCTTTAAGAGTAAAAAGATGTGAATTTTCTAGCATCAAAAGAATATCTTTGAAACTCTCATCCTCTTTTTTCTTAGCAAGTGCGAGAAGCAAAACTTTTTTGTTAATATCCATTTTAATTCCTTTATTATTGTAAAAAAGCTATAATATCCAAAATTTTTTATAGAGGAAAATATGGCGGATCTGTTCGAAAATAATCAAGACATTCAAGAGATCGATATAGAAGAATCGGTCAAGAGTAGCTACCTTGACTACTCTATGAGCGTCATCATAGGCCGTGCTCTGCCTGATGCAAGAGATGGCCTCAAACCGGTTCATAGACGTATCCTCTATGCTATGAATGAACTTGGTCTCACAAGCCGCGCAGCATACAAAAAGAGTGCAAGAATCGTAGGGGATGTAATAGGTAAATACCATCCTCACGGCGATAGCGCAGTCTATGAAGCACTTGTGCGCATGGCGCAGCCTTTTTCTATGCGCTTACCACTTGTTGATGGTCAGGGAAACTTCGGCTCCATTGATGGTGATAGCCCCGCTGCGATGCGTTATACAGAAGCGCGCATGACGAGCCTTGCTGAAGAGCTCTTGCGCGATATTGACAAAGATACGGTCGATTTCGTACCAAACTACGATGATACGCTCACTGAGCCTGACGTACTTCCTACACGCGTACCAAATCTTTTGCTCAACGGCTCAAGTGGTATCGCAGTAGGTATGGCTACAAACATCCCTCCCCATAGACTCGATGAACTTGTTGATGCCCTTTTAGTTATCTTAGATAATCCTCAAGCAGAACTTGCAGAAGTTATGGAGGTACTCCAGGGGCCAGATTTTCCTACAGGCGGTACTATTTTTGGAAAACAGGGTATTCTCAACTCCTATAAAACTGGCCGTGGTCGCATAAAGGTGCGTGCAAAGACACATATTGAAAAACTCAAATCTCGCGAAGTAATTGTTATTGATGAACTTCCTTATCAAGTCAACAAAGCACGCCTCATTGAGCAAATCGCTCAATTGGTGAAAGAAAAACAGATTGAAGGTATCAGTGAAATACGTGATGAGAGTGATAGAGAGGGTATTCGCGTAGTGATTGAGCTTAAAAAAGATGTTATGAGCGAAATTGTGCTTAATAACCTTTTCAAATCCACACAGATGGAAGTAACTTTTGGAATCATTTTACTTGCAATTATCAATAAAGAGCCAAAAGTTTTCACACTTTTAGAGCTTTTACACCTTTTCCTCAATCACCGCCGTACCATCGTTATTCGCCGCACTATTTATGAGCTCGAAAAAGCAAAAGCTAGAGCCCATATCCTCGAAGGCCTTCTCAAAGCTCTCGATAACATCGATGAAGTAATCGCAACAATTAAAGCCAGTGAAGATACGCCAACAGCACGCGTAAATTTGGTAGAGAAATTTGATCTCACTGAGATCCAAGCAAATGCTATTTTAGATATGAAACTCCAGCGCCTTACGGGGCTTGAGCGAGAAAAGCTTGAAAATGAATATAAAGAGCTTATGGAGCGCATAGCATATTTGCAAAGTATTTTGCGCAGTGAAGAGAAGCTCAACGAAATTATCAAAGAGGAGCTTATTGAAGTTAAAGAGAAATTCTCTACTCCTCGCCTTACAGAAATTATCGAAGACTACAATGAAATTGATATCGAAGACTTAATTCCAAATGAGCCGATGGTTGTAACTATTACACATCGCGGCTATATCAAACGCGTACCACTCAAACAGTATGAGAAACAAAAGCGAGGTGGCAAAGGAAAAACTGCTATAACAACATATGAAGATGATTTTATTGAAGACTTTTTCATCTCCAATACGCACGATACACTCATGTTTGTTACTGATCGTGGGCAGCTCTATTGGCTTAAAGTCTACAAGATCCCAGAAGCTGGTCGTACAGCTAAAGGTAAAGCAGTTGTCAACCTCTTGCAACTCGAGCCTGATGAGAAAATCATGGCAATTATCCCAACTACAGATTTCAGTGAAGATAAATCACTGGCGTTCTTTACCAAAAACGGTATCGTTAAGCGAACAAACTTAGCTGAATTTAGCAATATTAGAAGCAAAGGTGTACGAGCTATTACTCTTGATGACGATGATGAACTGGTTACCGCAAAAATTGTTAAACCTAAGACAAAATGGCTCTTTATCATTACAAAAAAAGGGATGTGCATCCGTTTTCCGGTAAATGATGTAAGGGAAATGGGACGAAGTGCAAGAGGTGTCACAGGTATTCGCTTCAAGTATGAAAGCGATTGTGTCGTTGGAGCAGAAACTATTCGTAGTGAAGAGCAAGAACTCTTGACTGTGAGTGAAAGAGGTATCGGAAAGAGAACCGAGGCGAGTGAATATCGTGAGCAGAGCCGTGGTGGCAAGGGTGTGATTGCTATGAAGCTTACACCAAAAACAGGTGATGTTGTAGGTGTAGTCACAGTAGAAGCAAATAAAGATCTCATGGTACTCACATCTAGTGGCAAGATGATTCGTGTAGATATGGAAAGTATCCGCAAAGCTGGCCGCAATACAAGTGGTGTGATGATAGTACGCCTCGAAAAAGGCGATAAAGTAATAAGCATTGCAAAATGTCCTAAAGAGGAAGAGGAGGAAGAAATTGAGGAAATTTAATGTTGCAGTAGTAGGTGTTACAGGTGCAGTGGGCGAAGAGATGCTACGCGTTATGGAAGAGGTAGATTTTCCCGTAGCAAAGCTTGTACCACTAGCTAGCAAGCGTAGTGCTGGAAGCAGTGTAGAGTACAAAGGCAAAGAGTACACAGTACAAGAGCTTACAGAAGATATTTTTGAAAAAGAGGATATAGAAATCGCTCTTTTTAGTGCTGGTGGTAGCGTCTCAGCCCATTACGCTCCCTATGCGGCTGAAGCAGGCGCAGTAGTAATAGATAATACAAGCCATTTTCGTATGGACCCAGAAGTACCTCTTGTGGTACCTGAAGTAAACCCTGAAGATATTGCAGCATGGAAGACAAAAGGGATCATTGCAAATCCAAACTGCTCAACTATTCAAATGGTACAAGCGCTCAAACCTTTAGATGAGAAATTTGGCATTACAAGAGTTGATGTTGCTACTTACCAAGCAACTAGTGGAGCTGGCAAGAGTGCAATGGATGAGATGGTCAACCAGATGAAAGATTTTTTCAATTTCAAGCTTGATGAGAGTGAGAAGAAAAAATTCCCTCACCAAATAGCTCTCAATGTCATCCCGCAAATTGATAAATTCTTGGATAATGGCTACACAAAAGAAGAGATGAAAATGGTCAATGAGACTAAAAAAATTATGCACAAAAACATCGAAGTAAGTGCTACATGTGTACGCGTACCGGTGCTGCGTGGCCATAGTGAAGCTGTAACTGTATGGTGTGAAAAAGATATCACACCTGAAGCTGCAAAAGAAGCTCTCTATAATGGTAAAAATATTGTAGTTATGGATGAGCCGCAAAAGAGCATCTATCCTATGCCAATAACTGTCGTAGACAAAAATGAAACATACGTTGGACGTATTCGCAAAGATGTCTATCGTGATAATGTATTGCATATGTGGGTAGTAGCTGATAACCTCCGAGTGGGTGCAGCAACAAACGCTGTGAGAATCGCTCTTAAATGGATAGAGATGGAGAGTGCATGAAGTATTTAGAAAATGCATTTGAATGGCTTTTATGGGAGGGAAGACTCTTTATTCTCCTCGCTGTCATATTTGGGATGCTTGGAGCACTTATACTCTTTGTAGTGGCAAGTATCGATATTTACCATGTAGCTCACTATACCTATGAGGCACTGAGCAGTGCACACCACCCGCCAAATTTTCATGAAAAGATTGTTGGCGAGATTATTGGTGCAGTCGATCTCTATCTTATTGCAGTAGTTATGCTTCTTTTTAGTTTTGGCTTGTATGAGCTTTTTATCTCAAAAATAGATCCTGCTGAAGCAAGTGAGTCAAGTGGAATACTAAAAATAAAAAGCCTTGATCAACTTAAAGATAAACTTGCTAAAGTAATTGTTATGGTTCTTATAGTGAGTTTTTTTAAACGAGTTATCAATATGGAGTATCATGGAGCATTGGAGATGCTCTATTTTGCTCTCTCTATTCTTGCATTGGGATTAGCTCTTTACTTTATGCATAAAGGCGCAGAACAACACTAAGGATTATGTATGGTTTTCATTGATGCATGTTTTCGTAAAAAAACCCCCTACACTCCCATCTGGATGATGCGTCAAGCTGGACGCTATCTGCCAGAATATATGGAGGTACGCAACAAAGCTGGAAATTTTTTAACGCTTTGCAAAAATCCCGCAATGGCTGCTGAAGTAACCCTCCAGCCAGTTGAGATTTTAGATGTAGACGCTGCTATTTTATTTAGTGATATACTTGTTATTCCACTTGAAATGGGAATGGATCTACGCTTTGAAAAAGGTGAAGGACCAATTTTTAGCGATCCTATACGTACACTAGAAGATCTTGAACGTCTCTACGACTATCCAGAAGAGAGACTTACATATGTGTATGATACGATTAAAATAGTGAGAGAAAAACTCCCAAAAGATAAAGCCCTCATCGGCTTTAGTGGAGCACCATGGACTTTGGCTACATACATGGTAGAAGGAAGCGGCTCCAAAACCTATGCCACTATCAAAAAGCTTATCTATACAGATCCAGAATTTATGCATGCCCTCATGATTAAAATTACAGAAGCTGTCAAAGCATATCTTGTCAAGCAGATTGAAGCCGGCGTTAATGCAGTGCAGGTCTTTGATAGTTGGGCAAGTGCACTGGAAAAAGAGAAATATTTTGAGTTTGGCTGGGACTATATGGTAGATATCGCAGAATTCCTCAAAGAGCGCTATCCCCATATCCCTGTGATTCTCTTTCCAAAAGGCATTGCAGGATATTTAGATGGTATTTATGGAAAGTTTGATGTCTTTGGTGTTGACTGGGGCACACCTATAGATTTAGCAAAAGAAAAACTTGGTGAAAAATATGTCCTCCAAGGCAATATGGAGCCAACAAGACTCTACTCCAAAGAAGCCACAAAAGAGGGAGTAGAAAAGATCATAGAGGTAATGGGAGCCAAACCTGGTCATATCTTCAACCTCGGTCATGGAATGTTACCAGATCTTCCCGTAGAAAATGCCAAATATCTCGTAGAACTTGTTCACGATTTGACACGCAGATGAGTATTATCTTTGGTCCTGTTAATTCCAGGAGATTTGGTCTCTCTCTTGGAATTGATCTCTCACCATCACAAAAGTCTTGCACTTTTGACTGTTTGTATTGCGAGCTAGAGCCTGCAAAACCGGTAGATACTATTATAAATCCACCAAGTGTAGAAGAGGTTATCAAAGAAACACAAAAAGCTTTGAAAGAGTTTCCCGATGTGGATGTCATCACAATAACAGCAAATGGAGAACCAACCCTCTACCCTCACCTTGATGAACTTGTGGATGAACTGGGTAAAATCAAAAAAGATAAAAAGCTCCTCATCCTCTCAAACGCTAGTCGCATAGATGAGCCAGCTATACAACAAACTTTGAGAAAATTCGATATCGTCAAGCTCTCACTCGATAGCGCCAATCAAAAGACATTCAAAAAAATTGATCGGCCTTTAAAAGGCATTAATGTTGATAACATCATAAAAGGAATGATCGGCTTTCGTAAGATTTATACTGGATTTCTCGTTATTGAGATATTAGTAGTAAAAGGCATCAACGATAAGCCACAAGAGTTTGAGGCACTCAATGAAGTACTCCAACAAATAAAGCCCGATCGCATCGATATCGGCACAATCGACCGCCCACCAGCATACAAAGTTGAGCCAGTAAGCTACGAAAAACTTTTTGAACTATCAAAAAAGATTAAAAACCTTCCAGTTACAATTGTCTCACGAAAAAAAGAGAAAAAGTATCACTTACATCTAAACAAACAAGAACTTATCGAACTTCTTGCTCATAGACCACTTACGCAAGAAGATGTTGACACACTTTTTGATCAAACCACCAAAAACTTAGTAAATGAACTCCTACAAACTCACCAACTTCAAGAAAAAAAAGTCGGTAATGTAACATTTTTGGAAATCATCCAGAAAAAATAGAGTATTTTTCAAACTTCACTATTTTTATCTTTTTAAGATATGCAATATAACTTTCTAGCACCACCGGATATTTTGATAACAATTATCATTTTAAGAAAAGAGAAAGGTATTTTGTTTTAGAATTTTAATAATGATTATCATAATTAAAAGGAGATGAGATGACTGTAGGAAAAACACATAAAAAAGCAAAAAAAATTCTTTTAGAAGCATTTTCTATCTATATAAAAGCAAAAGTTGGAGGCAACTAATGAACAAAAAATTCATAGTAGCAACTATACTTGCTTGTCATACAACACTTTCTCCCTCCCTTTTTGCTCAAGTTATTCCTGGTATCAACTCAAAAGGTGGTGCTATGGTAGTTCCAGAAGGCAAACTTAAAATGGCTATGAAACATATCTACTTTCAGCGAAAACATATGTTCGATGGCTCACATGAAGTTACTAATAAAGAAAACTTAGATGCTACAGCAAATATAACACTCATGGTATTTCGTTATGGAATTGTCAACAATGGTGACATTCGGCTAATGATTCCCTATAAACGCATAGACGCTACAGCAAAATTAGGACCAAACAATGTAGCTATCGATAACAGTGGCATTGGGGATATTGCGATAATTGGAAAATATGTTCTGTTACCAATGAAACAATATGGCTATCAAGTAGCTGTTGAAGCCGGAGTAAAATTTCCTACGGGAAAGACAGACAAAGGGTTCAAAAAAGCTCCTCCTTTTGCACAAAATATTGCTACTCCACTACCCACACAACCTGGAACAGGCGGAGCTGAATACAAATTTGGACTTGGATTTTCAAAAATATTGAGCAATACTTGGAGAGTAGATGCTCATACAATGTATACTTATCGTCCAAAAGCAAAACATGACTATGACTTTGGGAATGAAATTACATTTGATATAGGAACTACAAAAGCGATAACAAAAAATATCAATATAGGACTTGAATACAATTTCAAGTATAATTCTAAAACCAATATGGGTAATGATACAAATCCAATCCTTCGCTCAAAACTGCCTTTCAAAGCATTTAGTGGAAGTGCTGGATATATCACACCGCAAATCGAATTTTTACCATTTGATAAACCAAAACTGCATATAGGAGTAGGTGTAAGTTTTTTAGCGCACTATAATCTTAAAGAGTATCAACCGCTTGAAAAGAGACGAGTAGTACTTCGAATTGGATATCTATTTTGAAAGGAAGAAATATGTTGAAAAAGATTGTTTTATTTCTTGCAACTTTATTAATTGTCAGCGCCAATGCGGCTAAACTGGATAAAATCGTCATTGCAGGACCTTCTGCAAATGTCTCTCATCCGATTTTTCATATGATTGAAAGCGGTGCTCTGAAAAAATATGCAAAAAAGATCGAGTTTCGCCTTTGGAAAAACCCTGATCAGCTAAGGGCTATGATTATCAATAAAGAGGTCGATTTTGTTGCGGTACCAACCAATGTTGCATCCATTCTTTATAACAAAAATCAGCCAATTAAACTGCTCAATGTCTCTATTTGGGGGATTTTGCATATTTTAGTCCGGGATAAAAACATCAACTCCCTTGAAAAACTCAAAGGCAAATCTTTGCTTGTTCCTTGGCGAGGCGACATGCCAGATATTGTTCTTAGAGCCATTATGAAGCAAAAAAAATTAAGCAACAAAGATATCCATCTCATTTACGTTTCCAATCCAATGGATGCAGCAAGCCAGCTTATTATGAGACGACAAGACAATGCCCTCTTGCCAGAACCAGCGACATCAATGGTGCTAAGAAAAACCCACTCTTTTCCAGTTAGTATCGTTGCACCTGAGCTTTATAGGGGTATTGATTTGCAACAAGAGTGGGGAAAAGCTTTTCATACAGAAGCTAAAATTCCACAAGCCGGGATGGCGGTTGTAGGAAAAATGAGAGAAAATAGAGATATTATAGAAGCCTTTGAAAAAGCATATGAAGAAGCAATGCAGCGGTATAAAAACCATCCAAAAGAGGCTGGTAAACTGGTAGTAAAATATGTAAAGATGTTTACGCCTGAAGCTGTAGCAGACTCCATTAGCCATGTAAAAATGCAAGTAGTTTCGGCAAAAGAAGCGAAAAAAGATATAGAATTTTTCTTTGAAAAACTCAAAGAGCAAAGTCCAAAGATTATTGGTGGGAAACTTCCTGATGAGGAGTTTTACTACTGATGGACGCACTTAAAAAAATCATCAAAGATTTTCCCAAATTTTTATGGAGCGGCTGGGGCTCCATAGCTGCGATTTTTCTTTTTATTGCCGCTTGGGATGTGGGCAATCAGATCTATGGGGATATGATTTTGCCCTCCCCTTTGCAAAGCTTTCAAAGTGTATTGGAGCTTTTTAAGGACAAAGAGTTTTTGGATAATCTCTCTATTACCATCGATAGAGTCATTGTCGGATTTGGACTTTCCCTTTCTATTGGAACAATTCTTGGATTGATAGCTGGTTTTTTTGTTACAGCTTCTGTTGCAAGCCGACCGATTATCACAATCTTAATGGGAATGCCACCGATTGCCTGGATTGTTTTGGCGATGATCTGGTTTGGTATGGGTGATATGACGGTAGAGTTTACCGTATTTGTAGCTTCCATGCCTATTGTCTTTATCGGAGCATTACAGGGCACCAGGACATTGGAGGATAAATTTGAAGAGATGGCAGATACCTTTAAAGTACCAAAGCTGATGAAATTTACCGATATTTATCTGCCTCACATCTTCTCTTATATCTTTCCAGCCTGGGTTAGCGCTCTTGGAATGGCTTGGAAGATTGTTGTAATGGCTGAGCTTTTGGCTACAAGTGACGGAATTGGCGCAGCTTTGGCGATGGCTAGAAGTCAGCTCGATACAAAAACAGCTCTTGCACTTGTTGTCATTATGATTGCTCTTTTAATGATTGTAGAGTATGTATTTTTAGAACCTATTAAAAAAGAAGTAGAAAAATGGCGCGATTAAAGGTAGAGCATCTGACATTTTCCTTTGGATATAAAACAATTCTTGAGGATATCAGTTTTGAGATACATGAAGGAGAAGTAGTTTCTGTTGTAGGTCCTAGTGGCGGAGGAAAAACGACACTTCTTAGGCTTTGTGCCGGTCTTTTGGATAGACAGGAAGGAACAATTGAAAACAGCTTCAAAACCCAGTCAATCGCCTTTCAAGATCCAAGACTACTGCCATGGAAAAATGTGCTTGACAATATCGCTTTTGGCTTGAAAGCTCAAGGGGTATCTAAGAAAGAGCGCATCAAAAGAGCACAAGAGATTGCACTACAATTTGATTTGGAAGAAGATGATTTTGAAAAGTTTCCAAAAGAGCTTAGTGGCGGAATGAGTCAAAGAGTCTCATTTGCCAGAGCCCTTGTTACACAACCAGAGCTTCTATTTTTAGATGAGCCGTTTTCAGCTTTGGATATTGGCCTCAAAAGAGAGCTACAAAACCATTTGATTGAACTCATTACAAAAAAAGAGATTACAATCTTTTTTATTACACACGATTTGATGGAAGCGGTGAGACTGAGTGACAAGATTTTTGTGCTTGAGCCAGATCCAGGTAGAATCGTAAAAACCTTTACACTCGATATTCCTCAAAGCAAAAGAGATGATAGCTATGTTTACAGCGAAACTGCAAAACTGTTAAAAGATCCTTATATTATAGAAACGTTTGAACTGGAGTAAATATGGCAGCTACAAAACATTATGAATCATACCCAAAAGGAGAATTTCCAATATATCTTGCTTATGGATTTCGCCCGGCATTTCTCCTGATGCCTCCTTATATGATTCTTTCCATCATTCTTTGGGTACTTTACTACAACGGCTACATTGCTTTGCCATTTATTGGCGATGGTATAAGCTGGCACATTTATGAGATGCTTTTTGGAGTTGGATTTTTGGGAATGGCTGCCTTTATTCTCACAGGAGCTCCCGAGCTTTTTCCTGGAACGGTTCCGATCGTTGGCAAAAAACTGGCTGCTCTTTTTGGGCTTTGGATTGTAGGAAGAGTTACTTTTTGGATGATGGGAGTTATTGGAGTCTATCCGGCAGCCATTGTCAATATCATTCTTTTTGCATGGCTTACGATATTGGTAGCAAAACCGATCTTCAAAGACCCAGCAAAACGCCATGTCAGTATCGCTTACACTTTCATAGCTGTGCAGATTATGCAAATCTGGTTTTTTTTAAGTGTTGCTGGAGTCGTCACAACAAATTCATTGGATATTTTAAAAGTAAGTCTCGGAGTGTTTTTAGTTCTTATCATCCTTGCAATTCGCAGAGTCAATACTGAAGCAGTCAATGAGATTTTGGAGCATGAAGGGTATGAAGAGATCTTTTTTGCAAGACCTCCGGCATATAACTTAACAATTTTTATGATTGCTCTTTTTAGCGCACTTGAGTTTTTCTTCCCGCAAAACAGAGCCTTAGGCTGGGTAGCTTTAGGCACAGCTAGTGCAGCTTTGGCGATTTTAAATGATTTTATCAACTATGAAGAGACAAATATACTATTTAAAAAGCTCATTTTCTCACTTGAGCTTATTCCAATTCTAATAGCTCTTGGCTATGGGCTCATTGGATATAATTACTTAAGTGGAATGAAGCTATTTAATGGAGATCTTTTACATATGCTTACAACCGGTGCTTGGACACTTTCGTTTTATGTAGTTATGATTGTTGTTACGATTGTCCATACAGGAAGAGATATCGCTAAAGAAAGGGATGTTTTTATCTGTTTAGGCACTTTATCGATAGTAATTGCGGCAATCTTTAGAAGTGCTGTTGCCTTTTATCATGAGTATTCTCAAATGCTCTATCTACTTTCTGCAATTATTTGGATACTGCCTTTCATTATTTATATGATACGTTATTTTAAATGGTTGATTACTCCACGGGCAGACGGACTGCCGGGATAAATTCAAAAGTTCTTTTAAAAATATCTATTCAAGAGAAGACCAATTTTTTTGATGAAAGAGAGCTTTAGAAGAAGTAGATAAAAAACCCTGAGATGAATGCACACAATGAGAGATTTAATAGAACCATCCAAGAACAGTTTATCAATTACCATGAAGATCTACTCTTTACAGACTTAGATGCATTCAATAAAAAATTAGCCCAATGGCTTATCGATTACAATACGAAAATACCTCACTATTCACTTAATTTAATCTTGGGTACAATACCTTCTTGAAAATCACAATGAGTGCCATATGCATTGGACTTATACAAACTCTCTATAAAAATTTTGCTGTCATTTCTCATGGGTAGACTTCTACATCCTTCTTTTTCTCACTAAAGAGTTCATTCAATCCCTTCAGGGGTATCAATTAAAATTACAAACAAACGTGTACACTATCGTTAGTCCTAAGATTCAATGTAATTTTACAATTTTCTACAAAATGATCTTATGTTTGCATTTTCTATGAGACAAAGAGTTTATGCATAATTTTAAACAAGTCTATTAGGCAATATCTAAAGATGCAATGGAAGTTGAACTTGATAAACTCCAAGAGAAATGCGACTAATTCATCTCATCTCAATTTTGCATACTCTCTATTTCAATCTTCTTAAATGAAGCTGGATATTGCGATTCAAACCCAGTGAAATAGTCGCCAAATAACATATCAAGAAGATCAAAAAATCAAAAAATGTATAGCAAGCCAGAGGCTCACTGGCTTGGGCATGTACCCCATACTGGCTGCAGATCATCTCTGCCTTCAAATGCTGCGCGAGTATCAAAATTCCTAGGTTTTTGCGGGATTTTACTCGCGCACCAGTTATGGATATTTTGGTTGAAACTTTCAGCATAGAAAAACATATAATCCATATTTGCCACATTAGATGTATCCCAATCTCCTATTGGTTGATTGAAGCTTGAAGCTCTGAAAAACATATAACTCATATCCTTAACATTGGATGTGTCCCAGTTACCTATTGGTTGATTGAAGTTTTCAGCACAATAAAACATATTACGCATATTTGTCACACTAGATGTATCCCAATCCCCAATTGGCTGATTGAATTTCACAGCATTGTAAAACATACTATTCATATACTTAACATTGGATGTATTCCAACCCCCTATTGGTTGATTGAATTTCACAGCATTGGAAAACATATTAGACATTTTTATTACATTGGATGTGTCCCATTTGCCTATTGGTTGATTGAATTTCGAAGCATAGAAAAACATATTACTCATGTCCGTTACATTGGATGTGTTCCAATCTCCTATTGGCTGGTTGAAACTTGTAGCATATTCAAACATACCTGCCATATTTGTCACATTGGATGTATCCCAATTTCCGATTGGCTGATTGAAGCTCACGGCATTATAAAACATACTATCCATATTAGTCACATTGGATATATCCCAATTGTCAATTGGCTGATTAAATTCCACAGCATTATAAAACATCAAACGCATATCCGTCACATTGGATGTATCCCATTTTCCTATTGGTTGATTAAAATTGACTGCATCACGGAAAAGATTGCTCATATCTGTTACTTTGGACGTGCAGATATGCTCATAATCATCACTCTTGGGATCCATGTTTTTTAGCATTGTGTTATCTACTACTTTATATGTGACGCCATTGATTTTAAATGTATCCCCTGGAGAGAGGGAATTACATTTAATTGTCTTAATAGTTGCAAGATTAACAGTTTTCTCTTGATTTGGAGTAGTTATCACTAATATAGTTTGTGGCTGGGTAGAGCCTAGATGAAGTGTATGATCACTTACAGATGCTTTAAAAGATGCAGAGAGGTTTGTCCATCTAAAGTAACCGTTTTGATCGAGCCCTTCTAATTTATAGAGGCCATTAGTTCCTCTTGGATTATATATCCAGTCATATGCTCCCGAGCCATAGTGAACGAAGTAACCATCTATTGGATAGTTAGCTTTTTTACCTACTTGATTTATTATATTTTCACTGGGAGCACCAAAGAGTGTAGAAGCCAGGAGGAGAGAAGAAAGTGCAAGGCGTTTCATGGTGTATCCTTTTTGTGTGAAAAATGATCAAAAAGCCCAGCAAGCCAAAAGGCTCACTGGCTTGGACATGTACCCCATACTGGCTGGAGATCATCTCTGCCTTCAAATGCTGCGCCGGTATCGAACAGGGTTGGTTTTTGAGGGATTTTACTCACGCACCAGTTATGGATGTTTTGGTTAAAACTTTCGGCATGGTAAAACATATAATTCATATTCGTAACATTAGATGTATTCCAATCCCCGATTGGCTGATTGAAGCTTGTAGCACCATAAAACATGCTACCCATATATTTAACATTCGATGTATTCCAATTTCCTATTGGCTGGTTGAAGCTTGTAGCATCCCTAAACATACTATACATATTCGTCACTTTTGACGTATCCCAGTTACCGATTGGCTGATTGAAGCTTTTAGCACCCCAAAACATACCATACATACTTGTTACTTTTGATGTGTTCCAATTTCCTATTGGCTGGTTGAAGCTTGTAGCATTATAAAACATATAATTCATACTTGTCACTTTTGATGTATTCCAGTTGCCAATTGGCTGATTGAAGCTTGTGGCATTATAAAACATATAATTCATACTTGTCACTTTTGATGTATCCCATTGTCCAATTGGCTGATTGAAGCTTGTGGCATATTTAAACATATAACTCATATTCGTAACATTCGATGTATTCCAGTTGCCGATTGGCTGATTGAAGCTTGTGGCATATTCAAACATACTACTCATATTCGTCACTTTGGATGTATCCCATTCTCCTATTGGCTGATTAAAGCTTGTGGCATATTTAAACATACCATACATATTCGTCACATTGGATGTATCCCAATTGCTAATTGGCTGGTTGAATTTCACAGCACTCCAAAACATACTACTCATATCCGTCACATTTGATGTATCCCATTTACCTATTGGCTGGTTGAAATCTACAGCATCACGAAAAAGATCACTCATATTCGTTACTTTGGATGTACAGATATGCTCATAATCATCACTTTTTGGATCCATGTTTTTTAGCATTGTATTATCTACTACTTTATATCTAACGCCATTGATTTTAAATGTATCTCCTGGAGAGAGGGAATTACATTTAATTGTCTTAATAGTTGCAAGATTAACATTTACCTCTTGATTTGGAGTAGTTATCTCCAAGATAGTTTGTGGCTGGGTAGAGCTTAGATGAAGTGTATGATCACTTACAGATGCTTTAAAAGATGCAGAGAGGTTTGTCCATCTAAAGTAACCGTTTTGATCGAGCCCTTCTAATTTATAGAGGCCATTAGTCCCTCTTGGATTATATATCCAGTCATATGCTCCCGAGCCATAGTGAACGAAGTAGCCATCTATTGGATAGTTAGCTTTTTTACCTACTTGGTTTATTATATTTTCACTGGGAGCACCAAAGAGTGTAGAAGCCAGGAGGAGAGAAGAAAGTGCAAGGCGTTTCATGGTGTATCCTTTTTGTGGTGTTGAGTATTATTCTTTTATACTCTATTTCGAGCTTCTTATATAAAACTGAAACGCAAAAAGAAATGATTCATAAAAATATCAATAAGACAATTTCTCTATTTTTTGATACAGCTTTACTTATTTGACCGACAATGCTATGTCTGCAATACCAAAGAGAGTGAAAAGCAATGAGACAACCACGCTTTATCACAACTCTTTTAATAAATTCTTATAATTATTATTGCTCATACATACTTAAAGTTTTATCAAAAGTGTACACTAAAATTTGCAATTTTGAGGTAGATTTCTCGGTATAAGAAAACAAAAAAGGAGAAGTATATCCATAAAAAATGATAGTAAAATTTTCAGAAGACTCTTAACCAGATTTTTGCCTGAAGAGTAACCACTTCTTTTGATGATGAAACGGACAAAGGATCAGTTGATGCAAATTGAGGCAGAGCAAAAAAATGTAGTTGAAAATAAGAGCATAACAGTAATGGAAAAAGCTATTTCGACAGATACCTGGTAAGGCTACAATAAATGGTACAAAGAAATAAACTATAACCAAGAAAATAGGAAAGAGAAAGAAATGGCCAGAGGGGGGCAAAATAAAAAGTATCCAGAGGAATTTAAACAGATAGCAATTGAGCTGGCAATAGCTAGTGACAAACCAATAACGTAGATAGCCAAAGAGCCTGCATAAGTTCAAACACATATGGCACTCCGAGAGGGAGAGTGAGGAGTGCAAATCAAATACACGTTGCCAGGGCTCAAAGGATATAAAAGATTAGAGAGGATATACTACAATTCGCTTATGATAAGCGAAGAGGCAAAAAGAAGAAAAAAGATATTGGAGTTTTGGGAAAAATATGGACTAGCAGCAACAACTGAAGCTTTTGGAGTAAGCAGAAGAACACTCTTTCGATGGAAAAAGAGTTTCAATGATGCAGATGGCGATATAAAAGCCTTAAATCCAAAATCACGAAGACCAAAAAGAGTAAGAGAGTCAAAAGTTCCAATAGAAGTTATTAAAGAGATAAAACGATTAAGAAAAGCATATCCCAACATCGGCAAAGCAAAACTCTACCACCTGCTTAAACCTTTTTGTGAAGAAAAAGAACTTAAAACTCCCTCGGAATCCACAATAGGAAGAATAATCGCAAAAGCACCAGATACAATGAGACTTTTTCCCTACCGCATCGATACAAAAGGAAAAGTGAAACCAAAAAAGAAGACACAAAAAAACAGAAAACCAAAAAACCTCAAATCTAAACCATTTGAACTCTGGGCAGTCGATACCATCCAAATAGTATCAAACGGTATAAAACGATATATCCTTACTATGATTGACCCACTCACACGTATTGCATTCGCAGTAGCAATTCCATCTAAAAGAGCAAAACATACTGCATATGCTCTTGAAGCTTTAATTGATGGAATAACCTCCATCAAACAAAAACGTAAACTTGCAATTCTTTCAGATAATGGCAGTGAATTTAAAAAAGAGTTTGATGCTCTGCTTGAACAAAAAGGCTTTACACACTACTGGACATATCCAAGGAGCCCTAAAATGAATGCACACAATGAAAGATTCAATAGAACAATTCAAGAACAATTTATTCAATACTATGAAGATTTACTCTTTACAGATTTGGATGAATTCAATAAAAAATTAGCAAAATGGCTCATCGATTACAATACCAAAATACCACACTCTTCTCTTAATTTTAAATCTCCGGTACAATACCTTCTTGAAAATCATTATGAGTGCCATATGTATTGGACTTATACAAACTCTTGACAAGCAAAAATTTTTTGCTTATAATTCTACTCACAAATCAAACGCGAAGCTTCTAAACTTCGATATTCCGGATTAGCTCAGCGGTAGAGCAACCGGCTGTTAACCGGTTGGTCGCAGGTTCGAATCCTGCATCCGGAGCCATTTATTTACTTCCTTTTTTAAAAATCTCTCAAACTATCCTCGATACTAATTCATCTTTAAACAACTTTTCTATACTATAATCAATGAAAATTTTATAAGGAGGATAGATGCAGATTTCTCAAGAGGGGCTCCTCACACAACTTGGCTACCACCCAGATGATAGCAACATTCGCCAACTAGAAGCTATTCAAAAAGCTACTCCTGGCTTTGAGCAGATACAAAAGCATATTGTTGCACTCAATGATCATCTCAAAAACTATGGTGGTTTTGTTGCAATGTCAAACTCCCATCCCTACTTCAAAATAAAAATTGAAGCCACTGAGCCTTCAGCAATCGAAGTAGCAAAAAACGAGATATCCAAATGGGCAGACAAATATAATGTTAAGCTTCAAAAAGTTGAAAACAAAGAGACCTACTATATTTTGGGCGTAGAAAAATAATCATCTCTTCGCATCAGCTAAAACTAAAGCAAAGAGCGGGTTTGCACCTGCTCTTTTTACTACACTGTAAGCTTCTTTGAGAGTAGTACCAGTTGTAACTACATCATCAACTAAAATAATATCTTCTTTTTTGCCCTTGTAAATAAAATTTCTAGGATTACTGAGGCGAAATGCAAGAGATTTACCTGCATAGCTTACACTGTTATTTGCCCATAAAGTATTACGACGTAGTTGAAGATTTTTGCTCTTCATACTGTGAGCTAAGATTGCTGTATGAGAATAGCCATGCTGAGAGATTTTATCATCAATTGCAACAATTCCTGCATCCAAATGAAACTCTAAAGCAAATTTACGCAAAGAGTTATTAGCTAAGATTTTATAAATGTAACTCCCAATATAGTGATATTTTGTATATAAAAGCTCTTCTATCTCAGAATAATCGTAAAAGCTATACACAAAAAAGTTGTCAATAAGCTCTCTTTTTCTTAGAGTTGGTTGCAACAGCTCTTTTTGACACTTTTTGCAAATATGTATAAGAGAAAACCTCTCACACACTAAACATCTCACACCATCTCCTCAATAAGTCCTACAGCCTCCTCTATCATGGAATATAAGAGTTGCTCAATTTTTTTCTCATAATCTATTGGGATAATATGAAGCGCTCTGTTAATAGCAATTTTTTTAATAAGTAGCCTATTTTTTTGAGATAGTCTTACTTCAAGCAGCAGTTTGCCAAAAAGATTATTTCCACTTTTTTGAGGAAAATATACAATACGCACTTTTTGAATTTTCAAATGAATAGCGTACGTTGCAAGCTTTTTGTTTTTTGTTTGAGAAAGTTTTGCTTTAAGAAGCGATCCAATACTTTTATCAATCTTGATAGGTATTTTTTGGTTTTTATCGACAATATACCCAAGTAGAGGAGAAATCTGCTCTTCAATTACAATGTGCAAAGATGTATTGGAAACAAGAGTCACTTGCGGGGAGAGCTCCACACTTTTGTAGCTACATCCAAGGAGGAGCAGTGCTACAAAAGCAAAGAGGCGCATTAATCAATCTTCAAGACACTTAAAAAGGCTTCTTGGGGTAATTGCACTTTACCTATAGCTTTCATACGTTTTTTCCCAGCTTTTTGCTTTTCAAGAAGCTTTCGTTTACGTGTAATATCACCACCATAACATTTTGCAGTAACATTTTTGCGCATTGCGCTCACGGTCTCTCTAGCAATAATCTTGTTACCGATACTTGCTTGAATAGCCACTTCAAAGAGCTGCCTTGGCACGAGCTCTTTCATCTTTTTGACAAGCTCTCGTCCTTTATATTGCGCCTTATCCCTTGGAACAATAATAGATAGAGCATCTACTACTTCACCTGATACGCGAATATCAAGTTTTACAAGATCCCCCTCCTTGTAGCCACTTGGCTCATAATCAAAACTCGCATACCCTTTCGTGACAGTTTTGAGCTTATCATAAAAATCCATAACAATCTCATTCATCGGGATCTCATACTCAAGCATCACACGATCTTCAGTAATATAATCCATTTTTTGCTGCACACCTCGCTTTTCGCTTAGGAGGTTGAGCACATTACCCAAAAATTCTGTTGGCGTAATGATAGTCGCTTTCACATAGGGCTCATAAATTGTATCAATCTCTTGGGGAGGTGGAAGTTCGCTGGGATTTTGAATAGCAATCTCCATACCATCTGTTTTTTTGACTCTATATGTAACAGTAGGCGCAGTTGCAATGAGTTCCAATCCAAACTCTCTCTCCAAGCGCTCTTTGACTACCTCCATATGCAAAAGTCCCAAAAATCCTACGCGAAAGCCAAATCCAAGAGCTGCTGAAGTCTCCGGCTCATAGGTAATGGCTGCATCATTGAGTTTGAGTTTATCAAGCGCTTCACGCAAATCTTCAAATCTATCGGTATCGATTGGGTACAGACCAGCAAAGACAAAGGGTTTTGCCTCTTCAAACCCTTCAATAGGCTCAGCTGTAGGATTTTTAGCATCGGTAATAGTATCTCCAACCTGCACATCACCGATGTTTTTAAGTCCCATAACAACAATGCCAATCTCACCGGTTTTTATAGCATCTGTTTTTTGGGGAGAGAGGGGATGAGGATACATGAGATCTAACACCTCGTGCTGCTTACCTGTACCCATGACAAGCACCTCTTGTCCCTTTTTGATCTCTCCATCAAAAACACGCACCAGTGCAAGAGCTCCCAAATAACTATCAAACCAACTATCATAGATGAGCGCTTTTGTAGGTGCTTTAGGGTCACCTTTAGGTGCTGGAATGCGTTCTACAATAGCTTCAAGAAGCTCTTCTATGCCAATCCCTGTCTTTGCACTCACCTCAATTGCATCTGTACAATCAAGCCCGATAGTATTTTCAATATCCTCTTTAACCCTATCAGGCTCAGCCGCTGGCAGGTCAATTTTATTAATGACAGGAATAAGCTCAAGATCGTTTTCCAAAGCGATATAGACATTAGCAATTGTTTGCGCTTCTACTCCCTGGCTTGCATCCACTACAAGGAGTGCTCCCTCACTTGAAGCCAAAGATCTACTCACTTCGTAGCTAAAATCCACGTGTCCAGGTGTATCGATGAGATTGAGAATATACTCTTTGCCATCTTTTGCCTTGTAACGAAGCCGCACACTTTGGGCTTTAATAGTAATGCCCCGCTCTTTTTCTATATCCATCGTATCCATCACCTGCTCACTCATCTTGCGATCTTCAATCGCTCCACAGGTCTGGATAAGCCTATCGGCAAGTGTACTTTTTCCGTGATCGATATGTGCGATGATGGAGAAGTTTCTAATATTTTCCATAGTAACCTTTTTTAATGAAAGAGACTATTTACGCTCTCATTATAGTAAACTCTTCTAATAACTTCACCAAAAAGATTGGCAACAGAAAGCACCTTAATTTTGCTGCACTCTTTTTTAAGAGGCAATGTATTTGTCACAACCAACTCATCAAGCTCGCCCTCCTCAATCCTCTCATACGCTGGACCGCTAAGCACAGGGTGTGTACAGCAGGCCATAACAGAAGTAGCTCCTTTTTCTTTAAGCGCTTTTGCTGCTTTGACTATTGTGCCTGCAGTATCAATCATATCATCAACAATAATAACATCTCTTCCTTCCACATTGCCTATGATATTCATAACTTCAGACTCATTTGCTTTCTCACGTCTTTTATCAACAATGACCATGTCATATCCAAGCTTCTCGGCAAAATATCTTGCTCTTGCAACACCACCAATATCTGGACTCGCAACTACAGGACTATTGAGATTTTTACTTCTGACATACTCTTTGAAAATAATAGAACCATAGAGGTTGTCCACGGGAATATCAAAAAAGCCTTGAATCTGCCCCGCATGGAGATCCATTGTAATAACACGCGTAATACCCGCTTTTTCCATCATATTTGCAATAAGCTTTGCTGTGATGGGAACTCTCGGCGCTGCTTTTCTATCCTGTCTTGCATAACCAAAATATGGCACAACAGCAGTGATAGAAGCTGCACTCGATCTGCGCAGGGCGTCAGTCATTATAAGTAGTTCCATCAAATTATCATTTGCCGGCGCTCCAGTAGGTTGCACGATGAATACATCACGTCCACGTACAGACTCTTTTATCTGCACATTAATTTCACCATCACTAAATCTACTCACAGTCGCCTGTGAAAGAGGAACACCCAAATATTGCACCATTTGTGCAGCAAATTCCGGATGTGCAGTACCAGAAAAGACTTTATAACCTCTCATTATCACTCCCATAACTTTTTGTTGTAATTATAGCTAAACTATCCATCCGCCACCTAAGACTTTTTCTCCCTCATAAAAGACCCCAGCCTGCCCTTTTGCTACTCCATAGACAGCCTCTTCTAATTCTACTAAAGCTACATTCTCATCTATTTTGACATGACAGGGAACTTTATGGGTGCGGTATCGCACTTTTATAAAACAATCAAACTCTTTTTTTTCTATAAACATATTGAGCCCACGCAAAACAATGCGTTTCTTGGCAAGTTCCTCTTTTTTACCAACAACTATAATATTTTTTTGGGGAATCATATCTACTACATAGTGTGGCTCGTGGGCACCATGGACGCGAAATCCTTTACGCTTTCCTATTGTATAGTGCATATATCCTTTATGCTCACCTATCACTTTACCGCGCTTATTGACTACTACACCTGGCATATCTACTTGCGTATGCTCTTTGAGTACATCTATGTAGCTGTTTTGTACAAAGCAGATTTCGCTACTCTCTTTTTGCTCTGCAATAGAACGCAAAAGTGGGATTTGCAAAGCCTCTTTTTTCACATCCTCTTTGAAACGTTTCCCTAGAGGAAAAATAATGCGTGGCAAAAATTCACGTTTGAGATTAAAAAGAAAATAGCTCTGATCTTTTGTTTTATCTACTCCTTCATAGATAAATTGTCCATCTGTTATAGCATAATGCCCCGTAGCTACATGCTCAATTCCCAGTTTATCTGCAAAGGCTATGAGTTCTGTAAACTTCATTACACGATTACAAAGTGCGCAAGGATTTGGCGTAAGCCCAGCAATATAGCCATCAACGAAGGGCTTATATACCCGCTCTTGAAACTCCTGCATACGATCTTCTATGTGGTATTCAATTCCTAGCAGTTTGGCTACCTGTTTAATATTTTGAATATTCTTTTCATGATACTCTTCATGGGGATGAAACTTAAAATATACCCCAACAACCTCAAAACCCTCTTTTTGTAGCAAAGTAGCAGTAAAGGAGCTATCTACTCCTCCACTCATTGCTAATAATACTCTTTTCACCCTTTCTCCTCAAATTTGTTGCAAAAGCCTTTTAAAAAATATAGCAATATTTGGTGTCTCTTTGATATGTTCTCCATCTTTTGTCAAAGAGTTTGTCAGTTTTTTGACTATATTGGCAATTTCAATTGCTGGAATCGATGAAGCATAAGATTGCACAACAATCTCACGTCTTTTTGATGCCTCTTCGATTAAGTTGCTCTTTTCCACATATCCCAAAAACTCTAAGTGTGCATTGGAATCGATGTGTTTTTTTGCCACACTCTCTAACTTTACAAAAATCTCATGCGCCTCTTTTGCACTTTTAGTGCGATTAACAACAAGATAGATTTCGCTTTTTACTTTGAGAGTATATTTTATCATAGAATAAGCATCCATTATAGCTGAAGGATCTGGAATGGTCACAACTATCGTATCTGTAGCCGCTTTAATAAAGCTTTGTACATACTCTCCTATCCCAGCTCCCGTGTCAATTATTAAAAAATCGAAATCGTTAAACTTCTCTACTCCAGCAAAAAACTTCTCCAAAATATCACTATTTTTGTACTGGAAGATCTCCTCCCCACTTTCACCTGGTATAAGATAGAGGTTGTTATTGAGCTGCACAACTATATCTTCAAAATTTGCATCACCTTTTAAAACATCTAAAATTGTATTTTGCGGTTTTACATTGAATATTATATCTTGGTTGGCCAAACCCACATCTGCATCAAAAATTGCTGTTTTATATCCATAAATCGATAAAAGATAGGATATATTTGCAGCCAAAGTACTTTTACCAACACCCCCTTTGCCACTGGTAATCGTTACAAACCTCATCTAAACTCCAACAAAAATTTTAGAGGAATTATAACCGATTCACGCTCGCTCCAAAAGGGATGAGGAATGAAAAGATCTTTTTTGTTTACTATTTTGTCTTCAAAAAAGATAATATCTACATCAAGTGTACGGGGAGCATTTTTAAAAGTACGCTCCCTTTTAAAACGTTTTTCAATATATAAAGCATAATGAAGGAGCTCTTGTGGAGAAAATGTAGTATCTACTGCAATGATAGAATTATAAAAATCGGCTTGTTCCATATACCCAAAAGGTGGATTTTTAAGAATAGGAGCTGTTGCAATTGGTCTGATTTTAGGATTGGATTTGAGGAAGAGCAGAAGCTTTTTGAATCTTCTTTTCACATTGCCAATATTACCACCAATGCCTAAAATAGCAAGATTATTGTAGCATTTTGTCTGTAATACAGCAGGAAATCCTCCAGTAAAAAAGAGCTGTAAATCTTCACTGATACTCTTTCTCAACTATAAAACCTCTGCTCGTCCATTGCGCAGTACCACCATATCTTCAATGCGTATACCAAACTCCCCTGGAATATAGATACCTGGCTCTATAGTAAAGACCATACCGTCTTCTAAAATCTGTTCATTACGCGCATTAATAAAAGGCATCTCATGGATATCTAATCCTACTCCATGCCCCAATGAGTGGACAAAATATCCCTTAAACTCACTGCTATCGATAATTTCTCTAGCAATTTTATCAAGATCTTTTGCTCTCATTCCGATTCTAGCAGCACTTATCGCTTTTTCTTGCGCTTTTCTTACTATATCGTAAGCTTTTTGGATTTTAGGGTTAGAAAACTTCTGATCTTTTTCAAAAGTTATATTTTCATCATAATAACTTGTACGTGTGCGATCAGAGCAGTAGCGCTTATATTTGATGCCAGCATCAAAAAGAATCAAATCCCCTCTGTGCAATGCTTTATCACTTGGTAAAGCATGAGGTTTGGCAGCATTTTCGTTGATTGCCACAATAGGATCGAAGCTAAGATCATACTCTCCATGATGAGTTAAAACTGTTTTTGCTTCCCAGTGGAGGAACTTCTCTTTTTTACCTTCACTTTTTTGTAGAGTCTTTGCAAATGCATCAAATGCCAAAGCATTGAGCTGTGCAGATTTTTGGATAAGAGCTATCTCCTCTTCACTTTTTATAATACGCTTTTGCCAAGAGAGATTGGGCTTGGGAGTAAGTTGCAAAGGAAGTTTGCGCAAACTCTCCAGTTGTGCACAGCTAAACTCATTGGGATCATAAAAGAGTTTTTTGCATGTACTTTTGCGAAGAATTTCCCGGGCAGCTTTGTAGAGATCGCGCGCTTCTATAACAGCGGCATTTTTAACATGCTCTTGTGCTTCGATCGTATAGCGTGCATCTGTGATAAAAAACTTTTCACTTCCTAGACACAAAAGCAGCTCATTATCGCAACTAAAACCTACCTCATAGTAGACGGCATTTTCATCTTTATATATGCAGTCCAAAAGGATCTCCTCCTTAGGACTGCTGTTGTGCTTGTTGCTGTGCTTGCTGTTGCGCTTTTATCGCTTTAATCTCTTGAAAAATCTGATTCATTGCTACCATAGCAAGGTGGTAACTAAATGGACCAAAACCGGTAATCACTCCAGCACAAACAGGAGCTATCATACTCTTTTGACGAAACTCTTCTCTTCGATAAACATTGCTAAGATGTACTTCAATAGTTGGAAGCTGTACTGCTGCTATCGCATCACGAATGGCAATAGAGGTGTGCGTATATGCTCCTGCATTAATAATGATGCCATCTGCATCACCTAAACACTCTTGAATCTTATCAACAATTTCACCTTCAAGATTTGATTGGAAAAACTCAATATCCATACCATTTGCATCAGCAAAAGCCTTCATCTGCGCATGGATCTCTTCAAGTTTCATTGGACCATAAATCTGTTGCTCTCTAATACCTAACATATTAAGATTTGGACCTTGGATCACCATTACTTTCATACAAATATCCTTTTGTTAAAATTTTGGTTATGATTATATCAACTTTTAGCTAAAGGAGTTTTTATTGCAAATAGCTTATGCGAAATATCTCCTCACTCCACATACTATAGAGCAAGATATGGCTATTGCCTATGATAAAGAGATTATAGCGATTGCTCCTTTAGAAAAACTGCGCGCACAGTTTCCAAGTGCAGAGATTCATGACTATGGAAATGCCGCACTCCTCCCTACTTTTGCCAATCCCCATGTGCATTTGGAGTTTAGTGCAAATAGGGCAACGCTGAGTTACGGGGATTTTCTCGTTTGGCTCTATAGCGTGATTGAGCATAGAGAAGATCTCTTGCCACGCTGTGAAAAAGAGTGTTTAGAAGAAGCAATAAAACAGATTTTACACTCCGGTACAAGTGCAATAGGCGAAATTAGCAGCTATGGTGAAGAGATGGAACTGTGTGCCGCCTCACCACTTAGAGTACACTTTTTTAATGAAATAATAGGCTCCAATCCAGCAGCCGCAGATGTTATGTATGCCTCATTTATTGAGCGCTACGCGCGGAGCAAAAAACTTGAATCACCTACATTCAAAGCGGGCATCGCTATTCACTCTCCCTACTCTGTGCATTATATCTTGGCAAAAAAAGCTTTGGAAATAGCAAAACGTGACAATGCACTTGTAAGTGTACACTACGCTGAAAGCCGTGCTGAGAGAGAGTGGCTTGATCATGCTACTGGTCCATTCAAAAAATTTTTCAAAGAGCTTTTAGGCCAAAGTACGCCAGCAAATGAGCCGATGCGGTTTTTAGAGCTTTTCCAAGATTTACGCACACTTTTTGTGCATATGATCAATACAACAGACAAAGAGCGCGAACTCCTTAAAAATTTTGATGCTACTATCATCCACTGTCCTGTCTCTAATAGACTCCTTGGCAATGGAGTGCTCGATATCGATGCGCTGCACAATCCTTATACTCTCGCTACAGATGGGCTAAGTTCCAACTATTCACTCAATATGTATGAGGAGATGCGTGCAGCTCTTTTTATGCATCCCTATAAGAATGCAGTCACTTTTGCAAAAGATCTTATAGTAAAATCTACAGATTTTAGCCATGAAATTCTTGGATTTCCTGGCGGTAAAATCGCTCCAGGCCTGCCAGCAAATTTTCAAATTGTCGATATTCCAGATGATTTACGAGCTCGTGAAGAGATATACTTGCATATTATTTTGCATACACAACTTCCCAGAAAGGTGATCATAGATGGAACAGAACTCTAACAATAAAACAAACCCTCTAAAAATACTCTTTTTACCTATTACGGCTACACTTGATTTTATTCAAAAGTATTTCAAAGCAATCATCTTTTTGCTCATTGTACTGCTACTTTTTGGAGTGATGCAAAAAGAGCAGATCTCTCAACCAAATCTCATGGAGATCTCACTTGATGGTGCAATTTTAGATGCAAAAACAGTCTTAGAACAGATTGAAGAGGCGCAAGATGAGAATATTAAAGGTGTGCTTTTTGTAGTGAACTCTCCAGGAGGTGCAGTTGCACCATCAGTTGAAATTAGTTATGCAATTAAGAGACTGCGAGAAAAAAAACCTGTAGTAGCCTATGCAGCAGGTACAATGGCTAGTGGCAGCTACTATGCAAGTATCTGGGCAAACAAAATTATTGCAAACCCTGGAAGTACTATAGGATCTATTGGTGTTATTTTTGAAGCGCCAAATCTTCAAAAACTTCTCGATAAAATCGGCATTGAGCCACAAGTTGTTAAAGCTGGAAGATATAAAGAGGTAGGTACACCTTTTCGCAAATGGAGTGAGCTTGAAAAGGAGGAGTTAAAAAAGGTAATTTCTAATACATACAAGATGTTTACTACAGATGTAGCAAAAGCACGAGGTCTTGATCTCAACAACTCTTCACAATGGGCAGATGCACACATATTTACCGCCTATGGAGCTAAACAGGTTGGCCTCATTGATGCAGTTGGCACACAGTATGAAGCAAAAAAAGCAGTTGAGAAACTCGCACATGTAAAAAAAGCTGTATGGAAAAAGCCAAGCGAATTTGAAAAAATGCTCAAACGCGTCACAAGTGAGACAAGTAGCAAACTTCTCTCACTCCTCTTTGGAGGGAAACTCTTCTAAAAAAGTAAACTCCCAATAGGGTATAAAAGAGGCAAAAAAGTAAGTAAAAGCCTCTTGCCTCTTTCCATTTACTAAAATTTCGATAACTTTTCTTTTATAGTAGCGTGGATGCTCCTCGAGTCTATCAATCTGCTTGAGTGTTGCTAGATTAAGGGCATAGAGCTCGCCTCTAATGCGCTTTCCCTTACCTGGCTTATCAATAAGATAAGGATACCATCTCTTTGGAGCAATGAGGGGATAAGCTTGCAATGTTATTGCCTCACCCAAAAAGGTTGCTTCGTGTAAATAAAAATGATTGCATAGCCCTTTTTTGAGTGTACCATAAACGAAGAGTTTATAGCACATCCTTACTCTCAACTTTTACACCTACGCGATAGTGAAGATCTTGAAGCTGCACCTCATCACCTATTTTAAGATCGGATAGCATGACAGGTTTGCCATTCTTTACTACTTGTGCACTCCCTTTTGGCAGCTCCTTTGCTCTATATGCCATCTCCATCTTTTGCTGTAACAGTATCAACTCATTTGTTTTTGCCTGCAACTGCATTGCTAAACTATTGTGCAATGCTTGCAGGAGTCTAGGGATCTCTTGCTCTTTGGTTTGTATACTTATGCGCAGAGCCTGTGAAAAACCCTGGCTAAGATTGAGGATTTGTTGCCTATATAGCTCTAGTCTTCTATGAGGAGAGAGTTGTGCCATGGACTGCTGTATATGGCGAAGTTCTTGTTCTTTGAGTCCCACAATGCTTTGCATACGCTTGTGCATCCTATCCATAAGTGTATCAAGATAGAGTAGTATCTCCTCTTTGTCTGGCAAAATCCTCTCAATGGCTGCACTAGGCGTTGGAGCACGCAGATCTGCAACAAAATCACTAATAACATAATCGATCTCATGCCCTACTGCAGAGACAACGGGAGTTTTTGCTTTGTAAATTGCTTCAGCAACTATCTCTTCATTGAAGCACCACAGATCTTCAATACTTCCCCCACCCCGTCCTACTATCATAACATCGGCCCCAAGAGAGTCTGCTATCTCGATGGAGTGAGCAAGATCTTGTGCTGCCTCTTTTCCCTGTACCAAGGAGTTTACAATATATACCTTCACTAAAGGCCAGCGTTTATCAATAATGCGCAGCATATCTTGCAACGCTGCACCAGTAGCAGAAGTAACGATTGCAATAGTTTTTACAAAATCTGGAATTGGGCGCTGCTTTGCAAAATAGCCCTTTGCTTCAAGCTTTTTCTTGAGTTGCTCGAAAGCTATCTGTAATGAGCCTGCACCTGCTGGATGTAGCTCTTTTGCATAGAGTTGATACTCCCCTCTTGGTGTGTAAATTCCGATGCGGCCCTTGAGGATAAGCTTTTGCCCCTCCTCTACCCTAAAAGGTACACTGCGCAGATCACTGCGAAACATAACACAACGAATGACGCTTTTTTCATCTTTGAGGCTAAAGTAGAGGTGTCCGCTGGTATGGTACGTAGGCCTGCTCACTTCTCCTTCTACATACACCTCAAGAAAGTGAGACTCTAAAAGCGATTTTATCTGCTCATTGAGCTGAGAAACAGTTAAGACCTGCATGGAGCTTATACTTTTTTAGCAATAAAGAGTGTAGAGATCCCAAAAGAGAAGGCTTTCACATACTCCATAGTAAACCCTACAGCCTCAAGCTCCTCAATGAGCTGCTCTGTAGTCAAAAAGCTATCAATGGAGTTTGGAAGATACTCATAGGCATCTTTGTTTCCTGATACCATGCCTCCTACCCTTGGTAAGATATTTTTCATATAAAACTCGACGATGTTATCCATGAGATTTTGCTTGCGCCGTTTGGTAAATTCTAAGATAACAAGCACTCCTCCCGGCTTTAAAATGCGATAAAACTCATCAATTGCCTCTTTGCGCTCTACAACATTTCTAATACCATAGGTGATACTGACAAATTCTGCTGCCTCGCTTGGGAGAGGAAGATCTTGTGCAAATGCAACTACATAGGAAAAGTGTGGAAACTTCTCTTTTGCTACTTCAAGCATTCCCTCAGAAGGATCTACTCCAACAAAATCATCTACACCAATCCCTTTTTTGCGAGCTGTCTGCTCCCAAAACCCAAGCATATCGCCAGTCCCGCACGCTACATCTACAATACGCTCTATGCTATCATTATTATAGATCTCAAATGCCCTCTCGCAGGCTCTCTTGCGCCATACAATATCACTGCCAAAACTAAGAATCCTATTTGCAATATCGTAACTTTTTGCAATATCGTCAAACATTGAAACTATTTTTTTCTGCTTATCCATTCTTACTCCATATAAGGAGATCATCCCCTATGTTTTGTGTATGTAAAAAACGTAACTTCTTATTAAAAGTATAATTTGGTTTTTCCAAAGATTTGGGAGCAATGAAGATCATATACCAATCTACTAGTGCTCTTGTGGCTTTAAGCATTCCCTCGCCCCCTTCTACCATAATGAATTTATACTCTTTTACTCTTTCCAAACTATCTTCTATAAATACTTCTCTCTTTGGAACTTTAAAAAGAGGAATCTTTGCATCAAACTCTGTTTTTTTAGAGTAGATAAGAACATCAGGGGCACGTCCTTGAACAAGGCGGCTATCCAAGATAGGTCTATCTTTTCTCACGGTATTCCCCCCTATCACAAGGAGGTCTATTTTATTGCGCAACTGGTGCACTATCTCACGTGATTGAATATTACTAATAGTTCCAGCTGTTAAATTTCCATTGATTGTTTGAGCAAATTTAAAAAAGATGAATCTACTTTTACTCCAGCGAATAAAAGGCTCAAGAAGATCTTTTGCTTCTTGCTCTTTAACACCTACTACTACCTCCAAACCACTCTCTTTGAGATAGCGTGCACCACCTGTAGCCTTTTTGTTTGGATCTAAAATTGCAATAACGATTCTTTTAAATCCAAGATTTTTAATCAATAGTGAGCAAGGAGGAGTTTTTCCATAGTGAAAGCAGGGCTCTAGCGTTACATACATCGTAGCGTCTCTAAAGAGCTCACCTGCATTTTTTAATAAGTAGTTGTGGAGATGCAAAGACTCATTTATAGGAAGTATCTCCTCATCTTTTGTCAAAGCGTAGTAGGCATCTTTGATAGCCAACACTTCAGCATGGGGAGCACCTGCTTGTTGGTGTGCTGCAATGCTAAGAAGCTTCCCATCTTTGACAACTACTGCACCCACGGCAGGATTGGGGTATGTTAATCCTTGAAATTTCCAGGCTTCATCGAGTGCTGCCTGCATGTAGAAGCTATCGAAATTTACCATTCAAAATAGGTCTTTGCACTGGAGATATTATCAAAATCGATACTTATTTTGCCTTGAGAGGTTTGTAGCGTAATCTTTTTATCTTCTACCCCTACAAGTTCTCCTTCGTAAACTTCTCCATCAATTGTAGTGATACGTACCTTCTCTCCAATAGAATTTTCAAAATGAGAAAGCTTTTTGAGTTTTCTCTCAATTCCCGGAGAGCTTACCTCAAGATTGTAATCACCCTGTACGGGAGGATGAACATCAAGCAGTGGAGAAATGAGTTGCGAGATCTGGACACATTTATCAAGACTCACACCCTCTTTATCTGTAATTGTTACCCGGTAAATCGTCTTGCCCCTCTCGCTCACTGTCTCAATATCATAGAGTTTCGCTCCACATGATTCTACGATATTTTTTATATCTTGCTCAAGACTCACTTCTCTTCCTTTATCTTTGCAAAGAGATCTTCGATTTTCTTCTGCTGATCTAGAAGCTCATCAAATTTAAAATGGAATTTTGGACATTTAAACCAGCCACTCATCTCTAAGCAGTAACTTTGCAAAAGAGGTGCTGCTTTTTTAAGGGCTTTGAGAATCTCTTTTTGCTCCTCAGGTGAATAGAATGATTTGTCTATATAGACATCTGCATCGTATCCACCCTTTTTTACATCAACTTCTGTCACAGTAATGCCATGCAACCGCTCATCATCTAACTGCCCTACTGCTTCACTAATAAGCTCTCGCAGCAGCGATGCTTGGCGTTTTCTTTTTATTTCACTTGGTTTCACATTTACTCCTACAGCGTTGCTGCTTCCTCAATCTCTTTGTAGGCTTCAATAACATCGCCTGGCTTGATATCATTGAAATTCTCTATCATCATACCGCACTCATACCCTTTGCTCACCTCTTTTACATCCTCTTTAAAACGTTTGAGTGAACTGATCTTACTATCATAAATAACAACGCCATCTCGAATTACGCGTGCTTTTGCATTTCTTTCAATTATTCCATCTGTGACCATACATCCTGCAACTGTACCTACTTTTGGTACGTTAAAGGTCTCTCTTACTTCTGCTTGTCCAATAGACTCTTCACGAATCACAGGTGAGAGCATACCGCTAAGCAGTGCTTTGACATCATCAAGTAGATCGTAAATAATTGAATATGTTTTAATAGTGACACCAAGCTGCTTTGCTTTCTCTTTTACACTTCCAGTAGGTCTCACATTAAAGCCAAGTATCACAGCATTTTCACTCGCATCCGCTAACGTTACATCGCTCTCACTGATAGCCCCTACTCCTGAGTGGATAACATCGACTTTTACCTCTTCGTTTTTGAGTTTATCAAGACTTCCTTTAATAGCCTCCAAACTTCCTTGCGTATCAGCTTTGATGATGACAGGCAGCTTTTTGAGCTGTCCCTCTTTGACAAGTTGGCTAAGCTCTTCAAGAGTCACTTTTGTAGTTTTGGAGAGCTCTTTTTGTCTTTCATACTCTGCTCTACGCTCAGCATACATCCTTGCAGTCTCAGCATCTTTGACAGCTATCATAATCTCCCCTGCAGGTGGTACTTTATCAAGTCCTACCACCATACCGGGCTCGCTTGGGGTTCTGGTTTTCACCATTTTACCCATATCATCGATAATAGCTCTAGCGCGGCCATATGCCACACCGCATACCACATGATCACCAACTTTCAATGTCCCATTTTTCACAATAACTGTCGCTACCGGTCCACGCCCTTTTTCCAAAGAGCTCTCAATGACAACAGCTTTTGCCTCTCGCTTTGGATTAGCCTTGAGCTCCATGAGCTCAGCTTGGAGTAATATCGTATCAAGGAGTTCATCTACACCTTCACCAGTTTTTGCACTCACATTCACAAACTCATACTCTCCACCCCACTCACTAGGAGTAATGCCAAGCTCTGCCATTTGTGATTTTACAAGATCAGGATTTGCATCTGGTTTGTCAATCTTATTGACTGCTACAATCATCGGAATATCTGCATTTTTAGCGTGATTGACAGCCTCTACTGTTTGAGGTTTGACGCCATCATCTGCAGCTACAACGATAATGGCAATGTCTGTAGCCTGTGTCCCACGTGCACGCATCTCAGTAAAAGCTTCGTGCCCAGGTGTATCTATAAATGTAATCTTTTTGCCATCTTTTTGGATCATATATGCACCAATATGCTGGGTAATGCCGCCAGCCTCACGTTCAGCAATCTTCGAATGCCTGATAAAATCGAGCAAAGAGGTCTTTCCGTGATCCACGTGTCCCATGATAGTAATAACAGGAGGTCTCTCTTCTAAATAGTCATCTTCAATCGCATCATACGCACTTACATAATCGAGTTCTTCAAGTACATCTTTGACTTTAATTTCGAGTCCAAACTCTTCTGCTAAGATCTCTATTGTCTCTTTATCTAAAAAGTCATTTTTTGTAGCCATCATACCAAGATTAAAAAGAACTTTTATAACATCTGCTACACTTTTGCCAGCCTTTTCAGCAAATTCGTATACTCTTACCTCTTCTGGAATTTCAACGACTTTTACTTCTCCCTCGCTCTTTGTCTCTTTTTTCTTACGCTTTTTCTTTTTAGATCTACTTATTCCCGTCTGCTCAACATTAAAACTTTTGCGTGCGACTTTTACCTGCTTACTTGGCGTTTTTTTAGTCTGTTTTTGCTCCTCTTCAACTTTGTTGAGCTCTTCACTAAAATCTGGCAGTACAACAACTTCTTCTTCTAACTCCAAACTCACATCGCTCAAATCTCTATCTTCGAGTATTTCTATTTTCTTGCCTTCCTGTTTTTTTGCAGGAGCAGGAGCTTTTTTCGCTTTTTTCGCTTTTCTTTTCAGCTCAAGACCTTCACTCTCTTGTGACTGCTCTTTTTTTTGCTCTTTTTGCTCCTCTTCTACTTTAGGCTCTGGTTTTCGTTTTTTCTTAACAATTACCAATCCCCGACGTTTTTTCAATGAAGGAGGAGTAAGAGACTCTTTTTTCTCTTCTGTTTCTTCTTTTTGCTTTTTGGGTTTATTCTCTTCTTCTTTGGCCTCTGGAGCTGCAACCTCTTGAGGTTTCTCTTCTTTTGGTGCTTTGGCTTTTTCCTCTTGTGGTTGGGGCTTTGGTTTTGGTTGCTCTTTTTGTGGTGTTACAGAGGCTTTTTCTTCAGATTGTACTGGGGCACCACTCATAATATATTCAGTAAGTTTTTCAGCCTCCTCAAAGGTTACAGTACTTTGTACTCCGCGTACCTTAAGCCCCATCTCTTTGGCTTTATCTAAAACATCTTTACTTTTGAGGCCTAATTCACTGGCTATCTCATGGATTCGCACTTTATCCATTATCAATAATCTCCTTTAACATTTTCAAAGCCGAGGCAGGATCTGTTTTACAGATTCGAGCGAGATTTTTAGAGAGGTTTTTATCCTCTAGGCAGGATTTGCATATATAAAAGCTTCTGCCAACTCCGCCATAGGCATATATCTTCTTCTCCTCACAGCGAAGTCTGCTGAGCTCGTCTTGATAAAATCGTTGTCTACAATTGATGCACATTCTTATCGGCTTTGACATTGGGACTAATTATATCAAAAAAATATGCGTAAAGAAATAGATGGAGTATTCTTACTCCTCTATTATGATCCCTTGATTGTCAAAATCCAAAATTTTAATAGCAAATTTGGAAAATCTATTTTGCAATTTGTATGCAAGAGGTTTTGCATCCTCTGCATATACCATATTGAAAAATGTAGAACCACTGCCTGAGAGCGTACTCATCAAAGCCCCATTTTGCAACGCTAGCTTTTGTACTTCAAAGAGTTCTGGCATTGCACGCATACGGATATCTTGGTGGAGTTTGTCTTTAGAGGCGATACGTAGCAGATCCCACTCCTCATTAAAGATAGCTGCTGTAAGAAGAGAGCTATGAGAGATATTAAAAACTGCATCACTCAAAGAGAGTTTACGAGGAAGTTTGGTGCGTGAATGGGAAGTAGAAATAGGTCTATTTGGTATAACAATAACAGCTTTGAGATTTTGAGGCATCTCTTTTTTTATACTATATACTCTACTGTTTTCAACAACAGCAGCATTGAAGCCTCCCATAACAGCAGGAGTTATATTATCGGGATGTGGCTCATAGCTCAAAGCCAAACTCAACAATCTTTGAGAAGATAGAGGAATACCAGCCATTGCATAAGCTGCAGCTATTGCACTTACAATAACTGCTGAGCTACTTCCTAGCCCTCGTGAAAGAGGTATTTTATTATAAAAAGTAAAGCGAAATTTCTCTTTTTTATCTACTAGATTACGGTAATGCTCATTAAAAATAGAGATAAAAATATTATTACCTTTGAGGCGAAAACTCTTTGAACCCTCCCCCTTTATAGAGATACTAAAAAATCTACTTCTTTTTATACTCACTTCATTACGCAAATCCAATGCTACACCCAGTGTATCAAATCCCGGCCCTAAATTTGCACTTGTTGCTGGTACACTTATAAACAATACTACGCCTTTACCGCAGGGATAACATAGAGTGGACTAGTCTCTTCTTCACTACACGCTAAATCTTGCAGATTTTGCGGCAATTGAAAACTGCTTTCCACTTCACCCTCTATTTTTTTTGTCACAATTTTACCATTTTCTTCTACAAAATAGAGGTTTCCTACAGCTTTTATTGGCTGGTGATTGTTAAATGCAAATCCACTACAACCAAAAAGTCTAATATTGCGAGCAATTTGGAGAGTCTTTAAGAAAATATAGACAAGTTTAATAGCCATAAAACTTCCTGGGCCTCTTGCAAAGTAGACACTCTTAATGGTATAACGCTGTAAGAGATTTTTAAAAATTTGCGGCAAAATATCGCTCGTCTTCTCCTCTTTGACTATAGTTTCTGTGAGCTTACCATCTTGATAAACTCCAACGAGGAGTGGTGAAGAGAGGCCAACTACGACAATATCTACATTACTCTTTTGCGTAGGCAGCCCCAAGCACAAATCCTTCTTCGTTTGTACCTTTTGTTTCAACTATTTCATAAGCATCAGGATTTGCAAGAAGTTGTTTTGTCAGAGCGTGGTTGAGTGCATGACTTCCTGCATACGCCTCATACTCGCCCATAATCGGACAACCAAGCAAAGAGAGATCACCTATTGCATCTAAAACTTTATGTCTTACAAACTCATCTGGATAGCGCAGACCTTCTGGATTGAGTACTCTGTTTTCATCAAGCACAATAGCATTTTCCAAACTTCCACCTCGTGCCAATCCAATACTACGCAGATACTGCACCTCTTTTAAAAACCCAAATGTTCTTGCTTTTGCAATCTCTTGAAGATATGCTTTTTTGCTAAATTCAAATCGTAAATACTCTTTACCAATTACAGGATGAGAAAAATCGATGGTAAAATCAAAAATCATAGAGTTTGAAGGTTTGAGTTTCACATACTTATTTTCTTCTCTCACCTCAATCTCTTTTGTAATTTTTAACACTTTTTTAGAAGCATTGAGTGTAGCAATTCCAGCCTCATCTAGCAGCATACAATAGCTCATTGCGCTTCCGTCCATTATAGGAACCTCATCATTATCCAAAATAATGAGGAGATTGTCGATCCCATAGCTATATACTGCACTCATGAGATGCTCAATAGTGGAGATACTCTCGTCCCTCTTTCCAATTACAGTAGCCATTTTTGTATCGACAACGCTATCTGGATGGAGAGGAATATAGAGATTTTTATCTTTTCTATAAAATATAATTCCTTCTCCTGCGCCAAGAGGCTCTAAGCGCATTTTGACAGGAACTCCTCTATGTAACCCGATACCGACTAATTCTACCGCTTTTTTGATTGTAGTCTCTTGCATCTCCATCCTTTATCTTACTACCATTTTAGCAAAATTATCTAGTGGTGTCTATTATCTTTTTGGCATCACGCAATATATCAGAAATGTTAACTTTAATCCATTTTTTATCCATCCATTCTGAAGGATGCACCTCTATACCTTGCACCAAGACACCAAAGTGAAGATGATCTCCTAAAGCCAGACCAGTATTTCCTGTTTTAGCTATCGTTTTGCCTCTTGGTACATGCTCGCCTTTTTTTACTAAAATGCTTGAACAGTGTCCATAGAGGGTATAAAGCCCTAGTCCGTGAGATATGATTGGCATATTGCCATATATGCCGTTATAGTCTGCAAAAACCACATCTCCAGCATTACTCGCCTTAATGGAAGCTCTTTTTACACTTGCAAGATCAAGCCCAAGATGGTAAGACTCACTAACCAACTTTCCATGATAATAGTAGTATCTATGTGTACCAAAACTAGCCACTGGTGCTGCATTTTTCAATGGGTAGAATGGCTTTAAAACAAATTTTTGCAACAATTTTTGCGGCACTTTTGATGTGAGAGTATGAATAAGCTTCTCATTTTGCTCTCGCAGCGTTTCATTGACAAATTTAAATTTCTCAATTAGATCCATCCCTTCTGTTTGCGGATAATCTTCTGCTAAAATCGAGACTTTTCCTTCCAAAAAGCTCTTTTTAAGATGAATGATACTCTTTTTATATCGCCTATTTTTTAAGTATAGCGGTATATGTATCTTTGCTCTGTTACCAGCTTTATCGTATGCCACAATATCAGCACGAAAACTCTTTTTCCATAAAGGCCAGGCAATGAGGGCAGCGTAGTAACCTTTTTTATAAAAAGGCTCAGCATAAAATTTTTTGCCAAAATTGGTTTGAATGTAAAACTCTTTAAGATTTTCATCTTTGCATCCAAAAACTACAAGCGCACTTCCACCTTTTAAAATAGCATAGGAGTTGGAAATGAGAGTAAGTTCAGGTCTTTTTGTATCAATATAAATCTTAACACTCTTCTTAGCACTATTACCCAAAAAATAGTTCCAATAGCTTCTATCACGTACCTCTATCTCAAGCTCAGCCTTTTTGGAAGGAAACTCCATGTCTGCAGGTGCTTTAAGCTGGAGTTCTACCTCTTTTTTAGGAGTGTTAAGTATCTGCTTTTCAAGTGTTTTCTTTTGCTTTCCATTACTTATGACAACTGTATACTCTTTAATAGCTTCATTATCTGTAAGCTTTATTTGAATAGGTTTTTTAAGATTCCAATAGATCTTATCGGAAATTGCAATCGTTGGCTTTTCTCTCTCAAATGCTTTTGATGTAGAAATAAAATATGCCACTCCCCCAATAATTGCCACTACTGCTATAAAAAGATATAAACCCTTTTTACTTCTTCTCAATATCTAACTCCTTTGCTAATATGTCTAAAATATCTTCTTCTACTTTTTTAAAATCGTTTAAAGGCGATGTAAACCCTGCAGCCCGTTTGTGGCCACCCCCGCCAAAAACGAGGGCAATTTTTCCAACATCAACAAAATTTTTCGATCGCAGTGATACCTTGATATTTCCATTTTCTTCTTGGCGTAAAAGCATTGCTACTTCCACTGTTACAAGGCTTCTAGCCATATTGAGTGCATCATCAGCCATCTCTTTTGTTGCACCTGTAGTTTTGAGCATCTGTTGGGTAAGATATAAAATCGCAACTTTTGCATTGAGTCTTAGCGTTAACGTTTCTAATACAAGAGGAAGTAAACGAAGCTTCGCTAGAGGCTCTCGCATAGTAAGCTGATTTGCTACATATTCAGGCACTACTCCTATTTCGCAAAGCTCTTTTGCAAAAGCAAAAACATCTGCATTGACACTATCGTACTTGAAAAAGCCGGTATCATCCACTAAAGCAGTATAAAAACAGAGTGCACTCTCTTGCGAAATTTGTACACCGCACTCTTGTAAAAACCTATATACCACTTGAGAGGTTGCAGCAGCTTTAGGATCGATAATATTAAAATCTCCGTACAGCGTATTTGTACGATGATGGTCAAAATTAATAAGTGGCAGTTCCATTTTTGGAATTCCTAGCCTATCAAAACTCCCACAATCAAAACTTATGAGGAGCTCAGATTTAGGTGGTAAACTCTTTTTTATACTCTTAAATCCTGGTAAAAAATCGAGATTGTAAGGAAGTGGTGTGACATTCACAACTGTTGGCTTCTTGCCCATTTTCCGTAAAACATGGTACATCCCAAGAGCGCTACCGAGTGTATCAGCATCTGGATTGACATGGGTAAGAAGAGTGATATATGTTGCTTCTTCTATTCTCTTCCACGCCTCTTTCATAACTCAATCTTCATAGAGATATCTGGCCATACTGCTTGATGGACAATACTCCCACTACTTATAGCATCTATACCAGTATCGATATACTCTTTGATGTTTGCAGGTGTAATATTGCCGCTTGCTTCAATCAAAACATGAGAAAACTGCTCGTTGCGCAGCTCCACGACTCTTTTAATCTCTTCAATTTCCATATTATCACACATGATAATATCGGCTCCCGCTTCCATAGCCTCTTTTGCTCTTGCGAAACTTTCACACTCTATCTCTATTTTTGCTGTAAAGGGAATCGCTTTGCGCGCTTTTTGCACAAAGGAGCCAAGATCTTCTATTGTAGCTAAGTGGGTATCTTTAAGCATCAAACAATCATCTAGACCCATTCTATGATTTATTACTCCACCTATTCTTGCTGCATACTTTTCAAATACCCTTAGTCCAGGCCTTGTCTTTCTCGTATCCAAAACCTTGATTTTTCCACCACTGAGCTTCACAAACTCTTTCGCTTTTATTGCAATACCAGAGGCGTGTAAAATAGTATTGAGAAGACTACGCTCAGCTTTTAACAGAGCAATCGATTCTCCATACACATAAGCGATTATGTCACCCTCTCCAAATGCATCGCCATCATTTTTTTGCCATGAAACCTTGAGTCCAAGCTGTGCGGCAATTGCATCGGCATAAGGCTGCCCAGCTAAAACGCCCTCACTCTTTGCGACAATTTTTGCAGCAGCCTGTCGTGACTCCCCTACTCTTTCAAAGAGATCGCCTCTTCCTATATCTTCAGCAAGTACCGCTTTTGCAAACTCCTCTATTCCCATTACGCCTCCAGATACGCAAACATTCTCTCAAGAGCCACTTTTGCCCAGTGGATTGTCTCTTCATCAACATGGATCTCATTTATAGGATTGCCTTTTTGGATCTCAAGAAGAGTATTATAAACATCTTCGAGAGTCGTCTCATTCATTGTAGGACACTCTGGCTTTGTAGATGAGAGGACATAGGTATTTTTTGACCTCAGTCTATGCACAAGATTATACTCCGTGCCTACCGCAACTTTTTGCTCAAGAGGCAAAGATTGTACATATTTGATAATCTGGCTTGTAGATCCGACAAAATCGGCTACTTCACACACACTTGGATCGCACTCTGGATGCACCGCTATTTTAATGCCAGGATACTTTTTTCTAAAAAACTCGACATCTTTGAGGGTAAAGAGCTGATGCACTGAGCAAAAACCGTTATAGCAGATAATATCAGCTTGGGCTATCTCTTGCGGCTTATCAATCCCTATTACTGCACTCTTAAGCCCCATTTTTCGCGCAACATTTTGCCCTAAGCAGCGATCAGGTACAAATAAAATCTTCTTTTTGCTCTCCATAGCCTTTTGGATAATACTCACAGCACTACTGCTCGTACATACAGCACCACCCATCTGTCCTACTTTTGCTTTTACTTCAGCGCCGCTATTGATATATGTTATAGGTAAAATATCCTCTTTTGGTATGCCAGCTTCTACCATCGCTGCTACCGACTCATCAAAATAGGTACTATCTATCATTCTTGCCATGGCACAACATGCAATTTTTGGCATTGCAACTCTTTTTTGAGGAGCCAATATCTTGACACTTTGCCCCATAAATCCTACACCACAAAAGAGGACCCACTCGCTATCGCTCTCTTTTGCCCTCTTTGCAAGTTCTAAACTATCACCAGTAATGTCTGCAATCTCATAAACCTCATCTTTTTGATAGTAGTGCGCCACAATTGTGACGGAGAGTTCGTTCTTTAGCTCTTCAATACTCTTTTTCAACGCTTCGATACTACTCAATAAGACTCCTTTAGGCTAACGTTATGTAATTTTAGCTAAAATTGATTAAAAATTTTTATCACAAAGGGAGTGAATGGATTTTTTAACAAATCCAAATGTGCTTTTTTATATTGCTGCATATTTGATTGGAGGCATACCTTTTGGCTATATATTAGCAAAGATTTTTGCTAAAGTAGATATCAAAAAGAGTGGTTCGCATAGCATTGGGGCTACAAATGTATTGCGTGTAGTCAAGCAAAAAGATGAAAAACTTGCTAAAAAACTGGCAATCGCCACTGTAGTTTTTGATGCACTCAAAGGTGCTGTATTAGTTCTCATTGCAAAATTTTTGGGTTTTCCTCCTGCAGTTTGGTGGATGGTTGGGATTATGACAGTGCTTGGTCACTGCTATAGCATCTTTTTGCGCTTTGAAGGGGGCAAAGGCGTTGCTACTGGCATGGGTGTTTTGCTGGTATTGTTGCCTATAGAGACGCTCATTGGCATTGTAGTCTGGGCACTTGTAGCTAAAACAACAAAGATATCCTCTTTAGCTTCACTGAGCGGACTTATTGCAGTGATAGTTGCAAGTTTTATTATCCACCCTGAACTTCCTCATGTCAAGTCACATGCACCCTTACTACTCTTAGCTTTCATTATTGTTTATAAGCACTTACCAAATATCGTACGCCTTATCCAAGGCAAAGAGGGCAAGGTGGCAACTTGATGGAGTTTCGCATCGATCTGCGCGATCTTGAATTCTATGCAATTATAGGTATCTTGCCCCAAGAGCGCAAAATGCAGCAAAAGATCATCGTCGATCTTTGGCTTACCTATGAATATGCACAAGGTTTTGTCGATTATGCAAAGGTAGCAGATCTTATTAAAAAGCATATGCAAAAAGAGCAATTCGAGCTTCTTGAAGATGCACTCATTTCATGTGCAAATCTTATAAAAGAGTCTTTTCCCCAGATAAAAAACCTCTCAATCGCCATAAAAAAACCGCAAATTCTGCATAACGCAACTCCCAGCGTATCGCTTTTTCTTAAATTTGAATAAAAATTTTTTTAAAAAAAGCTAAAAATTTGTTTAAATCTAGTTGAAATTGTGCTATAATTTTGCCGGATTCTTAAAATAGACTAAGGGGCGGTGAATGAGAATTTTGATAGTAGAAGATGAGGTAACCCTCAATAAAACGCTTGCAGAAGGACTCAAAGAGTTCGGTTATCAAAGCGATATTAGTGAAAGTCTCAAAGATGCACAATACTATCTCGATATTAGAAACTATGATCTCATACTTGTTGACTGGATGCTACCTGATGGCAGTGGACTAGAACTCGTCTCACAAGTAAAACAGGACAATCCAAAAACTATCGTCATAGTGCTAAGTGCTCGCGACGATAAAGAGAGTGAAATAGAGGCTTTGCGTGCAGGTGCAGACGACTATATACGCAAGCCATTTGATTTTGATGTTTTAGTTGCTAGAATAGAAGCACGCCTTCGCTTTGGCGGTAGCAGTATCATTGAAATCAAAGAGCTCATTATCAATCCGGAGGAGGAGAAAATCCTCTATAAAGATAAAGAGATTGAGCTCAAAGGTAAACCTTTTGAGGTACTGACACACTTAGCACGCCATAAAGACCAAATTGTCTCCAAAGAGCAGTTGCTCGATGCAATCTGGGAAGAGCCAGAGCTTGTCACACCAAACGTCATTGAAGTTGCAATCAATCAGATCCGACAAAAGCTTGACAAACCTCTAGGCATCCAAACAATCGAGACTGTTAGACGTAGAGGCTACCGCTTTTGCTATCCACGAAAAGCTTAAGAGTCAAGCTTCTATGGCGATTAGTAGTGGCTTCGGCCATTCTCATCGCCCTCTTTTCAACATTTTTATACAGTTTCATCAAACAATCACTCTATGAAGAGGTACAAGAGCAACTCCTTCGTCAAGCGCAATTTATAGCTACGACTGTTACAAACTATCATATTGGAGAGAAGATAGATAATTTCTATCTCAAAAAGACTCTCAATATATCTGTTACAGTTATTCCAAAACCGCAATTTATCAATGATAGTACATTTCAAGAATTCAGTAAAGAGGGAAAACATTTTCTTGTACTTTTTTACCCTTACAACTTTGAAGAACAGACATTTTTAAAGGTAGAAAAAGATATAACAAATATTCATACTATGCTACATAAAATATACAAAATAATCCTTTTTACCAATGCTCTAGCATTTGCATTTATTATACTCTATGCTGCAATTCTTGCTAACTATCTTACAACATATATCACCAATCTCAATAAAAAGCTCTCTGCAATGAACGAGCATATGCTCAAACCCATAAAAATTAAAGATCTCCCAGAAGAGTTTCAACCTTTGGGTCAGGCAATCAATATGCTCATCAATCGCATACAGACATTCATAAAATATCAAAAAGAGCTTTTTATAGGGATTGCACATGAGCTCAAAACCCCTTTAGCAGTTATGAAACTCAAAAATGAAGTAACACTTATTAAAAAGAGAACTCCCGAAGAGTATATTGAGACAATCAAACTCAACATAAAAACAATAAATGAGATGAATAAAATGATAGAGAGCATACTAAAAATAGGTCGTCAAGAAGGGGATCAGTTCGAGCCACCTGTCAAACTTGATCTCATTGAGTATCTCAAAGAAAAAAGCAAAAACTATGCTCTTTTGGCAGAGAGCGAAGGGAAAAAGTTTATAGCAGAGCTCAAACCCCAAACCTATATCACAACAATTCAACCAACCCTTCTCAATCATATCATTCAAAACTTTGTGCAAAATGCTATTAAATTTACAAAAGAAAATGGCACTATAATATTGAGAAGCTACCCTACAGCCAAAGGTATAAAAATAGAAGTTATCGATGAAGGACCGGGAATAGATACATCAATTGATCTCTTTGCACCATTCAAACGTAAAGGAAAACAGGGTGGTGTAGGATTAGGACTCTTTCTGGCTAAAAGTGCTGCAGATGCAATGGGAGCAACTATCACCATCGCCAATAGGAAAGATAAAAAGGGCGCTATCGCAACTCTCTTTATCCCCAAACAGCTGGCATGTCCACTCTGTTAGTTTAAAGTTATTTTAAGCATATCTTCTGTATAAATCTCTCTAAATTACTGAAAGAGGGGGACGAATGTCTTTGATGATAACTGAAGAGTGCATCGCATGTGATGCATGTAGAGAAGAGTGTCCAACAGGTGCTATTGAAGAGGGAGATCCAATTTATATCATTGATCCAGATAGATGTACAGAGTGTGTTGGATTTTATGATGAGCCTGCATGTATTGCGGTATGCCCAGTAGATTGCATAGTACCTGATCCAGATAATGTAGAGACAATTGCTGAACTCAAATATAAATACGATCAGATAGTTAACGAAGAGGATTGATGGCAAAACGTACCGCCATCATCGATATTGGCTCCAACTCCGCTCGCATGATTCTCATCGAGCGTACAAGCCGTTTTGGCTTTTTCCTTCTCAATGAAACAAAAAGTCGCGTTCGCATCAGTGAAGGTGCATATGAGCACGAAGGATGGCTCCAAGAAGTGCCTATGCAAAGGGCTCTTCATGCTTTAAAAGAGTTCAAAAACATAGCACTTGCCTTCAAAGCCAAAAAGATCCTTTGCGTAGCTACTTCTGCTGTTCGGGATGCTCCGAATGGCAAAGAGTTCAAAAATCTTGTCAAAAAAGAGACAGGCATCAACATCAAGATTATCGACGGAGATACCGAAGCGAAACTAGGAGCCATCGCTGCAGCAAATCTATTGCCGATACGTGACGGCATTACTATAGATATTGGTGGAGGATCTACTGAGCTAGCACTTATCCGCAATAAAGAGGTCATAAAAAGTATATCCCTCAATCTTGGCACTGTGCGTCTCAAAGAGCTTTTTTTTGACAAAGAAAAAAATATAAAAGAGGCTCTTCTTTACATCCATGAAGAGATGCAAAAAATTCCACAAGATTTCAAAAATAATTGCGCTATTGGCATTGGTGGAACGATTCGTGCTCTTTCACAAGCTATCATGAAAAAAACTGCTTATCCCCTCGATAAACTCCACGGATTTACCTATGACTACTCCCAAGAGAAAAAATTTATAGATAAAATAATCGAAACTCCTGTTTTGAAACTAAAAAAATTCTCTATCAAAAAAGACCGCTATGATACCATCAAAGAGGGCAGTCTTATTTTTCGTGAGATCGTCAATCATATTGGAGCAAAAAAGATTATTACAAGTGGCGTTGGCGTACGCGAAGGGTTATTTTTATACGATCTCTTACGCAATAGCAACTATAAATTCCCTGCAAATTTCCAACCAAGTCTTCGAAGTCTTCTTGATAGGTTTTGCATCGATGAAAAAGCAGCAAAATGCCACTATAAATTTACTAAGAAGTTATACAATACGCTTTACGAGCAGTTTGATCCCAAAAGAGAGCACGAAAAAATTCTCCTCTATGCTGCAAAGCTTCTCAATATCGGTATCAAAATAGATTTTTATGAGCATCATAAACACAGCAGCTACATCTGCCTTAACGATTTAGAGTATGATCTCACTCACCAAGAGATTGTAACAATCGCAATGCTAGTGAGATTTCATAAGAAGAAACTACCAAATAAAGATGTGACAAAACCTTTTGCACAACTTTTGCCAAAATCTTCAATACTAGCATGGATGAGTTTCATTCTCGCACTTGCTGAATCACTCAATAAGGATCATAGTTGTCCAGATTTTGAAGCCTCATTTACCAATGATGTACTAACTATTACAAGTAGCAAACCTCTCTATCTTGCACGTGAAGAGGCAAAATCTTTGCAAAAACCGCAAAGTTTTGCACTAAAATTTGTAAGCTCTTAAAAACGTGTTCCTACGCTAAATTCAAAGTTAGAAACTCTATCACCCTCTTCATCGTTAAGTGCATGGGCAAATACCAATTGAATTGGTCCCATTGGCGAAAACCACTCAATTGCCGCACCAGCTCCTGCTCTTGTAATTTCACTAAAACTATCTTCACCGATTCCACCATAATCGACGAAAAATGTTAAACGCATATTTGAGCTTTTAATCATAGGAATACTTGCTTCCAGTGATGCAGAGAACATCTCTTTACCGCCAATAAGCCTTCCTTGACTATCTTTTGGAGATAGAGAAGCTGTCTCGTATCCGCGTAAAGTCCTTATTCCACCAAGATAGAATTTTTCAAAAACTGGAAGATTACCATTATCTACAATATATCCTACACGCCCTTTAGCACGTAAAATGAGATCATAATCTATGAGCTCTTCAAGCCCATAATAGTATCCACCATGCAAGAAAAATTTCGTATATTTTTCATCTCCACCAACACCCGCATACTCAATAGAGCCTGAGATATTCATGCCTGAGCGTGGTAAATAGTAATCATCGGTATTATCAAAAACTACGCGCGGAATAAAAGCACTTTTAGTATAAGTACCCTCTTGGAAGTAGATGTTATCAAACTGCACATCACTCAATTTGTTTTTTTCATATGCATAGGTAAGAGATCCTGACAAATGTCTTGTAAAACGTTTTCCAACACTGAGACTTCCACCCTTCCTCTCTTGCGTATAGTCATAATATTCAAATTTTGTATTATAGAGATTGAGTCCTAGACTGTAGTCACTATCAAAAACTCGTGGATTTGTTATACCAAGATTGAAGCGGAGGGATTTTGATGAGTAGTCAATTTGAAAGTTTCCATCAATTCCGCTTCCAAATATGTTTTTATCATTGATGCTGGCATTGATCAAAAATCCCTCATAGGAACTATATCCACCACCAACCATGATATTACCGGTAGGCATCTCCTTGACACGTACAAGAAGATTCATCTCATTCGGTCCAACACGTCTCTCTTCGATCTTTACATCAGAAAAAAAGCCGGTTCTGCGCAGTGCATTTTTAGACTCGATTAAGTCAGTATAGTTATATACATCTCCCGGTGCTAAATAGACCTCGCGTCTAATAACTCTATCAAGCGTTCTTTGATTGCCAGAAATAATCACATCTTTAATATAGACCTTTTCTCCTGGGTTAATAATATAACGGATTTTGACTGTATGGTTTTTCTCATCTTTTTGAAAATCTGGGGCAATGCGCACAAATGCATATCCTAAATCAGCAACTTTTCTTTTGATGGTTTCAATATCTTTGCGCATTTTTTCGATGTTAAAAACTTTTCCAGGTGTTAAACGCAAATCCTCCAAAAGTTGCTCTTTTTTTATAATAGGCTCTAGAAGTTTTATATCCACGCTGGCTACACTATATTTTTGCCCCTCTTGGACATGGTAGCGTAGCTTCGCTTTATAGTTATCAAAATCAACGCGCAAAAATGGATCGCTTACTTGGGCATCAAGATACCCTTTTGTAAGGTAAAGATTTTTAATACGTGCTGCATCAAGTTCAAGTTGATCGAGTTTAAGTTCACCACTATTAAATCCTATCATCCATCCAAGGTATTTATTGCGCTCTCTATTAGCAACTACATCTTCGATATCATCTTTATCAAACGTTTTCGCTCCACAAAGCGTAAGATCTTCAATAGTGATTTTTTCACCTTTATTAACAATAAAAGTCACTTTAACACTATTTTCACCTACTTTTTCAGTATCTACTTCTACAACCGTATCAAAAAAGCCTTGTGAGCGTGCTTTTTGTTTAATATGCTCTTTGGCCTTTTCTATTGCTGCCTCATCATAGATATCACCTTTTTTAAGTCCCAAAATATCATCGAGTTCCTCTTTTTTATTCTCAAGATACCCTAAAACCTCTATCGCAGCTATGAGGGGCTTCTCTACAAAATGAAAGATTACTTTACCATTTTCCTCTTCCACCCAGATATCTTTAAAATATCCCTGGGCATAAAATTTCTTTATAGCTTCATCTATTTTTTGCATATCAAGCTGCTCGCCAGGATGGAGTCCCACCATCTCTTTTGCAATGGTTGGCGAAAGATGCAAAAGTCCATCAAATTTTATCTCTTTTATGGTTTTTGCCTCTGCAAATGAGGCTAGCAGCAATAGAGCCAGATACCTTTTTTTCATATTACGCCCTAGTTAAAGTATTTGGTATTAAGTTTACCAATATTTTGATTAATATTCATTAAAAGCCCCCCTTGCTATAATATAAAACTTCAAAACAAGGAACTGCATGAAGGTGGGAATAGTCGGCCTGGGTCTCATGGGAGGATCTTTGGCACTCGACTTGAGAAAACATAATCTTGCAAATAAGATAGTAGGCTATGATCGCAATCCTCGTCACAAGAAAGAGGCTTTGGAACTTGGACTTGTTGATGAGATTGTAGAGTTTGACAAACTTAAAGAGTGTGACATAATATTTTTGGCAATCCCGGTAGAAGGGATCATCGATGCTTTACACAATCTCCAAGATATTCCTCCAACAACTACTATTATCGATCTAGGTAGCACAAAAGAGAAAATTGTCAAATCCTGCCCTACTACAATACGCAAAAACTTCATTGCAGCCCATCCTATGACAGGAACAGAATACTCTGGACCCATGGCGGCAGTAGAGGGACTCTATTACGATAAAATCGTAGTACTTTGCAATACTGAGCAAAATGAACCTCTCCATAAAGAGCGCGCAGAAAATATCTTTGTTGCCATTGGAATGCAGATAGTCTATATGGATGCTAAAGAGCACGATCTCCATGCAGCCTATATTAGCCACTTGCCACACGCTATTAGCTATGCACTTGCTAATTCAGTTTTAAAACAAGAAGATCCAAAAAGTATTCTTATTCTAGCGGCAGGAGGATTTCGCGACATGAGCCGCCTTGCAAAAAGTAGCCCTACAATGTGGAGTGATATCTTCAAACAGAACAAAGAAAATCTTCTCACCTCTTTGGAAGATTTTAAAAAAGAGCTACGCTATGCAAAAGAACTCATAGAAAATGAGGAGTGGGAAGAACTCAAAAAGTGGATGCAAAACGCCACGACGCTACACCAGATCTTTTAAGACCTTCTCCACCTCTTTTCTTGTTATACGATGTTTTTTGCCTTCATAAATCTCTTCATAGAGTGCTTGTGCAAGACTCGCTGCCTCTTTACTTTGGGCTACATATGGCAATAATTTTTTTAGCATTTCTCTTTTGCCATCCTTATCAAACTTCCATATACCTTTTCGCACTTTCAAGCGCATCACAAAATAGATCCCAAGCATCACCACAATGCCAGCAATAGTTCCATAAATAAAACTTATCCAATCAAAGCCACATTTTTTAGCAGCTGTTGATTGAGTTAGTAGCTGTTTTGTTTGCTGCTGTGGCTGCGTTGGTGATTGCTGCGGTAAGTTTGCTGCAACTTGACGCCCTCCTACTACTTCAATATTAATTGGATCACTTTGGAGAGTTTGTATACTTTTTTGCTTAAGACTAAAGTAGCGCAAACGTATTGCAGGGATTGTATAGCTATGATCGGCAATGATAGAGAATTTTTGCTCAAAGCTACTTTGCAATCCCTGCTCGGTATAGCGCTCCTTGATTTTTGGCTTGTCTGCATATATTGTTACATCACTAATATTGAGATCTATCCCATCAAAATTTTCTAAGTTACCGACACCTTCAATCTTTACATACAAATTTACCGGTTCATTAGGCTTTACCCTTTTCTTATCTACTTGCACCTGCATACTAAAATCACCTACCAAATCCACGTTTTGTGGCAAAGGCTTGACAATCACACTCGCACCATTGGAAACTGTACTGTACCAGCGCGGTGCAGTTACAACAAAACCAAACATGTTGGCATTATTGTCAGGAATTGCATATTTAAATACTCCAGGAGCAATATGGAGCACACCACTCTTTTGCGGAAGAAGTAAAAACTTGATACGCTTAATGAGATACTCACCATGCTCTTCAAGATATTTATTGCTGGATTTGAGCTCTTTTACCCAAAAATTATCAAATTTTGGCATCTGAAATTGATAATCGATAATATTGAGTGTTCGCCGGATTTTGAGCTCCAATTCAGCAATAATTGGCTCACCTACATACGCCTCTTTTTTGTTGAGTTTGAGCGTAAAAAAGATGTTACTATTTTTTTTCGCCTTTTTTACAACAAGTTCAAGAGGGTCGCTTTTAATCTCCTCCCCATCTACTTTTGCTGTAAATGAGGGAATTGTTACATTAGTATCTGGATAAAAGACAACAATCTGCGATTTTTTAACTGTTAAATTTCCATTTACATTAACAACGCTCTCACTTTTACTCACACCACTCACCGGATAGGAACCTATCTTCTCAACTTTTGGCAGCTCAATCTCATCTCCACTTGCTTCCATGACAAGCTTAGCAGGTTCTCCCTGGTAAATCGGATTTTGCTCTAAATAGACTTTAAAACTTCCTGCCAAAAGAGTAGCTACTACAAGTACTAAACTACCAAGGATTCTCATTGCCTGCCTCTTTTTTGATTTTTATTGGAGCTTTGTACAAGAGTGTTGGAGCACTGTTTTTTTGTATCATTTTGAGCCATTTTTTCTCCTCTCTGTTGCTTATAGGCTGATTTTGCTGCTCCTTTTGCTCCCCTTTTTCTCCACTTTGCTGCTGGTTTTGCTCCTGCTTTTTTTGCTGCTTTTTATTTTGCTCATTGCTCTTTTGCCCTTTTTGGTTCTGCTTCTTTTGCTGCTTTTTCTTGTTGTTTTGCTTCTGATTGTTTTTTTGCTTTTGCTGCTGTTTCTTGAGCATCTTTTTAGCTAGTTCTAGATTAAATCGTGTATCTTTATCCTCTTTTATCTTCAAAGCCTTCTCATACATCTCAATCGCTTTTTTATACTTTTGCAGCTTAAAGTAGCTATTGCCTAGATTATGGAGTTTGCGAAACTCTAATTCCTTATCATCAGTTTGCACTTTGTTGTAATAACGTATAGCCTCTTTATATTTTCCGCTTTTATAGAGTGCATTTGCCAAATCATAGTAGCTTTGGGGGCTCTTTTTAATAGCAGTAATTTTACGAAACTCTTCTACTGCACTCTCATAGTTCCCCCTACTATACGCTTCTTTAGCCTCTTTGATAGTTTTAAAGTCGGTCAAACCCGCATGTGCATCAAAAACCAGCAGCAACGGTAAAAGATAAAGCGCCTTTGTTGAAGGAAGATCGAAAAATGCCAAAAACAAAAAGATAAAGGCAACAGTTAAAAAATAAGGATAAAACTCCACTTGGTCTACCACCTTTTCCACCTCTTTTTCCTTTTTGATACCACCAAGATTTGCTAGAATTTGCTCAATATCTTTTTGATCAAGTCTCGCTTGGATAAAAAGACCACCCGTCTCATTTGCCAACTTAGCAATATCGGGATTAAGCTTGGTTATTACAATATTACCCTCTCTATCTTTGAGATACTCTTCCTTCTCTTCAATGGGCGCACCTTTTTTTGTTGCTACTGCAAGAACAATTATCTTAAATCCATGATCTTTTGCATATTTTATCTCTTCAGTAAAATCCTTTTTATCCCCTCCATCTGTTACAAGTATCAACTGCTTTGGCTCTTTGTTTCCATAAAGAAGATTTGCGCTCATTAAAGCTGAGAGAATGTTGGTGCCTCGCAGTGAGAGGAGATTTGTATCTAGTCTTTTTAAGAGATACTTCAATGAGTGTTTATCATCAGTAATAGGAGAGACAATGTAAGCGTTTTCTGCAAATGCCAAAATTCCTATTGCTAAATTTTGCGCTTTATTTATAAACTCTTCGATCTTTTTCTTTGCAAAGGTGAGTCTATCAGGATAGTAATCTTTAGCTTTCATTGAACGAGAGATATCAAGAGCAATAACTACATCTCCCCTATAACTCTCCACTTCAACAATTCCTTTTTGATACACAGGGCGAGCCATCGCCAAAATCATGAGAAAAAGTGCTCCAAACAGGAGTATAGTTCGTAGTTGTTTTGATAACCCTTGCTCAATTCTTAGCTTTGCTAAAACTTCATTATCAAAGATCCTATCAATCAAACTCTTATTGGTCAAAACAAGATAGAGAAGTATCAATGATGGCACAAGCATATAGGGAATGAAAGCAAAATCCAAAAACTTCATCAAAATCCTCGCTTGCTATAGATATAGATATACCCAAGTAGAGCTAAAATAGCTACAAAGAGCACATAGGGATAGAGTTCTGCTTTTTTAACAAACTCTTTACCTCTAATCTCACTCTTTTCAAGTTTATCTATAGTAGCATAGACCTTATGCAAATCTTTTGCTGTGCGTGCAAAGAAGTATTCCCCACCGCTCTCCTCAGCTATCCATGAAAGCAGCCTCTCATCAATTCCTCGTCTTTGGCCAATTCCGATAGTATAGATCTTGATATGATACTTCTTTGCCATTTTCATAGCCACACTTATAGGGGTTTTACTCGCAGTATCTATACCATCAGTAAGTAAAATAATAACTTTTGATTTTGCTTTAGAGTCTTTAAGCATCGAAATACTCTCAATAAGCGCATCACTAATAGCTGTTTTTTGACCAGCTATGCCAATATCAAGATAATCAAGGATCTTGTTGACAACATCCTTATTGAACGAAAGTGGTGAAGCGATATAGCTAAAAGATCCAAATATAACTACTCCAATATTGTCATTCACTCTTCTTTTTATAAAGTCCTTGACAAGCTCCTTAACCACTTCAAACTTTGTTTTAAAGGGATTACTCTTATCAAACCCCTTCTCTCGCATCGACCCACTCGCATCAAGTGCTAAGACAATATCATAGCCTCTCTTTTTGAGCTCTACACTTTTATCAATAGCTACTGGACCAGCTAAAGAGAAAATGAGGCCAAAAATAGCCACTGCTTTGAGAAATTCCGGCAAAAAGCTCTTTTTGTCTGCTGCTTTTTTGAGAATAGAGAGGTGTGGAAAGAGCAGTGCACTCTCTTTTGCTCTACACTTTATAAAACATATAATCACTAATACAATGAGCCATAACACTAAAGGCCGCTCAAACGCAAACTCACTCATCATGCACTCGCAAAAATAGTTTTATCTCTTTTTTTATATCACTACTCAATGGAGGAACCTCTTTTTTATATTTATATTTGGTAAGTTTTCTCACTAAATCCTCATAGAGCCGCATACTTGATTCATCGCGAATAATATATTTTCCATACTTTGTAATTTCATATGCCACTCTTTTAGGATCATTCAAATCAAGGCTGCGTAATCGCTCCAAAATCTCTTTGCGCTTATCAATTTTCTTTCTGCTTAAAAGTTTTATAATAAAATAGACCAGCACTGCTGCTAAAGTAGTAACAAGAACAATAAATCCAATATAGAGATAAAAGCTATAATCAGGAATTGCTACAAGCGGTTTTATATCTTTAAGCTGCTCCATCACTTTTGTCCAAACAGTTTTAAAAGTTTGATAAATGGCTCTTCGTGAGTGTAAATTTTTGTAAAACGTACACCACTTTGCTTAAAATGCTCATACATCTTGCTATCAGCTTTTTTGATCTCTTTTTTATAGTTTTTCAATGTAGATCCTTCAAAATCTACAATAAAACTCTTTTTTGTCTCAGGATCTATAAGATTCATAAAACCAATAGGTGTTGGATCCTCTTCAAAACGATCGCGTACTACAATTGCAACTACTTCATGTTTTTTAGCCAAAACCTTAAAATCATACTCTCCAAAAAAATCGCTTATTATAAAAACAATAGATTTTCTTCTTATTTTAAAAAGCCTCTGTGTAAGCTGAGAAAAATTGGCACTCTTTCCAAGTGTCACAAACTTCGCCACAGATTCTGCACATTTTTGCACTGCATTAATATGTTTTGTAGGACGTATACTGCTATACTCTTTATCTGCAAAGAGAATATAAGAAAAATTATCCTGGTTTTTAATTGCAGCAAACCCGAGTATCGCACCAATTTCGGCAGCAAGCTCTTGTTTGAATCTCTTTGTTCCAAAAAACATACTTCCGTTTAGCATAAAAGCTACTACTACATTAAGCTCTCGCTCTTCACGATAGAGCTTTATATAAGGCTTTTGCAGTTTTGCAGTAACAAGCCAATCTATTTTTTTAACGTCATCTCCTGGCTGATACTCGCGCAGCTCTACAAAATCAAAACCTTCCCCTTTAAAAAGTGAGGGATTATTGCCAGGAATTTCACTAAAAACCTGCTTTTTTGCTTTGATAAGAAGCTTTTTGATATTTTTTTGCGTCATGGAATGGGCACTGCCTCTAAAACTTTGTTGATGATAAAGTCTGCTTTGATATCTTCTGCTTCAGCCTCATAGCTCAGAATAATTCTATGGCGCAAAACATCCTTTGCTAAATATGCGATCTCAAGTGGCGTTACATGATCTTTTCCGCGCATATACGCTAGCGCCTTTGTAGCTTTAAACATATCAATACTAGCACGTGGACTTGCTCCAAAAGCAATGTATTTTGCAATTTCAGCCAAACCGTAATTTTTTGGCTCTCTTGTAGCAAAAATGAGATCAATTATATACTCTTCCACCTCTTTATCGATATGAACCTCTCTTACCTCCTCTTTAAGTTTTTCAAGATCATCTTTTGTTGCAACTGTCTCAATTTTGCCAAATGCATTGTTTGCTACGCGTCTTGCAATCTCTAATTCCTCTTCTTTTGTGTTGTAACCAACAATAAGCTTCATCATAAAGCGATCGAGCTGTGCTTCAGGCAGGTTATAAGCACCTTCTTGCTCTACAGGGTTTTGCGTAGCCATAACTAAAAATGGCCTATCTATCATAAATGTCTCATCACCAATTGTCACTTGGCGCTCTTGCATCACTTCAAGCAAGGCTGATTGCACTTTAGCTGGTGCTCTGTTGATCTCGTCAGCTAGTAAAAGATTGGTAAAGACTGGTCCATGCTTAATTTTAAACTCATTTTTTGCAGGATCATAAATTTCTGTACCTATAATATCGCTTGGCAGTAAATCTGGAGTAAACTGCACCCTTTTAAACTGTAATCCAAGTGTCTTAGCAAGGGCATTGACGGTGGTTGTCTTTGCAAGTCCTGGCACACCTTCGAGCAGGATATGCCCATCACACATGAGGCCAATAAGCAGCCCATCGATCATTCCCTCTTGGCCGACAACAACCTTTTTAACTTCATTTTTGATATTTTCTATAATAGTTCGCATACCCGTCCCCAGAAATTTTTTTGCAATTGTAGTATAAAAAAGTTAGCGACAGAGGATATTTGCTCTCACTGTATTACACTTTTTTCTATAAGCTCTTTTTCCTCTTGCGTAAGATTATAAAGATCATAAATCATTGCATCGATTTTATCTTCAAGCTCTTTTGTATCCTCACCACTCTTTTTCTTTTGGATAATCTGATCGACAATTGTTATAAAATCATCTTTGTCATCACACTTTACTATTGGCAACTGTTCAAGTTTAAACTTTTTCCATCGATTTGTACCCATACCAGTGGTAGTTGATATATGCTCAAAATACCATTTCGAAAGCTTTGAATTTAGAATACCCAAAAGAAATTTCAAATCATTTCCAATCATAATAAAACCGGTTGCCTCTACATAAAAACCCTCATCATCATAAGCAAACTTCGGCTTATCCGAAATTTCACCCCAAACAATTTTCGGTTTTTCAAAATCATCAAGATAGGCACAGTTTCTCAGATTGTAAGGGGTATTACCTTGGTCCTTTCGTTTGACGAGTTTTTCATAAAACTGATCCAAATACGCTTTAATGGCAGGATATTGTTCAACATCAACAGGTGGGTTGTTATGAGTATTGATAAGCCACATACCTGCCCAATTAATTTTATATTTGTACACATCACGCCCTCGGATCAGAGGCTTGAGCAGTTCGGCACTTTTTGGATCTTGCTCTACAAGCCTATTTTTAGTAGCAGCATCGATGATAAAGGCCTTATTGTATCCAGTTTTTATGCCGTAATTTATTGAAATATCCCTCTCTCCCAGTGGTATGCCCTGCTTCTCAATACGGCGCATCAGAGCAGCCTCTTTTGCGCCACTCCTTGCAAACCGCTCAATAGTATCTTGTAGAGTTTGCACTGTAGCATTTTGTACATCAAACTTGCGAATATTTACCACTTGAAACGATGGGTTCTCTTCACTTCCTATTGTAATAATACAAGTCTCCACTGTTGCTTCATCAAAAATCTGCGTATCTTCAAAATCGAGCACATTGACCGATCTGCCTGAATTTTCAAGAATCTTTTTGAGTACTTCACCATAACGGGTCTTGAGCCAGCTATTGGATGTAATGAGTGAAACTATTCCTTGCTTATTTATCAAGGAGAGAGACTTTTCGACAAAAAGTGCTAAAATATCCCCCCTCTTATCGTAAGCTTGATAGCCAAAAAGAGCATAATCAATTCCCTTGAGCTTACTCAGTGAAATATATGGTGGATTTCCAAGTATTACATTAAATCCTACAAAATTTCCCTCTTCATCCAGTACTTCTGGAAACTCAAAGCGCCATTCAAAAGCATTTTCATATACACGTCCTAATCGAATCTCTTCTATCTGTTGATAGATCTCTTCTATCTCTTGCAAAAATCTCTTTTGCTTTTTGGCATCATCATTTTCTTTCACAAATAATATTCCCTGCCTTCCATAACCAAACTGAATGGCATCAAGCATCATCTCATCACGTAACCCATCAAAACCATAATCTTGTACATATTCTTTGAGCTTCTTTTTGTACGTCTGTTTTTGTTTCCATTGCTCTTGGAGTGTCTGGCCAAACATCTCTTTGAGCCTCTCAATGGACTCTTGCATCTGCTCTTTTGTCCCCTCAAAAATCCCATCTTTATATTCACGTACAAGCTTTTTGTACTTCTCGATCTCATACTGGATATTGGGTATTGTTATCTCATCATGGAGCCCATATCTGCTCACCAAAGAGTTGCCAACTTTTATATTGATATCTATGTTTGGCATAGTTACAAGCTGTCCATTTTCATCATAGTAGCTATGTTTAAGCAGCTCGATCCAAAGTCGAAGTCTTGCAATATGTGCCGCATTGGGATTGATATCGACACCAAAAAGAGAGTTTTCAATAATTCTCTTTTTCTCTTCAAATATTGCTCTTTGTATTCTATATCCCTCTTGAGAACCACGTCGATACTCAAATATCTCGCCTTCATCATCTCTAATAATTAATTCATCATTTTCCACTTCCAAAATATAGTCTTTGATGCGTTTGCCCTGCACATCATATAAAAGGCGAAGTTCGCTTTTTATTGCAAGAATGGTATTGAGTGCAGAAACGAGAAAGTGTCCGCTCCCAACTGCTGGATCACAAATTGTAAGTGAATTTATAATCTCATTTGCTTCTTTTTTATCTTCAATCTTTTCATCAAGATCACCAAGAGTTTTACACTTCCACCCTTTGAGCGTATTGAACTTTTTTATAATTGCTCTTTCAATCGTCTCTCTTGCCATATACATTGTCACAAAGCTTGGAGTATAGTAGCTTCCCTCTTTATATCCATTGAGTTTTTCAAAAATAAGTCCTAATACTGCAGCATTAATAAGAGTCTTATTATCTTTAGTAATCTCTTCCATACCTTCACTGGAAAAATCATAAGCATCGAGAAACTCGAAGAGATACTGCAGCATATTGCAACTGCCTTTGCGCCGTTTCCCATTCTCATCACGCAAAACCGTTTTGGAGTAATAGGGTAGCTCGCAGTTATCTTCAAGATTTGAAATATCTATATATTCCTTCTCAACTGGTGATATCTCAAAGAGTGAGGAATTGAGATAAGGAATATGCTCATACTCTTTGTGAACTCTTTTGTGCTGTGGTCTTGCAAGAATATCAAAAAAGAATATCTTCAATACATCAAAATCTTTTATAGTCTGAATATGTAAAAATTTATAACGTTCTTCACCACTATTCCATTGAAGCAGCTGCGCCTCAAGAAGCTTCATAAATAAAATACGATTCATCCAGATGATTAAGAGTTGCAATACAATTTCAAAATTTGCCCTATATCCTGTATACTCCAAATTCCTTGCAATATTCTCATACAAAGAAGCCATGTGAGGAGTTGTGGCTCTATCAATGATCTTTTTACCGCCTACTTTTTTCTCTTCTAGTCCCAAAATGTAGAGCAACTCATTATAAAAACCTCTATCAAGTTTATTCGCATCATTGGGATTAAATGTTTTAAAAAGATACTTTTTTGAGAAAAGCTTATAAAGTGCAGCCTTTTGGCTTTCACTCATCGGTTTTTGCAAATCTACATAAGCTGCTTCTATTGTTATATCTTGCTTGGAAAGCTTATTTTGCAGCAGTTTGTAAAACTCTTTGGTTTTATCAATCAATGTGGAAGGATTTTTTATATTTTCATAGATTTTTCTTATCTCTTTGTTTTGCCAAAAGAGTTTATCAAACTCTTTAGCATCAAATATATACCATTGGTAAAAATTTGTAATAATAATGTGATAAAGATTATAATTATCTTGGTCACGTTCACGCATAAAATAGAGTATTGCTTCATGGAGAGCTTTTTTATTTGGATCACTTTGTGATATGTTGGCGGAAGAGTCCGGTCTTTTAGCTTCTAAAATTACTGCAGGCTTACCATCATGCATTAAGGCCAAATCTATACCGCTTTGTCCTTTTTGAGAAAAACTTTGCGCATCGTAATGCATTGAGTCAAAAAAAGGCTTCAAAACAGATGAAACCATAACAGGCTCTGTTTGCTGCATTTTTATCTGCTCATGAAGATTATCAAGATATCTTTTCAATATATCATCGAAATTATGTAGAGCAGATTTTGTTATGCTTTTTTTAGAATAGAGTGGAGAAAATACTTTTCTTGGTGGAAAAATTTTTATCTGCAACATTGTACTCCAAAAAGGTTTAGATAATATGGTAAACAATTATAATTATAAAGAATTTAAAAATGTATTATAGAAGAGTTAATTTCTTAGATTTTGTAATTATGTGAAATATTAATCGAAGAAGTAATCGAAGGAAAAAATCTTGGCCTGGCGCCGACCTACTTTTCCACAGCCGAAGGCTGCAGTATCATCAGCGATGCGGAGCTTAGCTTCCAGGTTCGAAATGGGACTGGGCGTTTCCTCCGCTCTATAGGCACCAGGACAAGAGAAGAGAGGCTTTTGGAGTTAAAAGACTCTCTTCTCTTGTCATTGAGACAATAGTTTTATTTAAAGAACACTCATTGTTCGTAGCAAAGAGCGGTAGCTCAGTAAGGCGGCGGTGCATATGTTATGTGTAAGCCAAACGGACTATTAGTACTGGTCAGCTAAACGCATTGCTGCGCTTACACACCCAGCCTATCAAGGTGGTAGTCTTCCACCGTCCTTCAGGGAAGGCTCATCTTGGAGTCGGCTTCCCGCTTAGATGCCTTCAGCGGTTATCCGTTCCGTGCATAGCTACCCAGCGGTGCCCTTGGCAGGACAACTGGTACACCAGTGGCACGTCCAACCCGGTCCTCTCGTACTAGGGTCAGCTCTCCTCAGCCTTCCTACGCCCACGGAAGATAGGGACCGAACTGTCTCACGACGTTCTGAACCCAGCTCGCGTACCGCTTTAAATGGCGAACAGCCATACCCTTGGGACCTGCTCCAGCCCCAGGATGCGATGAGCCGACATCGAGGTGCCAAACCTCCCCGTCGATGTGAGCTCTTGGGGGAGATCAGCCTGTTATCCCCGGGGTACCTTTTATCCTTTGAGCGATGGCCCTTCCACTCAGAACCACCGGATCACTAAGACCGACTTTCGTCTCTGCTCGAGTTGTCTCTCTCACAGTCAGGCTGGCTTATGCCTTTATACTCTCCAAGCGATTTCCAACCGCTTTGAGCCAACCTTTGTAAGCCTCCGTTACTCTTTAGGAGGCGACCGCCCCAGTCAAACTACCCGCCAGGCATTGTCCTCCCACAGGATAACTGTGGCGAGTTAGCCACCAGAATGAGGAAGGGTGGTATCTCAAGGACGGCTCCACCAGAGCTGGCGCCCTGGCTTCTCAGCCTCCCACCTATCCTGCACATCCTCATCCCGATGGCAGTACCAAGCTGTAGTAAAGGTCCACGGGGTCTTTCCGTCTTTCCGCGGGTAGGAGGAATTTTCACCTCCACTACAATTTCACCGGATCCCTGGTCGAGACAGCCCCCATCTCGTTACGCCATTCATGCAGGTCGGTATTTAACCGACAAGGAATTTCGCTACCTTAGGACCGTTATAGTTACGGCCGCCGTTTACCGGGGCTTCGGTTCACGCCTTCGCTCCGAAGAGCTAAGCGATCCCCTTAACCTTCCGGCACCGGGCAGGCGTCACACCATATACATCCTCTTACGAGTTAGCATAGTGCTGTGTTTTTGATAAACAGTCGGATGGAGCGCTTCGCTGCGACCCGCCTCGGCTCCAGCCGCATGGGCCTTCACCTACTACGGGCACACCTTATACCGAAGATACGGTGCCAGTTTGCAGAGTTCCTTGACCAGGGTTCTTCCGCGCGCCTTAGAATACTCATCTCACCCACCTGTGTCGGTTTACGGTACGGGCTACTTACTACTTAAACGGCTTAGAAGCTTTTCTCGGCTCGACGGCATCACCGGTTCCCCCGCCGCCCCGAAGGGCTTTGGGGGCCTGTCAGGTCTCGGCCTCACGCTAGGCGGATTTGCCTACCTAGCAGCCTACACCCTTCGAGCCCGTATTCCATCACGGACCCCGGCTAGCCCTAAGCGTCCCTCCATCGCCTTGTAGTAAGTAGGTATCGGAATATTAACCGATTTCCCATCGCCTACCCCTCTCGGACTCGGCTTAGGACCCGACTAACCCTACGTTGACGAGCATCGCGTAGGAAACCTTGGGTTTTCGGCGAAGTGGATTCTCACCACTTTTATCGCTACTCATGCCTGCATGCTCACTTCCAGCCGCTCCACTGCTCCTCACCGGTACAGCTTCACCGCTGACTGGAACGCTCTGCTACCGCGCATACACCAGTATGCACCTGCGACTTCGGTGTGTGACTTAGCCCCGTTATATTTTCCGCGCAGGGCCGCTAGACCAGTGAGCTGTTACGCTTTCTTTAAAGGATGGCTGCTTCTAAGCCAACCTCCTGGTTGTCTAAGCAGCCCCACATCGTTTTCCACTTAGTCACAACTTGGGGACCTTAGTCGGCAGTCTGGGTTGTTCCCCTCTCGACATAGGATTTTATCACCCTACGCCTGACTCCCAGGATTACACTACAGGTATTCGGAGTTTGACAGGGTTTGGTACCGCGGTGAGCAGCCCTAGCCCTATCAGTGCTCTACCCCCTGTAGCTACTTCCTGAGGCTATACCTAAATATATTTCGCAGAGAACCAGCTATCACCGAGTTTGTTTGGCCTTTCACCCCTATCCACAGCTCATCCAAGGAGTTTTCAACCTCCACTGGTTCGGCCCTCCATGGGGTCTTACCCCCACTTCAGCCTGGCCATGGATAGATCACCCGGCTTCGGGTCTGCAGCCAGTGACTCAATCGCCCTATTCAGACTCGCTTTCGCTACGGCTTCGCGTTTGCTTAACCTCGCCACTGACCACAACTCGCAGGCTCATTATGCAAAAGGCAGTCCGTCACCCTGAGCCGAAGCTCATAGGGCTCCGAATGATTGTAGGCATACGGTTTCAGGTTCTATTTCACTCCCCTCACTGGGGTTCTTTTCACCTTTCCCTCACGGTACTTGTGCACTATCGGTGTGATGGTAGTATTTAGCCTTGGAGGGTGGTCCCCCCATCTTCAGTCAGGATAACACGTGTCCCGACCTACTCGCAAGGCCTCTGCTTAGTCCCACCTACACTATTTCGTCTACAGGGCTATCACCTTCTATGGCTTACCTTTCCAGGTAATTCAACTATAATGTAGGCTACACAGAGGCGGGCTACTCCCCGTTCGCTCGCCGCTACTAGGAGAATCTCGGTTGATTTCTTTTCCTCCGGGTACTGAGATGTTTCACTTCCCCGGGTTCGCCCCTGACATAGTCAGGTGACCAGTATTACTACTGGCCGGGTTGCCCCATTCGGAAATCCCCGGATCAACGCTTCTTGGCAGCTCCCCGAGGCTTTTCGCAGCCTAGCACGTCCTTCATCGCCTCCATCACCCTAGGCATCCACCGTACGCCCTTTGTAGCTTACACCTACTTCTAAGACGCACCGCCGCCTTACTCAACTACCTTAGTCAAGTAAAACAGCTTGCCTATTGTTTTTACCTCTTTTACTACGAACAATGAGTTGTCAAATAACCTTAGACTTAAAAGTCTAAAAACAATCTTCCTCTGAAGATTCTTTTTAGACTTTGGTGGAGTCTACCGATGACCCTTCCGGTAACCTCTCACAGGCGTATGCTATGCACTCGCTCCGCTCGCGCATATACGCATCGCCGTGCGCAGCTACAAACGACAAGCAGTTGTCGTTTGCTTTACGCTCCTCCCGTGCAAAGCACGCAGTCGGCAATGTAATCTCTCTTACACTCCCAACTACGTGCTTTTATCTTGGTGGAGTCTACCGGGATCGAACCGGTGACCTCCTGCGTGCAAGGCAGGCGCTCTCCCAGCTGAGCTAAGACCCCATCTTGTGTTTAGTTGTGAATTGTTTAGATTTTTTAGCGTAGCGTACAACTGAGTACGTGAGCTGGAAAATCTAGGCAAGATTCAACTAAACTGGTGGGCCTGAGAGGACTTGAACCTCTGACCTCACCCTTATCAGGGGTGCGCTCTAACCACCTGAGCTACAGGCCCATTATTAAAGCTCCGCCCCTGATAAGGGCTTCTCTTAGCTCTTGACTCCACTTTTCCTTTTCAAAGAACATCCTTGATCTCTCACAACTAGACAGAGAACGAGCCCCCTGAGTCAATAAGTGTGAGTACTTATTGACTCTTCCATCCAAAGAAACGAATCTTTGGATCATCACTCTAGAAAGGAGGTGATCCAACCGCAGGTTCTCCTACGGTTACCTTGTTACGACTTCACCCCAGTCGCTGAGCCCACCGTCGACAGGGGTCCTCCCTTTCGGGTCGGTCCCCCGGCTTCGGGTGAGCTCAACTCCCATGGTGTGACGGGCGGTGAGTACAAGACCCGGGAACGTATTCACCGCGGCATGGCTGATCCGCGATTACTAGCGATTCCGACTTCATGCAGTCGAGTTGCAGACTGCAATCCGAACTGGGACGCGCTTTAGAGATTTGCTCCACCTCGCGGTATTGCCTCTCTCTGTACGCGCCATTGTAGCACGTGTGTCGCCCTGGGCATAAGGGCCATGATGACTTGACGTCATCCTCACCTTCCTCCCGGTTACCCGGGCAGTCTCCTTAGAGTGCCCACCCGAAGTGCTGGCAACTAAGGACGAGGGTTGCGCTCGTTGCGGGACTTAACCCAACATCTCACGACACGAGCTGACGACAGCCGTGCAGCACCTGTCACCTGGCTCCCCCAAAAGGAGGCACCCCTCTATCTCTAGAGGGTTCCAGGGATGTCAAGCCCAGGTAAGGTTCTTCGCGTATCTTCGAATTAAACCACATGCTCCACCGCTTGTGCGGGTCCCCGTCTATTCCTTTGAGTTTTAGCCTTGCGGCCGTACTCCCCAGGCGGGATGCTTATTGCGTTAGCTGCATCACTGAGGTGACTAGCACCCCAACGACTAGCATCCATCGTTTAGGGCGTGGACTACCAGGGTATCTAATCCTGTTTGCTCCCCACGCTTTCGCGCCTCAGCGTCAGTACCGTCCCAGCAGGTCGCCTTCGCAATGGGTATTCCTGGTGATCTCTACGGATTTTACCCCTACACCACCAATTCCACCTGCCTCTTCCGGACTCTAGTCTACCAGTTTTGGACGCAGTTCCACAGTTAAGCTGTGGGCTTTCACATCCAACTTAGCAGACCGCCTACGCGCCCTTTACGCCCAGTGATTCCGAGTAACGCTTGCACCCTCCGTATTACCGCGGCTGCTGGCACGGAGTTAGCCGGTGCTTATTCGACAGGTACCGTCATCTTCTTCCCTGTCAAAAGGAGTTTACACCCCGAAGGGCGTCATCCTCCACGCGGCGTTGCTGCATCAGGGTTTCCCCCATTGTGCAATATTCCCCACTGCTGCCTCCCGTAGGAGTCTGGACCGTGTCTCAGTTCCAGTGTGGCTGACCATCCTCTCAGACCAGCTACCCGTCATAGCCTTGGTAGGCCTTTACCCCACCAACTAGCTGATAGGCCGCAGCCCCATCCCATAGCGCTAACGCTTTCCACAACCATACTTTCGTATGGAAGGAGTATAGGGTATTAGCAGCCCTTTCGGGCTGTTATCCCCCACTATGGGGCAGGTTAGCTACGTGTTACTCACCCGTGCGCCGCTTAGCTGACACTCTATCCCGAAGGATAGAGCCGTTCTCGCTCGACTTGCATGTGTTAAGCACGCCGCCAGCGTTCACTCTGAGCCAGGATCAAACTCTCCATAAATATCTTTATGAAGTTTTAAAATCCTCTTTTAAAACTCAAAGGACTCGTCTCTGTCTAGTTGTCAAAGATCCTAAATTCACAAGAACTCTCTCACTCATCTTCACTCAAGATAAGTGATTTGAACTCTTCTCAGCTCTCTTTTTCAAGGGGCGTTATTTTACTCAATCTCTCGATTTTTGTCAAGAACTCTTTGAAATCTCTCTTAAGATTTCTCTCAACCCCTCTTTTTTCGAGGACTGAAATTATGCCAAACTTTCAGCTCTTTGTCAAGAACCCCTCTCACGCTAATCACTCTCTTTAGAGCCCCCGCGTTTGAGAGAAGGAATTATATTTTAATAGCTTGGCTTTGTCAAGAGCTTGTATAAGTCCAATACATATGGCACTCATAATGATTTTCAAGAAGGTATTGTACCGGAGATTTAAAATTAAGAGAAGAGTGTGGTATTTTGGTATTGTAATCGATGAGCCATTTTGCTAATTTTTTATTGAATTCATCCAAATCTGTAAAGAGTAAATCTTCATAGTATTGAATAAATTGTTCTTGAATTGTTCTATTGAATCTTTCATTGTGTGCATTCATTTTAGGGCTCCTTGGATATGTCCAGTAGTGTGTGTAAAGCCTTTTTGTTCAAGCAGAGCATCAAACTCTTTTTTAAATTCACTGCCATTATCTGAAAGAATTGCAAGTTTACGTTTTTGTTTGATGGAAGTTATTCCATCAATTAAAGCTTCAAGAGCATATGCAGTATGTTTTGCTCTTTTAGATGGAATTGCTACTGCGAATGCAATACGTGTGAGTGGGTCAATCATAGTAAGGATATATCGTTTTATACCGTTTGATACTATTTGGATGGTATCGACTGCCCACAGTTCAAATGGTTTAGATTTGAGGTTTTTTGGTTTTCTGTTTTTTTGTGTCTTCTTTTTTGGTTTCACTTTTCCTTTTGTATCGATGCGGTAGGGAAAAAGTCTCATTGTATCTGGTGCTTTTGCGATTATTCTTCCTATTGTGGATTCCGAGGGAGTTTTAAGTTCTTTTTCTTCACAAAAAGGTTTAAGCAGGTGGTAGAGTTTTGCTTTGCCGATGTTGGGATATGCTTTTCTTAATCGTTTTATCTCTTTAATAACTTCTATTGGAACTTTTGACTCTCTTACTCTTTTTGGTCTTCGTGATTTTGGATTTAAGGCTTTTATATCGCCATCTGCATCATTTAAACTCTTTTTCCATCGAAAGAGTGTTCTTCTGCTTACTCCAAAAGCTTCAGTTGTTGCTGCTAGTCCATATTTTTCCCAAAACTCCAATATCTTTTTTCTTCTTTTTGCCTCTTCGCTTATCATAAGCGAATTGTAGTATATCCTCTCTAATCTTTTATATCCTTTGAGCCCTGGCAACGTGTATTTGATTTGCACTCCTCACTCTCCCTCTCAGAGTGCCATATGTGTTTGAACTTATGCAGAGCTCATTGGCCTGCAAAAGGTACAAGGGCACTACCCCATGTAAAACCGCCACCAAATGCATCAAGCAGCATCAAATCTCCACTTTTTAAAAGCCCTTGTTCATATATTTCATTTATCGCCATTGGAATAGAAGCTGAAGAGGTATTCCCATATTTACTTACAGTCATAACTATCTGTTCTTGGGAAAGTCCCAAAGCATTAGCAACTGCATTGAGAATACGATAATTTGCTTGGTGTGGGACAAAAAAATCTATCTCTTCACTCTTAATTTTATTTTTTTCTAATATCTCAATCACATCATTTGTTAGCGTTTTTACTGCTACTTTAAAAGTCTCGTTGCCCTTCATTTTGATGTAGCACTCTCTCTCTTTCAAAACCTCTTCGCTACAAGGTCTATTTGTACCACACCCTGGCGTTATAAGATAGTCATAATATTTCCCATCAGCTGCAATATTAATGTCTTTGATTGCTTCATCTTTGTTTTCTGTAGCACTTACAATAGCAGCACCTGCACCATCTCCAAAAAGGATACATGTTGTACGATCTGTATAATCAACTATAGCACTCAATTTCTCTGCGCCAATAATTAAAACATTTTTTGCCATACCACTCTCTATAAAAGCTTTTGCAGTGGCTAACGCATATATAAATCCACTACAAGCTGCGCTGATATCAAAAGCCGGAATATTAGCAATTTCTAGTTTTTTTGCAATCATGCAAGCGGTAGAAGGCATACAAAAGTAGTCTGGAGAAATTGTTGCACAAACAATCATATCTACATCAGTAACTTGCATACCAGCACGTTCTAAAGCATTACGAGCTGCATTTACACCAAGATCGCTTGTAGATTCATCTTTATCAGCAATATAACGCGTTTTGATACCTGTACGCTTTGTAATCCATTCATCACTTGTATCAACCATTTTTTCTAAATCATGGTTAGTCAAAACATTTTTTGGAATGTAAGCCCCGATAGAGCGCAGTGCTGCATACAATTTCTATCCTTTATTTTACCTCTTCGAGCCGTTTTTCTATATAACTATTAATATCAGATCGAATGTAATTAATAGCTTGATTGATAGCGTTTTTGATAGCTTTAGGTGTACTCTTTCCATGACTTATTATTGCACACCCTTTTACACCAATCAAAGGTGCACCACCATACTCACTATAATCAATCTCTTTTTTGAGCATACGAAAAACTTTTTTCATCATTAGTGCCCCAGCCATGCTCACTGGACTCTTTTTTATATTTTTCTTTATAAGCTTACTTATTGCGTCTGCAACACCCTCACTGGTTTTGAGCAAAATATTCCCAGTAAATCCGTCACAAACAACAACATCAACACTGCCATCAAAAATATTATTGCCTTCTACATTGCCTGTAAAAGTAGGTAAAGAACGTAGTAGCGAAAATGCTGCTTTTGTAAGTTCATTACCTTTGGTATCTTCTTCGCCATTAGAAAGGAGGCCAACTTTTGGTTCGCTATTTTTTAGAACAGCTCTTGCATACGCTTCTCCCATGACCCCAAACTCAAAAAGATGTTCCGGCTTACAATCAACATTGGCACCCACATCCAAAACAAGCGTTTTTTTATTTTTATATGTAGGCATAAGTGTTGCAATAGCAGGTCGGCTCACATTTTTCAATCTTCCCATGCGGAGTGTCGCTAAACTCATGGTCGCTCCACTGTGGCCTGCCGATACAACTCCATCTGCTTGCTGTGTTCGGACTAACTCAATAGCTTTATATATAGAGCTCTCTTTCCGTTTAAGCGCTTCAGTAGCTGGCTCATCCATACCAATCACATCACTGGCTTCTACAATCTCTACTCTATTGGAATATTTTTTGGGGATATGTGGAAGAATCTTCTCTTTTTTACCAACAAGTATGGCTTTGAAATCTTTATGCTCTTTAAGAGCCAACAATGTTCCCTCTACTATAGGATAAGGACCGAAATCCCCTCCCATAGCATCGACAGCAATCTTAATCATGCTTAGCTTTTATATTCGCCTGTTGTAGGATTTACATGGTGTGGCATTTTCCATGTGCCATCTTTATCTTTTACTGGTCTTACTAGTTTAATTTTATAGTGCGTTCTTCTTTTCGCTGCTCTTGTTTTGCTTACACGTCTCTTAGGTACTGCCATTTTCTTCTCCTTCGGTTTGTTGTATACACTTTTTACAGATATGATAGTCGAGTTTTATCGACTCGCTTTCTGCATTTATGACTTCGTCAAGATCAATTGAACCATCGTAAAATTCAATTACATCGGCTTCTTCATCAAAGCCCTCATAGATGCCGTCACTAAATTTAAGAAAAATCTCTTCGTCTATTGTAACAAAAAAATTCTCTCCACATCTACTACACTCTACCTCTTGCTTTCCTTGCAAGACACCAAGGAAATCAACGAGTTCTTTCTTCTTTTCTAATTTTCCACGGAGTGTAAGAGTGTCTTTCGTAACCTCTACATCTTTTTTTGAGAATCCGATTTTTTTAAAGGCAATTCTCAATTAAAGGATCTCCCTTTGTGCAAAGAAAAATGCAATCTCTTTTTGGGCATTTTCCAAACTGTCACTTCCATGAACAGCATTTGCTTCAATACTCTCAGCAAAATCGGCACGAATTGTTCCAGGAGCAGCCTCTTTCGGATTAGTAGCACCCATAAGCTCTCTGTTTTTTGCAACAGCATTTTCACCCTCTAGTACCATTACTACAACAGGGCCACTTGTCATATACTCAACAAGATCATTGAAAAAAGGGCGCTCTTTGTGTACTTCATAAAATTTAGCTGCATCCTCTTTTGTAAGTTTAATTTTTTTCATTGCAGCTATTCTTAGTCCATTTGTTTCAAATCTGTCGATTATCTTGCCAATAACATTTTTTGCTACAGCATCCGGTTTGATAATAGAAAGTGTTCTTTCCATTTGTGCTCCTACAGGGTTTTCAGAATTTTAGAGGGTGATTATAGCAAAGAAAGCATAAGAAAATATTAAAAAGGAGGCTTAATTGGGGCAAGTGCCCCAATTAAGTTATTCTATTACAGGCTGATGATTTTCTCTCGCTTCGGCTGGAACATCATCTCTACATGTTGCGCCTTCAAGGCATACATCCCAAACGATACATCCCTCAGTAGGGCAAGCTTCTGCACATGCAGGAGTATCATGATATCCTACACACTCAACACATTTATCTGGATATACATAATAGATCTCTTCTCCTGTTGGATTATCTTCATCATCAACAATTGCTTCAACTGGACATTCATCAATACATGCTCCACAGTTGATGCAGATATCAGTAATTTTAACCGCCATGTTTTGCTCCTTCTTTGGGTTTAATGTCAATCAAACTATAACAAAACAAATTTAAACTTTGCTTATTCTCAAAAACTCTGCTATCTCTTCAGCCTTATTTGTCATTTCCCATGTAAATTCCGGTAACTCCCTGCCAAAATGACCGTATGCTGCAGTTTTTCTATAAATTGGTCGAAGAAGATCTAACGTCTCTATAATCCCTTTTGGTGTAAGATCAAACAGTTCTTTAACGCACTCTTCAATTTTTTCATCTGCAACTTTGCCTGTACCGTGTGTATCAACCATTATAGAAACAGGTTCTACTACACCTATTGCATAAGCAATCTGGATCGTAACTCTTTCGCATACTCCACTTGCTACAAGGTTCTTTGCAACATACCTTGCAGCATAGGCACCACTGCGATCCACTTTTGTAGGATCTTTACCACTAAATGCTCCACCTCCATGTGGGCAGCTTCCCCCATAGGTATCAACAATGATTTTGCGGCCAGTAAGACCTGCATCCCCTTGCGGACCACCTATAACAAACCTTCCTGTTGGATTGATATGATAGACAATGTCATCCGCGATGAGCTCTTTTGGTATTACCTTGTAGACTATTTCCTCTATAACTGCATCTTTGAGCCTGTTGTAACTTACATCTGGATCGTGTTGTGTGGAGATAACAATAGTTTTGATCTCTTTTGGCTTACCATCTTCATAGCGTACTGTTACCTGCGCTTTGCCATCCGGACGTAAAAATGGCAAAACACCATCTTTTCTTGCGCGTGCTAATTCATAGGTAAGTCTATGTGCCATTGTGATTGGCAGTGGCATCAGGACATCAGTCTCTGTACAAGCATATCCAAACATAAGCCCTTGATCACCTGCGCCTATTTCCCCACTTGCTTTATCAACACCTTGATTAATATCTGGAGACTGCTCTCCCACTGCATTGAGCACTCCAGCACTTCTATAATCAAATCCATAGAGTGCATCTGTATAACCAATTTCACGAATCACTTCTCTTACTATATCTTGCATAGGTGCATACGTATGAGTTTTGAGCTCGCCTGCAATGATTGCAAACCCATTACTTAGAAGCGTCTCACACGCAACACGTGCATGTGGATCTCTTTGGATAATATAGTCTAAGATGGCATCACTTATCTGATCGGCCATTTTATCTGGATGTCCTTCCGTTACCGATTCAGAAGTAAATAAGTAATCTCTTGCCATAGCATCCCTTTTTGTTTTTTGCAAATTATATCCAAAATTGGAAATGTTGCATCTATCACTTTGGGAAGCAATTTTTTTACACTAAAGAGTGCAACTAAATTTTTATTGCAACACTTTTTTTTTAATAAATATTTAGCTAAAAATTGTTATCATTACAATGTTTTTCAAAAGAAAAAAATTATCCAAAAGGAGAAAAGATGCTTGTAACAAAAAAAGCACCAGATTTTACTGCACCAGCAGTTATGCCTAATAACACTATCAATGAAAACTTTAACCTCTATGAAAATATTGGTGAAAAGGGAGCGGTACTCTTTTTCTATCCACTCGATTTTACATTTGTATGTCCGAGTGAAATCATCGCTTTTGATCACAGACTCGATGAATTCAAAAAAAGAGGCATCAATGTAATTGGATGCTCAGTAGATAGCCACTATACACACCTTGCATGGAAAAATACTCCTGTTGAAAAAGGTGGTATTGGTAATATCCGCTATCCACTTGTTGCAGATCTTACAAAGCAGATCGCAAAAGATTATGATGTATTGCTTGAAGAAGCAGGAGTTGCTCTAAGAGGAAGCTTCTTAATCGATAAAGATGGTACTATCCGCCACTGCGTTATCAATGATCTTCCACTTGGAAGAAACATCGATGAGATGATTCGTATGGTGGATGCTATGGAGTTTGCAAACGAGCATGGCGAAGTATGTCCAGCAGAGTGGGAAAAAGGTAAAGAGGCAATGAAACCAACTCCTGAAGGTGTTGCAGAGTATCTTGCAAAACACGCAGACGAACTCTAACACTTCACGGGCTTTTAGCCCGTTTTCTGCTTAATTTTTTGCGCCAACTGCTTTGGCGTAAGTCCCAAAGCCTCTTCAACATCGCCTACTTTTCCATGAGAGATAAACTTATCCTCAAACTCAAATGAGACTACTGCTACATCTTCTATATTTTTTTGCGCAAAGAGCTCCAAAATTGCACTAGCTACTCCACCAAGTTTTGCACCATCACTAAAAACAAACCATTTTTTATAGCGCCGTGCTAAATGCATTAAAAGCTCTTCATCTAAAGGCTTGACAAAACGTAAATCGAGCAAAGATGCATCAAAATCGAGCAGTTTTAATGTCTCATATGCTCTTCCTACACCATTGCCATACCCTACCAAGAGAATATCACTCTCTTTTTCAATCAAAAGTTCACCTTTGCCAAGAACAAAAGGTGTAGCCTCAAATGTATCACAATCAAGAATAAAACTACCTCGTGGATAGCGAAAAGCGCAGGGTCTTTGAAAACCTTGGGCAAATTCTATAGCATATTCAAGTGTCTTAACATCCCGTGGAGCAAAGAGATGGAGATTTGGTATAGGTCGTAAGTAGCTTATATCAAAAGCTCCTTGATGCGTCTCTCCATCCTCTCCCACAATCCCTGCTCTATCGATTGCAAAAGCTACAGGCAGATCCATCAAGGCAATATCGTGAATAACTTGATCATATCCTCGCTGTAAAAAGGTTGAGTAGATGGCTACAAAGGGCTTAAAACCCTCTTTTGCTAAAGGCCCCATAGATGTGACTGCATGCTGCTCTGCAATCCCTACATCCCAAAAGCGATCTGGAAACTCTTCAAGCAAAGGTTTCAGCCCTGTTCCGCTTGGCATTGCAGCAGTCACACCTACGATTTTTTCATCTTGGCGTGCCAGTTCTAAAAGTTTTTTACTAAAGATTGAAGTGGCACTCGGCTTGGTACTCCTCTTAAGAGACTCTCCAGTCTCAAGATCAAAAGGTCCCACACCATGCCAATGCTCAAAGTACCCTTCTGCAATTTTATACCCTTTTCCCTTTACTGTTTGGGCATGAATAATAACCGGTTTTTGCATCTCTTTGGCAATGGTAAGAGTTTCTATAAGAAGTTTAAGATCGTGCCCATCGATTGGACCTATATAATCAAGCCCCAACTCTTCAAACAAAATTCCCGGAGTTATAAGTTTTAACGACTCTTCAAACCGCTTTGCAATATATGTTGCTGACTCTGGCAGATGCTGTAAGAGCTGCTCGGTACGCTTCTTCATATGCTGATAAAAAGGGCTTGCCATCTTGCGACTTAGATATTTACTGATAGCACCTATAGGCTTGGCAATACTCATCTCATTATCATTGAGAATAATAACTACTGGATATTTACGATCTCCTAGCTCGTTAAGCGCTTCATACACCATTCCTGCACTCATTGCTCCATCACCAATGAGCACTACAGGAGTTCGATCTTCTCCTTTGAGCGCAATCGCTTTTGCTGCACCTACAGCCAAAGAGATAGATGTGGAGCTGTGCCCTGCTACATAGTAATCATAAGGGCTCTCGCTTGGTTTTGTATATCCACTAATTCCTCCAAACTGGCGGAGTGTATCAAACCTCTCCCATCTATCAGTAAGAAGTTTATGAGCATAGGCTTGATGGCTCACATCGAAAATGAAGGGATCTTTATTTACATCAAAAACATAGTGCATCGCAATAATAAGCTCCACTGCACCCAATGTGGAGCTCAGATGCCCCCCATTTTTGCTTACTACCTCTAAGATACGCTTGCGAATGGAAGATGCTACCTCTTCGAGTTCTTCGATGCTTTTATCTTTTATATTCATCAAATACCTCTTTACATTTTTCAAAAAAGATACTGTTTTGCTCTGGTGTCCCTATGGTGATGCGCAGTGCATTCATACCATAGCTACTGAGATCTCTTACAATAATACCGCGACGCAACAAGGCATTGGCTAAATCTTTAGCATTGATATTTTGAGGTAAGAGATATGTAATAAAGTTTGTATAGCTATCAATAAATTCAAGTTCATTTTGCATCGCAAAATGGATAAAGCGATCCATTTGCGCAAAGTTTTTCTCAATTGCCCTTTGCACAAATTCCTCATCTTTAAGTGCCTCGGTCGCTGCTAGGAGGGAGAGCGTAGTAATATTAAAAGGTGGGCGCAGTTTATAAAGCTGCTGGATAATCTCTTTTTGCGCAATCCCATATCCTACACGCATACCTCCAAGTCCATAGGCTTTGGAAAATGTACCAAGATAGATAGCATTGGGATACATTGCAATTAGCTCACGTGGGGGTATAAGCTTTTTAGGATCTTTATAGGCAGCATACTCCATATATGCCCCATCTACAACTACTAAAGGATCTTTTACCTTTTCTAAAAAGGAGTAGAGATACTCTTTATCAATTGCATCTCCTGTAGGATTGTTGGGAGTGCATATATGCACGATTGAAGGATTATGTTTTTGGTATAAATCGTAAAACTCATCCAAATCATGGCGGTAGCAGGAGCTACGAATAATCTTTGATCCTTGCTGCAACGCATATATCTCATACATTGCAAAAGTAATTTTACTCATAAGTACACTCGTATGCTCATTGAGTACCGCCCTTGCGCAAAACTCTAATACCTGATCACTACCGGCTCCAATGATAATCTCCTCTGCACTCACACCAAATCGCTTAGCCAAAGCGGCTTTGAGCTCATACATACTATCATCAGGATAGAGATACATTTTATGCGCATTCTCTTGCACCTTTTTAACTACTTTTGGACTCGTCCCATAAGGATTTTCATTTGATGCGAGCTTAATAATATCCTTTTCATCTATTCCATACTCTCGTACTACGAGCTCTATTGGTTTCCCCGCTTCGTAGGTTTTGAGTCTTTGTAAATTCTCATTAAATCTCATTTGGGCTCTCCTTTTGCATAGCTGCCCAGCCATTTAATCTCTTTTTTGTGTTTTGCAAAGACCTCTTGCACATTCTTATCATCAACATGCCCATCAAAATCTATATAAAACCAGTAGTTAAAATCTTTATCTTCAGCAGGGCGCGACTCAATTTTTGTAAGATTAATCTTTGCTGCATCAAAATCTTCCAAAAATCTCACCAAGGCTCCTGGTCTATCTTGCAGTTTTGCAAGGATAGATGTCTTATCAAAACCGCTTCGCTGATTTTTAAAGTTACTAAGCACTATAAAGCGTGTCATATTTGTATGCACATCTTCAATATTTTCAAAAAGAATAGGTAAATTATAGAGCTTTGCAGCAATATTGGAGCATATTGCTGCACTCCCTGGTTCTTTTGCTGCAAGCATGGCAGCTTTTGCAGTAGATTCCACAGGAATCTGCTCTACATCTTCTAAGAAGTGCTCTTGCAAAAAGTTTCTACATTGGCCAAAGGCAATATCTTTGGAGTAGATCTTTTTAATTTTTTTGAGATCCTCTTCGAGTGAAGCAAAAGAGTGATGAATGGGCATATAGACTTCTGCAACAATTTTTAAATCACTTTTGCCAAGGAGATCGAGCGTCTCTCCTACAACGCCATCGATAGAGTTTTCTATCGGCACTACTCCATATTTAGCCCTCTGCGCTTCGACAGATTTAAAGACTGCAGCAATAGAGTGGGTCGGTAAATATTCACTCATAGCACCAAAGCGAGACTCTGCAGCCTGGTGGGTAAAACTTCCCTCAGGACCCAAATAGGCTACACGCTCAGGGCGCTCCAGATTGCGTGAAACAGCAAATATCTCTAAAAAGATCGCTTCAATAGCTTTATCGTTAAGAGGACCTCTGTTTTTTTCTTTGAGTCTATTGAGGATAGCAATCTCCCTCTCTGGCCGATATATGGGAGCGTTTGTTCTGTTTTTTAGCTCTCCTACCTTCTTGACTACTTCCATACGCTTATTTAAGAGCTCTAAAATCGCATCATCTATGCTATCGATCTCTTCGCGCAGTTTTTGTAATTTCTCATCCATGATCCACTCCTAAACATTGTGCTGCCTCGCCAATATCTTTGCAAATAAAATCCGGCTTGAAATCGAGTTTTGGCAAAATCTCCTCAGCATTTTTAAATTTCCCACTCAATACAAAAACAGTTTGCATCCCAAGCTGATGGGCTCCTAGGAGATCTCCTTGTACATCATCACTAATAATTGTAATCTCTGAAAAATCTTTTGCACCAATTCTTTGGAGCGCTTTTTGAAAAAAGAGTCTGCTCGGTTTTCCAACTACACTATACTTGGCTCCCGTAGCAAAGTGAAACATCTCTAAAAGTGCTCCTACACCTGGATAGCGCTTATCTCCTTTTGCATAGATCGATGTTTGATGCATTCCATACAGTGCTGCTCCACGAAGTAAAAACTCATCAATTTGTGCAAACTCATCAAATGTATAATTATCTTTGACACTCAAAACTACAGCTTCAGGTGCTTCATATTCTAAAATATATCCTTTTGCCTTCAATACATCCAAAAATCCCTCTACTCCATAGGCAGCAACTTTTTTTGCTTGCAAAACCTCTTGCAGCACCATTAAAGGATCTATATATGCATCTTTTTTAATCGCAAATCCAAGGGAGCGAAGATACTCTAAAAAATCGGCTCTTTTTGTATTATTGGTAATTATGATATAAGGAATCTCTTTTTTATTGAGCAAATCAATAAATGTTACAGCCCCTTTGATAGGAAGTTTATCTTTATCATCAATAAGAGTTCCTTGCACATCGATAAAGAGCTTCACACCATAAACCTTACTTCTTTCTCTATTAAGTACTCAAAACTCTCTCGCTCGCGAATGAGCCTATCTTCTCCCCCCTCAATAGCTACTTCAGCTGGACGTGGGCGCGTGTTGTAGTTGCTACTCATAACAAATCCATAAGCTCCCGCACTCTTAACAACTACAATATCTCCATGCTCTGTTTTTGGAAGGAGGCGATCCTTAGCAAAAAAATCCCCACTTTCACACACTGGCCCCACAACATCAGCCAAACTCGCATCCTCACTCTTTCCTACAACTTCTACCTCATGGTAAGCGTTATAAAGACTAGGACGCAAAAGATCATTCATTCCACCATCTACAATAATAAAGCGCTTAGAGCCAGTCTCTTTCTCATAGAGCACACTTGTCAAAAAGACTCCCGCATTTCCCACTATAAATCTCCCAGGCTCACAGATAATCGTCATATCTGTGCCACTTAAGGTAGAGAGGATTGCTTGCGCATAGTCATAAGGCTCAATGGTCTTTTCATCTTTGTAGCGTATCCCAAGACCTCCACCAACATCAAAAAATTTTATATCAATATCTATTTTTTGCAGCGCTCTTGTAAGTTCTGCTACAATCGCACTAGCCTCTTTTATCGGTGCAAGTTCGGTTAACTGGCTGCCAATATGAAAATGGATACCTACAGGATTGAGATAGGGTGAACTTTTAGCTTTAAGATAGAGTTTTTTAGCAGTATCTATTGCAACACCGAATTTATTTTCACTCAAACCTGTAGAGATATAAGGGTGAGTGAGTGGATCAATATTAGGATTTACCCTCACACTAATGCGTGCCTGTTTGCCAAGTTTTGCAGCAATCTCTTCTACTCTAAACAGCTCTGCTTCACTTTCTATATTTATAAAAAGTATATCTTTTTCTAGAGCCTCGGCTATCTCATCATCACGTTTTCCCACACCACTAAAAATAATTTTATAATTGGGAATACCTGCAAGGAGCGCTCTTTTAATCTCCCCAATGCTTACACAATCAGCACCACTGCCAAGATTTGCTAAATGCTTTAAAAGACTTAAATTGGAGTTTGCCTTAACCGCGTACGCAATAATCGATTTTCTTGCTTTGAAAGCAGTTTTTATTTTGTTATAGTTGCGGGAAATCTCATCAAAATCGTATACATACAGAGGTGTACCATACTTTTGGGCAAGCGCCTTATAATCCATCCAGATCCTTTTTTGCCCCAATATTAGCAAAATTTTTTAGAATTTCTTATAAAAATAGTAAGCAATAAGAGCAAGTATAAGTATTGGTGCTACTATAGCGATTTCTGGTTGCAAAGATCCTGCAAAGGCTAGTTTAACAAAACTATATAATACTCCCCATACCACAAGTGTCGATAAAATTGCACCAAAACTAAACAGATTAAGATTGGCAATGCGAGCACTCACCGGAACAAAGTAGAATATCACTATCATGAGTAATGGAGCAAAGAAAGGATAAAAAAGATGAAAAAGTATTACAGCTTTGAGTTTACTAATATCGATTTTTTGACTTTGAAAAAGCTTTAAAGCATAGATTGCATCCAGTAGTGATATATTGGTCTTACCCTCATACACAGAATCAAGTATTTTTGGTTTATACCCCACAAGGGTATCGAGGGAGGTCTCTTTGATGCTAATCCTCTCTCTTAGCCTCTCTATCACCGATGCCTTTGTGATATGCCAATAGTTTTGTTTGAAATCTGCATGTTCTGCTAACACAATTTTTTTGATATTTGTACCGTTTACTTCAAAAATTCGTACACCTTCTGCGCTGCGATCTAAAGGTAGAAGTCTTTTAAAATAGACATAGGAGTTATTGTATTTAAAAAAGAGATTTTTTGTTGTATTCATAATAGAGTTATATTTTTTGATGTTATTAGCATATTCATCTGCATAGGTAAAGGATGTAAGATGTAAAATAAGATAAACCATAGTCAATGCAACTGCTGTAATAAATAGAGGGAAAATTATCGCTTTTTTGCCAATGCCAAGAGCATAGAAAGCAACAAGCTCATTGGAGCGAATCAGTGAAATCTTGAGGCTTATCATTGCAAATACTAATGAAATGGGAAAGAGAATATCGATGCCATTCATAGCCTTATAGGTAAGATAGAGCACTTGTAAATTGGCAGAATTTGGAAGTTTTTTAAATACTTGTAAAAAGTCGAGTCCTACAAAGAAGAGTGTCAAGGAAAAGAGGATCAAAAAAAAGTATTTACTATATAAAAAAACAAGATATCTCTTGGCCATCAAACCTCTTTGTTACCGTTTATTGAGATTGTAGCAAAAAAAGTTTAGTCGCACTTGAGAGGTTTTTGACTATAGCGGCTGCGAACAGAGTCTAAATCCTCTTTTGTTAATGCCAATGCCGCATCGGCAGCTTTTTGCAAAGATGGACGTATGCACTCTAGCTCTTTTGGAGTAAAATTGCTCAATACATATTTTATAACTTCCTCTTTAGAAGAGGGTCTTCCAATTCCAAATCGGATGCGAAGATAATCCTGTCCGATAGAGCTATCAAGAGACTTCAAGCCATTATGGCCACCGCTACTGCCCCCCTTTTTAAAACGTAAAGCTCCAAGTCCTAAATCAAGATCATCATGAATCACTATGATATCGTCTAATGCAATTTTGTAAAAATTTTTCACTGCAGCTACGCTTTCACCGCTGCGATTCATATATGTAAGAGGTTTGAGAAGAAAAATATTTTTATGGCGGAAAAGCTCGCCTTTGAAAGAGGCTTTATTAATTTTTGCTGGCTCAAGGCGGTGGATAAGCTCATCCACCACCATAAAACCTACATTATGCCTGTTGAGTGCATACTCACTTCCAGGATTACCCAGACCTACGATGAGGTGCATTACTTGGCTTTAACAACTCCAACTACAGCAACTCTATCTGGTATCATATGTGTTACACCTTCAGGAAGCTCAATATCGCGAATCAAAATTGCATCACCTACATCAAGATTACTTACATCAAGAGTAATGCTATCAGGAATGTTTTCTATAGCACCTTTTACTTTGATACGTCTCTTTGAAGTAACCAAAACACCTTTGTTTTTGAGTCCTATTGGAGTTCCTACAGTTTTGATAGGTACCATATAGTATGTCACAACGCCAGGTTGTGCAACCATCAAGTCAACATGTAAAAGATCGTATGTTACTGGATCTTTTTGATAATCTTGCACAACTACTTGCAACTCCTTATCACCAACTTTTACTGGAAAAGCCAAAGTCTCTTTATGGCGAACAGTACGGATGAAATCACCTTTTTTAAATGCCGCATGAATATTTGGAAAATCTTTTCCATATATATTGGCAATTAGATAACCATCCCGTCGCAAAGCTTTTGTAGCTTTCTTCCCGGTACTCTCTCTAATAATGCCTTCTAACATTGCACTTCCTTACTTAAAATTTAATGGGAGCTAATTATAGCGAAAAAAGTTTTTTATTTACTTAATTTTGAGATCTATTATATCACTATCTCTGCCAACGAACTCATCTTGGGACTTATCAATATGATCTATCATAAGATTGAGATTCGATTTTGATGAAGCGTGAAGGAGAGCCTCTTCTTTACTTATAATTCCTCTTGCATAGAGATTTGCAAGGGCTTGATTAAATGACTGCATACCATATATTTTTCCCTCTTCTATAGCGTCACGAATATCCATGTCTTGCCCTTCTGCAATCATAGAGGCTATGCGCTCTGTTTTAAATAAGATCTCTAAAGCTGCTGTTCTTTTCCCATCTACTGTTTTGACAAGTCTTTGCGAAAGAATAGCTTCTAAAACTGAAGAGAGGATAAGACGAATACGGTTTTGCTCTTCAACAGGAAATACACTCACAATTCTATTAATAGTATCTTTTGCATCGAGTGTATGGAGCGTAGAGAGCACAAGATGTCCTGTCTCTGCAGCGTGGAGTGCCATCTCTATTGTCTCAAGATCTCGCATCTCACCAATTACAATAATATCAGGATCTTCTCTGAGTGCTGCACGAAGTGCTCGTGCATATGAAGGTGTATCTTGGCCAAGACTTCTTTGATTAATAATACAGTTTTTATTTTTATGCACAAACTCCACAGGATCTTCAATAGTGACTATGTGTTCTGCTCTTGTATTGTTAATGGCATCAAGAATCGCTGCCATAGTGGTCGATTTCCCGCTTCCTGTAATACCTGTAACAAGTACTAAACCTCGTTTGAGTTCCGTTATTTTCTGCACAGATTCTGGAAGTCCAAGCTCATCAATCGATTTAATCTGTGTAGGAATAACACGAAAGACTGCAGAAACCCCATCTATTTGAAAAAATATATTCGCTCTAAAGCGATACTCTTCATTCAAACTGAATATGAGATCTACATCTTTATTTTTAATCAACTCCTCATAGCGAGTGCGCAAAAGCTCTTTTGCCAAAAGCTTAACATCTTCTGCACTCATTGACTCTTTAGTCATAGGTATAATATCACCCTCTATGCGTGCATACACAGGAGCATTTGCTTTTATATGCAAATCGCTCCCGCCATATTGAATAAGTGTTTGCAAATATTGTTTCAATCTTGCAATCATCCGATAATCATGCGTTACCGGATCAAAACCTAACATTGCAACTCTTTTAAAATCTCTTCGAAGGCATCGACAAAAGCCTGCAGCCCCTCTTGGAGCAGTTCATGATAGACTTTCTTCATATCGATCTCATTAGCTTTTAAAAGTGCAAAAAATTTATCAATCTCATCTTGTGGAAGTGGGAGTTTAGCACTTTTATCTCCATCACGTACAAAAGCTTCAATTGTATGGATTGGAGCAGTATTTACAGCTTTTGGAGCTACAAGCTCACTGATATAGTAGTGTGGAGGATACTCTCCTCCTTTAACGCCTGTACTTGCAAAAAGAGCTTTGGTATTGGGGAGGTTGCGTTTTTTTATCATATTGTAAATCTTTGCTGCATTCATAATGCCAACTTTGCCAATAGGCAATCCTTTAGCTTGCATGAGAGGATCGAGCTTGCGATCAAAGCGGCTCACAAAGATGCTAAGTACCGTATGGCTTGATTGGTTCTTTTTAAAACCTGTTTCTATAGCATCGAGGCACTCATCAGCTTGATTGGGTGAAAAAATGAGCGTAGCATTGACATTCACGCCTTTTCCAACAAGCTCTTCAATAGCCGCACATCCAGCTGGTGTCACAGGCACTTTTATCATTACATTTTTGCGATCAATTCTTTGTAGTAGTCGTAACGCCTCTTCAACTGTTCCTTTCGCATCATTTGCAAGTCTAGGATCTACCTCTATACTTACAAAACCATCATCACCCTTTTCATACAGAGGCTTTAAAATATCAGCAGCCTTTTGGATATCTGCTATAGCTAGGGCCTCATACTTCTCTTTTGGTGAAAGCCCAGTAAGCTCAGATAGTTGCTCTTTATATGCAGGAGATTTTAAAATCGCATCTTTGAAAATTGCAGGATTACTCGTAGCGCCATTAACAATCCCTTCATGAAGGAGTTTTGGAAACTCTTGCTCCAAAAAAGATCTTTCAATAAAATCTGCCCACAGTGAAAACTCAATTTCAGGTAAGTACATGCTCCTCCCTTGTCCATTTTCCAACTTTACTACTCTTTTGCATTGCTCTTTCTAATTCATCTAAAAACTGATCTCTAGCGATTTCAACAGCGCCAAGGCGTTTGAGATGATCGCTAGGCACCTGACAATCGATGAAATCAAATTTAAACTCCTCAGCTAATTTGCAAAGATGCACAAGAGCCACTTTACTTGCATCGCTCACTTTACTAAACATGCTCTCACCAAAAAAAGCAGCACCCATACTTAGTCCATAGAGCCCACCTACAAGTGTTTGTTCTTGGTACACTTCTATAGAGTGAGCAAAACCCATCTCGTGCAACTCACAAAAGGCCTCAACTACTTCCGGTAAAATCCAAGTACCCTTCTCTTGGCGCAGTTCTTTGCAACTCTCAATTACTGCTTTGAACTCAGTATCGATTTTGACAGTGAATTTTTTTAGACTTTTGCGCAAAGATCGGGAGATTTTTATATCAGTTGGATAGAGAAGGAGTCTTGGATCTGGTGACCACCAAAGAATAGGATCTCCTTCGTTATACCATGGAAAGATTCCCCATTTATATGCGTTAAGTAATCTATTGGGGTTGAGATCGCCGCCATAGGCGACAATCCCTTCACGGCTTGCATAACGAGGATCTGGAAAATTATAACTATAAAGACTTAGTCTTGGAATAAAGATGCCACTCATTGAATATCAAAAACTATCTGCTCTTTTTTCGCATCAACTTTTACCTTACCACCATGTCTTAGTTTTCCAAAGAGAATCTCATTTGTAAGTGGCGTTTTTATCTCTTGTGCTATTACTCTTGCAAGAGGCCTTGCACCGAGCTCCTCGCTATATCCTTTTTTAGCGAGATACTGACGCGCACTCTTTGTGAGTGTAAGCAAAATACCCTTGTTATCAAGCTGCATATTGAGTTCATCTATGAACTTATCTACAATCCCTTCCACAATTTCAATACTAAGTGGTTTAAAGCGAATAATTGCATCGAGGCGATTACGAAACTCTGGTGTAAAGTACTGCTTCAACGCCTCATCAAATTTACTCACTGACTCTTTTTTAAATCCCATAATATTTGCTTCAGTAGCACCTACATTTGATGTCATAATAAGTATTACATGTTTAAAATCAGCAATGTTTCCATTATTATCTGTCAAAGTCGCATTATCCATAACCTGCAGCAAAATATTGATGAGATCTGGATGTGCTTTTTCTATCTCATCAAGCAGCAACACTGTATAAGGATGCTTACGAATCGCTTCAGTTAAGAGTCCTCCCTCTTCATATCCTACATAGCCTGGAGGTGCGCCAATAAGACGTGATACAGCATGTTTTTCCATATATTCACTCATATCAAATCGCTCAAAATGTACTCCAAGTGTGCGGGCAAGCTCTTTTGCAAGCTCTGTTTTTCCTACTCCTGTTGGTCCTACAAAAAGAAAAGATCCTATCGGCTTATTTGGTGGATTGAGCCCAGCACGACTTCTCTTAATTGCCATCGCCACTGAATCAACCGCCTCTTCTTGTCCAAGAACACGAGTTTTGAGACGCTCCTCAAGATTTTTCAAAATCTCTAGATCATCGCTAGTAACTCTTTGTGGCGGTAGTCCCACCATTTTAGCTATCGTATCTTCAATATCGTTGACTGTCACAACGCTTCTTCTTTTTTTGCGCAAATGAAAACTTGCACCAACCTCATCAATCAAATCGATAGCTTTATCCGGAAGCTGCCTGTCATTGATGTATTTATCACTCAACTCCACTGCGCTGCGCAAAGCATTGATATGATATTTGACTTTATGATGTTTTTCATATTTATCTTTAAGTCCTTTGAGGATCTTAAAGGTTGTTTCAAGATCTGGCTCTTTCACATCCACTTTGGCAAAACGGCGGCTCAATGCTCTATCTTTTTCTAAAAAGTTGCGAAACTCACTATAAGTTGTAGCACCAATACATCGAATTGCACCACTTGCAAGGGCAGGTTTAAGCATATTCGATGCATCCATGCTACCACCTTGTGTCGCACCAGCTCCTACAATTGTATGGATCTCATCAATAAAAAGAATAGCTTTAGGAATAGCTTTGAGCTCCTCTACCACTCCTTTGAGCCTTTTTTCAAAATCTCCTCGATATTTTGTCCCTGCAAGCAGTGCTCCCATATCAAGCGAATAGAGTTTTGAGCCTTGGAGAATATCTGGCACACTATCCTCCGCAATCTTTAGAGCAAGCCCCTCGGCAATAGCGGTTTTACCAACTCCTGGCTCACCTACAAGCAAAGGATTATTTTTCTTGCGACGACAAAGGATCTGCATAACGCGCTCAATCTCTTTTTCGCGTCCAATGACAGGATCGATTTTACCCTCTTTGGCCTCTTCTATGAGATCAAGCGTAAACTTCGCTAAATATGAATCTTCATCTTTTTTAGTCTCTTTTTTCGGTTCAGAAATCTCTGGATGATGAGAGATGATCTCTAAAATATCGAGCTTACTAATACCCTGCTCTTTGAGAAGATAGACACTATAGCTATGCTCTTCATCAAAAAGAGCTGCTAAGAGATCTCCTACAGTAGCCTCTTTTTTCTCAGCACTCTGGATATGGCGTATCATATTTTCTATGACACGCGAAAGCGCTACAGTCTCAAAAGGCTCACGTACCACATTTTCTGGTAAGGGTTTGAGCGTATTTTCAAGATGCTGGATGAGTTTTTTCTTAAGTGTAATAACATCTGCACCAGCCTCTTTGAGAATCGCTTCACCTTCGCGACTATTAAGGAGTGCTAAAAAAACATGCTCTACAGTAAGATATTCATGTCGATGCCTCTTAGCAAATCGCACCGCTTCTTTAAAAATTGTATTGAGTTGATTACTTATCATTATTCTTCCTCCATAACCGCTTTAAGCGGAAACTCATGGGCACGTGCCAGGCGGTGCACTTGATCTACCTTTGTCTCGGCTATTTCATATGTATAGACACCGCACAGGCCTTTGCCCTCTTTATGTATTTTTAGCATAATATTGACTGCTTCTTCATAGCTTTTATGAAAAACTTCACAAAGTACATCCACAACAAAATCCATAGTTGTATAATCATCATTTAATAAGAATACTTTATACAGTTTTGGCTCTTGCAGAGCCGTACTCTCTTGCGATTCAACCTTTGTCGCCACCATCCCCTCTTTTCTTCTATTTCTCGCCTACTTTTATTTTAGTATAATTTTCTTAAAAGCAAAAGCATCAAAAGGAGCTGGATGAAAATTTTTATCACCGCTACCGATACAGGTGTAGGCAAAACCTATACTCTTCTCAAACTCTTACAATTATCAAAAGAGTTCGGTCTTAGAGCCGCAGCTTTCAAACCTATAGAAACGGGGGTTACGCGCAGTCCTGAAGATGGTAGCAAACTTTTAAGAAAAAGTCAAGAAATAAATCCAAACTTAAAGAATTTAACCATAGATGATATTGTGCCATACAGATTTGAACTGCCTGCAGCCCCCTATGTAGCTAAAAAAGGAGAGAGCATAGATTTGGATCTCATTGAAGAGAAAATAGAAAAAATCTATGCACATTGTGATATTCTTTTCATTGAGGGTGCAGGGGGATTAATGGTACCTATTAAAAAAGATTTTTTTATGATTGACCTCATTCAAAAGCTACATATCCCCGCTTTACTTGTCACACCCTCTAAGCTTGGCTGCATCAATCAGACACTTTTAAGTCTAGAGGCACTGCGCAAAAGAGCCATACCTCATCAATGGTTTATAAATCTCTTTGAAGACAAAGAGAGTTTTTATGAAGTAACTTATCCTTTTTATAAAGACTATTTCGATGAAGTGCCTCTTGATCTGCGATCAATACTCCACCGTTACACGCACGCGTATATGGCGTAGTGGTCTATCGCTATAGCGTACAATTTGATGTCCCATCACCTTAGCATAGTTTTTATACTCTATAATGCGCTCACCCGTCTCTTTATAGCGAGTACGACACCTTCTTACTACTCTATAGTCGCGATGTGAACCTTTATTTGCGAGATTTTTACCAATTAATGTACCTATAATCGCTCCTCCTACAGTGGCTGCTGTTTTTCCACTTCCCCCACCTATTTGATGGCCAAGGACACCCCCAGCAGCTCCACCAATAATCGCTCCTACAGTCTCATCATTACTATTTTCATATACAGGAACCTCCTCTTCCCAACACTCCTCATAAGGGACTCTGCGTGTCACATGACGGCTTACCTCTACGCTTTTATATACTGGTACTCTTTTTGTAAAGGTTATCACTTCAGCATACAAAGATCCTACAAGAGCCATACTTAGTAGTAGCGCTATTTTTTTCATGCTCGCTCCTTTAGATAACTTTTTGTATAATATATCAAATAAATGTGAGGCGATTGTGAAATGAGCAAACATCTAATTACTACCAAAGATCTCAAGAAAGAAGAGATTGAAGATATTTTCAATCTTGCTACACAATTTTTACAACCCCCTTATGAAAAACTCTTGCAAGATAAACTCATTATAACTATATTTTTTGAAAACTCTACCCGTACAAGAAGCAGTTTTGAAGTAGCTGCTAAAAATCTTGGAGCACAAGTTGTCAATCTTGATGTGACTCGTAGCAGCACAAAAAAGGGAGAAACACTCTTTGATACTGCAGCAAATCTTGATGCTATGGGGCCAAATGCTATAGTAGTACGCCATAAGCATGCAGGAGCTCCCGCTCTCCTTGCTCGCCATGTGAGCTGCTCACTCATCAATGGAGGAGATGGGGCACACGCCCACCCCACACAAGCCCTTCTCGATCTTTTCACACTCAAACAACATCTAGGCAATGTGCAAGGGAAAAAGATAGCGATTGTGGGAGATATTAAAAACTCCCGTGTAGCCAACTCCAATATAGAGCTGCTTACTCGTTTTGGTATGGAGGTGATATTGGTTGCGCCTCCACACTTTTTACCTCCTACATCTCTTCGCACTTCAAGTAGTCTCCAAGAGGTCATAGATGAAGTAGATGCTATTATGAGCCTGCGTACACAAACAGAGCGACACAAGTATCCAATCTATGCTTCACTACGTGACTATGGGAGCGATTTTTGTATCACAAAAGATCTCATTGGCGATCGTGATATTCTTATCCTCCATCCAGGACCAGTCCACCGAAATATCGATATAAGCGACGAAGTTCTTGCAGATCCTCGATGCAAAGTACTTGAGCAGGTAAGAAATGGAGTAGTAGTGAGGATGGCGATTTTGGTAAAACTGATACATGGATAGACTCTCCTATTATGCGAGCAAAAATATCCCTTTTTTGTTTGTTATCGACTATAAAAAGGAAAATGTTTTTGCCAAGCCTCTAGCAGAGTTACAAAATATCTATTTTAAAGTTCCCAGCTTTTGCAACTACACACTTCCCCCTAAGCGCTATCCTAAAATCTTAAAAAAAGAGCCCATCTCTTTTGCAAAGTATCACAAAGCATTTACCTATGTGCAAGAGGAGATAAAAAATGGAAACACCTACCTCCTCAACCTCACCTTCCCTACTAAAATCGCTACTGATAGCACACTCCTAGAGATTTTCTATGCCACAAAGGCTAAATTTAAACTCTACTTCCAAGATAGCTTCATCTGCTTCTCACCTGAGCGATTTGTGAAAATAGAAGATAACTGCATAAGTACCTATCCAATGAAAGGCACAATTGATGCAAATTTGCCAAATGCCAAGCAAAAAATTCTATCAAATATAAAAGAGATGGCAGAGCATACAATGGTAGTAGACCTTTTGCGCAACGATCTCAATATGGTTGCAAAAAATGTGCGTGTAAAACGCTTTCGCTATGTAGATAAAATCCGTGCAGGAGACAAAGAGCTTTTACAAGTATCGAGTGAAATTGAGGGAAAACTTGAGCCCCACTGGCAAAAACACTTAGGAGAGATCTTCGATGCACTTCTTCCTGCTGGAAGTATCACAGGTACTCCTAAAATTTCTACATGCCATATCATTGAAAAAGCAGAGCAGTATGCAAGAGGATTTTATACAGGAGTTTTTGGCTATTTTGATGGAAAAAGTCTCGATAGCGCAGTTATGATACGCTTCATTGAAAAAAGCCCAGGGGGACTTGTTTATAAAAGTGGTGGAGGTATCACCATTGATAGCGATGTAGAAGCTGAATATAAAGAGCTACTTGACAAAATCTATTTACCACTCTAATTTGCATCTATTTTTTTATGCAGACATCGCTTTGCAACATCTTTTGCCACCATCGCATAGAGGTTTTGCAATGCGCTATCAAAAGTCTGCTGGATATTTTCTTGGAGATCTTTTTTTACTACAAATTTTTTATCAAAATAGTATCCCTCAATGACGAGATGATTTGCATGTATATAGATCGCATCTACATGTAATTTGACAATACAACGTGGTACCTTATCCCCTTCCCAAGGGTAGTGCAATACATTCTCATTTCCTAAGTAACTGTGCAGATATGCAATAAGTCTCTTAGTTAAAAGTTCATCTGGCTCGCCAGCTAACGCAAAATCAATAAATCTCTCACTCTCTTCCCGCACTAAAATTTTATCAATAAGAAGATAATCTGGTAGTTCCACATCTGCTACGCCAATAAAAATTTTAGTATGATAATGTGCAGTTGTTTCAAAATATGGCTGATGGTAGACTTTTTGCGCACATCCTATCATTAAAAATGCAATAAGCCATACAAAACGCATCTAATCTCCAAAAATCAAAGCATTTGGTTTTTTATCTAATTTCAGTAGTACCTTACGCAGCGCCTTACTAGCTCTATCAATATCTTCAAGAGTTTTTGTAAGCTGCTTTTTAAATAAGGAGTTATTGGAGTAGCTTTTTGCTAGGGTTTCATACGATTTAAGTGTATGTTGTAAATCTTTAAGAAGTGTGTGAAGCTCTTTTGGCAACGCTTTGGTTTCATTTGCATCTAACAGTTTTGTCACTGCATCAGAACTTTTACGCAAAGAGAGAAGAGTCTGACGAAGAGGCTCACTATTTTTTTCTAAAAGATTTGAAAATGCATTTATACTATGCTCTATTGGGAGTTTTTCAAGTTTTGTAAGTAGAGATTGAATCTGCACTATGAGACTATTTTGCTCTACAGGCAAAGTAGGTAAGAGATAGAGATTTGTGTCTATCTGATGCAAAGCACCTGGCTTTTTATCGAATACGAGATTAACGAAAAGCGTTTTTGTTAAAATATTTGATTGTTCCAGTCTTGCTTTAAGACCATTTTTGACAGCCTCTTCAAAAGGTCCAATGCCTTCTTTGGAAGTCTTTTTAAATGCTGCTACATCGATAGAGGCTATGACTTCTGAATCTATCTCTCCTCCCTTCACAGAAGCCTTTATATCTTTAACGCTCCCTATTTCAAAGCCCTTAAATTTTACAGGAGCACCTTTTTGCAAATAACCTACCCCTTTGTTAAAACGCAGAAGAAAATTGCGATAATCAGTTTGAGAGACTCCTAACTTCTTATGGAGTGCGCTCTCTTTACTTGGATAGAGCCATAAAGGATGATGCAAATCTATCTTTTCATGCAGCTTGGCAACAGGAGTAAAAAACTCCACCCCTCCAATGAGCAGTTGTGATAGAGTACCAATATTAAGATTGATACCATTGGCAGCAAGATTGATATCGACACCTCTGATATTCCAAAATTTTGTAGAGGAGTTGATATAGCTATCATACGGCTTTTTAACAAAAATATAGATATTGACAAACTCTCCACTCTTATCAAGCTCTACTTTTTTAATACTTCCTACTTCAAGATCTTTAAAATAGACAGGAAGTCCAGGAGTCAGTGTATATGAAGATGAGGATTTGAGCCAAAAGTTACGTCCCTCTTGCAAGATAATATCTAGAGGAGCTTCATCCAAACCTTGAAATTCCACCTTCTTTTTTCCTCCAACCTCACTCGCCATCTGGATGTAAGAGCCACTCACTAAAGCATCCAGTCCCCGTACTTTTCCAATGGCAATCTCTGGTTTTACTATCCAAAATCGCGCCTTCTCATTCAAAAAAGGAGTAACATCTTTATTCATACGGGCATATACTGCCACTCCCTCTTTTTGTTTGAGAATCTCAATCCTCTCAACTACTCCCACTTTTACATCGCGAAACTTCACAAAAGACTGCTTTGGTTCCAATCCCCCACTATTTTTAAAATATATCACGACCTCAGGACCAAGCTTAGCATAGTAGCGATAGATCATCCACCCACCAATAAGGAGAGCTATGACAGGAATGATCCATACAACAAAATTGATTTCACTTTTTTTAATTTTTACTTCAACAATTTCATCTTTTTTCACATTCCTCTCCAATAAGCCTCTCATCAATTGATGAGGCACTGAGTATCGTCAACACTACCATTATCGCAAAAGATGTAGCCCCAACTCCTGGTATTATAGCTATATTCTTAAAATGTATCAAAGCAACCAAAATAATAACCACAAATACATCTATCAATGACCAAGGCCCTGTAATTTCAATGAGATGATAGAGAAAAATCTTTTGGCGCACGCTTTTGCAATCAGCCTTCCATAGCGCATAAATGATATAAAAAAGCACGATAAATTTAGTAAGAGGAATTATTACCGATGCTACAAGTATTATGAGAGCTACTGGATAATCACCTGCTTGAAACATCTGTATCACACCTTCAATAATAGTGCTCCCATAGGTATTGGAAAACTTACTTGTTTGCAAAATTGGATAGATATTTGCTGGAATATAAAATGCAATTGCTGCAATGAGCAGTGCCAAAGCTTTCTGGAGCGAAGCTTTGCGCTGTAAAAAAATAGTTTGATCACACCTTCTACATTTTGGCACATCTTCATTCACAGCACCACAAAAAGGGCAACGAATATATTTCATACCTCTTCCCATAAATCCCAGTACTGCTCAATTTTTATGTAGCGCGTCAGATAAATCTCAAGCAGTACAAAAAACGCCATTGCCCAAAAAGCCAGTCCAAAATGGATATGTGCATACTCATAGATTTTTACCATAGCAACGAGAATAGAGACAAAGAAGATATCGAGCATACTCCAACGGCTCAATAGCGTCATAAACTGCAAAACCCATTTAGCAAAAACTCTTTTTTTCATCACTAATAATAATGAAAATATAAATAGAGTTCCCATAAGCAGCAAAGGAAAGAGAAAAAGCACTAAAAAAGCAAAAAGTGCCATAAAAATGTATCCTTCATGGAGCAGTTGCCAAATAGCATCTAAAAGATTAACAGAAGAAAAACTCCCTGCAAAATCGATCTGGACAATAGGAAAAGTAGAGGCAATAGTAAAAAAGATAAGTGCAGCTAAACTCAATGCTAAAGCTCTTTGGGGAAGATCTGTATAATTTTTATAAAGTCTTGCATTGCAGTTTGCACAGTGTGCCTCTTCTTTTTTGCTTAATGGCAGCTTCTTATGGAGCGTTTGACATCGAGGACAGATAGTGAGATCTTTTAAGTTATTCATTTTACAATTTTAGCATATTTTAAGCTTCAAAAAAGATTCGTAAAAGTATAATTAATTAAAATTAGCGAAAGGAGCGCAGATGAATAAGCTTGAAGAAAAGATAGCTCTTTATAAAGAGAAGATGAAAGAGATCGAGCCAAATTTTGATGAAGAGCTTCTTGAAAAGATAACAAGAAGTCTTGGCCCTTCAATCTATAAAAAAGATTCTGAAATAGTCTCTTGCTCAAGCGAGAGTGAACTTGAACGAGTACGCAAAAATTTTCTTAAAATGAAACTAGGTCTTGATAAAAGTGATGAAGAGCTTGATAAGGCTATCAAAGAGGTTTGTGAAAAAATGGGAAGCTCTAATCGCAATAAGTATCGTGCACTTTTTTACTACTTTCTTGTGAAAAAATTTAATAAAGAGTCCCTCTATATCTAATGCAAGAGCTTTTTGAAAAACTAGGTCTTTTTTACCTTGGTAAGCAAGTAGATCAAAAAGGGGAAGAGACAGGACTATTAGAGCTCATAAAAAGCAAAGATTTTACCACCCACGCCGCTATCATCGGCATGACAGGTAGCGGCAAAACCGGTCTTGGTATCGGGCTCCTTGAAGAGGCTGCAATCGATAAGATCCCAGCTCTCATTATAGATCCAAAAGGTGATATGGGCAATCTGCTCTTAACTTTTAAGAACCTCTCTGCTAAAGAGTTTGCGCCATGGGTAGATCCACTTGAGGCACAAAAAAGCGGTCTTAGCATCGAAGAGTATGCTGCAAAAATTTCTTCTATGTGGAAAGAGGGGATAGAGAGCTTTTACCAAGACGCATCGCGCATAAAGCGACTGAAAAATGCTGCCGACTTTACAATATATACGCCGGGCAGCAGCGCAGGTGTACAACTCTCAATTCTCTCCTCTTTTGATGCACCAAGCAAAGAGATACGTGATGATATCGATAGCTATAGCTATCTCCTCTCATCAAGTGCCAGCTCACTCCTTGCACTCCTTGGCAAAAATCAAGAAAAAGCTTCAAATGAATTCATACTTCTATGCAATATTCTCGATTTTTACTGGAAAAAAGGGGCAAGTATAACTCTTGAAGAGCTTATCGCCAATATCATTAATCCCCCTTTTAAAAAGATAGGAGTCTTACCTCTCGAGGGATTTTATCCAGTAAGGGAGCGCACGCAATTGGCTTTACAGCTCAACAATCTCATCTCTAGCCCTTCTTTTAGCAACTGGATAGTGGGAGAGCCTCTAGATATTGCAAAACTCCTCTACACTGATGAGGGAAAACCGCGTCTGAGCATTATGTATATTTCCCACCTCAATGACAATGAACGTATGTTTTTTGTCACTTTCTTGCTCAATAAACTCATATCCTGGATGCGCACGCAAAGTGGAACATCTACCCTTCGAGCGCTTCTCTATATGGATGAGATTTTTGGCTATTTCCCTCCAAATGCAAATCCTCCATCCAAAGAGCCGATGCTGCTTCTTCTCAAGCAGGCACGTGCTTTTGGTATAGGAGCAGTGCTCTCTACTCAAAACCCAGTAGATATCGACTACAAGGGTTTGGCAAATATCGGTACATGGTTTTTGGGAAGATTGCAAACAAAACAGGATATTGCCCGCGTCATTGATGGACTTTTAAAAAATAGTCCTGATGCACTCGATAAGCAGACCATAGAAAAGATTTTATCCAATCTTCCAAAACGCACATTCTTGCTGCGCAGTATCCACAAAGAAAATCTTGAGATATTCAAAACTAGATGGGTGCTCAGTTACCTCAAAGGACCACTGAGTAAAGAGGAAGTGGCAAAACTGATGGCTCCTAAAAAAAAGCAAACAGACAGAACCACACAACAGCAAAAACAAAAAATCACTCATACCCCTTCTCTCTCTCTCAAAGCCTTAGTACCTCAAGGAGTTACACAACTCTTTGAGATCTACAATCCAGGTGTAGCATCTTTTAACTTTTTACCCTTTATACGTACACAAGCAACACTGCACTACTATAGTGCCCCAAGAGGTATAGATTTTACTCAAGAGCTTTGCTATGAGTTTGAGGCAGAAAATATCAGCCTTGCAGATACAGAGCCATGTGATGCAAAAGAGTTGAGCACACAAGCTCCATCAAATGCTATGTATGCAGATCTTCCATCAGAACTTTTACAAAAAAGTGGGTGGACAGCTCTTAAAAAAAGATTGCGCGATGAGCTCTATCTCAAAAAACGCCTTACTCTTTACAAAATACCCAAACTTGGTATCGAATCACATCTGGATGAATCTCTTGAAGATTTCCAAGCAAGAGCAAGAGCACTTTTACGCGATTTACAAGAGCAAGAGAGAAAAGATCCAAAAACGCTACGATAGTAAACTCAAACGCCTCCATCAAAAGCTTGATCGCCTCTATGAGAAACTGCAAAAAGAGAAAGAGGAGGCAAAAAGCAAAACAACAGATACTATCATATCCCTTGGAATGACACTGCTTGATTCTCTCTTTGGGCGCAAAAGAGTAAAAAGTTCAACCATCTCTAAAGCTGGCTCAACACTCTCTAAAGCAAAACGGGCATACAGTGAGTATGATGACATAAAGATAGTAGAAAAGCGTATAAAAGATCTAGAAGAGGAGATAGGAACGCTTCAAGAAGAACTTGAAAAAGAACTAGATAAGCTTGAAGAAAAATATACGCTGCAAAACTATTCACTCAAAGAGTTCTACATCAAACCACGTAAAAACGAAATCAAAATTAATCTGCAGCTTGTGTGGAAACAGGCCTAAGGCCTGCTCACTACACCCATAAAAAGAGGTGTAAGGGTTTTATTGTGCACAATCATAAAAACAAAAGGTTTGTCGCAATAGAAAGTATAAACAGGTGGTATCTGCGCTGATGTCTCTACTATAGTAGTGGCTGTGGCTGCTGCGGCTTCACTTCCCTCTTCTGTTACTTCAATGAAAGTTTTGTGAAAGATACCACTTACAAAAAGATTTGCATTTGGATTGATAGGCTTGCCAAGTAAAGAGAGGTCAGCACGTACAGGATCAAAAATATCTACAATACCCAATGCTTGCAACTCTTCAACAATATTTTTTGTCCCCCAAGTGAGTTTAAATTTTGGCATTTTAAACAGTACATCAAACATCTCTCTTTTTGTACTATTAATTTGCTGCATAGATGTTTTGGAGAGATTTTCTAAAAGTCCTTGTATATTAAAATCTTCATTTGGCAAAAAGAGCCACATGCTCAGCTCTGCATTTTTATAGGGCAACTCTAGCGCACGAAATCCATCCATTTCACTAACATTAAAATCACCCTCCATATTCATCATATCCACTTGGATACTCTCTTGCGATGCAACATAAAAAGGCTCTTTTTCTGTTTTTGTTTTATTGAACTCCTTTTGCCATTTGCCATAAAAATAAAGGGCATTGACAAGCACCATTCTTGTATCTTGTTGTACTGATCCTTGTGGTAAGAGGTCTTTGATCTTCTCATGCGTCTTCTCTTCAACCCAACTATTTATCTCTTGGCGTACCTCTTCGCTTTTTTCTAAAAAGTTTGCACTATAAATGGAAGCATCAAAGAGATCCTCTATCAAATAGCGATAACTTTTATAAAGATGAAATTTTTGCTCTACCCATGCAGCATTTGCAACAGCCAGTGTAGCATCACGAACCTGCAGCTGCTTTTGCAGCTCTTCATACGAATCGCCAATGGCAAGATTTGATGGATAGTCTAAAGCTTTTCTTATTTGCGTGCGACTCTCATCATGAGCTCCAAAGTAGAGCATATCCAACACCCCTACAATACTAAAAGGAGAGATAAAAAGATTTTGCCCATCGTAAAGCTTTTGTGTTAGATGCATGCCAAATTGATAGATAGATGTTGCAAGTTTTGTTCTGTTTGTCTCTTTGATATTTTCACATGATCCACTATGCAAAAAGCGAGCCTGTGAATCTGCTTTGAGTACACAGTAGTTGGGATATGTCTGTTGTAGCGGTTCACAAGGTGTTGTAATGCATTCAATCTGCTTCAACCCACATACTGGTGCTTGCGGTTCATCATCACAAGAAGTTATTTGCTGCAGTAAAGCTACATCTTCTCTGTTGCCATAATCAAAGACCACTTTTTGTGTATCTTTACTCACTGCAAAAGCAGCTATGTAATATGCCATGTCGGCAGTGCCAATCTCTGGTCGTATAATTTTTACTGGGATCTTTATCACACCACCAAAAAATTGTGGATCCTTAAAAATAATGCGATTTGAACCGCTTGTTTGCACTATTTTATACAAAAGCAGCTTGTAACTTGTAAAATCGATAGGATAATCAAACCCTGCATCTTTTGCCTCTTGGTAGTGAGTAAATACCTGAAACTTTGGCAGATTTCTATATTCGTGATTGCGTTTTAATCCCAAATATTTAATAAAGCCTTGAGAGAAACTTATCGAGTTTGGTAAAAGCGTGTAATTAAAAAATCCTAAATCTTCATAGCGAAAAAAGTCTCCTGGCTCCACTGGAAGCAATCTATATACTCTCTTGTTTTTTGTGTCTGCAGAAATAGCAATAAAATCAAACCGCGTATCCCCATCATTATCAAGATCTCCAATGTAGTAAAAAAGCCACACTGGTGGAGTATCGCAAGAGAGATTTATCTTTTTCCAGCCAAAAACATTAGTTCGGCTTGGCGTTACACCATGCAATCTATAGCAGTTTCCTCTGGGTGTCTCATAAACCCAGTTATAGGCACTATTTTGAGAAGTTTCGGGATAAAAAGCAAAATATTTGAATTTCCCAGAAAGATTAAAACTCCTATATTGTAAACTTAAAGGATGAAATTCAGCAAATAGCGAAAAAACCAGCACAAACAGTAACCATAAATGTCTCATGGAAGATCCTTCTTTGGTAGGGTATACAAGATTATAACTATATAACTGTTAGTGGAGAGTTATAAGAGAGACAAATAGTGAGATTTGGCATTGGGAAGCAACCCAACACCAAAATCTGCAGCACCATTACAGAAGTAGCGACTCAAAAGAGTTACACTTCCTTGAAGTAAATAATAGCAAAAATTTTGTTAAAAGTATGTTAATGAAGGGAGATTTGGATAGTATGTGTAGATTCGATACATTCTGGTGGAGGTGTCGGGAATCGAACCCGAGTCCGGAAACAACCGACCATAGGCCTCTACGTGCGTAGCAGCGCTGATTGATCTCGACTACTACAGGCTCAGCGCCCGAAACCTGCAGTAGTCCAGCCTCAAAGTGTCGATAAGCGGCTAGGCAACCGCTTATCCAAGCCCTCTTGCATGTGACCCCACAAAATCCTATCCCAGAGGGCAGGGATAGGTGCGAGGGACCGTAAGTTTCTTAACTTACGCAGCTACTGCGTAAGCCGGTCTGTAATCTGTATTGTTTGCGTCTATTTTTTTGAGGAGTTTTTACGGCGTTCCTCAAGCCGGCACGCAGCCTATGACCGACTGCTCCCGTCGAAGCCATGTCACCCCCATACTATGGGGCAACCAGCCTAGGAGTTGATTAATTCCTTAATCTTTCCTGAAAGCTCGGCTATTTTAGCAATTTTTTGGCTATTTGTCAAGGCTTCATCTAGTAAAATTTTTACAAAAGCACTTCCAACAATAACCCCGTCTACATCTTTTGCTTTCTCTTTTGCTGTCTTTTCATTCACGCCAAACCCTATATAGACTGGAGTTTCGGTAGTCTCTCGGATCCATGCAATTATTTGAGAGAGATCTTCACTCTTTTGTGCTCCAGTA